>UQCD01000001.1 GCA_900539455.1 uncultured Eubacteriales bacterium
GCAACCAACTAAAAATAATACTGCAATAAATAATATAAATCTAATTTTTCTCATCGTCTATTTTCTCCTGAATAACTAATATATGTATGCCTCAATATCTTCTACTTTTTTTGAATTTCCTCCTATGTATTCACTTATTTTTTCACCTTCTTTTTCGGCATACTCACACATTTCCGTATCTACTATTATTTCTACATCTGCTCCTGGTATCAAACTCTCAAGCCATTTTCTTTCTTTTTCATTTTCCTCCCTTATGTAATATATATATTTTATCTTATCTCCTTTAAATTCTATTTTTCCACCACCTCTATATTCTTCATCATCCTCCATATAATCGCAATATAATGAATCCCAACCAAAATAATTATTATTTCCAAAATATATTATCTGGCTACACTGATATCCATACACCTGCCCTTGATAATATCTTAAAATAAGATAAAGCCTATCGTCTAAATTAGTATGATTACCATACCTTCTCAAATTGCGTACAATTACTTTTACATCTCGTTGACCATCATTATCTGCATCAAACATTTCAAAATTATCCCATCTAATATTTATATCTGTTTTTCCTAAATAGTAATTCAAGTCTTTCTTATATGTTTCCTTATACCCATTATTTACATCAATGTATGGACGCTCGTTTTTTAATACTGCCCTTATTGCTAATGCTGCCTCTGTTGGCTCTGGTACTGAAGTAGTTGGCTCTTCTGTGGTAGTTTCCTCTGTTGTTGCATTTTCGGTTGTAGTTTTAACCGTGGTTGTTTGTTGATAATCCGTCGTTTTGTCAAGTGTTTCCTTATTTTGACTAGAATTGCAACCAACTAAAAATAATACTGCAATAAATAATATAAATCTAATTTTTTTCATAGTCTATTTTCTCCTGAATAACTAATATATGTACGCATCTATATCCTCTATGAATCTGGCATCACCTACTTCGTATTTACACCCCTCTTCACATTCCTTTTCCGCATATTCACACATTTTCTTATCTACTATTATTTCTACATCTGCTCCTGGTATCAAACTCTCAAGCCATTTTCTTTCTTTTTCATTTTCCTCTCTTATGTAATATATGTATTTTATCTTATCTCCTTTAAATTCTATTCTTCCACCGCCACTATATTTCTCATCAGCTTCCATATATTTATAATATCGGGAATCCCAACTAAAATAATCATTATTTCCAAAATACATTATCTGGCTACTTTGATATCCGTATACCTGTCCTTGATAATATCTCAAAATAAGATAAAGCCTATCCTCTAAATTAGTATGATTACCTATTAATCTTAAATTGCGTACAATTACCATTACTTCTCTTTGACCATCATTATCTGCATCAAACATATTAAAATTATCCCAAATAAGATTTAAATCTGTTTTTCCTAAATAGTAATTCAAGTCTTTCTTATATGTTTCTTTATATCCATTATTTACATCTATGTATGGACGCTCATTTTTTAATACTGCTCTTATTGCCAACGCTGCCTCTGTTGGCTCTGGTACTGGAGTAGTCGGTTCTTCTGTGGTGGTTTTCTCTGTTGTTGCACTTTCTGTTGTGGTTTGTATCTCAGATGTCTGTTTAGTTTCTTTTGTTGATTGTGTTTCATCCACATTAGTATTATTTACACACCCTACTAATACTAATATTGCTATTAAAAATAAATACATTATTTTTTTCATAATTTATTCCTTTCTCTTAACTCATTATATTTAAAATACTATTTGCAGCATCTATTCTATCTCCTAATGTATTATCTCCTACTAATTCAAACACATCAAAAAATATTTTCGTTGCTGTATTACAATCATCTACATTATTCATTTCAATCCACATATCTTTATGGTCATTAGAATAAAGCACCTCATTCTTTAAGGTTTCAAGCTGGGCGTTAACATTATTTATTCCCATATTCATAGATTTTGCTATTTCTATCAGACTATTTTTTCTACTTGGATATGTCCACTGAAATAGTCCATATCCTATTCCATCGTTTAATTGATATTGATAATTATCTGGATCCTTTGCTGTGCTTTGTACTTGGTCTTCATATAACCTGCTTTCTGCAAAAGAATTTCCCATTAATGCAGCTGCTACTTTATCACTCACTCCCATACCTAGTTTAAAGAATGTCCACATTTTTCCAAATGTTTTTTTCTGTTCTTTTTTTATATTCTCACTATTTACCTCTTTTTCAACAAGCTTATCTGCCACCTTATGATACATATCATTCACTTGTTTAAGTTTTCCCAAAACTTTATCAATATTCTCACTTGAAAATTCTACATTATATAATCTACTAAAATTTCTCAAGCCCTCTACATAATTATTTGTAATATTTTTTCCTGTAATATCTAAGGGGTCTATTTTCTCCTTGCCATTTTGGTCATAGAAGTCTAACTCTGCAAGCTGTGATTTTACTGTAGAAAGTTTTGTCAGTGATGAACCAACCTTTTTAATTGCTTCTACCATTTCTTCACTATACAAGCTTGTAGTTTTCACTTTAAATTCATCCCGGAATTTTTTCAGTGCTATACCAAGTTCTTTATCATCTGCCTTGTTATTTTCTAAATTACCATTATATAGTTCTAATTTCTTCAGAATTGACGCAGCCTGATACTTTGCTTCGCCTCCCATATGTCCCAAATACGCATATGGAGTTGTGCTTGCAGTTGTTTTTGTTGTAGCTGATGCGTTACTTCCTGTTGTTGTCTTTGGACTAGCTGACGCATTACCGCCTTGTCCTATAGCCTTTACTGTAGTAGAAGGTCCTTTGTATGAAATTGTGGTACTGCTAGTTGCAGTAATCGTTGCTGATGAACATTTCAACGAAGGTGTTGTACTGGCTGAATTTGTACTAATAGTTGAATTTGTTTTAATTGTATTACTTGCATTTGCTTTAATTGTATTACTTGCTGATAACTGTGCTGTTTTTGCATTTGCAGATTTTACTGCTGGTGTTGTACTTGCACTTTTAGTTTGTGTACCCTTTGCCTGTACATAAGGGGTAGTGGTACTGCATATGTCTGTTACTTTCATATTTTCCTCCATTGTGTTTTTACATTTTAATTCTAGTATCAAAAAAGCTTATTACTCCCTATCTTTTATTTCATTGCATTTTATTTCATTGCGAAATAATCGGCTTGTTATACTCTTAGGCTGTAAATTTTCATATTTACCATCTGCCTAAAGCATACTTATTACCTAAAGTATACTTAATCTAAAGCTCTAAAATTCTATTATTTATTGACACCTCCTAGTCTTGACGGTTGCATAAACCTTTGTTCTAACATAACTTTGTTTCTTTATCTAATTTTAAAACACTCCATAACATAATAATTGGGATTTTTTGTAATGAACTATTCCACTTATTTATTAATCAATGTTTATCAATTACTATTTTGTATAATCTATCATACACTCTTTTTTATTAATATTATCAATATCTATATACCAAGTGAGCCATACTTCTTAATTTATTTACAATTACAGTTTATACTTATACAATTACCTTATATACTTACATAACTATAACTTACATTTATATAATTACATCTCATACCTGCATAACTTATAGTTTACACTTTCATACCTCCATAACTATAATCTACAATCATATAATACATATACAACTATAACTTAACCTGCGTATTTACAGTGATTTATACATAAACAATTATAATTTATACTTAAATTTTTGTTAATCTTTCCTAATTAGTTTATAACAACAAATAATATATTTCAACACTTTATTTTTTAATATTGTAAAAATATGTATAGTATAGCAAAAAACGATTTATTATTACATTTTTACCAATGCAATAATAAATCGTCACTACTACCATTTTATTGTATTATTTTTAAATGCCATCATCATTTCCCTGGTAAGTGATATACCATCGTCCTTTATTTCATCCATATCACTTCTAGCAATCCATCTTCCTTCGGATAATTCTTCTTCGTCAATAGCTATATGTGTATCCCCATCTACCCTTGCAAAAAAGCCAACTAATAAAGTTCCGGTAAAGGGCCAAGGCTGACAGCCATAATATTTTATATCCTTTACATGAAGGGAAACTTCTTCCAACACCTCTCTTTTTACGGTTTCTTCAAGTGTTTCACCTATTTCTGTAAAGCCTGCAACAAGTGCATATTTTTTGTAATCTCTGTCTGCATACTTTGTAATCAGTATCTTATCCTTATGTACTATTCCCACAATAATTGCAGGGGAAATAATAGGATAATTTATCATACCACAGCTGCATTTTAGCATACGCTCTTTTGTATCATGGACTAATGGCCTGCCACATTTTGAGCAGAATTTGTGTTCTAAATACCAGTTACATAGCTGATAGCCAACAATACCGGCATATCTATCCTCCTTGGGCAAAACTGTTCTAAATATTTCCTTTGATTCATATGTATAATTTTCATCTTTTATTGAATAATTAAACACAGTAAAATACCTTTTTTCATTAATTGAAAAAAGGTATCTATATTCACTAAAATTATCAAAATCAGTCTGCTTAGGAAAGGTAACAATACCGTTAGCTACATTTACCAGCACCTTATTATCCTTACATACAATAATGCTGTCTTTTTCGCTTAAATTATAATTATGATAAGAATTATCGAATATACTGTTGCCTAAATCCTGAATCATTTTTACATATCCTGCATATCTACTGTATAATCTTCAAAATCAGAGTCGTCACTGCTACCTTCTGGCTGTGCTGGAACATCTGGTAATAATTCTTCATTTATTTCATCAGAAGGATTTAATTCCTTTCTATTGGCAATAACTACCTCAAGACTTGAATTTAATGACTTCATATAGTTTTCATATTTAATTGAAATATCCTGCATCTGGTATGTAACTGCATTTTGAACATTGCTAAGAATACTATCTACATATTCCATTGCACTTGTTCTAACCTCGTTAGCCTCTGTTGTTGCAGCATCAAGAATATCTCTTGCCTGATTTTTAGCATTTTGAACAACTTCATTAGCCTGAATATACGCCTGCTGCATAATTTCATGCTCACTAATAAGCTCATTTGTCTGTGCTGTAGCCTGAGCAATCATATTTTCAGCTCTTTCTTTTGCTTCTGTTAATATTGCTTCTCTATTAGTAATAATTTTTTGATATTTTTTAATTTCATCTGGAGTCTTCAATCTAAGCTCAGATAATAATTCCTGCATTTCATCTTTATTGACAACAACACTATTACCTGAGAAGGGTACTTTTTTACAGCTTTCGATGTAATCTTCAATTTCTGTAATGATTTGTTCAATTTTGCTCATAATTCTTTCTCCTTAATTTAGCTATTATATTTTTTATAAATTCTATCAATAACATATTCAGGTACAAACTTTGAAATATCTCCTCCAAAGCTTGCAACCTCCTTAACAGTACTTGAACTAAGATACGAATATTCAAGATTTGATGTAAGGAATACTGTATCTATTTTATCATTTAAAATGTGATTTGTCTGTGCCATCTGTAATTCATATTCAAAATCTGTAATGGCTCTTAGTCCTCTAATAATAATGCTGGCGTTGATTTCCTTTGCAAAGTCTACTAAAAGTCCACTAAAGGACATCACCTTTACATTACCGATATGCTTAGTAACCTCCCTTAACATATCGACTCGTTCCGTTACCGTAAACAATGGTGACTTGGAACCATTCATAAGAACTGCTACAACCAGCTCATCTACAATTTTAGCTGCTCTTTCAATAATGTCAAGATGTCCAAGTGTTACAGGATCAAAACTTCCTGGATAAATTGCTATTTTCAAATACATCACCTCATTTTTTTATCAAAAATATATGAGAATTTGTTTTGTAATCTTTTCTCTTTATTAAATCAAAACTATATTCATCTAAGTAATCCATTTTTGTTTCTAAGGATGCCTCGACAATAATAGTTGTATTTTCATCAATTATGCTGCTAGTTGAAAGAGCCTTAACAACCTCTTTCTCTATCTGATTATTATATGGTGGGTCCATAAAAATAATATCAGCTTTTATATTTTTTCTTTCTAATATTTTAATCCCATCTAAAACACTATTTTCAATAACAAAAGCTTTGCTTTCCAAATGTGTTTTTTCAAGATTTTCTTTTATACAATTAATGGCTTTTCTATTATTTTCTATAAAATATGCTCCCTCAGCACCTCTGCTAAGTGCTTCTATGCCTATAGCCCCACTTCCACTAAATAAATCAACGAATATGCAATCATATAATTCATTGTTTATCATATTAAACAAGGTTTCTTTTATTCTATCTGTAGTTGGTCTTGTATTCAAGCCTGAAGGTGCAACAAGATTTGTCCTTCTGGCACTTCCTGAAATTACTCTCATAAAATAATCTTTCCAATATTTTATCAATATCTAAAAATAGGACAGGTATGAGCCTGTCCTTCATTAATCTAATTTTTACGATAGAAAAACGATTTAAAGGATGAAAAATTAATCTCCTTATAATTGATAATCTGCTCTGTACTACCAATAAATAAGTATCCGCCACTTCTTAGTGACTTGTTAAACTTCTTATATATTTCAAATTTTGCATCATCTGTAAAATAAATAAGTACATTTCTACAAACTATTAAATCAAAATTTGATGGATAGACATCCTTCAATAAATTGTGCTGCTTGAAAGTAACACATCGTTTTATCTCATCAGAAATCTGATAACTTGTTGAGCCTATTTTTGTAAAAAACTTTTCTTTAAATTCCTTTGGCAAGCCTGCAAGACTTTTTTCATGATAAAGACCTGAGGCAGCCTTTTCAAGAACCTGCTTATCAATATCTGTAGCTATAATTTGTATATCTGACAATGGAACGAACTTTGATAACAGCATAACTAATGAATATGGCTCATCGCCTGTTGAACAAGCTGCACTCCATATTTTAAGTTTATTACCAGAGCCTTTTATAAGCTCTGGTAATATGTGCTCACCTAGAATAGTCCATTGCTCTGGATTTCTCCAAAACTCAGATACATTAATTGTTAAGTAATTTACAAATTCTTCAAACAGCTTTATATCATCTTTTATAGCAGCTACATAATCTGCATATCCACTATATCCATTTTTTGATATAAGAGAATCTATCCTTCTCTTCATTTGTTTTTCTTTATAGGCATTCAAGTCTATTTTTGTTAATGCAAATACTTGCTTTTTAAATTGTTCGTAATCCAATATTGCGAACCCCCAAAGTTTTTTATTCTTCTGCAGCTGTTTCTTCTGCTGTATCAGCCTCTAAAACTTTTTTGCTAAGACTAATTTTCTTTTCATCAAGATTGAAATCTACTATCTGAGCTTCGATTTCATCGCCAATCTTTAATACATCAGATGGTTTTTCAACATGATTTCTTGAAATCTGTGATACATGAAGTAAAGCATCAATGCCTGGCTCTAATTCAATAAATGCGCCAAAATCTGTCATTCTAGCAACCTTGCCTTTTACAATCTTGCCAACCTGGAACTTTTCTTCTGCATTTACCCATGGGTTTGTATCATCAAACTTAAGGCTAAGTGCAATCTTAGTACCGTTGATCTCCTTAACTAAAGCCTTTACAGTATCGCCAACCTTGAATAATTTCTTTGGATGCTCAATTCTGCCCCAAGACATTTCAGAAATGTGTAATAAACCGTCAATTCCACCTAAGTCTACGAATGCGCCAAAATCTGTAACATTCTTAATTGTGCCTTCAACGATCTGTCCTTCCTCTAATTTTGAAAGAAGTTCTTCCTGTGCATCCTTCTTTGCAGCTACTAATAACTGCTTACGGTCACCAATGATTCTTCTCTTCTTTGGATTGAATTCTGAAATAACGAATTCAATTTCCTGACCATTGTACTTTGTTAAATCCTTTTCATAAGTATCAGAAACAAGGCTTGCAGGGATGAATACCTTACAATCATCAACGATAACTGTCAATCCACCAGCCATAACCTGTGAAACCTTTGCTTTTAAAACTTCTTTGTTTTCAAAGGCTTCTTCTAATCTCTTGCTTCCCTTTTCCTGAGCCAATCTCTTGTAAGTTAAAAGTACCTGTCCTTCTCCATCATTAACCTTAAGAACTTTAGCTTCCATTGTGTCGCCAACAGACACAACGGTTGTAAGATCAACATTAGGTGTGTTAGTATATTCGTTTCTTGTGATTATACCGTCTGACTTGTAACCTATATTTAACACTATTTCATCTTCTTTAACACTGATGACTGTGCCTTCAACGATTTCTCCTGTTCTTATAGTTTTTAATGATTCTTCTAACATTTGTTCAAAACTTAATTCTGACATAATTTTGAACCTCCTCAATAATATTTTTTGGGGTTGAAGCCCCTGCTGTAATACCAATCGCTTTCGCTGGTAATAACTTCAAATTTTTCAAGTCCTCTACCGTCTGGATAAAGAAAGTATTTTCACATTCCTCTTTACATATTTCGTAGAGCTTTTGGGTGTTTGAGCTACTTTTCCCACCAATGACTATCATTGTATCTACGCTCTTTGCTATCTTGCGAGCTTCTAACTGTCTTTCGTTAGTAGCATTGCATATAGTATTAACAACTATTATATCATATAACTTTTTGCAAAGAATTTCAACTAAATAATTAAATTTCTTGTAATTAAATGTCGTCTGTGATACAACACATATTTTTGCACCCTCAGCTGCCTTAAATGCAAGAGCTTCCTCTTCGCTGTTAATCACTGTTACCTTAGTGTTGCACCAACCCTTAATTCCCTCTACCTCCGGATGCGTATCATTGCCAATAATTACAATTTCGTAGCCTTCATTACCTTTTTCAAATACAGTTTTATGTATTTTTTTAACAAAAGGACAGGTTGCATCAATTATATTAAAGCCCTTTGCCGAAAGTGCATCACAGATTGCCTTTGAAACTCCGTGAGATCGGATAATTACTGTGCCTTTATCCAAATTATCAAATTCTTCTAAGGAATTGACTACAACAACTCCTTTTTTTTCAAGGTCATCTACTACCTCTTCATTATGAATAATTGGTCCATAGGTATATATTATATCTTTGCCTAAAGCTTTCTCTATCTGATTATATACTGTATTTACAGCTCTTTTTACGCCAAAGCAGAATCCAGCCGAATCAGCTAATAATATTTCCACTATTTATTTCCTTTCTATAGCTAATTTTGTAATGGTATCAACCACCTGCTCTATTGTCATATCAGAACAGTCAACTAAGACTGCATCCTCAGCCTTTGTTAATGGTGATATTTTTCTGTGCATATCTCTGTAATCTCTTTCTTCTATATCCTTTTCTATATCTGAAAGGTTTACATTTTCGCCTTTTTCTATAAGTTCTTTATATCTACGCTCTGCTCTTGTCTTTGTACTTGCAGTTAAATATATTTTTAAATAAGCATCCTTTAATACGCAGGTGCCTATATCTCTTCCGTCCATAATTACATTTTGCACCTTAGCAAGATTTCTTTGCAGAGAAACCAGCTTTTCCCTTACTGGTCCATATACTGAAATAGCAGAGGTCATATTTGATACCTCCTCTGCCCTAATATAATTATTAACATTTTCTCCATTTAAATATACCTGCTGAACGCCATCCTCATAATCAATAGTTATATCACATAAGGAACATACCCGTACTACATTTTCTTCATCCACAGCATCAACATTTTCCCTAATGCAGGCCAATGCCATAGCTCTATACATAGAACCTGTATCTACATATATATATCCTAATTTTTTTGCAACCAACTTTGCTATTGTGCTTTTACCAGCTCCTGCCGGACCATCTACTGCTATATTATACATTTTCTTCCTACTTTCTGGTTTTACCATTAATATGTGCTGATTCCTGCTAAATATCCTGTGGAATATGCAATCTGCAAATTATAACCACCTGTTAATGCGTCAACATCTAACACCTCACCTGTAAAGAATAACCGTTTTACTATTTTTGACTCCATAGTTGAGGAGGAAATCTCCTTTGTGTTAATACCACCTCTGGTAATAATGGCCTCACTAAAGCCTCTGGTTGATGCCAAGGTAACTTCAAGGCCTTTAATTAAGCTGACTAAAGTATGTCTTTCCTCTCTGGTAATATCATGAACCTTTTTAAATTCATCAATTTTAGTAAGTCTGGTAATAACTGGTATTAATTTTTTAGGCAACAGGTTATTTAATGAGTTCCTAAAATCTTTATTTATATTTTCGCCAAAATCTCTTGTAATTCTGTTATCTAATTCTTCAAAGGATAATGCTGGCTTTAAATCTATTTTTAGTTTTATATCTCTTCCGGCAGATACCTTTTCTGTAATATAGCTGCTGGCGCTTAAAACTATTGGCCCGCTTACACCAAAGTGAGTAAAAAGCATTTCTCCAAAATCAGAATATATCTCTTTATCTCCCTCATAAAATGTACCCTTTACATTTTTAAGAGAAAGCCCCTGCAAATCCTTTACAAATTCCTCTTTAGTATTAAAAGGAACTAAGGAAGGGTAAATATCTGTTACAGTATGTCCAACTTCTCTTGCCATTTTATATCCATCACCGGTAGAGCCTGTGGTCTGATAGGAATTACCTCCAGTTGCAATAATTACATTATCTGCATATACCTTCTCGTCATTATCAAACAAAACACCTGCTGCAGTTCCATTTTCCACTAATATTTTCTTTGCATTATATTTATAGACACACTTTACATCTAATTGCTTTAACCTTTTGCTAAGCGCCCATATTACATCTGCTGATTTATCAGAAACAGGAAAAATTCTATTTCCTCTTTCTATTTTTGTTGGCACGCCCATTTCATTAATTAAAGCTACTATACTGTCATTTGTATAGGTATAGAATGCACTATATAAAAATTTGTTATTCCTGACCACATTTTTTAATATTGTATCTATATCCTGGGCATTTGTAATATTACATCTGCCTTTGCCTGTTATATAAAGCTTTTTTCCAAGCTTTTCATTTTTCTCATAAATGGTAACCTTGTGACCACATTCTGCTGCACCTATAGCAGCCAACATTCCACTTGCGCCACCACCAATTATAATTACATTACTCATATAATATCCTTTAATCTTTTAGTTTATTAATTTCATCGGAAGAATATATTTGATAATCCTCCCATACCTTATCTACTTCATTAAGCTGTTTTATTACCCTGTTATTATTTTTTATGCTTAACTCTGTAATAACAGCATTAATAAGGCTTAGGGGTGCAACTAAGGAATCAAAGGTGTTTGTCATTTCACTTTTTGCTATAAGATTGCAGGATGAATACAAACACATTGGAGAGCTTTTTGAATCTGTAATTGCAATTACCTCTGCATTTTTATTATTGGCAAACTCCATCATTTTTAAAGTTCGCATAGAATATCTAGGAAAACTTATACCAATAAAACAATCCTTGTCATCTATTCTTACAGCTTGCTCTAGCAGCTCACTATAGCTGTTTGTTCTAAGCACAATTACATTATCGAATATGTCCTTTAAATAGTAGCCTAACAGCTCTGCTAAAGCCATACAATTTCTAAGTCCGCATATGTAAATCTTTTTAGCACTATTGATTATATTAATAGCCATATCAAAGGTCTGATTATCCATTATATCAAGTGTAAGCTTGATTTTATTTATATCTGATGTCAGCACCTCTTCTAAAACAGGAGATTTTCTAGCAATATTTGAGCTAATATCTATTTTTTCAATGGATGACAGCTTCTTAGAGGCTTGTTCCTTCATTGCCCCTTGCAGCTCTGGAAATCCGTCAAAGCCTAACATTGTAGCAAATCTTACAACCGTTGATTCACTGACACCAGTAATTTTTCCAAGTTTGGCAGCAGTCATAAATACTGCTTTATCAAAATCTGTAATAATATATTCGGCTATCTTTTTTTGACCTTTACTCATTTTGGGTAAAAGTTCCTTTATTATATCAAATAAATCCATTTCTAACTGTCCATTTTTTATTTCTAAAATCCCCCATCAAAGTTTTACCTATAATGGGGGATTGTTTTTACTAAACTGGATATGCTCCGTTTTCAGTATCTGCTTTGCTTAAATCAACCTTATCCTGCTGTGCTTTTCTGTATTTGAAGAATTCAGTAGCAACCTGTGGGAATAAAGCATAAGATAAAACATCTTCATCCTGTTCTTTCCATTCAGACATTTCAGCCTCGATTTTATTTAACTCATTGTCAAGTAAATCTGCCGGTCTGCAGGTAATAGGCTTTTTATCACCGATAACCTTCTTTTGAACCTCTTTGTTGAATGGTTTAACTGTCTGACCATATTCACCACTAAGAACAGCCTTACACTCCTTAGTAGGTGTTTTATATCTTTCACCAGCGATAACATTAAGTACAGCCTGTGTACCAACAATCTGTGATGAAGGTGTAACTAGAGGTGGCTCACCCAAGTCTTTTCTAACCTCTGGAATTTCCTTAAGTACATCATAATACTTGTCCTCAGCCTTCATATCCTTTAACTGAGAAACCATATTTGAAAGCATTCCACCTGGTACCTGATATAATAATGTCTTAATATCAACACCCATAACCTTTGGATTAAGTAATCCACTAGCTAAAGCTTCATCTCTCATAGGTCTGAAGTAATCGGCTATTTCAGCTAATAAGTTCTGATCAAGGCCTGTATCATAAGGAGTACCTCTAAAGGTTTCTACCATAACCTCTGTAGCAGGCTGGCTTGTTCCCATTGAGAATGGTGACATTGCTGTATCAATAACATCTACGCCAGCCTCAACAGCCTTAAGGTATGTCATTGAAGCAACACCTGAAGTGTAATGTGTGTGTAACTGAATTGGAATATCTACAGTCTCCTTTAAAGCACTAATAAGCTCTGTTGCTTTATATGGGACTAAAAGACCTGCCATATCCTTGATACAGATTGAGTTTGCACCCATATCTTCAATTTTCTTAGCCATATCCTTCCAGTAATCAAGTGTATACGCATCACCTAAGGTATATGCTAATGCAACCTGTGCATGACCTTTTTCTTTAATTGCTGCATCAACAGCGCACTGAAGATTTCTAATATCATTTAAACAGTCAAATATTCTGATAATATCAATACCATTAGCTATTGACTTCTGAACAAAATACTGAACAACATCATCTGCATAATGACGATAACCTAAAATATTCTGTCCTCTAAAAAGCATCTGTAATTTTGTGTTTTTAAATCCATCACGAAGCTTTCTAAGTCTTTCCCATGGATCTTCCTTCAAAAATCTAAGTGAAGCATCAAAAGTTGCACCACCCCAACATTCTACTGAATGATAACCAACTTTATCCATCTTATCAACGATAGGAAGCATTTGTTCTGTTGTCATTCTTGTAGCAATAAGTGACTGATGAGCATCTCTTAATACTGTTTCAGTAATTTTAATTGGTTTCTTTTCTGCCATTCTATATCACCAAGTCCTTTCTAAATTTTATAAGAATATCGCCATAAATGTTCCAGCTGCAACGGCTGTACCGATAACACCGGCAACATTTGGTCCCATCGCGTGCATAAGTAAGAAGTTTGTTGGATCTGTTTCAGCACCAACCTTTTGTGATACTCTTGCTGCCATAGGTACGGCAGATACGCCTGCTGAACCAATAAGAGGATTGATTTTGCCACCGCTAAGCTTACACATAACTTTACCGATAACAACACCAGCAGCAGTACCAAATGCGAATGCAATAAGTCCTAAAGCTACAATCTTTAATGTACTAATATTTAAGAATGCTTCTGCACTTGTTGAAGCACCAACAGATGTACCAAGTAAAATAACTACAATATACATAAGTGCATTTGAAGCTGTTTCAGTAAGCTGCTTAACAACTCCACTTTCTCTGAATAAGTTACCTAACATAAGCATACCAACTAATGGAGCTGTTGTAGGTAATATTAAACAAACAATAATTGTAACAACTATTGGAAATAAAATCTTTTCAAGCTTTGAAACAGGTCTAAGCTGTTCCATCTTAACTGCTCTTTCCTTCTTAGTTGTAAGAAGCTTCATAATTGGTGGCTGAATAATAGGCACTAATGACATATACGAATAAGCCGCAACTGCAATAGGTCCCATTAAATCTGACTGACCAAGCTTACCTGCAAGGAAAATTGATGTAGGACCATCAGCACCACCAATAATTGATATAGCTGCTGCAGCCTTGTCATTGAAGCCCATTAAAATAGCAATGAAATATGCTGCATAAATACCAAACTGTGCTGCTGCACCAAGTAAAAAGCTCTTAGGGTTGGCAATAAGTGGACCGAAGTCAGTCATTGCACCAACACCCATAAAGATAAGTGAAGGTAAAATACTCCATTCATCTAAAATATAAAAATAATGTAACAAACCACCGACACCATTTGATGTATTTTCAGGTGATGCCATAATATCCGGATAGATATTAACTAACAACATACCAAAAGCAATCGGAACAAGTAAAAGTGGTTCATATCCTTTTTTGATAGCAAGGAATAGGAAAACACAGGCAACTGCTATCATTACATAATTGCCCCAAGTCAATCCAAAGAAAGCGGACTGATGAATAAGATTTCCTAAAGTATCTAAAATGTAATCCATCTTTTAACCTCCTGATGTAGTATTGTCAATTAATGTAATAAGGATTAGTTTAATGTTGCTAATACATCGCCAGCTTCTACAGTAGCGCCTTCGTTTACATCAACACTTGCAATAGTACCATCAGCTGGAGCTACTACTTCATTTTCCATCTTCATAGCTTCAAGAATTAAGATTACATCGCCCTTTTTAACAGCAGCGCCAACCTTTACCTTAACTGAAAGAATTTTTCCTGGCATTGGTGCATTTACCTTTGTTGCTCCCTGTGTACCTGTAGCTGCAGGTGCTTTAGCTGGAGCCGCCTTTGGAGCTGCACTAGCAACTGGTGCAGCTGGTGCTGATGCTGTAGCGCCTGTTTCTTCAACTGTTACATCATATACATTTCCATTAACTGTAATTCTATAATTTTTCATATAAGCCTCCATTATCTGCTTCTTTTTGCTTTTCTAATTGATCTTACAACAAATCCATCTGAAGAAAGTCCTGTCTGTGCTGATATTGCGGCTGTAATTACAGCAACAAGCTCAAGGTCATCAACTGACTCTTCGTTTTCTGTGATTTGTGCTATTGCATTATCTACTGCAACTTCTGTCTCGTTTTTCTTTCCTCTGTTTGCAAATTTTTCCTGTAACTTAGGAATAAATTTAAACAAGTAAATAAAGAACATAATTATAAGTAATATTACAACAACTGTAGACATACCGATTAATGTATTCAAGCCAGCATTTGCCATTCTTGAACCTAAGGACGCCTGTTCTTCTTCTTCACCGTTTTTGAAGGTAATACTTGTTGGTGTTGGCTTTCCATTAATATTGTTATAAATAATACTTGCATCTATTTTACCGTTTGCATATACCATAGTAACAACACAGGTAACCTGTCCGTTATCAGCTCTGTCTACCTTGGCTTCATCAGCAACGCCAATGAATTCGCCCATTTTACCTTCTTCAGTAAATGGAAGGAAGGATTCAAAAGCCTCTTTAACCATACCAACCTGATTATTAATGAAGTATTTACAGCTATCATAATCTGTTTCTGCAAAATCAGATTTAACAATATTTTTAGCATTTTCAATAAATACGCTGTCAGGATACTCAGTTGTATTAGTAGCATCTGTTTCTCCTGCGAAAGCTACTGTTGAAACTGATAAAATAGTAACGAGTAGGATTGCAAAAAACTTTTTAATATTTTTCATCAATTTCACCTCTCTAAACCGTACCATGTTTCTTTACTGGACGATCCTCTCTTTTTGTATAAAGCATTTCTAATGCGCCGATTAAATACTTTCTAGTATCCTGTGGCTCAACAATGCTATCTACATATCCTCTCTTAGCTGCTGATAAAGCACTTGTCTGTAATGCCTTATATTCTGCTGCTTTTTCTTCTATGAAAGCGTTTTTATTTTCTGCATTTTTGATTTCATTTGCATAAATAATTCTAACTGCTTCTTTAGGACACATTGTACCTATCTTTGCATCAGGCCAAGCGTATACAATGTCAGCTCCTGCAGATTTTGAATTCATTGCTACATAAGCACTACCAAAAGCATTGCCAATAACAACATTAACCTTTGGAGTAGTTGCATTTGCGAAAGCATAAGTAAGCTTTGCAACAGCTTTTGAAATAGTCTTTTCTTCTTCTACTGTTGTAGCGAAACCCTTTGTATTTGTAAGTGTGATAACAGGAATGTTGAAAGCATCACAAAACTCAACAAATTCTGCTGCTTTTGCAGCACCAGCTGTTGTAAGTCTTGCATTATATTCTGCAACAACCTTCATTTCGTCATCATAAACCTTTGTTCTATTTGCTACTGCACCAACAGTTGCACCATTTAATTTAATAAATGCTGTAACCATTTCCTTTGCATACTGTGATTTAACTTCACAGACGAAATTGTTATCCGAGATATTTGCTAATGCTATAGATGTATCTTCTAAACAATTTTCAAGGTCAGCACATACTCTGTTTAAGTCATCCTGACAATCAAGCTCTGGTGCTTCTTCTTCATTGTTTGCAGGTAAAATTGAAACAAGCTGTCTGATACTGGCTAAAACCTCTTCCTCTGTACCTGTAAAGTCAGCAAGACCAGATTCTTTGCTTTGATAATCAGCAGATGCTGTATCACATTTTGATTCGTTATTTTCATCTAAAGCATTTGGAGAAGTTACAAATAACTTTCCGTCCTTTGCCATAAATGTAAAATCTGCAAGTGCAGGAATAATACCAAGTCCACCACCGCAATTTCCAAAAATTGCTGTAATCTGAGGTATAACACCTGATGCTAAAGCCTGTTTGTTGTAAATTGTACCAAATGCTTCAAGTGCATCTGTTGACTCTTGTAATCTAAGTCCAGCACAATCAATTAAGCCGATAATTGGTGCTCCCATCTTCATAGCCATATCATAAATGTTAGCAATTTTTTTAGCGTGCATTTCACCAATGCTTCCGCCTAAAACACTAGCATCCTGACTGAATACATAAACTAAGTTACCATCAATAACGCCGTAGCCTGTTACTACACCATCTCCTGGTGTCTGTGTATCCTGTAAATTGAAGTCTGTACTTCTAGCACTTACAA
The DNA here is from genome assembly GCA_900539455.1 of uncultured Eubacteriales bacterium. Lineage (GTDB taxonomy): Bacteria > Bacillota > Clostridia > Lachnospirales > Lachnospiraceae > SVEL01. The sequence goes on from UQCD01000001.1 coordinate 17,195, forward strand.
GACCACCAATTTCAACAAAGCTATTTTCGTCAAATAAAGCTGAAATTCTTCTGATGGCTGATTTTTCTGCCGAATTACTCACCGTTTTAGTCCTCCATTTTCTATAGTAATATGTAAGGTGAAAGCTGAAATAGTATTTTCAACCTCTGTGTTAAAGCATAATTTTAACACAAGAGCAAAATTTATTAATCAAATTTTTGCCTATTATATTTTATATCTTGTTAGGTAAAATATCAAGCTATTTTTTCTATAAAAAGAACATTTTTAAAAGTCTTTCAAGGCACCAGATTATATTATATTTTTCTACATTTTCCACTATTTGTATTTTCTCTCTAAACACCTCCTTACCATTTATTTTATATATAAAATAACCCACTATTTCATTACTTTTTAAAGGAGCTTCCAGACAATTATTAAGTTCAATTTCAGTTGTAATTTTTTCCTCATCACTGCAAAGCAGACCAAACTCCTCTCTTACTATTTGAGGATATATAATAACCTCTCCTCTTTTATCGCCTGATATTCCATTATTAACCTTTATAGGAGTTGGAAAATACTCTTCATTTATGGTTTTATAATAATAATTATCTAAGCCATACTTCATTAGATACATTGTATCCTTCCACTTGTAGCCCTTATTATTGGGCCAGCCACAGCCTAACAGGGCTACAATTAAGGTTTTTCCATCTCTTTTTAAAGCTCCTACATAGCAATAGCCTGCTCCTCCTGTAAAGCCTGTTTTTCCAGAAACAGCTCCCTCCATCATAGTTAAAAAGGCATTTTTGTTTGTAACTGTATGTACTCTTGCACCATTTACAACACCACCGTTCCCGCTTACTTTTTTATCAGAAAAGCTATAGCTTTGGGTTTGTGTTATTTTTAGAAAGTCAGGATTTTTAATACAATAGGACATTATTTTGCATAGCTCTGCTGCTGTTGTGGAATGTTGTCTTATAATACCGTTTTCCTCCTTGGTTGCATCTAAGCCATTGGGCGTTATAAAGTATGTATTAATACATTGCAAATCTCTCGCTTTTTCATTCATAAGCTTTGCAAACTCCTCTACCGAGCCTGATATATGCTCTGCAATTATTACAGCTGAATCATTGTGGGATTCTAACATCAAGGAATATAACAAATCTCCCAACCTGTACTTTTCGCCAGCCACAGCTCCCAGCTTTACCTTAGGCATACTTGCCGCATATTTTGATACCTCAACTATATCCTCTAAATTTCCGTATTCCAAAGCAATAATACAGGTCATTATTTTAGTTGTGCTTGCCATAGGCTTTGCCTCGTACCCATTTTTTTCAAACAAAACTCTTTCGTTATCTCCGTCATATAAGCAGGCATTCAATGCGTACAGCTTACCTGCCTCTGCTAAGCTTTCTATAGGACACATTCCCAGAAGAAATCCAGAAATTACACACTCCACCAAAATAATAAAAGCCAATAATCTACATTTATAAATTATTGACTTAGGTTTGTTTTTCATATTATTACCACTTTTATCGTTTTTAGTAATATATGCCTGTTATAGAAATTTATACCTATACATCCAGCTTTAATTGTGCTTCTTCTTCCGCCTCGTTTTTAAAATTTTCGTACTTTTCACTGGTTATTTCTGGTAAATCCTCTATCGAGCCTACACCAAACTTTCTAAGGAAGTCCTCAGTTGTTCCAAAAAGCAGAGGTCTGCCTGGTGCATCTAATCTTCCCACCTCTGCTACCAGATTGTATTCAATAAGCTTGTTTACAGCGTGGTCACACTTTACACCTCTAATGCTTTCAATATCAGCTCTTGTAACTGGCTGTTTATAAGCAATTATAGACAAGGTTTCCAACATAACATCTGTTAGTACCTGCTTTTTAGGCTGGCTGGCTACTCTTATAAGATAATCATACATCTGCGTTTTTGTACACATTTGAAAGGAATTTTCTAATTCGATTATCTTTATGCCTCTGTCTTCCTCCTCGTACTTATCCATCATATTATATATTATTTTTTTTGTTGTGGCTTCGTCATGTTCAATAGCCTTAGCAATTTTAGGCAGCTCCACTGACTCTCCCATAGTAAATAGAATTGCCTCTATTGCTGCCTCTAATTTTTTTATTTCCATATCTGAATTCTCCATTTCATCTCCTAAATATGACTATTTTGTACTTGTAACAATAATATCCTCAAAGGTTCCATCCTGTCTTATAATTATGTCACCAAGCTTTATTAATTCAAGAATAGCTAGAAATGATACAACTATGTGCATTTTTGTTTTTTGAGATAATAACAATTTCTTAAAACTAAAAGTTTTATAGGTTCTTGCATAATCCTTTATATATTCCATTTTATCCGTAAGATTTACTTCTTCTCTTTCAATATTTCCAAACTTACTTCTAATAGGGTCAACCTTATCCTCTTGTTTTTTAATAACTGAATTGAAAATATCATTTAACTGCTTTAAGGTTACATCGCCTAAAAGCTTGTCTATATCCACAGGTGGCTCATATTTTGATACCTCCTCTGGAATTGTCGGCTTTTTATACATAGCCTTATCAGCATCAATTTCCTTGTCACGAAGCTCTAAGGACATATACTTGTACATTTTATATTCTAAAAGCTTGTTTACAAGCTCCTCTCTTGGGTCCTTTTCAACACCCTCCTCGTCAACCTCCTTTGGAAGCAGCATTTTAGATTTAATATCTATAAGCGTGGCAGCCATTACCAGAAATTCACTTATTATATCTAAATCCTGTTTATCCATAGCATTAACATATGCAAGATATTGCTCTGTAATTTCTACAATCGGAATATCGTAAATATTAACTTTATTTTTATCTATCAAATGAAGCAAAAGGTCCAGAGGGCCTTCAAAAACTTCTAATTTTACCGGTATACCCATAGCTTAGTCCATTCTTATTTTATTTGCTCAAATATTTTACATAATATATTTTTAAATTGCAAGTTATTAGTTAATTTATTATCTAATAGTCATTATGATTTGGTCTGAAATTCAAAATAACCACCTCTGGTATATTAAATAATCTGAATTTAATTGTATGTGTCCCAATTCCTCTGGTTAAAACCATTATTGTATCCTTATCATAAAAAATTCCTGATGAAAATTTCGGAAAAAGCTTAAAGCTTGTTGATATTACTCCTCCCAGCTTTGGTAATCGGATTGTTCCACCATGATTATGTCCAGACAACACAAGATCTGCTCCATATTCATGATATGTATGCAGATATTCCGGCTTATGACTGAGCAAAATTGTATACCCTTCCTTTTTCTCTCCCAGCCTTTCAACCATTTTCTCCTTTGTCAGCTCACTAGGATTTTTTCTTTTGTAATATTCCTCAGAAAGCTCTAAGCCATATAAATTAACACTTATATTATTTAGCTTTAATTTCATTACAGCATTATTTATAATATACAGCTTTTTAATTTTTGAAATTTCTTCAAAAAAGTTCGATTTATCTTCAATATTTCTACTATACATTCGGCTTTCGTGATTACCATAGGTAAAATAAACCGGATATTTCTCACATAATTTTTTAAGAAAATCTATTGCAGGTTTATTGTCTGCATTTTCCTTACCTACAATCATATCACCTGATATAAAAACACCTTCAACATTATTTGAATTAAGCATTTTGATTATTTTATTTTGGAATTTTTTATTTGAAGCAGAATGAAAATCTGATATAAATGCCATTTTCTTAGTTTTATGTAAACCTTTAACAGCAATATTAATCTCTGTTTTTGTCACAGTTCTTATCTCATAGGCTGACCTTAATAAAATCAATACAAAAAAAACAAATATCACTATTAAAATTATGCTTAATATGTATTCTATACGCATCTATTTTCTCCATAAACAACTAACAAACAATTTACTTTTTTATAAAATTCAAGTAATATATAATGTGCTTGTATAAAGCAATTCTTTATACTTAAATTGTAACACAACCTGTAATATAATATCATATAGTTTATTCCAGGTCAAAAAGGAATTACATTACAAATTCTTATGTATAGAAAGGTCAAAATGAAAAAACAGAAAATTTATAATATATTACAATGCTTTTTTATGGCAACTATTGCCTGTATTGCAGTTATATTTGTAATCAAATATTCATTTGAAATAAAAGCTGTGCAAAACAATGACAATACAGAAACCACTAAAACTTCCTCTACTACGCCCATTGAAACCACCTCTAAAACAGCTTCTACTGGTGCTTCAACGGAAACTCCGGTTGATGAAACTACCGGTGAGGATGACGATGTAATTGTTGACATAAAGGAGCTTCCACTAGAGAAGCGTACCTATACTGTAAACAATGTAGTTTATTACAATAAGGATTTAATGAAGCCCTGTGAATATTATAACAGTGCTATTGTCTATAATGACCCCAGATATTTAGATATTGCCTACCCTCAAATCGTTATTGACTACTTAGTTGCTGTTGGCCACTATAACTCAGTTGCAGATTATGTAGAAGGTCTGTATTCAGGCTACCGTTCCATATTTAATGAAAATTTCTTCATAAAGAACACCTTAGTTGATACAACTATATTAAATGATGATGAATTAAAGGATATGAATTCCTTCTTTAAATCCGTACTTGCTACAGAATTCCCTGTAGAGTATGCAGTTTTAATGAAAACTACCTGTACTATTCAAACCTTTGATAACGGCTCTGACAATTCACTAAAAAGCGAAAGTGAGGATGAATATTTTATTTCTTATTTTTATGATAACAAATGGTACATTGATTACCTTTATTCTGATTATTACTTCTTTAACTAATAAATATAATTAATATACTTTAGCTTTTAAAAATAAAAACACCACAAATTCATACTTATATTTCAAACTAAGAACATATATGAGTTTGTGGTGCTTTCCTTTGTTTTCTATTTTCTATTTGTCCTTAATGTATTTTCAATATTTTCAATTCAAAAAATATTTTTTCAGTATTAAAAACAGATTATACTTGTAGTCCGCCTTTTCTATATCCTCTAATGCTACAATATCTACACTTCCTATAGTTTTACCATTATATGTATAAATAATTTCTCCAACCTTACTGCCTTTTTTAATTGGTGCATTTATTTCCTGGGACACAGACACCTTTTTAGAAATTTTATCAACTGACTCACCATTTTTACAAATATGTGAGAATTTTTCAGTATTCGTACCAGACACCGAATTTTTCTTTCCACCTTTAACCTTAATCTCCCACTTTTCGTCTTTATTATCACTAAAAAGCTTGCAGGTATTAAAACCATATTCTAATAATATTTTTGCCTCACTAAACCTTACCTTATAATCTGGAGCAGCCATTATTACAGCTATCATTTCAATATTATCCTTCTGGGCTGTGGCAGAAACACAATATTTTGCTTTGCTTGTTGAACCTGTTTTTAATCCAGTAGTATATTCATATTGCTTTAAAAGCTTATTAGTATTTGTTAGTCCGAACTCCTTAGTTCCCTGATTAGTAGTATGGGTAATGTTTTCCATCCATATACAGGAATATTTTTTTATATCCGGGTATCTGGTTATTAATTCCCTGCTCATAATCGCAACATCTTTGGCAGTTGAATAATGCTCATCCGAGTCAGTAAGTCCACAACAATCTATAAAATGTGTATTATTCATTCCCAGCTCTTTTGCCCTTTTATTCATTAAATTTACAAATTCGTTTTCACTTCCTGCAACGAATTCTGCCATTGCAACAGAGGCATCATTTCCAGATGCTACAATTATACATTTTATTAAGGTTTCCACACTTTGTATTTCGCCTGTTTCCAAAAATACCTGTGAGCCGCCCATACTTTTTGCATACTCCGATGTAACTACCTCGTCCTCTAATTTTATTCTCCCCTCGTCTAATGCGTCAAATATTAAAATCAAGGTCATTATCTTTGTTATACTGGCTGGAGATAATCTTTCATCGCCATTTTTATCATACAATACTTCTCCTGTAGATGCCTCCATTAAAATCGCACTCTTTGCTGTTACATTTAAATCATTAGTTTCATTAACCACTTCTACATCTACTGGTAATTGAGTATTAACTTTTTTATCATTTGCATATACAACGGTATTAGTGATTAATATAGATAGTAACAGCAAAAAAAGAACAGATTTTCTAAAATATTTCATAAAGCCTCTATTTATTTTATTACTATATTTTAGTATCTGTTCTTTAATTTTATGACTTTTACGATAAATTAATTTTAACTTAAAAATCTTAGTTAATTTGTTTCTTCCGTTGTTTCTGGCTCTGGCGCATCAACCTTAATATAAATAAAGTCGCTGGTTCTGCTTAGTGTTTTTCCTAAATAATACTGTTTAACCACAAAGGTATCCAGACTATTTAAAGCTTCTATATGCACTCTTAAATGATTTTCGTCAATATACTCTGTATCATATATTTCACCATTAACATAAACTACACTATATTCTGTGAAATTTTCACCTACTACAATATAGGAATCCTTATAAAATTCTTCATCATGGATTTTGTTATTATTATCATCCGGATTATCAGTTGTTTTTTCGCCATCTTCATCATTTTCATTTCTTCCATTTTCTTCAGTATTTGATACTGTTGGCTTTTCATCATTAATAATATTTGAATTACTGATTACACCAGCTCCGATAAGTGGTGGGTCTGTCTTGTCAAACTGACCTTCATCCTTAATAATATCCTTGATTTTTATTTCATAAGTGCCCATTTTCATATCAGTAGCAACATACGGACTTTGACCATTATATACATACATATCGCCATATAAAATATCGTACTCTAACGATTTAAGTGCCTTTAAATAATGTTCATCACCCTTGTATAACTGATGAAATTTATTAATAACACCACCATCTATTCCTAATGCTGCCATAACCTTGGAACTAAGCTCAAAGGTTTCAATATCTTCATTTTTCGTATTTAACTTGAAATTACTCCAGATAACATATTCTGTCTGATATAAATTACCATTTTTAATTTCTGCTTCATTAATACCAAGACTAGGTAGATGGTCACCATAGATTACAAGTACTGTATCCTCGTTAAAGTCATTAAGTGTCTCTATTAATTGACCTAGAAAATCGTCCATTTCGCTTATCTGGTTTACATAATATTCAAACTGGTTTAATCTGGATACATCCTCTATGCCAGAAACCTTTATTTTAGGATTTTCTAGTATTTTATCTGTAGGATAGCTTCCGTGGCCCTGAACAGATATACAATATAAATAATCAGTATCCTCTGTTGACTTTAAGGATTTCATTATTTCATCCTTTAATACAATATCCTTTGACCAGTTAAGAGGTGTAAACTCTGTAGGGTGCATATATTCTATTGATGTAAAGGAATCAAATCCTAGATTTCTAAACACTTCATTTCTAGCGTAAAAGGTAGCAATATTATTGTGAAGTGCATGAGTTGAATATCCATAATCTCTAAGTATAAAGCTCATGCTCTCACAGGTCTGCTCCATTAAAACAGTTTTGTAAGGGAACTCTCCTGCACCAAAATCCTCTAAATTCATACCTGTCATTACTTCAAATTCAGTATTGGCAGTTCCATATCCTACATTATTAACTGACAAATAGCCAGAGGGATAATTAGCCTTTAAATTATTAAAATTAGGAATTGGGTCCTCTGAAAGCTTTAAATCCTTCATTTTATTAACATCAAAAAATGACTCAAGCTGTAAAAAAATAATATTAGGTGTTTTAACCTCTTTATTAACAATCTGTTCATTTTGAATTCTATTTACAATTTCCTCTAATGACTCCTCAGAATATGTATTAGGCTTCTTTACGCCTACATTTACAATGCTATTTGCAAAGCAGTACGAAAATCCATATTGCTGATATGCCAAAGTCATATTAGGAAATTTTTCTGATACCCAGCCTTTTCCTATTCCAAATTCAATACTGCCTAGCATTACTAAAAATACCAGTGCAATATACAAAATTCCTCTAATATAAGAAATCTTATCAGCATATTTTGGAAGCTTAATATATAGTCCCACAACAATCAGGATAACCAGTACAAGCATAACTATAATCAAAATAATGCTAAAGGGATTAAGATAGTTATTTATAATATCCTTCACTGAACCAAGCAATCTTATGTCTGTAAAAGAAAAGGGAGTTTCCCTACACATTCTGACGACAAAATTTGTAATTCCCATAATCAGCCAGACAGAGGAAATTGTAATAATTGTAGCAATTCTCTTTTTTACTAATAATGCAAAGGACATAGTAAAAAGTATAATCATATAATTTATAAAGAATGCACCCATATCTCCTGCTAAAAATCCCAGACTTTTCAAAACGGACTTTTTGTTTAATGCTTCAATTATTATATTAACAACAAACGGTGCTAAAAATAACATATAGATAAAAAGTTTTTTTGAAAAATCCTTCCTTATATCTTTAAAGTAATTTAATATCTTTTCTTTCATCTTTAATAAAATATCTTTCCTTCATTTAATATATTAAATTGTCCATTTTTATATGCAACAATTATTGTATTGCAGTTTTTCTGTAAACCGCCGCTCCAAAAATCTTTTATTTCACTTTTTTTAATATTCGTCATTATTGCTTTATTAATTGCACCATGTGCAACTATTAATATTTTACTGTCAGTTTCCCCATACTTTTTTATAATATCCTCTAAAAACAAGCCCGCTCTATAAATAATACTTTTCAAACTTTCTCCGTTTTTATCAGCCTTAAATATTTCCGGTCTGTCAAAAAAATATTTAAAATCTGTACCCATATTTTCTAATTCATCATAGGTTTTACCCTCATAATCACCAAAGGAAATTTCTCTTATCCTATTGTCCTTTATTATGTCAATATTTCTATCACCAACAATAATCTTAGCGGTATCATAAGCTCTGCTAAGAGGACTAGAATATGCTACCTTAAAATCAATATTCTTCATACCATAGCCCGTTTTCTTAGCCATATCAATGCCATTTTCACTAAGCTTTATATCTGTGCTTCCCTGTAGTCGCCACTGTTTATTCCAGACAGTTTCACCATGTCTTACTATATATAATTCCATTTCAGCCTCTTTAAACCTTAAGTATATTTATTTTAATTATTTGTTCTAATTTAGACTTTATTTGTTCTAATTCACATTTTTATTATTTGTTTTAGTGTGCATTTTCAGTTTCTTACACTTACATCATATTATACCAAAATAATTTTTCAACGCAAGTATATAAATACATAAAAGGACTGGAGTTGCCTCCAGTCCCTTTGTAAAAACAATTATATCAAAACGATATATTTTTTATTCATAAAGCTTTCCAAGCTTTGTAAGGAATTCGTATTTATCCTTTGCCTGAGCTTCAGCCTTTGCAAATAATTCTTTTGCTCTTTCAGGATTTGAACGAACAAGTGAACTATAACGAACCTCATTGTTAAGGAATTCCTGATAATCTGTTGTTGGAGCTTTACTATCAAGCATAAATGGATTCTTTCCTGCTGCTTTGTTTCTAGGATCAAATCTGAATAAATGCCAATATCCTGAAGTAACTGCTTTCTTTTCTTCAGTCTGAGCACCACTCATACCACCCTTAATACCATGGTTGATACATGGAGCATAAGCGATAATAATTGATGGTCCTGGATAGCTTTCAGCTTCTATAAATGCCTTAATACACTGATTCATATCTGCACCCTGTGCAATCTGTGCAACATATACATATCCGTAGCTCATAGCAATCTGTGCCAAGTCTTTCTTCTTAACTTCCTTACCACCTGCTGCGAACTGTGCAATAGCACCTGTTGGTGTAGACTTAGATGACTGACCACCTGTATTTGAATATACTTCTGTATCAAATACAAGGATATTTACATCCTGTCCACTAGCTATAACATGGTCTAAGCCTCCGAAACCAATATCGTAAGCCCAGCCGTCACCACCGAATATCCATTGTGACTTCTTAGATAAGAAATCCTTATATTTCAAAATATCTGTAGCTTTATCACAACCACAAGCCTCTAATGCTTTTACAAGAGCATCTGTAGCCTCTCCATTTGAAGCACCACATTCAAAGGTTTCAAGATACTTCTTACCAGCCTCTTTAACCTGTTCGTTGTCACCATTTTCTACAAGTTCAGTAACCTTTGCTTTAAGTCCTTTTCTCATAGCATTCTGAGCAAGCTTCATACCAAAACCAAATTCTGCATTATCCTCGAATAATGAATTTGACCAAGCAGGGCCTTTGCCTTCGCTATTAACTGTGTATGGTGTAGAAGGTGATGAGTTACCCCAGATTGATGAACAACCTGTTGCGTTTGCAATATAAGCTCTATCACCAAACAACTGTGTCATAAGCTTTGCATAAGGTGTTTCACCACAACCGGCACAAGCGCCTGAATACTCAAGCAATGGCTGTTTAAACTGACTACCCTTAACAGTTGTTTCTTTGAATTTTTCTAATACATCTGGCTTCTTAGGAAGCTTTTGTCCATAATCGAATACCGGCTGTTCGTCTAACTGGCTGTCAAGTGACTTCATTGTGAGAGCCTTATTGCCCTTCATACCTGGACAAACAGTTACACAAGAGCCACAGCCTGTACAGTCTAATACAGATACTGTCATAGCAAATTTCTTGCCTGGCATACCCATCATATCTTTTGTCTTTGTTCCTGCTGGAGCGTTTTCAGCTTCTTCTTCTGTCATTGCTACTGGTCTGATACAAGCATGAGGACAAACATATGAACAGAAATTACATTCGATACAGTTGTCTGGATTCCATTCTGGAACATCAATAGCAACTCCTCTCTTTTCAAAAGCTGCTGCACCTGAAGGGGTTGTACCATCAACATATGGCTTAAATGTAGATACAGGTAAATTCTTACCTTCCTGCATATTAATTGGAACCTGAACATTGTTTACGAAATCAACAACATCCTGTCTGTCACCTGTAACTGTCCTGCCAAGAGGCTCTTCTGCTTCATTCTTCCAGCTTTCCGGTACTTTAACCTCAACAACATCCTTAGCACCACGGTCAATCGCATCATAGTTCATCTGAACAATAGCATCGCCCTTCTTGCCATAAGCATATTTAGCTGCTGCTTTCATAAGCTCGATTGCTTTGTCCTCAGGAATAATGTTTGCTAATTTAAAGAAGGCTGACTGTAATACTGTATTAATTCTACCACCAAGTCCGATTTCTTTACCAATCTTAATACCATCAATTATGTAGAATTTGATATTGTGATCAGCAATATACTTTTTAACCTGTCCTGGTAAATGCTCTTCAAGTCCTTCCATATCCCAGCTACAGTTAAGCAAGAAAGTACCACCATCTTTCAAATCCTGTACCATATTATATTTTCTAACATATGCTGGATTATGACATGCTACAAAGTTTGCCTTGCTAATAAGATATGTTGATTTAATTGGCTCTTTACCAAATCTTAAGTGGGAAATTGTAACTCCACCGGATTTCTTAGAGTCGTAATCAAAATATGCCTGGGCATACATATCTGTATTATCACCGATAATCTTGATAGAGTTCTTGTTTGCACCAACAGTTCCGTCAGCACCAAGTCCCCAGAACTTACATCTTATAATAGATGCTGGAGCTGTATCAGGATTTTCCTCGATTGGTAATGAAAGGTTTGTAACATCATCAACAATACCTATTGTAAATTTCTTCTTTTCTGTGTTTTTATATACTGCAATAATCTGTGCAGGTGTTGTATCCTTTGAACCAAGACCATATCTGCCTGTAAATACAGGAACGCTGCTAAACTTAGAATCCTTAAGTGCAGCTACTACATCCAAGTATAAAGGCTCACCTAAAGCACCTGGCTCTTTTGTTCTGTCTAATACACTAATCTGTTTTACTGTATCTGGAATAACATCTATTAAATGCTTTGCACTAAAAGGTCTGTAAAGTCTGACCTTAACAACGCCAACCTTCATGCCTTGTTTTACAAGGTAATCAATAGTTTCATCAATAGTTTCACAAACAGAACCCATTGCAACTATTACATGTTCTGCATCCTTTGCACCATAATAGTTGAATAATTTATAGTCTGTACCTATTTTCGCATTTACTTTATTCATATATTCTTCTACTACGCCTGGAAGAGCATCATAATATTCATTACAAGCCTCTCTTGCCTGGAAGAATATGTCAGGATTTTGTGCTGAGCCTCTTTGAACTGGATGATTTGGATTTAAGCAGTGATTTCTATATTCTAATATTGCATCCTTATCTACCATATCTTCAAGGTCTTCATAATCCCAAACCTCAATTTTTTGAATTTCGTGCGATGTTCTAAATCCATCAAAGAAATTTATGAATGGCACTTTTCCTTTAATTGCTGAACAATGTGCTACAGGAGTAAGATCCATAACCTCCTGAACACCAGAACTACAAAGCATTGCAAAACCTGTCTGACGACAAGCATATACATCTGAATGGTCACCGAAAATTGATAGTGCATGAGATGCTAATGCTCTTGCAGATACATCAATAACTCCAGGCAATAATTCGCCTGCAATCTTGTACATATTTGGAATCATAAGAAGTAGTCCCTGTGAAGCTGTAAAGGTGGTTGTAAGAGCACCTGCAGCTAAAGAACCATGAACTGCACCTGCAGCACCTGCTTCAGACTGCATTTCCTGAACTAATACTTCTTGTCCAAAAATATTCTTTCTTCCTTCTGTTGCCCATTTGTCTGATAATTCAGCCATAACGGATGAAGGAGTAATTGGATAGATAGCAGCTACATCTGAATATGCGTATGAAACATGTGCAGCGGCTGTATTACCATCCATAGTTTTCATTTTTCTTGCCATATCGCTTGACCTCCATTTTTCTTAAATGATTATCCTTTAAGCATTGTTTTTATTATATCATTTTCATAAAAATAAAACAAGTTATATAACAGCTTTGATTATATCAGGCTGTTTAATTTTTACTTTGCCATAGGTAATAGAATTTTCAAGTTTTTCTACTGCCATAAGCTCTTTTTCTTCATTGTTTCCGTATAAGGTAAATATGCTTTCTCCAGGTCTTACATAATCACCTAATTTTTTGTTCATAACAACTCCGACTGATGGGTCGATTAAATCCTCTTTTTTCTCTCTGCCACCTCCTAAAATTTGTACAGCTCTTCCGATTTCTTCAGTTAATATATTTGTAATATAGCCTTCTCCTTTTGCGGTTATGGTTTTAATGTTTTTTGCATTAATAAGCTTTTCGCTATTCACTATATACTCTGTATCACCGCCCTGTAAAGCAACAAATTCTGTAAATTTTTTTAAGGCACTGCCGTCTTTTATAGTGCCTTTTAGCATTTCAAGAGCCTCTGCTTCAGTTTCAGCTTTTTTGGCAAATATCAGCATTTTTGTTCCTAGCGCATAAGTCACCTGTAATATATCAGCATTTCCATTGCCTTTAAGTGTGTCTATAACCTCAAGTACCTCAAGACCATTGCCAATGTGGGTTCCTAATGGCTGATTCATATCTGTAATAACAGCAGCCATTTCCTTACCAGCCTTTTTGCCAATAGTAACCATAGTGTCTGCTAATTTTATGGCATTATTAATATCCTTCATAAATGCACCATTGCCACATTTAACATCCAGCACTATAGCATCTGCTCCGGATGCCAGTTTTTTACTCATAATACTGCTCGCTATAAGGGGGATAGAGTCTACGGTTGCTGTAACATCACGGAGGGCATAAATCTTTTTATCAGCAGGTGCTAAGTTTGCACTTTGACCAGCTATAGCCATACCAATATTATTAACATTGCTGATGAACTGCTCCTTTGAAAGTGTAGTTGAAAAGCCTTTAATACTTTCCAGCTTATCTATAGTGCCTCCTGTATGTCCAAGACCTCTTCCGGACATTTTTGCAACTTTTACGCCTAGGGCAGCCAGCATTGGTGACAATATAAGTGAAATTTTATCTCCTACCCCTCCTGTGCTATGTTTATCTACCTTAATTCCGTCAATTTCATCTAAACTTAAAATATCACCACTATCACGCATAGTCATAGTCAGATTAAAAATTTCGTCCTCATTCATGCCATTAATACATATTGCCATTAATAAGGCTGACATTTGATAATCGGCTATAACTCCGTCTACATATCCATTTATTGCAAATTGTATTTCTTCTTTTGTAAGAGCTTGTCCATATTTTTTCTTAGAAAGAATATCATATATGTTCATGACACACCTCCTCAAGCTTAGACAGGAAGGAGCTTCCTACAGGTATTGGTGAAAGTCCAAAATTTTCTCCTATGGTTGCACCTATATCTGCAAAGGAATTTAATATGCCAAGATTTACTGGACTATTAAACAATTTTGAGTAAATAAGTACTGGTATATATTCTCTTGTGTGGTCAGTTCCTTTAAAGGTTGGGTCACAGCCGTGGTCTGCATTAATAATTATTAAATCATCATTATTAATAAGCTCCATTAGCTGACCAAGTCTTTTATCAAAGCTTTCAAGACCTTTTTTATATCCATCTACATCTCGCCTATGACCCCACTTTGAGTCAAATTCAACTAAATTAGTAAAAATCAAACCTTCCTTAACTTTGCCTAAGAAGTCTATTGTCTTATCTATGCCGTCCTCATTATCCTTTGTGTGGACTGCCTTAGTAATGCCGCTTCCTGCAAAAATATCCTCTATTTTTCCAACAGCAGCGACCTCATAGCCCTTTTCCTTCAGTTTCACTAATGTGTTATTTGAATCTGGCTTTACAGAAAAATCTCTTCTATTGGCAGTTCTTTCATATGGATATTGACCAGTAAACGGTCTTGCTATAACTCTTGCGACTGCATCCTTGCCACATAATATTTCTCTGGCAATTCGACACATTTCGTATAATTCCTCAGGAGAATAAACCTGCTCATGGCATGCAATTTGAAAAACGCTGTCTGCCGAGGTATAAACTATTGGCTTTTTGGTTTTTATATGCTCCTCTCCATAGGTCTTAATAATCTCTGTTCCAGATGCCGTACAATTACCTAAAACACCTGGCACACCTGTTTTTTCAACAAACTTATTAATAATATATTCCGGAAATCCGTCTGGATAAGTAGGAAATGCCTCCTTCATAGATACGCCAATCATTTCCCAATGACCTATTGTAGTGTCCTTGCCATTTGATATTTCCTTAGCTTTTCCGTATGCACCTATTGGAATATTATCCTTAGAATATAATTTGGTATCAACAATACTTTTAAGCCCCAGCTTGTCCATATTTGGAATTTCTAAGCCCTTTGTGCAGTAAATGTGTCCTAAGGTATCCGCACCTACATCACCAAATTTATCTGCGTCTGGCAATTCACCAATACCCACACTATCGATAATTATCCATATAACTCTTTTAAATACTTTTCCCATAGTTATCACCTTCCTCTTTATATATTGCTCTTTAGTCCTGTTCTACTAAGCCTCGTAATGTATGTGGGGAAATCTCTCCTTCTATACCAGCTTCCTTTGCATAGCCTTTAATAATTTTCCAAAAGCCCTGTCTGGACATCTCTTTTCCGTTACAGTTAAGGAATAAAATATTACTATCCTTACCCTCAGCAAAAACGAAGTGCTTTCTGCTGTCTTCTAAATACTTTTTAATAATATTTCTAGTTTTCGTATCAAAAGAAACAACTCTTACCTTTTTGCTATTTTTAAGAATTATATATCTCATTTCTAAATTAATGTCATCAGTAGAAAGGGTAACCAGCTCACTTACTCTTATTCCAGTAGCATAAATAAGCTGAATCATAGCTTTATCTCTAATGCCCTTAGGCTCGTTTTGTGGTGGAGTTAAAATAAGTCTTTGTATATTATCCTCCGACACCCTCTTGGCCTTTTTCTTTTCAATTTTAGGCATAGTAACCAGCATAGTAGGGTCTTTGGTAATTACACCCTCGTTTAGCAAATATCTGAAAAAAGTTCTCATTGAGGATATATTTCTCGAAACAGAGGATGGTGATTTTCCTTCCTTCTCCAAATATAAGATATATGAATTTACATTTGTAAGGGTTACTTTATCTAAAGAATCAATCCCTGATTTTCTAAAGAAGGTAACCATATTGTTTAAATCTCTTCTGTATGACTCTTTCGTGTTTTTCGTTATACTTTTAAAATCTTGTAAAAAGGAGAGAAAATCCTCTATCTTTTGTTCCATAACTATCTCCATTCTTCACTGCACAACTTTGTCTTAATTATATACTTTATGGTATTTAAAATCAATATTTAAAAATGTTATAAATTATCTTTAAACTCTGAAAATGCTATAAATTATCTTTAAATTGAATTTTGACTCTAAAAATGCTGTGACAAAAGAAATCATTACTCCCATAAATAAATACAACAGAATTTTTCCAATGTTTTTTTTGCTATAGGTAATATCAGTTTTTAAACAGCTTTTTACAAATAAATACACAAAGCCATAAAATATTAATCCTTGCGGAAGCAGTGTTAATGCAAACTTTAATTGTCCCACTATTCCGTATATTAATACAAAAATTCCAAGTGCAATGCTTAGTGTAAGTGTTTTATATATAAGATATAAGTAGTCGACTATTTTTTTATACTTAGTAAAATTCAACAGTTCAAGAACTACTATTTCTTTTATATATTCCATAAACAAATAAATACAGTATTTATCATTATTTATATTTTCATAATTAACTCTTTTAATAAAATAGGTTTTATATATTTCTATATCAAAAATATGCTTACGACTTACATATGTAATAAACAGCGTTGCTATAAGCTCACATAAAAAAACTGTCAGAATAATTCTTAGATTTTCCCTATTAATACTTTTCTTCTCTCTTACAAAGCACTCCCCATCAACATTAATTAGCTTTCTCTTTTTGATTTTGTTCCTAATAAAAAAAATTTGCATACATTTCATCTCCTTAGACAAAATATATGCAAATTAAAATTAATTATTCTTTACATATTTGTTATAATAGGCAAGTAATGCACAAACAGTTTTTGAATCCTGTATCTCACATTTATAGATTTTTTCTATAAGTTCTTCAATATCATATTCGTATACATCAATAAACTCACCTTCATCAAGATTCTGTTTTGAAGGTTTTAGATTTCTGGCCAAATAAATATCTATGGCTTCATTACAAAATGCAACTGTAGTTTTTATACTTAATAATAACTCTAAATCCTCTGACTTATATCCAGTTTCTTCCTCCAGCTCACGACTTGCACATTGTATAGTCGGCTCATCAATAGTATTTTTTCCGCCTGCTGGTAATTCTATAGTAAATCTGTCTAATATGTTTCTATATTGCTTTACCATTAATATTTTTCCATCATCCTTTACTGCCACAACAGCAGCAGCACCCTTATGAATAATACTATCATAGGTTTTTACCAGACCATTTTCATCCTTTACCTTATCTTCGTAATACTCAATTACTGCACCCTTGTGTATAAGTGTTCTGCTAATTCTTTCTAACTTTTCCATATACCTTTACTCCTTACTAATTTACTTTTTCTTAAAGCCTTCAGATACTTCGTAGCAAGCATCGCAAGCCTTAATAATTCCGTTTCTAAAGCCTGCCTCCTCTAATGCAGCTACACCTGCTATAGTTGTTCCTCCTGGTGAACAGACCATATCCTTTAATTCTCCTGGGTGTTTTCCTGTTTCTAATACCATTTTAGCAGCTCCTAAAACAGTTTGTGCAACCATTTCGTATGCTACATTTCTTGGCAGGCCATGCTTAACTACTCCATCTGCCATTGCCTCAATAAACATATATACATACGCAGGAGAGCTTCCGCTAGCACAGGTAACTGCACTCATTAATCTTTCTTCAATTAGTCTGAATTTTCCAAAAGACTGGAAAATAGCTGCAATTATTTCCTTTTCCTCATATGTAAATAATGCTGCATCATAGCATACCCCAGTCATTCCTTCACCTAATAATGCAGGCGTATTTGGCATTGCTCTTACTATTCTTGCGTCATAGCCTAAGGAATCCTTTAAGCTTTCTCTGCTAATGCCTGGTGCTATTGAAATAATAACATGATCCTTTGTAACTACATTTTCAATGTTTTTAACTACGCTTGAAAAATACTGTGGCTTTATCGCCAGCACAATATATTTAACATTATTTGCTAACTCTGCATTTGAATCAACATGATTTACCTTTGTTGTATTTGTTACACTGGTCATTCTTTCTGTATTTGCATCTGTAAAAAGCAAATCTTCTGTAGAAAACTTCTTTAAACACCCACTAAGCATTGCATATCCCATATTACCCATACCTATAAAACCTATTTTTGCCATAATTTTTTCTCCTTTATATTGGTTTCTATATGTTCAATAACAAATATTATATTTGTTTTAATCCTTTTTTGTTTTAATGTAAAAAAGCATTTAATATTTTAATTATAATATATAATAATTGATTAGTCCATATTTTTATATTAAATAAAATCAGAAACTAAAAAGCCCCGCAGATATAAATATCTACGGGGTAATATGAAATTGGACTATTTCGCATAATCAACTATTCTTGATTCACGAATAACATTTACTTTGATTTGTCCCGGATATTCCAATTCACTTTCAATTTGCTTTGAAATATTTCTAGCCATGATAACCATATCGGCATCACTAACCTGTTCAGGAACAACCAAAATACGAATCTCTCTACCTGCCTGAATAGCAAATGACTTGTCAACACCTTCATAAGTGTTTGCAATATCTTCTAACTGTTTCAATCTGTTTGTATATGTTTCAACTGTTTCTCTTCTAGCACCTGGTCTAGCTGCTGAAATAGCATCGGCAGCTTGTACAATACAAGCTATAAGAGATTGAGGCTCTACATCGCCATGATGTGCCTCAACTGCGTTAATAACAAGTGGTGACTCCTTATATCTTCTACATAAATCAACACCTATCTGAATATGTGAGCCTTCGATTTCATGGTCAACTGACTTACCAATGTCATGTAAAAGGCCTGCTCTTTTTGCCATTCTAACATCAACACCTATTTCGCCAGCTAAAAGACCAGCGATATGTGCAACCTCAATAGAATGCTTTAAAGCATTTTGACCATAGCTTGATCTAAATTTCATCTTACCAAGTAATCTAATAAGCTCTGGATGAATACCGTGAACACCTACCTCTAATGCAGCAGCTTCACCTTCCTCACGCATCATAGTTTCAACCTCTTTTTGCGCTTTTTCAACCATTTCTTCAATTCTTGCTGGATGAATTCTACCATCTACTATAAGCTTTTCAAGTGCAATTCTTGCAATTTCTCTCCTTATAGGGTCAAAGCTTGATAAGATTACTGCTTCTGGAGTATCATCAATAATCAAATCTACACCTGTCATTGTTTCAAGGGTACGAATATTTCTTCCTTCTCGTCCGATAATTCTACCCTTCATTTCGTCATTTGGAAGCTGTACAACAGAAATAGTTGTTTCTGACACATGATCAGCGGCACATTTTTGAATAGCTGTAACAATATATTCCTTTGCCTTTTTGTTTGCTTCCTCTTTAGCTCTTGTTTCCATTTCCTTGATTAACTTTGCAGTATCAAGTTTTACATCGTCTTCAACAGTTTGTAACAATAATTCTTTTGCTTGTTCGGAGGTTAAACCTGAGATTCTTTCCAATTCCTGTGTTCTCTGTTCGTTTAATCTTTCAACCTCTGCCTTGACCTTTGCTAACTGCTCTTCCCTTTGAACTAAAGAATTTTCTTTTCTTTCAAGCTGATCGGATTTCTTATCGATTGCTTCTTCCTTTGCTAATACACGCTTTTCATATCTTTGTAATTCGCTTCTTCGTTCCTTAGTTTCTTTTTCAAGCTCATTCTTAGTCTTTAATGACTCTTCCTTTGCTTCCAAGAGAGCTTCTCGCTTTTTGGTCTCAGCAACCTTTAACGCTTCATCTATAATTTCTCTAGATTTTGCTTCTGCACTTCCAATCTTAGCTTCTACTACCTTTTTTCTATAGGCAATAGCAACTACCCACGATAAAAATGCCGAAACAACTATAGCAATCACAATAGCAATTATAGCTGTCAATGTTTCCATTGCAATTATAGCTGTTGATTCCACAGGAGCACCTCCTTATTTAGTTTTCATTGTACAAAATACAACATTTTAATTTTATACTTTTTTTATAATAATGTCAAGTATATATAGTCCTTACACTGTTAAAAAACCACAATATTTTGTGTATCTTTATTTATGTTTTAGCAAACTATTCTAATCTATATACTCTTATAATTGCTCCTCATATACTCTTATTGCCACATTTATATTTTCAAAATCATACCCTTTTCTTAATAAGAAATTAATGATTTTTCGTTTTTCCTTTATATTTTCGCAAGCCTCACTATATCTTTTTTTATCAAGTAATTTAACTATTTGCTGTATCTCTTCTTGGTCAGTATCTAAATTCATTTTTATATCTGATATAATTTCTTTGCTTATACCCTTTTTAGAAAGTTCTATAAAAATAAGCCTACTGCTCTTTGTTTTTTTTGAATACTCTGTATATCTTATTGCGTAATCTTTATCATTTAGAAAATTATATTTATTTAGAAAGGCTATTACCCTTTCTATAATTTCATAAGGATAATAGCCGTCTTTTAATTTTGTTCTAATTTGATATTCAGTACGATCCATTTTTTCAATTAAATGAAGGCTTCTTTCTTTTGCTCTTTTATATAAGATTTCATCAAAAATAGTAGTACATAAATCATCAGAAATATCCATCTGAGTACATAAACCCAGATTTTTGATTTCACTAGCATAAAGAGGAAATGTAGCTTCATCACAAATAACTTTTACTTTTCTTTTATCTAATCGTACAATATCCTTTATATACATTTTATTCCTCTACTGAATCACTAGCCTTTTTGTCAGCCTTTTTTGTATCCTTAGAAGCTTCTGGCTCATCACCAAACAAACAGTATCTTTCTCTGATTTGTGCTTCAATTTCGTTGCAAATATCAGGATTATTTTTCAAAAATGTCTTTGCATTTTCTCTACCCTGACCAATCTTTTCTCCCTTGTATGCGTACCAAGCACCACTTTTACTTACTATATCTATATTTGCTGCTATATCTAAAATATCTGCATACCTTGATATACCCTCACCAAACATAATATCAAACTCTGCTTCCTTAAATGGAGGTGCAATTTTGTTTTTAACAACCTTTATCCTTGTATGGTTTCCTATAACCTCTCCGCCGCTCTTTAATGTTTCTGTTTTTCTTACATCTAATCTAATAGATGAATAGAATTTTAATGCGCGTCCACCTGTGGTAGTTTCTGGATTTCCAAACATAACACCAACCTTCTCACGAAGCTGGTTGATAAATATAACAATAGCATTTGATTTGCTAATAACTGCCGTAAGCTTTCTTAATGCCTGTGACATAAGTCTTGCCTGTAAGCCAACATGGGTATCTCCCATCTCACCATCGATTTCTGCCTTTGGAACTAAAGCTGCAACTGAGTCTACAATAATAATATCGATAGCACCCGAACGAACCATGGTTTCTGTAATTTCAAGTGCCTGCTCTCCATAATCCGGCTGGGAAATGTATAAATTATCTACATCTACACCTATATTTTTAGCATAAACCGGGTCTAATGCGTGTTCTGCATCTATAAATCCAGCTATGCCTCCTCTTTTTTGTACCTCAGCTATCATATGCAGGGCAACTGTTGTCTTACCACTTGATTCTGGTCCGTAGATTTCAATAATACGCCCTTTAGGTATTCCACCTAAGCCTAATGCTATATCAAGACTAATAGAGCCTGTAGGAACAGTTTCAATATTCAGCTTTGCTGCTGAATCTCCCAGTTTCATAACTGAACCTTTACCGTGTGCCTTTTCTATCTGAGCTAATGCTGCATCTAATGCCTTTAATTTTTCACTGCTTGCCATATCGTTCTCCTTCTCAAACATTTGTTCGATTTCATATGAACATATTACCTCATTTATATAATTTTGTCAATTACTTTTCGTGTAAAAATCGAACATATATTCTGTTTTTTGTAAATTTTTATTTTTGGGAAATAATTAGATTTTAGAAAGTGTAATTATTTTTTATCACATTTTCTATTTAAATGTCAAGTATATTCAAGCACAAATTAATTGCACTTAGAGTTGCACTTAACCTTACCTGTCTTCTATCCATATTTGAATATACTCTGTTGGATACTAAAATTTTTTCTTTATAGGCACAGGCTATATAAACTAAGCCAACTGGTTTTTCCTTTGTCCCACCTGCAGGTCCTGCTATACCACTGGTAACAACTGCAATATCACTTCCACTTTGTTTAATCATTCCAAGTGCCATTTCCTTAACAGTTTCTCCACTTACCACACCATATTTAGCTATTGTAACATTTGAAACTTCTAAGTATTTCATCTTTGCAGCATTAGAATATGTAACTATAGATTCTTTAAAACATTTTGATGCGTCCGGCACATCAACAATAGCTGACGCAATCATACCTCCTGTGCAGGACTCGGCAGTGGATATAAACAGCTCCTTTTCAATTAATTTGCTTACTAAACAGCGGGACTTTTCTTCAATTTGTATTCTTATTTTGTCGTATTCATTTCTATCTATGCTTTTCATACTTACCTTTCTTTCTCTTTTTTGACTTTCCAGCTTGCTGCATTTGCTTCTCACTATTCTTTCACTTAAAAAGGAATTTCTAAGTTTCAGCCTAGAAATTCCATTCTTTTTAATAAAATATTTACAATGTAATTATCTGTCTTATTTATTATTTTCCTTTAAAACCTGTCGGTTTTTGTACAAATAATCAACCATTGAAATTACAGTAAGCACTAATGAAATTCCAATTAAAACATTGCCAATTATATTATATAAATTATGTACAGGTATTATTTTTTCAACCAATGTATTAAGATCCAGCACAAGCCATATAATCATAATCATCTGGAAAACGGTTTTAACCTTTCCCCAATAACTGGCAGCTATAACTACTCCATTATCTGCTGCTATAGTTCTAAAACCACTAATAATTAATTCTCTACTAATAATAACAACAATAATCCACGCTGGTATTCTTCCGTTCAAGCAAATTAATGCTGCTGCAACAAGCAGCTTGTCTGCTAATGGGTCCATAAACTTTCCAAAGTTTGTAACAAGATTGTACTTCCTTGCAATATGTCCATCAAGTGCATCTGTAATACTTGCAATAATAAATAATGCTACCGCTATGTATTTATCGAACCCTGAAAAAATATCAAATTCCATAAATATTACAAAAAAAGGAATTGTGCATACTCTAAATAGAGTCAGCCTGTTTGGTAAATTCATATTATCCTCCTATATTTTTATAGCTAATAAGCTTTAATTTTCAATAAGTTCACCTATTAAATCATACTGGAATGAGCCAGTTACCTTAACCTTCACTATATCTCCCGACATAAAATCATAATCAGAATTTATAAAAATGCTTCCGTCAATTTCAGGTGCATCCATATAGGTACGCGCAGCATACGCATTCTCATTTGGTAATTTGCCGTCAATAATAGCAATTACCTCCTGTCCTATCATTTTTTCCGATTTTTCAAAGGCTATTTCCTGCTGAAGCTCCATAATGGCATCTCTTCTGTCAAGCTTAACCTCTTCATCAATTTGATTATCCATTAAAGCTGCAGCTGTACCTTCTTCAGCAGAATATCCAAACACACCTAATCTGTCAAATTCCATTTGGTCAACGAAATCCAAAAGCTCTTCATGCTGCTCGTCAGTTTCTCCTGGAAAGCCGGCAATTAAGGTAGTTCTAAGAGCTATGTCTGGAATGTCTTTCCTAAGCTTTGAAATAATTTCAATCAAATCTTTTTTGTTAGTTTTTCGTCCCATTTTTTTTAGAATTTCGTCATTTGCGTGCTGGATTGGAATATCCAGATAATGACATATCTTTGGCTCTTCTTTAATAGTCTGTATTAATTCATCGTAAATTTCTTCAGGATAACAGTACATAATTCTAATAAATTTAATACCATTAATCTTGCAAAGCTCACGCAATAATTTGTGCAGGGACTTTTCTCCATATAAGTCAATTCCATACAAAGTAGTTTCCTGTGCAACTAATATAAGCTCCTTTGTACCATTGTTTGCAAGCTGTGTTGCCTGCTCTACCAATTCCTCTATAGGAAAGCTTCTGTATCTTCCCCTAACCTTAGGAATAATGCAATAGGTACAATTCTTATTGCAGCCGTCTGCAATTTTTAAATGAGCATAATAGCCACCAGTTGTAACAACTCTTCTGGTAAGCTTTGGCAATCTTTGAAGGTCAAATAAATCCTTCTCCTGCTTTTTTGTATTCTTGTCTATACATTGGCATACAAGCTCATAAATACTGTCATAATTGGCAGTTCCAAGAATACCGTCTACCTCAGGAATTTCTTTCAAAATCTCATCCTTATATCTTTGAGCCAAACATCCTGTAACAATCAGGGCCTTACAAACATAATCTGTTTTACACGCTGCCATTTCAATTATTGTGTTAATGCTTTCTTCCTTCGCATCACCAATAAAGCAGCATGAATTAACAATTATTACATCGGCCTCTGTTTCGTCATTTGTATATGAAAAACCACTATCTCCTAATATACCCATCATTTCCTCAGTATCTACAAGATTTTTATCGCATCCTAAAGATATAAATAAGACTTTCATAAAAGCTCCTAATCCTATTCTTCTACATCGTCTCCGACAATTTTAACTTTTGAATTGTATAATTCATCAACTGCAAGTGATAAAGGCTTTCTTCCCCTTGAAGGAACAAGTGCTTCCTCACCGTCAATAATCTGTCTTGCTCTTTTTGCTGTAGCTAAAACGATTGAATATCTGCTTTGAACTACCGGCTGTTCACCTGGTTCGACCTCGCTATTAACTACTGCCATTAAGTCTGTGTATGATGGATGTAACATAAATTTATTCTCCTTCCGAAAAGATTTCTATATCTTTTCTAATGTTTTTTATTCTTTCTATATTTCTTTTTGTACTATTATGCTCTGATTGTATGATTTTGTGTAATTTTTCAACACACTCATCTAAATCATCATTAATCAATAAATAATCATATTTATCCATAAATTCCGACTCATCAACTGCTCGTCTAAGTCGTGCATTAATAGTATCCATATCCTCTGTTCCTCTGCCAACAAGTCTGTTTTTTAATTCCTTTGCGCTTGGTGGAGTAACAAATACTAAAACTACATCGGGATTTTGCTCTTTAACCTTCATTGCACCCTGTAGTTCTATTTCTAATATAATGTCCTTGCCTTGGCTAAGCTGGCTTTCTACATATTCCTTAGGTGTTCCATAGTAATTTCCAACATAGCTTGCATATTCAATCAGCTGATTATTTGAAATCATCTTCTCAAATTCTTCAGTTGTTTTAAAAAAATACTCTCTACCATCTTCCTCACCAATTCTAGGTTTTCTTGTAGTAGCCGAAATACTAAGTGCATAATTGTTGTGCCTGCTTAACAGGCTTTTAACTACTGTACCTTTTCCAGCACCGGAAAAACCAGAAAGGATAGTGATAATTCCTTTTTCCATATTTTCACCTTTAATGTATATTATTCAATATTTTGAATTTGTTCTCTGATTTTTTCTATCTCTGTTTTTAAATCAATGCCCACATTTGTTATTTCAATATCACTTGATTTAGAAAGTATTGTATTTGCTTCTCTATTCATTTCCTGAGCAACAAAATCTAATTTTCTTCCTACATCTCCTCCAGCCTTTAACTCTGAAATCATCTTTTCAATATGGCTTCTAAGTCTTACAGTTTCCTCATCAACGCACACCTTATCAGCATATAAAATCACTTCCGCAGCAATTCTTCCGTCATCAATTTGTGCATTTTCTAAAAACTCTCTGGTCTTTTCTTCAAGCTTTTTCTTGTATTCCTCAATAATAAGTGGTGCTCTTTCCTCAATGAAATCTACATACTTTAACATTCCATTAAGCTTATCGATAATATCATTTTTTAAATGCTCACCTTCAACCACTCTGGACTCAACAAATTTTGAGCAGGCGGCTTCAAAAACCTTGTCCAAAAACATCCATAGTTCTTCTTCATCAACAGTTTTTTCTTCCATAACGAGAACCTCTGGTGATTTAGCTAAGGACATTACAGTAATATCATTTTTAATAGCAAAATCATGCCCGATTTTTTCGTAATAATTCATATATTCTCTGGCAAGCTGCTCATTATATTTTAATACTGCTGTATTTTCGGAAAAATCCTCATATGAAATAAAAATATCAACCTTTCCTCTTGTTGCATACTTCTTTAGAACTCCACGAAGGGAAGCATCAAAGAAATTGAGTTTTTTAGGCATTCTAATATTTACATCTAAATATCTGTGGTTTACTGACTTTAACTCAACTGTTATTTTTCTATTTTCATCAATAAGCTCGCTTCTTCCGAAGCCTGTCATGCTCTTTATCATGTATATCCTTCTCTCTAATGATCTTATATAAGTAAAGACCATATCTATAGAATTATAAGCTATATAAATAAAAAAAGCAATATTATTTTACTTGAGTTTCCGCATTTTTATCCATTTTTATCCTGTATTTAATTAGAATTACAGTCTAATTATAGCTAAAGCTTTACCAATAATAATCAATATAACAAAAATTGCGTAAATTAGTGCAATTTCACATTATTACCCCAATTTACGCACATAATTGAATTTGATTTTTGAAATAAATCTCTTTTATTAAGCTTTAACATTTTATAGCATTAATTTTACTATTTTTACTATAGTATTATGCAAATAACCCCACCCTTTGAATCATTAGTAATTTTACTAATAGTATCCTGCATTTTATTCTGGGTTTCATCTGATAGCCTGTTAATCTTCATTGATATTCCGTCATTTACAATTTGTTCTATAGTCTTTCCAAAAATATTTGTATCCCATATTCCCGCCTCATCATCCTCAGTTTCCTTAATAAAATTCATTAAATCCTTTGCCTGCTCCTCACTGCCTACTATAGGTGCTATTTCAGTTAAAACATCTGCCTTAATCATGTGTATACTAGGTGCTTTGGCTTTAATTTTTATACCAAATTTGCTACCATTCTTAATTATTTCAGGCTCATCCAGGGTAATTTCATCTCTTTTTGGCACAACAACACCATAGCCCTTTAGACTAACTGAATTCATTGCATCCTTTACCTTTGACAATTCTTCCTTTAGCTCAACTAACTCCTTTAATGTACTGATTAGCTCATATTCATTGGCAATATTAGTTTTTGTCAGTCCACTTAATATTTCATAATAATAGCTGTCATCAACCTCAATTAAAACATTAACATTACCTGTTGCCATATCCTTTTTTGTAACCTTAACCTGATTTATGTACTGACAAGCTTCACAGCTATTAATCCCGTCAACATCCTTCATATAATTTAATTTTGATAAGGTTTCCTTTGCATAGTTTATAATTTCACTTTTTAAAAAGTGAGCAGGCTCTAGCATTTCAACCCATTTTGGTACAAAAAATCCAACCTGTGAAATCTGGAAATTTTCTAAAACTTCCAGCAATATACTATTTATATCCTCAAGTTTTAGCTGTGCAATATTAACTGGTAAAACAGAAACATTATTTTCCCTTGAAATTTCCTCTGCCAGCTCCTTTGTTTCCTTTGCGTGAGGTTTATTAGAATTTAAAATCACAACAAAGGGCTTGGAAAGACTTTTCAATTCATCTATAGTTCTTTTTTCTGGTTCATAGTAATTTTGTCTTTCAAGCTCTCCAAAGGAGCCGTCACTGGTAACAACAATACCTATTGTAGAATGGTCTTTAATAACCTTTTGTGTACCAATTTCAGCTGCTTTAGAAAAAGGAATATCGTAATCAAACCAGGGGGTCTTTACCATTCGTTCTTCTCCGTCCTCTATATGTCCTGTTGCCCCCTCTACCATATAGCCTACAGAGTCAATTATTCTAACATTAACCTCAATATCATCACCCAGCCTAATAGTCTGAGCTTTATTTGGCACAAACTTAGGCTCTGTGGTCATAATAGTTCTACCTGCTGCTGACTGTGGCAGCTCATCCTTTGTTCTGTCTAACTGATTTTTGTCCTCCAGATTTGGCAATACCATTAACTCCATAAATCTTTTAATAAAGGTAGATTTTCCTGTTCTTACAGGTCCTACTACACCTATGTATATATCTCCGCCAGTTCTTTTGTTAATATCGCTATAAATATCATACTTCAAAACAAAATCCCCCATATAATAGTAGTCCTTTACTACAATTATATGAGGGATAACAGCTTTTAGAACTTATGACCTATAATCTCCATTTATTTTTACATAATCATAGGTTAAGTCACAGCCCCAAGCCTTTGCTTCATAGCTTCCGTCATTAAGATTAACTATAATATCAATTTCTTCTTCCTTTAATACCACCTTTGCAAAATCTTCGGAAAACTCTATTCCTGAACCATTTCTGCAAACCTGAAGTGTTCCTGCCTTAGATACAATATCTACATCTACCTTGTCTATATCAAACTCTGCATCTGCATAGCCAACAGCACAAAGAATTCTTCCCCAGTTAGCGTCCTCGCCAAACATTGCACATTTAAAAAGTGGTGAACAAATAACGCTTTTAGCTACAGTAATAGCTGTATCAATATCCTTTGCTCCCTTACAGGTACATTCAAGCACCTTAGTAGCACCTTCCCCATCTCTTGCAAGCATTTTAGTAATATTCATCATTACTATATATAATGCCTTTTTAAATATTTCAAAGTCAGTACCTTCGCTGGTAATTTCTTCATTTCCACAAAGACCATTTGCCATAACTATTAATGTATCATTAGTAGACTGGTCACCGTCAACACTTAAACAATTATATGTAATCTTAACAATTTCTGTAAGTGCCTTTTTTAATAGCTGGCTGCTAATAGCAACATCAGTTGTAATAAAGTTAAGAGTTGTAGCCATATTTGGATGAATCATTCCACTTCCCTTTCCCATTCCTCCCAGATGACATACTTTATCACCAATTTTAAAGGAAACTGCAACCTCCTTTGGAACTGTATCGGTTGTCATAATTGCATTTGCTGCTAAACCATTTCCATTGTAAGAAAGTCCATTAGCCAACTCCTCTATATGCTCCTCTACCGGCTCCATTTTAATAATCTGTCCAATTACACCTGTACTTGCAACTAAAACCTCTTTTTCATCTATATTAAGCACATCTGCTGCTAACTGACACATTTTTTCTGCTTTTTCATGTCCATCTGCATTGCAGGTATTAGCATTTTTTGAATTTGCAATAATAGCTCTTGCCTGTCCGTTAGTAGCTTCTAAATGCTCCTTACATACTATTACAGGAGCACCCTTTACTTTATTTTGTGTAAATACTCCAGCCGCATTACATATAACATCACTAACAACTAAGCATAAATCATTTTTATTTTTATCTGGATTGTAACCACAATTTAAACCATTTGCTTTAAAGCCTTTAGCAGCACATACACCACCGTCTAAATATTCAAAGCCTTCAAATTCAATCTTTTCCATATAGGCCTCCTACTTTGTTTTGCATAATAATTATAAGAGGAATTTTATCATAATACAATCAATTAATCAAGTTAGCACTATCCTTTTTTCTTTTTATAATTTCTGCCACCCTTACATACCATAGCATAAATTCCAGCTAAAATACAAGGTATGCCAATAACCACACTTACTAGAATAGTTCCTATAAGCTGAAACCAGGATGTACCACTTGGTAAATAGGTTCTGGAAACTGCATCATAAAATGCCACCATTGCATCCTCTGGATTATCCTTTTTATATATTATATCCTGATTTATGTCTATAAGCCTTTTTCTTGTTCGATTAATAGTATAGCCCATTTCATAAGCCTTTCCGTCAACACTATACTGTATTGTTGCATTAATCCTATACCCCTGTTTGCCGTCAACCTTTACATTATATAGTCTTTCATTTTCCTGATGTGTAACAACCCCTTCTATATGAACATAATCCTTATATTTTTCAGCATCTTTAAGGCTGCCTGAAATCCAAATAGGAGCTATTGAGCCAACTGCAAGACCTACAAGTAAAAAAAGGAATCCAATAAGTATAACTGCTGGAGATTTTTTGCCCTCCTCCTTTATAGGTGGTGCATATCTGCTAAGCCAGGTTAAATTTTTATCTAATAAATCTGCATACTCTCCTGTGATTTGTCTATTATCCAAATATCGGATACCCACTATCCTTGTCTGTTCCTTATTAAAATGATTAATATCTCCCTCTTTTTCCATTACCACTTCAATATCTACTATAGCTGGCTTTCCAACCACAAGTTCTTCATATACAGAATAATCTACATAAAGCTCCATTTTTCTGTTATCAGCTCTTTTAATAATCACATTATATCTAGTACCATACTCCGTTTGTACAGTTTCCTTTTCATCAATCGTAACTGCTAATGTTACATTTTGTGTTTTCATAATATTCCTTCCGTCCTTTCAATCACACATTATATAAAACTGACCTTTCCACCTTCTAAACAAATTTATATTTTCTCATTTGTATGCTTTACTACAATATCTAAATATACCTCAAAGCCATTGGTCTTTAATGCAGCATTATCTAATACTGTTGTTGCATTATCCTCAAGCAATACTGTTGCCTCATAAGCCTCTTTATTATGTAAGTTTGGTAATTTAGCTGTTATGCTTTCACCCGAATTACCTAACCCTTCATTTTTGCTATTAGCTATAGCCTCTGTTCTGTTTATATAATTATTTGTACCATAATTAATATCTGTATTATTAGTATTCTTGTAACTATTTTTTTGATTAATTATTTGACCATTAATGTTAGCAATATTGGCATAATTAAGCGCCTCAACAGTATTTTTAGATTTCTTTTGCATATCCTTTACATATTTCTTTGCTGTAGAGCCGCTTAAATCACCTATAACCTTCCTGATATTTAAAGTAAAAAACAAAATAGCTGCAATTATTAACGCAATCAAAGCTATTATCATACATATAATTGCAATTAATCTAAATGTATCTGCCATATTTTCACCTGATAAAATCTTTGATTGTTATTCGTCCTTTCTTCCAATACTATTATAAACATCCTTTAATTCATTAATATACTCTGCTACACAGGAAAGAATTTTTTCCTGCTTAGCAATGGATTTTTCCTGTGTAACCACAATATATCCAGTTCTATCCTCTATTTCTTTTAGTAAATATTCAACATCACTATATTCAATACCTGTAGAAGCAAGGCCCTTTCTCTGGGAATACAATAGGTCAACCATTGCCTCATAAACAGTAAGCTTTATATATGGCGAATTATTATACTCATATTCATCTAAGGTTAAAAGAGCCTGACTTAATGAGTTTAATAAAGCAGTATATACATTATAATTTGGCTCAGTAGTATTCATACTATTAGACACATAATTTTTATAAAAGTTACAAATAGTATAGTAGGAAACTGCCAGCTTATAATCCTCATAGTCCTCAGATGAATTATTAACTACATTTTCAAAAAATGTAGAAGCCTTCATAGTTCTAACCTTAAAGGAAATATTATCATTATCTATTTCATATAAATACAAATATAATACTCCAAGCTTAAAATTAAGTGTTGCATATCCTTCACTTGTAATATCAAATTTGCTGCTTTTTTCTGCAAAAGACTTGTTGTAATATTTCATAAACTCATTGCTCTCTTTATCAGAAAACTTATTGTTATCAGAATATGCTTCCAGCATTTTTATGTACGCTTCTGTTCTATATGGATAAAGATTTATTGCCTCTTTATATATCTCTATCTTTGAATTATAGTCTGTTGCTGTACTTATATTGATTTTAGAATCGTAATCTCTATTATTTTCTGAAATAGAAAGAAACATAAACACAATTCCTGCTATAAACATAACTAAACTAAGGGCCGTAACAGTAATAAAGCCTGTTAATTTCTTCTTTTCCTTTTTTCTATAATTTTCATCCATCTCATCATAATGCTCTAAGGCATACATTAGTTCATCACAATTTTGATACCTGTCATCTGGATTTAATTGTGTACATTTTTGCACAATATACTCCAGTCCCGATGAAAGTGACGGATTCCACTGTCTTATAGGATATAATTCATATGGTGGCTCTGCTGGATTTTGTCCTGTAAGCAGATGATATAAGGTAACACCCAGACAATAAATATCTGTTCTGGCATCTGTCTGTCCCATTCCACCAAACTGCTCTGGTGCAGCATAACCCCTAGTTCCAAGACTAACTGTATCTGTCATATTATTCTGCTTATATTCCCTTGCAATTCCAAAATCAATAAGCTTTAAATTGCCTTCCGGCTTTAGCATAATATTAGCAGGTTTCATATCTCGGTATATAATAGGTGGTTTTTGATTATGAAGATAACTAAGCACATTACAAAGCTGTTTTGCCCATTCAACAACTAAGGCTTGTGGCTGAGGTCCGTTAGTATTTAGAATTTTATCTAAGGATTCTCCTTCTATATAATCCATAATTACATAAATTGTTCTGCCATTATCAATAATATCAACTATTCTAGGCAATGATGGATGATCAAGTCTTTTCATAAGATTAGCCTCTGCAAGAAGGCTTTGTACAACAACCTCATTGTTTTTATCATTAGCTGCCTTGTTAATTTCTTTTACTGCCCACTGCTTATTTAATCGTTTATCCATTGCAAGATAAACTGTTGACATTCCACCTTTTCCAATTTGTTTAAGAATTTCATATTTATTATCAATAACAGAGCCTGTTTGTGCCATTTGCTAGTCCTCCTTTATTGATTTTATCATTATAGCTGTAATATTATCATTTTCCATTCTATCCATATTTAATTGTATGAGTTCATTTATTCTATTATTAATAGCTTCATTAGAATTATTTTTTGAAGGACACAGCTTTTCGTATATTTCCTTTTCAGTAACTACATGCCTAAATCCATCAGAGCATAAAAGCAGTGCTTCTCCATTTAAAAGCTCACCCTCATACATTAAAACCTCAATATTTGGCACAGCACCTATACACTGCAACAATACATTTCTTCTAGGGTCTATATCTCCCTGCTCCTTAGTCATTCGTCCCATTTTAATTTCATATGCTACAAAGGACTGATCCTCGGTAATTTGATATATATTATCAGATAATTTGTAGGTTCTTGAATCACCAACATTAACCACTAGATATTTATTGTTAATAATTATTGTTCCTGTAATGGTAGAGCCTAAATTACAGCAATGTTCACTTCCATATTTATTTAACCTGTCATTAAGGTCAATAAGCATATTCTCCCATTGTTTTTTTATTATACTAAATATGTCTTTTTCGTTTATTATTAAAGGTAATTGATTGTGAAACCATTTTGAAAATTCATCTATTACATATGCACTGGCAACCTCACCCTTAGACAATCCTCCCATTCCATCACATATCAGGCACACCGCCAGCTTGCAATGAGGTGTTTTTGCAAGCTTAATCATATAACTGTCTTCATTTATAGACTTTTTGATACCAACATTTGTGCCAGAACCAACTAAATAATCCATTAAAATACCTTTCTTAAGTAAATTCAACTAATGTTCAACATCAAGTAATGTAAATTCATCATCTGCAAATCTTATTTTTTGACCCGGTAATATTTCATAAGACTTATCAGCATCTATTCTAATATCATCAATATATGTTCCATTTGTAGAGGAATTATCCACCACATAATATTTTCCATTAGCAATACTTATTGTGGCGTGTTTTCGGCTTATGGCATTATTATCACTAATTACATAGTCACAATTAGCCTCGCTTTTTCCAATAACAAAGGTACACTTATTTACTGTAATCTTTTTTCCATCCTTTGTTCTAAGCAGACTAGGGTATGCAATTCTATTTAATTGTTCAAAGGAAAGCACAGTAGTTCCATAGTCTATTGCTCCTAAAACAGTAGTTCCCTTAGAATATTGTGGAACATACGGCTTACTTCCACTATTACTATTTTGATTTATACTTCCTATACGATCAGATAAGGTCATTTGCTGTGTACCGTTTTGAACCTGCTCAATTTCCTCCTCTATAGGAGTAGCATACATAAAATTAGGGCTACCACTTGAAAAGCTTGAAAAGCTGGTATCACTATCCTTATATACTAATCTGATACCACATACATCGCAAAAGTTATCAACATTAGTATACTCTTTGCCACATCTTGGACATAGCTTTACATTACTGTCTAAAAATTTAGATGGGTGTGGCAGCTTAAGCTCAACCTTTTTATCACCAGAACGCATATCCTCACCATTTAATTCTCTTACAAACATTTCAAAATCAAAAACAGAAAAATTTGTATGCTGATTAAAGTATGCTATGTACTGGCTTACATAGGTACAGTCCTCAAACTGGTTAAATACAGTATCATATACTATATTCATAAAGAAGCGTTTTATGTCCTGTTCAAAATCATAATTTACAACTGGCAAATATATATATAACAGCATCTTTGATTGAGGCTCAACAAAAATGTATTCTGTATCCAATATAAAATTTTTATTATAAAGCATCACTTTTTGTGTGTCTTTTAAGGTTTCAAGAATTGAAATAATAATATTCAAAAATCTATCCTTTGATGTAACTGATTTTAAATATTCCTTTAAGGATATATAATTAGACACCTTGTAAAAAAGCTCTGACTTATTTTTCTTTCCTGCTTCCGGATCAATAAGAGAGTTAATCTGATGACTATTTAATAACTCTATCTCCCTGGTATTAATCATTTCATTTCCACTAAGCTTTATATGTACATACTTTTCTTTTTTCTTTTTTACAATCGCAATCCTGCTCATTTGTATATATCTTCCTTTCACTCTCTATTTACCACATTGAACAAATAGCTGAGCCTTTTCTACACAACTCATATTCTGTTCTTGAATACTCATCCATAGAATAGTTTACCATTTTATATAAATCTATTATTCTTTGTTCTACTTCAAATAATTCATTTTTTACTTTTTTTAATCTCATATCAATATTTCGTCTTGATTGAACATCATAGGGAACATAAGCCCTAAGACAATCCAATTCGTTTATAATTCTATTTAAGTCATTTCTAAACATCAGCAAATCAATATTTTCATTTCTGACATTATTTAAATCAACTTTTATAACTGCCATAATATCTCCAAACCTAACTCTATGTAGCTTTAACTTTATTTTTGACTTTTCTTCGCTTTTCGCTCTTCTTCTGCCTTTCTTTCCTCTTCGGCAATTTTCTCCTCTTTTGCTATCTCATCTCCAACCTCTGAAATATCAGAGGTTAAAAACAATAGTTCATCCTTTAATTTATTAATATTTTTCTCTATATCGTTAATTTCATTATTTACTAAAAGCATTTCAGCACATACCCAATGAGTGTTTATATCTTCTCTAAATGTCTTTATAGAATTATTTATATCCTGTAACTTCATTGCCTGTGCATTTGCGTTGGCAGATTGGCTGTGTACCAAATTCAAATCAATTCCCATTTTTGCCTCCAATCTACTTTATAATATATACTATTTTTCTCTACTGTTCAACAAAATATTGCTCTTATAAGACTATTAATAAATAATCTTGTAGAGGTCATAATCGACCTATTTACCTTCTATCTATTAACATACACAAAATTTGTAACACCGCCTATATTTTTTCCTACAAATGCTTTATCGTCTACATAGGAAATATCGTAATACCAATAATCCGGATTATTTATATTCAGATTGAGTGATGTAATATTTTTTACATCTAAATCCATATATTTAAACTGCTTAAACTTTTCTCCATTATTTGTATCATAGACTAAATAAGGATAGCCGATTGGATATGCGTCATCTGACAATTTTGAAAGTACAACTCTATATCCACCGTTTATATCAAATACATTTACAACAGCAAATCTAAACTTTGTTCTTGTTCTGGAATATCTAAGTCCTTTTCTAAATAGAACAAAAATTGTTATTACAAGTATGACTGTTATAATTACATTTAAAATATAGTGCTTTTCAGCTACACAAATATTGCTTATTGCTGTAATAACATCACATACTATAATAGAAAAGATAATGTAAAATTTCTTTGGGACTATACTATACTTTAGACTATATATATTGTACATCACTGATATAAGTAATGCCAATGTGCCTAAATTTATAAGAACAAGTGGTCCTAATAATTCCTGCGTTTCTGAATTAATATTACCTTCGTATTTTACTATGTATGTAATAATTCCTAGTGCCAAGAAAAATAATGACATTATCACCAAGATTCCATTTCGGGATTTTCCTTTTTCTTCTCTTAATCCATTATTTTTTGAAAAAGTTGCAAGCTTATTCATTTCTGTATTTACATAATTTTTCACAACTGTATTCGTTGTATCATCATATATTAATTTAATTTCTTTAATTGAATAGAACTCATCATTATTTATAAGCGACTTTTGTATCTTTGCTTTTACTTTCATACCTTCTACAAGTCGGTTATACAATTCCTCATTTACAGAGCATTCTATTACTTTATTGTTTTCTCCTTTTATCTTTGCATAAAAAGATACTATTTTTTTACTTGTATATTTACTACCTGTATACTTTTTACGATAAAAAATTTTGAATTTTTTCTCTACTACTTCTACTACTACATTATACTCTGTCTGATTATTATTCATATGCACTTTTCTACTCCATTTCTACATATCTAGATAACTTATCGCTATATTGTATTCATTTTTACTTCATTTAAAAATCTAACAAAAATTTGTTTATTTTATTATCCCCATTCAATTTTAAATTTATAACATATGCCTCTTATTTGTCATTGTCAGTTCTTTTATTAATAGTATGTGCAAGATTATATTAATCCCACACATACTATTTAAAATTTAATCTATTTATACAATCATTATTATATAAAGATTTTAATCGACCAATACATTACATTGACCCTTGTACGAACCATCCTTAGTAGTTACTGTTATAATAGCACTTCCTTCTGAAACACCTGTAATTACACCATTTGATACAGTAGCAACTGATGAATCAGATGTTGACCATTTCAAATCACTTTCGGAATATCCATCAGGTAAAGTAGGTATTACCTTTTGTGCTTCACCTTGACTTAGGGATACAACATATGCTGATAAGCTTATACTTGGATTCTGATTTACAGTTGTGGTAGTTTCTTTCTTTGTTGTAGTTTCCCCTTGTTCTGTTGTAGTTTTCTCGCCGTGTATTGGATATTTTTTCTCCTCTCCTTTTATTTCATATTCATCATTGTATATTGGAATTTTGGGTGCATTATCTTCAGTCACAAGATTAAATTCTCTATTAATTCCTATGTAATCTAATAATGTACCATCCCCACCTATAGAAAAACTAACAAGAGGCACATATATATTTACCTCACTTGCAATTGTCCATTTATCACTCACTATGAATATTTTGTTTGTCTTATCAATAGTATAATCCATTGTTTTTGATAAAGAAGACTTTGCAACTGCCTTTGCTGAAATAGATAATTCTGCTTCTGCTAAATCAAAGCACAAAATTTTCAAATCCACATATCCCTTTATTCCCACTTCTGCTGATACAGCGGCTTCAAAAGTGTGGCTTGAAGAATCCGTATGGGTCTTTTTCCATTTTCCATCTTCATATGCTAGTCCATCAGTACATGATAATTCATATTTATATGACAATGAACCATCAAATTCTATAAATAATTTCAAACCAAATTCAAGAGAAAATCCTGCTCCTATTGGAACTGGAACTGAACCTAAGTCAAATTCCCTTCCTATTGTTCCTTCAACCTTTAACTCTGATGTAAACTTATCATATACATCAACAGAAAATGAATTAACCTTTACTTTAAAGAAACCAAATTTAATGTCTGTTCTAACATTTACACCAGCTTCAAATTTTACTGTTCCTGAAACCTTATATCCCTTTTCCCACGGACTTTCTGGATCCTCTTTGGTTAATTTATCATATTCCTCTTTAGTTTTTTTAAGTTCTTTTTCTAATTGATCTAAATCAATTTTTCCAGATAAATAATCATCAATACCACTTATGCTATTTTTGAAATAATCTTCTGTTGGTAAAATATTTGTCTTACCCAATAACTTTTTAAAATTCTCATAATTAGCATCCTTCTGGAATATAGAAAGTTTATCTTCTATTCCGTTAAATTTAGTGGAAAAATCATCACTTACCTTTAACCCATCGTCACTAAAATCAATATTTAATGCTATTTCATTGGAGCCATCTGCTTTAAATGTTTTTGTTTCATTAATTACATCATTTACATTATCCAGTGAGCTGACACTATATCTGTCAACTGCCATAATATTTCTTGTAATATCGTTATAAGCTGATGAATTATCAATTATTGTTACGCCTTCTGCTGGCTCAAAATTCGATGGGTCAGCCATCTCCATTTTGTTTACATCTATCTCATCAAACACTTCCCAAATTTCTGGAATAGCTGTTTCGATTGCGTAAGTTCCGTCTGCATTTAATTTTTTTGAAACAACCTTAAAGGCTGCTCCATTAGGATATTCTGCTGAAGCTGGTACAACAAATATATCACCCTCTGAATATTCATCTGCAGTTTTTTCCTCTACTACGCTATTACCGGTTACTGGAAGTTCTACTTTCTTATCTGCTGGAAGCACTTCTACTTCCTTTTTATAACCCATATCACATTTTTCCTGTGCTTCGTCCATAACAAAATATGAATTAATTGCTGACTGTAAAATTACAGTTGCCTCTACGGCTGTAACACCAGATAACAGTTCCTCTGAATCTGGTTCAATATCATATATATTGTTGTCCTTAGCACATTTTATAAGTGCTGTA
Source organism: uncultured Eubacteriales bacterium (assembly GCA_900539455.1). Taxonomy (GTDB): domain Bacteria; phylum Bacillota; class Clostridia; order Lachnospirales; family Lachnospiraceae; genus SVEL01. The sequence continues at coordinate 56,186 of UQCD01000001.1, forward strand.
TTTAAATCCCCTGTTTCATACTTGCTATAATCAAGGTCTGCTGCAAGCACCGCAGTTGAAATAACAAAGCCTAAGGTTGCAGTATCATTAGGTTTAAATACATCCGTACCAGTAGAAAGTACATCCCATTCATAACAGGATTGAACATATTTGTATATTTCATTGTTTTCGTCCACATCTTTGTAGTACGGAGTTGTATTAGTAAATTCATCCATACCAAAGCCCTTAGACAATGTTTCTATCCATTCTCCTCTAGTAATAGATACTTGAGAATTTACATTATCAGCCTTACCTGTATCCTCTTTGCCACATCCCAAAACATTTAGGACTAAAAGTGACAATGTAAGAAGTAAAGCAACTATTCTTCGTGGTCTATTCTTCACAATTTTTCCTCCATATATTATGTAATCAGCTATTTATTATCAACCAAATTTTATTTTTTATATTGATGTAACTAATTTCTTATCAACCTGATTAGCTATATGTGTTTGAGTAGTCTTATAGCCTTCAGCTGCATTTGTTAAAAATGCTGCATACTGTCTCATTAACGATTCCATATTTGCAAAATCATCTTTAAAACCATTAATTTGCTCAACATAAGCAACATTATCCACACCATTCCAAGCACCTGTGGATGCTAATGAATCTACGATTTTATATAAATCAACAAATTCTGTGTGATAACTATCTGCAAGAGTTTCTATTGATTTTGCAACTCTTTTAACCTCTTCTGTCGAGATTATTATTTTACCTTGTGCCATAACTCAACAATTCCTTTCTCCTTTTATAGTTGGCAGGGGAGTCAACCTACCCCTGCCTGATTTTAATTTTACAGTATGTAAAACCAAGTAAATATTATTCAAACTGACTTGCGTTTGAATTGATTACCTGTTCTGTCTGCTCATAATTTGCAACAGTTGTGTCTAAGAATGCTGCATATGATTCAATAATCTGCTTGTAATCATCAAATTTTGCCTGCATACCATTAATTTTGCCTCTAATAGTATCTGAAGCATCTGATGTCCACTGGGCATCAAGACTAGAAATCTTTGTCTTAATCTGCTGTAAGTAATCAGATAAATTTTCGTTACATTTACGAATCTGTGTGGCTTTTGCTTTTACCTCGGCAAAAGTAATTTTAATGTCTGCCATTCTAACTTCTCTCCTTTCTAATTAAGCATTTGTCTGAAGCTGTTGAGCTTTTGATTTGATTGAAGCCTGTGTTTCGCGGTACTTAGAAGCTGTATCCTTTAAGAACGAAGCGTATTCTCTCATAAGAGCTTCCATCTTCTGGAAATCATCCTTGAAGCCTTCAATCTGTGTTGTATAGGCTGTGTTATCAACTCCTGACCATGCTGACTGCATTTCTGAAACAAGCTTATAGAGTGTTGTATACTCTGCTGAATACTTATCTGCTAAGTCTGAAACATTTGTAGAAATAGTATCAAGCTGTGATGTTTCAACAATAATCTGTCCTCTAGCCATTGTTTTTCTCCTTTCATTGTAGCATTTATATTAACATCAGTTTTGAACCATTTTCTAAACCTAGTTCTTCAACTGATAAGTTAATATTAAAAATTGAGCCTGATTCCCTGTCTAATAAAACGGAATCCTCTGTTGCACTATACAAACCCTGTGATAGTTCTGAAAGTGCTGTTGTAATCAGATTTGTTACCTCCCACATTTTACTTGCTCGTGGAATTTTTATATCATAAGTTTTTTCTGCAGCAGGAAGGTAAACTTCAACAATAATATAGTTCATTTTATTCCTCCTCTACATTATATAAATAGCTGGTAAGCAGTTTTATAATTGTATACTTGCCTTTACTTATATACATACCTGATTGACTGCCAACCTCTTTATATAATTCACTTGATATCTTATTAATTTTGAGTATATATTGGTCTGATACACCATCGCCAATCCATACACCTGAATTAACTGCACAATGTACCTTGTACCATTCCTCAAAGCTATGCTTTGTAATTGCAGCGGCTGTATCGCCTATTACAAAACAGATTTTATATTCAGCCTTGCCCTTTTCAATAAGGACCCTTAGCTTGTCCGCACCATCCTCTGATAAGCTTAAAAAAAGTGTATCTATAGAATTAATTACATAAACTATCTGTTTTTCGTTTTCAAGACTTCCTTGCTCCTTAAACAGCTTATGTCTTCGTACCATTTCATTAAACAAGCTGACAACTGCTTCCTCCAGCTTATCATTAATGTAATTGTATTGTCTGTTATCGTCTGGAATAAATTTGTTTATTGCATCAATAACAACTAAATCAGCAATGCTTCTAAGGTGTGCATTTTCTGCAAAGCCCTGTAAGTATGTAGATATTCCATCGTAATCCTGCGATAACACAAATGTGATATATGCAGCCTGAATATTATGATAAATAACTGAAAGCTTTCTTTTATCAACACCCATTGGGAACTTGTCAATCGACACTTCCTTATCCTCAAGATATGTTGAGTCTACCTTTTCAGGTAAAATAGGTACTCTTCTTGCTAATGGACCAGTATATCCAGCTAAAATACTGTCAATAAGCTCCTTTACCTTAGATAAAACATTTTCTTCATCAGCTACAGAGGCTATCTGTATCTCATAGGTATGCTCTCTTTTTACAATACCTCTGCCCTTTATAGGTGATGGGAAAGTGCCTTCAGTTGGTCCTAAAATTGCACTATAGTCAGTTTTATCATTCATTTGTAATACAAATATTGACTTAAAATTCTGTACAATTCTATATCTTACTGAGCCTGTATTAGTTGCTGTTACAACAAAATAAATACCATATTTTGTTCCTTCTCTTGATACATAAGAAATGACCTCCTCACAATCCTCATAGGCCTCAGCAAACGCCGAATAATTATTAATAATGACAATAATATTTGGACAAGCTTTTCTTGAATTTTTAATATATGATTCATAATCTCCACCATAATCAACAAAAAGCTTCTTTCTAACTGAAATCTCTGCCTTTATCATTTTCATTAAATTAATAATCTTTTCAGCCTCTGATGAAAAAATAACATCTCCTACCTGTGGTGTTTTTTCAAACATTCTCAATGTTTCTGCACCAAAATCTAATATGTAAATATTAAGATATTCTGCACTATGTACTCTAATAAGCTCATATACCATTGTTGTAAGCATTGTAAGCTTTCCAGCACCAGCCACACCATATACTAAAATATTTCCGCAGCTTGAAAATGGTAATGTAAGTATTTCCTGATTTTGGTTAAACGGATCGTCTAATTCACCAATAACCGGATTTAATTCATGTGCTGCACCATTTTTTATATTATATTTTTTAATAAGCTTTTCTGGATATATCATAGCTGGTATTGGATTAAGCCAAAGTGGTCTTACACTAATATTTTCCTCCTTTGCCAAACCCGAAAGATACTTAACCATTGCAACAATCTGCTTTTGTCTTTGTTTACTGTTACCTTCCTTTTTAGGAGGCTTAACCTCTTTAACAACTCTGCCAATGCTGTCTATAACCTTTATGGAATTATCAACATTTTTATCACTGACACCATCTTCATTGTATGGTGCTCCACACCAGGCTGACTGACCTAAGGCGAAAAATTCATTAAAGCCTACCTGCAAATAAAACCTGCCTGTATTTGACAATTCTGCTGCATCTGGTCGTTTAATCATATCATTACTATCTGCCTTATCCTGAACCTTTAAGCAGACTCTAAACCTGGAATTACTCCAAATCTGGTCATCAACAACACCCGATGGCTTCTGTGTTGCCAAAATCAAATGAACTCCTAAGCTTCGCCCAATTCTGGCTGTTGAAATAAGCTGTTCCATAAATTCTGGCTGCTGTGATTTTAACTCTGCAAACTCATCTGAAATTATAAATAAATGTGGAACTGGTTCTGTAACAACCTTATCACGATATAATTTCTGATATTTGTAAATATCCATTGTTCCTTCATTAGAAACTCGTCTGGCATTATTAAATATAGCCTGTCGTCTTCTTAATTCGCTTTGAATTGAAATAAGTGACCTTTTAACTGCCGCACCATCAAGATTGGTTATTGTACCTGCCAAATGAGGAAGCTTAATGCCTTTTTCCTCGTCCTCGAAGGCACCTGTAAGTCCACCGCCCTTATAGTCAATAAGTATAAATGCCACTTCATCCGGGTGATAATTCGCAGCCATTGACAATATGTAGGTTATAATAAACTCACTTTTACCTGAGCCTGTCATACCAGCTACAAGTCCATGAGGTCCTTGAAATTTTTCATGCAAATCCAGATAAAACAATTCACCCATTGTATCTACACCGATTGGAGCAGCAAGGGAAATTGTTGGATTATTTTCCTTCCATCTCATCAAAGGATTTATGTGTTCAATTTTATTAACACCGAACATCTCTAAAAAGGTTATTACATTTGGTAGGGAATATGTCTGGTCTGCAATATCCATTTTAATATTAGCGGCTGCTTTAACAACCTCTGAAAGCTCATTTCCTATACCTATATCAGCAACAAACTCTGTCTGCCTGCCGGATATGTCGTTTTTGTCATAGATTTTAGATATTCTTTCATCTATTTCTATAACCATTGAGCTTTCCTTTGGTAAATTATTAATGCTGTTATCAACATTTATGATACTAAAACCAAAATTTGTTTTACTTTTTAGCATCATTTCGACTATATCTATTTTTTCAGCAATATTTCGACTGGTATTAACAATAAGGTAATATGGCGCTGCTATAGCTTCGGTCTTATTAGACGAGCGTTCATAAAACTCTTTTTCTAAATATGAGGATATTTCCTTCGCTTCGCCTATATTGGTACAAAAATATCTTACATTTTTGTCATTGTCCCACATATGAGGTAACCACTTTAATACCTCCCACTGCTCCTTGTTATTTTCATCAGCAATAATTACTATTTTAAGCTCATCATAGCTATGAAGTGCTACTATTCTAATAATAAGCCCCTTCACAAAGTCAGCTACTATTTTTTTGTTTTCTCCAATTATGCCACTAATACAGCTTTCAATAAATGAATATGTAACTGGCACCATATTAAGCTGCTTTGGCTCATTTTTTAATACATATAAATCGTCTAATAAATTATCATCCTCTAATGAAAACTTTTTATCTGGATATTGTATTTTTCCAACAAAGGGTAAATTGCCTAAACCAACACGAATTTGTAAAAAGTCATCCTGACCTAACATTCTTTCCCATAAATTACGCTTTTTTTCTACAATTCTGCTGGCACATTCATCAATCGATACATTATTTTCAAACAAAATATCACTTTGTATTTTTTCTTCTTTTAAAATCGTATCCTTAATGGAAAACAAATAATTTTTATATCTTGCCTGACGGATTCTCTCCAGCTTGCTTTTTTGCTTTTTCTCATACTTTTTTGTAAGAACAGGCCATAAAATCATACCTAACAGCATACTCATAGACATTATAAGCGTAGGCATTGCGCTTACCATTTTCCCACCTGTTGAAATTGTATTAATAACAGTAAATACACCTGTAGACATAGATGCCATTCCCATTGTAACGGACGGACCTATCATAAGAGCTGTAGGTATTGTGTCTAACTTTTCAGCCTGTGGTGGTGCATCAACCTTTATTTCTTGTGGTGTAATGCTTCTCTTAAATCTTGGTGATCTATAAAAATACTGGTCCTCGATAATAATATCCTCATTAGCTTCTTCCATAGAAATGCTTTGCTTTGCAAAGCCCAATAATACATTTGTATCATATTCCACTAAATTGTCAGGGTTATTTATTCCAATAAAATTACTTCCAATAATTATCTTAAAGCCCATTATGAACACAATATCACCAGGCTTTAATGAATATGTAGATATTCTGTAATCATTTACAAAGGTACCATTGGTGCTGTCCAGATCAGATATGGTCCACTTTCCATCGAAATAATTAAGTCTGGCATGGTTTGCTGATACATATATGTTTTCTATTTTAATTGTATTATTACCGGCTCTTCCTACAGTAATTTCTGTATTATCCTTAACAATAAGCTTTTTAAAGGTTTGTCTGCCGTTTGTAATGTTTTCTGCATATAGAAAAACATCTTCCTCTTCACCTATTTTAACTTTATAGAAAACCTGTGCCTCTAGTGAAACATCATCCTTATCCTTTACATCTAAAACCTGAGATTTTACTCTTTTATCTCCTTTTAGCTGCCATTTATTGTTTATGCCTTCAACACTTAACACCTGTCGTCTTTTCTCATCTGGCCCTATATCAGTAATAAAGTATCTCCCTTTTACTTTCTCTGGAAGCGTCTGACTGAATATTCTGTCAGGCTTCATTAATGTTACAATCAACCTGTTTCTCCTTAATGTTACTTCTTAGTGCCGCAATATGGACAGTTATTTTCTGTTGCCTTAAACTGACTGCCACACTTTTTACAAAACACAACACCTATGGATCCTTCCTTTGAAGTATTTTCCATATTGCCAACCTTAACACCAATATTGCCAACTCTTTTTTTCATTTTATTTATATTGACCGTATTTATAATTGTAAGAACTAAAGTAATAACAACTAAGCATAAAATAGCTATGATAACAACCATAAATGTAGCATTGTTTATACCACTACCACTGCTTTTAGCAGCAGAACTGTCCTTCTGACCCCCATTATAATCATAATCAAAATATGTCTTTAGTATCATAACCTTCTATCCTTTCTAGTTTCTATCTGACCTTTTTTCTTCTATAAACTGTAAATACTGTTCCTATAATAATTAAGCCTATCACTCCAGCAATAGAGGAAATAAACAACAGCTTATTGCTGTACCATCTGATAAGTACATTTGTTGTTACTGTTATTTTTGAAGTAAAGTCTGCTACCTTTCCTGCTTCAATATCAGCCTTATTTGAAGAGTCTACAACATTTCCTGCCATATCCTCTACTTCAAATCTTATTTGCTGTTCAACACCTTCGCCAACCGTAAACTTACCTTCATATACTGTTAAATCATTAAATTTATTAACTGTTTGTATATTTTCATCATTTACATATATCCTTACTTCTTTAATTCCTATAGAATCAAAGACTTCATAGGTTACCTCTATTTGATTGGCATTGTAAGCATTTTTATTAAGTCCGGTAACTTTTACCAGCTCCGGCTTTGTATTATCAATACTAAATCTTACATCAAACTGGTCATAAACTATACTTTGTGAACGATTTCCTGCTATATCTGTTGAAGCTACTGTTACAGAATAAATACCATCCAATGCAAAATTCTCTTTTGGTATTGTATATATATTCTGATACCATCCCGTTTCGTCCCTGCCTTTTTTTGTAATACTTATATTTGATGTATCACTATTAAGAGTAACCGGTGTTCCATCTCTGGCAATTTCAACCTTTATAGAGTCATCTAATATTTCATCTGCATTATATTCTGTTATAACAAAATCCTCTGTTACTTCCTTGGCATAAGCATTCATCATATTTTTAAGTGATTCATTAAAGGTGTATACTGAGCCAAATCTATTAACCGAAAAGGTAACTACCTGTGTACTTACTCTGCCTGCATGATCATAAGCATTAACTGTAAGTGTATACACACCATCATTTACCTGCTTTTTTTCAAAGCTATCAAAGCTGCCTTCAATGCCTCTTTCTACTGAAACAATATTGGTAATAAAATCCTTTGTAACATCAATATCCTTTATACTATTAATGTCAATATTACTATCTCCAAAGTACACACCTGTTTTGGTAAGCTTTATGCTATAGCTTTTGTAATAATTATCACTAATTTCAACCTTTGGGATAATCTCATCTTTATATGCTCCTTTGTCCTTAACTCCACTTATTTTAATTGCTGGAGCTTCACTATCTACTGTAAATATAACAGTTCTTGTGATTGATGTATTCTTTGCCTTATCCACAGCCTTTGCTTTTATTGTATATGTCCCTTCCTCATCAAATCTAAGCTCTAATTTTGAATTTTTTGCTGTAGACAAAAATTCCTTTGTTGTCAAAACAGTCTTTTTGCCTAAAAGCTCCTTTGTAACCTCTATGCTTACATTATTAAATTCATAGTTTGATTCTACCACATTTATAACTGCATTTACTACATCCTTATAGTATGAATTTTCTACCACCCCTGTAATATCTACAATAGGAGCAGTATTATCAACTGTAAAATTAATAGTCTTTGTAACAGCTTTATTATTGGCTGCGTCTATAGAATTAGCTGTAACCTTATATGTACCATCTGCATTAAAGGTATATACATATGTATTTTGTTCACTATTAGCAGCCTGTCCATATATAGTTTCTTTAGTGACTACTCCATCTAATACCTTTTCTATATCTATATATGCTTTATTGCCCGCCTCATTCCAATGCTTTTCATTAACCTTAACAAATAATGTAACTACACCTGCGTTATGACTATTTTCCTCAACACCATAAACCGACTCTATAACTGGTGCTACATTGTCTATATATACAGTTTCACTTTTCCTATTTGAATTACCTGCATTATCCACAGCGACAACACTAATTGTATATGAGCCGTCAGCAGTCATATATTCTGTAATTTCATCATTGCCTAATACTACATTGCAGCTATACTTACTATGACCATTGTCATTGTATTCTTCCTTTTTGTATAATCTATCATTAATATATATTTCAACAGTCTTAATATTTGACGATATGCTTTGAAGCTTATCATTTACTGAAACATTAAATTTAACAGCATGGTTATACCACTTATTTAATGAATCTGGTGTTCTTTCTTCCTTTATATGTACATTTGATTTTGTTCTCTCTATTAATATGTAATTGTTTTTTACATTTTTCACCATATCATTGTCACTTGTATTATTGCTTTCCTGACAAATTTCAACCAATGTATATACAAACTCATTTCCTACATTATTTAACACAGCTAAGCTTACCTTGCCTGCACTTCCAACAGGTAATGCAAATGAAACTATTCCTTTGTTGTTTAACACTCCTTCAATCCATATATTATCAACCTTTAATTTTACTGATTTAACACCGGAGTACTTATCAGCAACCTTAAATGTTAATACAACCTGCTCATTAAAGAAATTTCCAAACTCTGTTACATTTGCTTTATCCTTAGCATTAATTTCCTCAAGCTTTACATCTGCCCTAATATTATCAACACAAATCCTTACTGACTTGTCCTCTCCTTTGTTACCTGCATTATCATAAATATCTACTAACTGGATAAACAGCTCTTTATTTTCATTTACATAAAATTTACTTGTATCTAATTCAAATGTCTTCTCAGATATTTTTTCATCCTTTGCTATTAAAACATTTTCATTTCTAAAAATTTCATTAACAATATTGTTTTTTATATTAATATATTCTTTTCCATTAACAATAAGCCTATATGATGCTAAACCAGAAATATCATTATCGCCACAAATATCTGTTAAGCTAATAGTTAGCTTTGTATCATCCTTTATATAATTAATTCCGTCTTTAACATATACTTTTGTAGCTTCATCAAATATAAATTCACCCTGAGGACGATTATCTTCAATTAAAACATTTAAAATATCAGTTGTTTCACTTTTCACAGTGCTTGCATTAGCTTGGCTATTTCCAGTATTACTTTCTACCGAATATTTTCCGTTTTCTGCTGACACCTGACCTATATGTACAGCATTGCAATTTCCAGCCTTATCTCTAACAAGTACAACAAAATCCTTTTCTTTTTTGTCATTAAATAATTCTTTTTCAATAACAAATTCAGTTGTATATTCTCTGCAATTTTTATTTCCTTCTGAATCAGCCACATATATTTGCTTGGTTTCTATAGCTTTATTCATATCTACAGTTTCAGGAACAACATTTCCATTAATATACCCTTCGTCTGTTCCATTGTAGAAAGATATGTCCTCACCATAAAATAAACTTACATCATATAGATTTGTTTCATTATCAATTACCTTAACCGAAAACTTTACATTATCCTTTGAGTAAATACCGTGTGGTGTAACATTTCCGTGGGTAATGGCTAATTCTGATACTTCTGGTGCATTACAATCGATACCGAAGTATTCGCGTTGGATAAAATAACTTGATTTTCCATATACCCAAAATTTAATTTCTTTGTTAGGATTTGAAATATTATTGGAAAGGTCTGGAAAATACTTTTCATTAAATTTTCCATATCGTATATTAGACATTTTATATTTATCAGTATTATCTCCAATAGAATATTCCTGTCCCTCAAAATACAGTTGTTCTTTCCCTTTGTACCATTTATTTCCATCTAAACCTAATAAAAGCTTTCCGCTTAATTTATAGTATATATTATTTGTATTATTACTTTTATCCCCACTTATTACAAGAAAGAACTTTTCTGTTATATTTTTATATTTTTCCTCATCAAATTTTGTAGTTATTTCAAATCCAACAGACTCGTTTCTAATAATCGAATCAGAGCCATAAAAAATATATTTATCTTCCAATCTTTCTACTTTTTGCCCATTTAATGTAATTTCCACATTTTCAGTTTCATTATTATTAACCAATACCTTTATTGGCAGTTCAAATTTTATAGCGCTACCATTTTCATTATATTCAAACAAATCTGATTTATCAGAAAAGGTGCCTATATTTTCTTCTGTTTGGAACTGTTTCTTAGTAATTACATTTTCTATCTTTAAGCTTAACTCTATAGGCTTTACCACTATTGTATATGTCCCTACTGCATTTTCCAGATAAGTGTACTCGTCCTTCGGCGAAGCCTCGGCTGTAATAGTTACAGTTCCTGCACTTTTTACTATTAATTTTCCTGTAGTTTCATTTACCTCAACGATATTATTATCATCACTTTTATATTTGATACTCTCATATTTTTCAGATAAACCGCCCTTAATTGAACCTTTAACAATATCAACTGCTTCATTTTCATTATAATCTGCTAAATTAATAGTTAAATCTTTAATTATTTGATTGTCCCTTTCAAACTCAATTTCTCCACTATAACCCTTAATATCAATAATACATTCTGCACTATCTCCTGTTTTCTTTGAAATAGCTTTTATTTTTGTACTACCTATTTTATTAACATAAAAACTGTTATCTTCAGTTTCTGATTTTCTAATACAATCATTATCCACCTCATAGATAATATCATTATATAACGCTGCTGCTTTAATATAAATACATATTTTGTTATTATTTATATTTTTTAAGCTTTCTTCTTTTGTAAGTTTTTTTGTAATTCTGCTAACTATATGACTATCATTATCTTCTATAACCTTTTCAACATTCTGGTTCCCAGCAAAAGAATCATTATCAAATTTCACTTTATTTTTTACATTAAAATCAATTTCTATATTTTCATAATATTTACTTGCTGGTTTAATTATAATTTTAGATTTTCCTAAGGAAGTATACTTTATATTGCAATACTTTTCAGAATCATTAGTTACAAAATCAACATCAGTTATGACATTACTTCCTCCATTACATTCACTATCGTTACACAATTTATCATAACAAGGAAATTTTTCTTGTAACACTTCAAATTCTGTTTTTTCCCAATTATCCGGACTATCTATATTCGGATATAGCCTATATTCACCAATCCCACTATAATAATATGTAAAAATATTATATTTACCAGCATCTACGGTCGCATTATTATCATTTTCAATATTAAAGCCCCATTCAGCTTTTAACACTGCATTATAATCTAATGCTTCATTTGCGTCATACTCAACGCTTACCTTTACCTTTGCTGACTCATCTGTTATTTCAATTTTGCCCACTAAATCAGTTACAGAAAGCTTGTACACTCCATTTTCCTTATTTGTGTCATCAACTGATACTATTTTTTTGTTACTTGAAAACATAGCATCATTAACTGCTTCGCCTTTAGCATCTACTACAGTTATAGTTAATTTTACTCCATCTGCACCAAATATATTGTCTGCATTATTTAACACGGTTGTAAACAATATAATTATTGTCATTATTAATGAGATATATTTATTTTTTTTATGTATATTTTTCATTCCTTTATCCTTTTCAAAATTAACCTATTATGGTCTTTAACTAACGCCAACATATGTTATTCAAACATTAATGTACCATTGCCTATTAATATAAAATTTAGAACTTCTTCACCTGGTTTTGAACTATAAACAGAAAAATCAAAGCTTATATATATATCATCTTTAAGCGAATTAATTCCTTTTCCATATCTATAGGTATATCGATATACATAATTTCCATTGCTTTCAGTAAGAATTGCTTTTTTGTATGGTTCACCATATATCTGTTTTATATCTTTTTGTTTTGTTTTTCCTATATATATATCGTTATTAAATATATTAGCTTTATATTTTTTTACAATCAAACTATTATAGTAGATTTGATATCCCATTCCATTACCTTCACCGTCATCTCCTGTTTTTTCTATTAATTGTTTATTATTTTCTGGTATTTCTACTGTTTCCAAATCCAAATCATAGTTCTTATATCTTACCAAACACAACTTTTCCAAAATCACCCCATCCTTTCCCCTTACAGGAGCTGCCGTCGTGGGCTTCGTTGTTGATGCCTGCGTGGTCTGTGGCTGTTTAGTGGTCTGTGGCTGCTTTGTTGTTTGCTGCTGACTATTCGCCTTTTTAGTCTGATTATTTACTACATTTGTCTGTGGCTGCCTTATAGCTGGCTGCACAGTACTTTCACTATTTTTTATGCTATCATCTAAAGTTGCACTTTCATCTTCTAATGAAGTACCCTCTTCCTCTTTTCTTTTTTCTTCTGAAGTTTCTAATGATGTATTAGTATTTGAATCTTTAGTTGTAGTATCTTTTTCTATTTGCTGTTGTAAGCCTGCTGTTATACTAGCCGCAACAGACTTCTCACTGGTCTGGCTTTTAGGCTTATCTCTATCGCTAATAAGAATAAACCCAAAAACTATAATTATTGCTATAGCAATAGTTCCTCCTATTATCCCTATGCACTCCACCACATTTTCTCTAATCCATTTTTTTAATCTGTTCATCTTTTTCCTCTTTTTTATTAATACAAAAATCAATTCATATTCAACCAAACCATAATTGATTTCCAATTTTAACCAAATCCACTATTACTCTATCACATTAAACTACTTTTTTCTACCACTTTCTTATTTATTGAATTTATTTTTTAACTTACCTATTTTTCTACAAGTATATTACTTTTTATTGAATTTCCATATTAATTCCATTTAAAAAATATATACGATTTATAGTTTTATCATTATTGTATATGCCCCTACTGCATTAACTAATATAATCATTATCAAATTTCACTTTATTTTTTACATTAAAATCAATTTCTATATTTTCATAATATTTACTTGCTGGTTTAATTATAATTTTAGATTTTCCTAAGGAAGTATACCTTATATTGCAATACTTTCCAGAATCATCAGTTACAAAATCAACATCAGTTATGACATTACTTCCTTCATTACATTCACTATCGTTACATAATTTATCATAACAAGGATTTTTTTCTTGTAACACTTCAAATTCTGTATTCACCCAATTATCCGGACTATCTATATTCGGATATAGCCTATATTCGCCATTCTTACTATAATAATATGTAGAAATATTATATTTACCAACATCTAAGATTACATTATTATCATTTTCAATATTAAAGCCCCATTCAGCTTTTAACACTGCATTATAATCTAATGCTTCATTTGCGTCATACTCAACGCTTACCTTTACCTTTGCTGACTCATCTGTTATTTCAATTTTGCCCACTAAATCAGTTACAGAAAGCTTGTACACTCCATTTTCCTTATTTGTGTCATCAACTGATACTATTTTTTTGTTACTTGAAAACATAGCATCATTAACTGCTTCGCCTTTAGCATCTACTACAGTTATAGTTAATTCTACACCATCTGCACCAAATATATTATCTGCATTATTTAACACCGTTGTAAACAATATAATTATTGTCATTAATAATGATATATATTTATTTCTTTTATGTATTTTCTTCATTTACCTATCCTTTTCTACAAGCGTATTATCTTCTATCGTATTTCCATACCTGTTCCATTTAAAATTAATATACAATTTATAATTTTATTATCTTCGGATATTCTAAATCCTATATATATATTATCCTTTTCGGAATTAGTAATTTTACCATACCTATATATGTAAGTATTATATATATTGTCAATCTTATATGGATTTCCATATATTTTTTTCAAATAATCAATATTAGTTTTTCCAACATAAATATCGTTTTTAAATACATTTGACTTATAATATTTCACCGTTGGACAATCAACCTCAAATCTATATCCTATACCTGATCCATCATCTGTATCTACACCTGTTTGTGCAATCAACTCATCATTATTTTGTGGAACTGGAATTATTGTTCCAGCCCATTGACCATTCGATTGTTCTGTATATATATCCATATATAACTTTTCCAAAATCACCCCATTCTTTCCCCTTACAGGAGCTGTCACCGTAGGCTTAGTTGTTGATGCCTGCGTGGTCTGTGGCTGTTTAGTGGTTTGTTGTTGCTTGGTGGTTTGTTGCTGGCTACTAGCTTTAGTAATCTGATTATTTACTACCTTTGTCTGTGGCTGCCTTGTAGCTGGTTGCACAATACTTTCACTATTTTTTACGCTATCATCTAAAGTTGTACTTTCATCTTCTAATGAAATACCCTCTTTTTCTTTTGTTTTTTCTTCTGAAGTTTCTAATGATGTATTAGTATTTGAATTTTTAGTTGTAGTATCTTTTTCTATTTGCTGTTGTAAGCCTGCTGTTATACTAGCCGCAACAGACTTCTCACTGGTCTGGCTTTTAGGCTTATCTCTATCGCTAATAAGAATAAACCCAAAAACTATAATTATTGCTATAGCAATAGTTCCTCCTATTATCCCTATGCACTCCACCACATTTTCTCTAATCCATTTTTTTAATCTGTTCATCTTTTTCCTCTTTTTTATTAATACAAAAATCAATTCATATTCAACCAAACCATAATTGTATCAAAGTCTTGTATATTTACATAAAACTCTTTACCCAACACAAAATCTTATACAACTCCCCAAAATCAATTATCTTATATGATTATGCGTAAATAAATGCTCCTGACAATACTCGTGATTTCCATTACATTTTGAACAATATCTGAAAGTTAAATCTGGGTCTGTTTCGCTTGTCCTTTTACAGATTTCACATTGGTGTATATTATTAGCAGGACGAATTT
Organism: uncultured Eubacteriales bacterium; assembly: GCA_900539455.1. Classification (GTDB taxonomy): domain Bacteria; phylum Bacillota; class Clostridia; order Lachnospirales; family Lachnospiraceae; genus SVEL01. The sequence continues at coordinate 71,477 of UQCD01000001.1, forward strand.
TATTAACCTTTGCTTTAAACTCTTTTCTGGTTTGTCTAGCTGCATAGGATAATCTTCTTCCTTTTTTTAATCCTATATAGTATAAAAAGAAATTAAGTAGTGCCAATGCGATATATATTCTATAGCACCATACATACTCCATCATTGCACTGCCATAGACTGTACCACTATATCCTCTTGCGGTTACACCAATAGCAATCATATCATAGCCTATTAATACTAAATCTATGATTGCTAACCACTTAACCTTTACTGGCAAAATCATCATAAAATACACCTGCATTTCACCAAAAATGGTGGCAAAAGCAAGAAATGATGTAAGATTTATATAATATGTGCTAATAGGAATACATACACCTCTTCCTTTAAGTGGACCAACAAAATAAGTTACTCCATATATAGCCAATGCTCCTATAACCATAAATAGACAACCAGACAATATAAATAAATTATATCTAAATTTGCCCCAGACCTTTTCTAAATTTGTTCCTATCCAATAAAAAAACATAAACATAAAGATTATAAATATGTCTAGCTCTTGTGGTTTTGTACATACCCAGGTAAATATCCTCCAGACCTGACCTTCAAACACTAATTTGGGATCCATTACTAAATAGCTGTAAAATGTAGGATTTACAAGTGAAGTCAGGTAACCTATACCATAAGCAATCAAAATATATAATGTTAGGTTTTTAATTGTAAATCTTCCGAACTTTTTCTCTAATTTATCTATAAATGTCATATATCCTCCTGAATTTAAGCCTTATGCGTAAATATTACCCAAATATTTAAAATAAATTTCAAATCTGAATTTTTACTTCACATAATACTATTTCTTTACTAAGCACAATTATATGTATTAAAAATATCTTTGTCAAATACATATTGTAATGTATACCTTTATACACTCTAATATATATTTACACAGTGTATCGCCTGTAATTGCTGATACACTGGATAAATACAATACAAAAAATTTATATTATCAAAAAATAATGTATTATTTATTATAATAGCAATAGCAGATTATATAATTTTTACTTTTTTTTATATATTTTTAATAATATCAGCAAACTTTCCAACTGTCATATTTTCAATATTTATAATATCTCCCAAATCTGTATCTCTGCTAATTTTACCTGCCTCACGAATTTCTTCAAACTCCATATCATATTTTTCCTCTATTCCTTCATCTACATTTTTCTCTAAACTGTTACCTACATTACGATTATCCCTGTTACTCATTTCTCTGTTCATATTATTTTCAAATCTATTAGGGTTATTATCATTTGCATATTCATTATATCTGCTTACAGGAATACATATTTTCTCCCCAATCATTAAATTATATGGATTTATCCCCCTGTTTTCCCTAATTATCATACCTACTGAAACATTATATTTCTTGCCTAATAAGTACAAAGTATCTCCCTCTACAACTTCATGCACTATTCCATTACAGCTTCTGCATCTGCATATATTATTATCCATAATATCACCTATAAATTTATTTCTATTTATAATATGCAATATTCATTAAAAATTACTACAATCTTGAAAATTTTTTCCTATTATAATATAATACATAGGATTGCCATAAACAGACAAAAGAAGGAGTCTTTTTATATGAAAAACAATTACAGACTGGGTATAGATATTGGTTCTACTACCGTTAAAATTGCAATTTTAGATGAAAATAATAATATAATTTTTTCAGATTACGAAAGACATTATGCCAATATACAGGAAACACTTGCTGCTCTTCTTATAAAGGCTCGTAAGGAAATTAACGAAAATATTACACTTATGCCTAGTATTACAGGCTCTGGTGGACTTACCTTATCAAAGCATTTAGATATTCCTTTTACTCAGGAGGTTGTAGCTGTAGCTACTGCACTTAATGATTATGCACCACAGACCGATGTTGCTATAGAGTTAGGTGGCGAAGATGCCAAAATCATTTACTTTACAAATGGTGTTGAGCAGCGTATGAATGGTATCTGTGCAGGTGGTACTGGTTCCTTTATTGACCAGATGGCTTCTTTATTACAGACAGATGCCACCGGACTTAATGAATATGCCAAAAACTATCAGGCTATATACCCTATTGCTGCCCGTTGTGGTGTTTTTGCAAAAACAGATATTCAGCCACTTATAAATGAAGGTGCAACTAAAGAAGATTTATCTGCTTCAATTTTTCAGGCAGTTGTTAATCAGACTATTAGTGGTCTTGCCTGTGGTAAACCTATCAGAGGAAATGTTGCATTTTTAGGTGGTCCACTGCACTTCCTGCCAGAGTTAAAAAATGCTTTTATCCGTACCTTAAAGCTTACTGATGAGCAGATAATTGCACCTGCCCATTCACATCTTTTTGCTGCAACAGGTTCAGCTATGAATGCCAAGGAGGATGTTACAGTAGCTATTGATGATTTAATCAAAAAGCTTTCAAATGGTATAAAAATGGAATTTGAAGTAAAAAGAATGGCTCCTCTTTTTGCTGACCATAAAGAATATACTGACTTTATTAATAGACATAATGAACACTGTGTTAAAACAGGTGATTTAAGTACATATAAAGGAAATCTTTTCTTAGGTGTTGATGCCGGTTCAACAACAACTAAGGTTGCATTAGTAGGCGAGGATGGCTCACTACTTTATTCCTTCTACTCAAGCAATAATGGAAGTCCACTTGCTACAACCATAAAATCTATAAAAGAGATATATTCACTTCTTCCTAAGGATGCCCGCATTGTATATTCATGTTCAACAGGATACGGCGAACATCTTATTAAAGCTGCCCTTATGCTTGATGAAGGCGAAGTAGAAACAGTTTCCCATTATACTGCTGCTTCCTTCTTTGAGCCGGAGGTTGATTGTATCCTGGACATTGGTGGTCAGGATATGAAATGTATCCGTATCAAAAATAATACAGTTGACAGCGTTCAGTTAAATGAGGCTTGTTCCTCAGGCTGTGGTTCATTTATTGAAACCTTTGCAAAATCTCTTAACTACTCTGTTCAGGATTTTGCAAAGGCAGCTCTCTTTGCAAAAAATCCTATTGATTTAGGAACAAGATGTACTGTATTTATGAATTCAAATGTAAAACAGGCACAAAAGGAAGGCGCTACTGTTGAAGATATTTCTGCTGGTCTTGCTTACTCTGTTATTAAAAATGCCTTATTTAAGGTTATTAAGCTTACAGATGCAAAGGACTTAGGTAAAAAAATCGTTGTACAGGGTGGTACCTTCTACAATGACGCTGTACTTAGAAGCTTTGAAAAGATTGCAGGCTGTAATGCTGTTCGTCCTGATATTGCTGGTATTATGGGTGCGTTTGGTGCTGCTCTTATTGCCAGAGATCGTTTTGAAGAAGGAAAACAGTCTACAATGCTTTCTATTGAAGACATAAACAACCTTAAATTTGAAACAACTATGGCTAGATGTAAGGGCTGTACAAATAGCTGTCTGCTTACAATAAACAGATTTACTGGCGGCAGACAATATATTACTGGCAATAGATGTGAAAGAGGTATTGGAAAGGCTAAAAATGCTAACAACATTCCTAACCTTTTTGAATATAAAAATAAATTAATATTTGGCTATGAATCTCTTACAGAGGATCAGGCTGTCAGAGGCACAGTAGGTATTCCTAGAGTGCTTAATATGTATGAAAACTATCCTTTCTGGGCAACCTTCTTTAAGGAATTAGGCTTTAGAGTTGTTTTATCACCTGTATCTACAAGAAAGATATACGAATTAGGTATAGAATCAATTCCTAGTGAATCAGAATGTTACCCTGCTAAGCTTGCCCATGGTCATGTTTCATGGCTTATTAAAAACGGTATTAAGTTTATTTTCTACCCTTGCGTACCTTATGAAAGAAATGAAACACCAGATGCAAACAATCACTTCAACTGTCCTATTGTTACCTCTTATGCTGAAAACATTAAGAATAATGTTGAGGAGCTTAAAGCTGATGATATTAAATTTATGAACCCATTTATGGCGTTTACTAATTATGATGTGCTTTCAAGCAGATTAGTTGACATCTTTACAAAAGAATTTGATATACCAAAGTCAGAAATACTTAATGCAGCCTCAAAGGGCTTTGAAGAATTAGAGGCTGTTAAGAGGGATATTCAAAAGAAGGGTGAAGAAACCATTAAATATCTTGATGAAACAGGAAAGCGTGGTATTGTTCTGGCAGGCAGACCATACCATATTGATCCTGAAATAAACCACGGTATTCCTGAGCTTATTACCTCTTATGGTATTGCAGTGCTTACTGAGGATAGTGTTTCACACCTTGCAACAGTTGAGCGTCCACTTATTGTTATGGATCAGTGGATGTATCATTCAAGACTTTACAGAGCTGCTAATTATGTAAAAACCAAAGAGAATTTGGATATTATCCAGCTTAACTCCTTTGGCTGTGGTCTTGACGCTGTTACAACTGACTGTGTTAATGATATACTTTCTAAATCAGGTAAAATATATACTGTTTTAAAAATCGATGAGGTAAACAATTTAGGTGCAGCCAGAATAAGAATAAGATCTCTTATTTCTGCCTTAAATGTTAGAGAAAAGAAGAAAACCCAAAGAACTATACTTCCTTCTAATATTAACCGTGTAGAGTATACAACTGAAATGCAGCAGGCAGGCTATACTCTCCTTACTCCTCAGATGTCGCCTATACATTTTGAGCTGTTAGAGCCAGCCTTAAAGACACAGGGACTTAATGTTAAAATATTACAACAAAATACTAAGGACCCTGATTATAAAACAAAATGTAAAAACGCAGTTGATATTGGTCTTAAATATGTAAACAATGATGCGTGCTACCCTTCTCTTATTGTAGTTGGTATGATAATGGAGGCATTACTTTCAGGCGAATACGACCTTAATAAAACAGCCGTTGTAATGACACAAACTGGTGGTGGCTGCAGAGCATCAAATTATGTTGGATTTATTCGTAGAGCTTTAGAAAAAGCTGGTATGTCACAAATTCCTGTTATATCTCTTAGTGTACAGGGACTTGAGAAAAACAGTGGTTTCAAAATAACACCTAAACTAGCTGTAAAAGGTATGCAGGCACTTATTTATGGTGATGTATTTATGAGAGTGCTTTACAGAATGCGACCTTACGAATTAGAAAAAGGCTCTGCTGATGCTCTCCACGAAAAATGGGTTAAGAAATGTATTAGTGACCTTACCAAAAAAGGATATGGTATGAAAGCCTTTAAGAAAAACCTTAAAGGTATTGTAAGAGATTTTGATGCTCTTCCAATCGATGAAAACCTTAAAAAGCCTAGAGTTGGTATTGTTGGAGAAATCCTTGTAAAATTCCTCCCTTCTGCAAATAACTATTTAGTTGAATTGCTTGAAGCTGAAGGTGCAGAAGCTGTTATGCCAGATATGCTTGACTTCTTCTTATACTCCTTCTACAACTCAAATTTCAAGGCAGAAAATTTAGGTATGTCTAAAAAGACTGCTAAACTGTCAAATATTGGTATTAAACTTCTTGAACACCTTAGAAAGCCAGTTACTAAGGAATGTTTACGCAGCAGGCATTTTGACAGACCTGCTGATATTAGACAACTGGCAGCTATGGCAAGTGATATAGTTTCTGTAGGTAATCAAACTGGTGAAGGTTGGTTCTTAACAGGTGAAATGCTTGAATTAATACACAACAATGTTCCAAATATTGTTTGTGCCCAGCCTTTCGGTTGTCTGCCAAACCATGTTGTAGGAAAGGGTGTAATTAAAGAAATCAGACTTGAGCATCCTGATGCAAATATTGTAGCTGTCGATTATGACCCAGGTGCTTCTGAGGTTAATCAGCTTAACAGAATTAAATTAATGCTTGCAACTGCAAACAAAAACATATTGCCTAAAAAATAATTAAGCCGTAAACCAATTAAACAAATGGTGTAAAGAAATAGCTTTAACGACTATCTCTTTACACCATTTGTTTTTATATTTTCTATTTGCCAGTCAATAGGCTCCAGTCCATTGGCAATTAAAAATTCATTGGCTTTGCTAAAATGTTTACATCCGAAAAATCCTCGATATGCTGAAAGAGGGCTTGGATGTGGAGCTTTTAGTAAAAGCTGTTTTTTATTTTGTACCACCATTGCTTTTTTTTCTGCTGGCTTTCCCCACAATAAATATACGATTGGCCTGTCCTCATTAGCAAGTATTCTGATTACTGCATCAGTAAACTCCTCCCAGCCTAGTCCTTGATGTGAAAACGCCTGATGTGCTCTGACAGTAAGCACTGAATTCAACATTAACACGCCCTGTTTTGCCCACTTTACAAGGTATCCGTTATCTGGTATGTAACATCCTAAATCACTCTGCAGTTCCTTATATATATTAAGTAATGAAGGTGGAATTTCAACCTGTGGCTTAACCGAAAAGGATAATCCATGTGCCTGATTTACATTATGATATGGATCCTGTCCTATAATTACCACCTTTACCCTAGATAATGGTGTCAGCTCAAAGGCTGTAAATATTTCATCTGCTGGTGGATAGACAACATGCTCACTATATTCTTTTTTTATATTCTTATACAAATTAATGTAATAAGGCTTTTTAAATTCTGGTTTTAAAGGTTCTAACCAATCATTACTAATTGCTGCCATAACAATACCTATATTACCTTTCTTACTTCAAATAATTATAAGCTAAGCCTATAATCTGACCGAAACACCTTGGCTGCTTAAGTATTCCTTTAAATCCTTAATTTCCAGCTCCTTGTAATGGAATAAAGAGGCTGCTAAGGCAGCGTCTGCATTCCCCTTTGTAAGCGCCTCGTAAAAATGCTCCTTAGTTCCTGCTCCACCTGAAGCAATTACAGGAATATTAACTACGCTTGATACTGCATTTGTAAGTTCAATATCATATCCATTTTTTGTGCCATCGCAGTCCATACTTGTAAGAAGTATTTCTCCTGCACCTAGTTCACATACCTTTTTTGCCCATTCTACAGCATCAATTCCTGTATCCAGGCGGCCACCGTGTTTAAATATATTCCAGCCGGAATTATCACTTCTTCTTTTAGCATCAATGGCGACAACAACACATTGACTGCCAAATTTATAGGCTGCATCTGCAACTAATCTTGGATTATCAATAGCAGCAGAATTTACTGCCACTTTATCAGCACCCTCTCTAAGTATTTCCTTAAAATCGTCTACAGTTCTAATACCACCACCTACAGTAAATGGTATAAAAACATTTTCAGCAACCTTTCTAACCATATCTACTACTGTTTTTCTATGGTCGCTTGAGGCTGTAATATCCAAAAATACCAGTTCGTCTGCCCCAGCCTTATCATATGCCTTTGCAACCTCTACAGGGTCACCTGCATCTTTCAAATTAACAAAATTTATTCCCTTAACTACTCTGTTATTATCTACATCTAAACATGGAATAATTCTCTTTGTAAACATATTGGCACCTCTTTATAGCTTTGCAAAATTATCTAATATTTTAAGTCCAATATCACCACTTTTTTCAGGGTGAAACTGACACGCAAAAATATTATCTTTTTCAACCGATGCGTGAATATTTGTGCTGTAATTTGTTACAGCTTTTACAATACTTTCGTCCTGTGCCTCTAAATAATATGAATGAACAAAGTAAACATAAGCTTCATTAGGAATATCCTTAAACAATCTTCCATCCGGCTTTATATCTATAGAATTCCAACCAATATGAGGTATTTTAAGGCCTGCCTTGTCCGGGATTTTTTTAATGCTGCCGTCTAATATTCCAAGCCCTGCCACTCCCTTTGACTCATCACTATTTTTAAATAATAGCTGTAAGCCTAAGCAAATACCTAAAAATGGAATTTGTTTTTCGCAGACCTGATTTATTGTGTCAATTAAACCGTATTTTTTTAATTTTTCCATCGCGTCGCCAAAACTGCCAACACCGGGTAAAATAACCTTATCTGCTGATAATATTGTATCCTTATCTCTGGTCACTATATTGTCCTGTCCTAAAAAGGTCAGTGCTTTTTCAACACTTTTAAGATTTCCAGCATCATAATCAATTATTGCAATCATAGTCTTTTTTCTCCTAAACATAGACATTTTAAACAAAACATCTTCTGTTTCAAATATTATTATATGTCATTTTGTTACAAATTATTATATGTTGTTACAGTCTTTTTTACATTGTAATTAGTAAATACTTTCTTTTTCTAAGGTGTTTAGAAATGTGAACATTTATTATTGTATCATATAATAAGCACATTGTCGATTTGCTTACTATATTTGTTGTTCTAATTTGTTAATAAATTTTTCAGATTAATATGGAGCTTTTTTACTTGAAGCTAAAGCTTACCTTAAACTCGCCCGTATAACAGGTGAGTTATTTTTAAGCAAATACAAAAAATAGCATCTCACTCTTCCAAAAGTAGATGCTATTTCAAATTTACTATATATAGGTGTGTCTTTTGCCATCACTCCATATAGATAAATCTGTTTCGCCTTTGATTATTTTATGTACATATCATTACCATTCATAGCCACAGCTTTTACATTTCATTGTCTTACCTGCATTATCACCTGATGAACCCAAACAATCCTGAGAATAACCGCTTAACGCCTGATATTTTCTGAACATTAGTTGAACCACAAGTTGGACATTTAGTGTTGTAATATTGTGAGCCTATTGTTTGTGTATTTTCTTCTTTTTGCCCATTTGACTGCACTGACAGAGGAGTATCGTTTTGCCAGATAGCATTTTCATTTTCATCTTTGTCAATATCTGCTACAACACCTATATCTGTAAATACTTTTTTTACTCTTGTAGCTTCTGAATAAACCAATCCAGTCATAATAACACTTGGAACATTTTCTACAAAGCTTCTTGCTTGTGGCAAACTAACACCTTTACACATATCTTTAATAGTTTTTATAGTTTGCATCTTTGTTTCTACAGGTACACTTTTTAAAAGATTTATTAAAGCATCAAAATCTTTTTTATAACTTATTCTTTTTCTTATTCTTTTATTTACTGTTTTCCTCCTGATTTTTTTCCATAATTTTTTTTGCTAAAGTCCTCACATTATACGCATATTCTTCTTTACTATCTAAAAGATTAAGCTCTCTGGCCTTACTTTCAGTTAATCCAAAAGTATCATTGAGCTCTTTATTAAGCTGTTCTAACACACCATTCATTTCGTCTAAGCAATTCAAATCTCTTGCTTGATTTTGATATTTGTCATACATTGCAATTCCCTTTAAATATGAGTGTAATGCCTGCTCATAATCACCAACTGCTAATAAATTTTTACCAGCAGTATACTGATGTGAAACCAGCATTACAGTAAATACCTGATTATAAAAATCCTGATCCTTTTCCCTTATAGACAGACCTGAAATTTCACCGTATGCAGCTTCATAATCTTTATTAACATAAAAGGTTGTTGCTCTTTGCATTTTTTCATTATAATATTTTAGATTTCCGCCAAAAATCAAGCATATAACTAAAAGTACAATAAATGAAAAAGAAAATATAAGTAATACCTTTGGAATTGGGATTATCTCATCTGGCTCCTTTGGTTTTTTAACCCTTGGTGCTTTAACCTTTTTAACCTTTGCTTTTTTAGGCTTTTTCTCTTTTTTCTTCTTTTCCTTCTTCTTTCCTTTTTCCTCTTTGCCCTCCTCACTTAATATTTCCTCCTCGTCTATTTCTCCTCTGTCCATTTGACGGATAAGATTTTCATTTTCATCTAAATCCTGATTTTCTTCTTCCCCAAAATCCATATCTAAGCCAAAGGAATAATCATCAGACTCAGCATTATTGGCAATAGCATCAAGGTTGAACATATCTGCATCACCTGACTCATTTGCATTAATATCCACATTGTCAGAGCTATTACCCATTTGTGCTTCATTATCTGAAAAATCAACGCCTTTTTCTAAATCACCGCTCAGCTCAGACTCGCTATCTTTTTCCTTTTTGTGCTTTGAGAAAAAGCCTTTTTTATTCTTAGTCTTTTCCTTCTTTTTCTTTTTAGGCTTACCTTTATTCTCCTCACCAGCCTCTTCATCTTCTTCGGTTATACCCATTATATTCATCAAATCACTTACCTGATTTTCTGGAGTTTCTTCTGCTGGATTTTCAGCACCCTCATTTAAGGAACCCTCTGATTTTGAAGCATTATCCTCATCAAATTCCATATCAAAATTGTCATTGTAATCATTTCCAAAGTCTAAGGAAAAGTCATCAAAATCCTCTGCCTCTGTATTTTCCGTAACAGTATCCTCTGGTGTATTTGAATTGTCTGTTGTATCTATACTTGCCCTCTGTTTTTCTGCCTGTTTTTCTGTCTGGCTTTCTGTCTGGTTTTCTGTCTGGTTTTCTGCCTGTTTTTCTGCCTGTTTTTCTGCCTGATTTTCGTCTGTATTATCTGAATTATCCGAAATAACAATCTTTTTGTTTCTTCCAAATAAGCCTTTTTTTGTGTTCTTCTTTTTTTTCTTGTTGTCTACTTCAGCAACATTTAAATCATCATTTGACTTAGCAGTATCTGTTAAAGCCTCATAACCATTCACCTCATCAATACTATTGTCCTCGTCATCATCCTCCTGCCCTGCCTCTGAAAGGACTTCTCCATTTGCAAATAAATCATTTTCTATATCATTTAAAAAGGTATCCTCGTCATCCTTTAATCCAATTTCTTTCTCTAATGCCTTTGCAAAATCACTTTCATCTTTATCCTTATATTCCTCATCTTTACTGTTTTCAGACCCAGTAATAGATTTTAATAAGCTATCAAGATAATCTTCATCAGACATTGTTTTTTTATCTGCCATAATAGAGCCTCCTTTCTATTTTATTTTGAAATTTCCTCTATAAATTCCTCTGAAGTCATATCCAGTGCAACTGCTGTTTCTGATATTTCTGGAACAAGCATAGGAAACTTTTTATTCACTCTAATAAGTAATGATTTTTTGTTAATTAATGCAATTTTTTCAAAAGGCCATCTAATAACTGTTGGTGTATTAAAATTCTCGCCCAATTCCAGCATAACCAATTTTCTATTAACAGTTCCAGACAACCATTTATTATATAGCTCCCATTTTTTCAGGTAGCCTTCATCTGAATAGCTTACCATTTTCAAAAGGTTTGGCTCCATAGTTGCCTCACACTTTTCGCAAATAGGAATAACATTCATAATACTCATTACATCAAATTCATCTGCCTTATACATAGATGTAAGCTTTTTGTATATTTTTTCATAATCCTCTACTGCCGAATATACATCCTTCTTACAGCCTACATGACATTCTTTTTTTAGAATAGTTCCACATGGAGTAACAATTCTTTCTTTATCAAAATCTGAATATCTGACAACATCTAAATCGCAGGTGGAAACAACAAATATATTCTTTGTAGCAACAGCCTGTGCTAATTTATTAATAAGCTCCCGCTTTTTATTGATAATAGGATTATTCATAGATACTAATTCATGGTAATAAATAGCGTACTCAAGCCATACACCCTCTGTCTGCTCCATAGAATCTACATCATCCTTAAAACGATTATAAATGTCGTTTGATTTTAATACAGCCTCAAAATCGGGCTCCAGCTCCTTGCCTAGCCCAATAAGCACCATATCTGCATCTGCAATTTTTTCTTTACATTCATTAACTGTTAATTTCATTTTAGTATATTTCCTTTTCATACATAATTATAGCAAAAAATGTTATTAACACTTTTTGCTATAACTTATCTAATACGCTGGACTATAGCCTGATTATTTAATTAAATCATCTATAATCTTAACTAAATTTCCTATTTCCGGCTTAGATAACTGTGCATCTGCACCTAACGATTGTCCCTTAACTCTCATTTCATTATTTACTAATGATGAGAAGATAACAAGTGGAATTTCCTTTAAGGTTTCGTCTGTCTTTACAAGCTTTGTAAGTCTATGTCCGTCCATTAAAGGCATCTCTATATCAGTAACAATACATTTAACCTTCTCTAATACATTGCCCTCTGTTCTGAGGCTGTTAAGCTTGTCCCAGGCTTCCTGTCCATTATTTGTAACAATTACATTTGTATAGCCGGCCTTTACAAGAGAGTCTGTTATAAGCTTGCTAAGTAATGGCGAATCCTCTGCAATAAGGATAGGCGACTCATTTCTGCTTCTAATGCCTAATCTATCTATTTCTGAAACCTTTAATCCAGTTTCCGGACTAATATCTGTAACAATCTTTTCAAAATCTAATATAATAATCAGCTTTTCATCTACTCTTATAATACCAGTTGCAACACTTACACCCTTGTTTGATAAGGTTGCATCAGGCTTTATTATATCTGTCCAAGATACTCTATGTATTCCAAGCACACTATGAACATGGAAGGCTATATTCAGCTTGTTGAAATTTGTAATAATCATCATATCTGTAGACTTTGTTGGCTGCTCAGGAAAACCTAAAACCTTTTCCAGATTAATTGCTGTAATCATTGTATCTCTTGGCATAAAAATACCTTCGATTGCAGGGTGCGCATTTGGAACCGGTGTAACTGGCACATAGCTTATAATTTCACGAACCTTAGCTACATTTATGCCATAATGATTTCCATTGACTACAAATTCCAAAACCTCTAGCTCATTTGTTCCATTTTCTAATAAAATATTTGTATCCATAGTGTCCTCCTTCTATAAGCACATTTAAAATGTATTATTTCTTTAATATAATTGTTTCACTATTCTTATCGTTGGTAACCTCGAGTTTAATGGTTGATATAGTTTGCAGGCTGTTTTTGCTTACCTCAAACACAAGCTCCATTTCCTTAGACTCACCAGCTTTTATAGTGCCCTTATAGGTATTAAATGTACTGCTAAGCATAGTCGTCTGACAGTTTGTTTTGACCTTGCTATTAAATATACCTTTAAATTTCATATTTTTGCTTAGCATATCCAGCTTAATATCACCTGAAGTTGTATTCTTTACATTAAGCTTAACAACTATTAAACTATCTCCTGGTGCTGCATTAATGACAAACGCCAAATCCGACTGTGTTGGATATGCACCTGTCATAACATAGTCACTGTAAGTAACCTCTAAGCCTTTTAAATTAAGAATTGCATTCAAATCTGTTTCTACATTTATAGCTGTAGTTTCATCCTCGCCCTGATTATTTGAATTGTTGTTATTATCATTGGCAGTTGTTGTGTTTTCCTTTTCAGAATGCCAAACAGTTTCTGTTTCTGGCTCAATTTCAACATTTGCCAAATTGTTCTGATAATTTCTATCGTGTTTTAATACAGTATTAGCTGCATAATCAACTACGAGTTTTTTCTCCTCGGACGATAAATTTATATCTCCACAGGCAGTAAGCATAAAAACACTTATACAGATAGTACCAATGGACATTACTTTTTTTATATTCATATTATCACATACCTTAAACTGAATTATATTACAAAATATACTATTATTTTATCATTTTTCCTACTATTCATCAAGTAAAAACCTTTTGTTTTAATCATTTTTTGCACTATCTACAGTAAAGAAAAATTCCACACCATCTGTAGTATTTCTAACACCACAATTCTGCTTTAAAGCATTACTAATTGCCTTAACAATAGATAAGCCAATTCCACTTCCACCATATTCTCTTGTTCTGGCCTTATCAACCTTATAAAATTTAACCCATATATTTTCAAGCTCACTATCAGGTATATTTTTACCAGTATTTCTTACATTTACTGTAACCTTATCACCGTCGTCTGAAATGGTAATAAATATTATTTTTTCTCCGTCTATATGGTTAATGGCATTACTTATATAATTTGTAAGCACCTCAGAAATTTGAAATTCATCTGTCCATACATAACAAGGCGTTGAATTATCAAACACTACTCTGATATTTTTCTCATCAAACATAACCTTAAAATTGGCCAGAATCTGTTCTATTAATTCAATTATATCAAACCTTTCCATATCCACCTGCATACCACCAAACTCAATTTGATTTAAGGTCAACAGCTTCATCACCATTTTATTCATTTTTGATGCCTCATCAATAATTACATCACAATAAAAATCCCTGCTTTGCTGGTCATCATCATTAATACACTCCTTAAGTCCCTCAGCATAGCCAGATATAAGCGCAATAGGCGTTTTTAATTCGTGGGATACATTAGATATAAATTCCTTTCGCATCTCATCTATTTTAACCTTCTCCTCTAAATCTGACTGAAGCTTAATATTTGCATTTTTAAGCTCGGATATTGATTCACACAGCTTATCGGACATTATATTCATACTATTGCCCAGCATACCAATTTCATCATGGGCATCGCCCTCATACTTTGCCGAAAAATCCAAATGGCTCATTTTAGTTGAAATATCAGCAAGATTTTTTATAGGCTTTGCAACATTTCTGGCAACAAACATAATTATAAAAATACATATTACTATAAGCGCAAATCCCACATATACAAAAAATCTATGATATACATTTACTGAATTTTTAATTCCGTCAATAGAAGAACGCATGACCAAAATGTCACCATTATCCAATGAGCCATATACCTCTAAATATTCACCTTTTGTACTACTGTCACATATTTCATACAATTCATAATTGTCCTTTTTCACAATAATGTCCTCAGGAGATGATTTCCCGTCAAATATTAAATCCTTTAGTCTTTGCAGTAAATTATCTCCCTCTACGCTAAAGCCACTGCTCAATTTAATTCTAAGCGAGGAATCAATTACCAGCACAGAAATACTCTCCTTCTCACACTGGGTAATTATAGTCCGCTCACTATACTGTTTTTCTGCATCGTTATTGAAATAGTCATTGACCATTTCAAAGGTGTCCTCCATTGCTCTTGACTTTACATTTTTATAATATTTTTCCAAAAATAATGTATTTAAAAACCAGCTTAATAAAACAATACTGGCAGTCATTCCACACAGAATAACTGCCAACCTTATACTTAAATGCTTTTTCATAACCATTCACCTTCATTCAACTTCAAATTTATAGCCCATACCCCATATGGTCTTTATGTAATCTGCATCCTTGGTAAGCTTTGCACGCAGCTTTTTCACATGGGTATCTATAGTTCTGGCATCACCAAAATAGTCATAATTCCATACATTATTGAGAATTTTTTCTCTTGATAATGCAATGCCTTTATTTTCAATAAAGTAAACCAGCAGTTCAAATTCCTTATAGCTTAGCTCTACTGGATTGCCACATACCTTAACGATGTGTGAGGTTTTGTTTACTTCTATATTGCCTGCTGTGATAACACCGTCATCCAGCTTATTTGCTCGTCTAAGCAGTGCATCAACTCTTGCAGATAATATTTTAGGACTAAAGGGCTTTGATATATATTCGTCTACACCTAACTCAAAGCCTTTAAGCTCGTCCTCCTCTTCTCCCTTTGCCGTAAGAATAATAACTGGCACCTTTGATACATTTCGTATTTCCCTAAGCACACTAAAGCCATCCAGCTTTGGCAGCATAACATCTAACAAAATAAGTGATATATCATTATTTTTATAAAATACCTCTAATGCCTCCTCTCCATCGCCTGCTTCTAAAATTACATATCCTTTTTTTACAAGAAAGTCTTTGACTAACTTTCTCATTCTTGCTTCATCATCAACCAATAATATTTTTAAATCTGACATAATATTACCTCACTATTGATCTTGCAGCTCACTTTCTCGCTCATTTAACTGCTGTTCTTTTATCTTAAGCTCTCTGCTCCAATCATTAAGACTGTTTTCTAAATCTCTATACTGAGCATCTATTCTATTTTGATAATTAATAATATTCAGGTTTTTGCTATTACTTGCAATAACTGCAAAAATCACAAACATTACAAGCAATATAGCATTTAAAATAAGCATATTAACAAATCTGGCTTTAAAAGGAGAAACTGAAGCCTCTGACCTTTTATCTCTATTTGTGCCAGTTTTTAGAATAATTGGAGGAACATCCGCCTCTTTAACACCATTTTTTATAATATTGGTTCTTACCTCATACATAAAGCTTATGCCTAAGGGTGTTTTAAATAATCCTTTTTCATTAATCATATTGTATGTAGCAAGTGCTGAAGAAGGATTTTTGTAATCTATCTTTTGTTTTATATAAGCTATCCCTTTTTTCTCATTTTCAGCTTCTTTTGCATTGCTTTCTAAATCAAAGCAAAAACCATCTACAATATAACTTTTTTTTGACATTTATTAATATTCCTTAACCAATATTTTTTCTATAATTACATCTTCTAGTGGTTTATCACTTGCATCTGTACTTGCCATCGCTATATTTTCTACAATATCCATACCTTCGTATACCTGTCCAAAAACAGTATGCGCACCATATAACCAGCCTGCACCACCATTCTTCTCATAATAATCCACTAAATCAGTATCTACACCAAGCTTTTTTAACTGTTCAACATAAGTATCCTGTGCTTTCTTTGATTGAACAATGAAAAACTGTGAGCTGTTGGAGCTTTCCTGTCCTGTATTTGCCATACACAAAGCACCCCTTACAGGCATTAAATGTTTTGAGATTTCGTCGGCAAAATCCACACCCCAGATACTTTCGCCACCTCTGCCGGTGCCTGTTGGATCTCCGCCTTGAATCATAAAATCATCAATAACTCTGTGGAAGGTAACTCCGTCATAATAGCCTTCCTTTGCGTGCTTAACAAAATTTTCTACAGCCTTTGGTGCTTCTGTTTCAAAAAACTTTACTTTTATTACACCATAGTTTTTAATATAAAGCTCAGCAACTAATTCGCCCTTAGTAGGCTCACTGTATTGGCAGATAGTTTCTGGAATTTTTGTTTTTCCATATTCTGCACTATCACCAGACTTGTTATCGTCCTTACTTAAAGCAATAACTATTGCAATCACAGCTATAGCTGCTATAACAACAGCTATAATACTTATAACTATTGCCTTATTTTTATTTGCTGTTTTTTTGTCTGACCCTTTGTTAGTTTTTCCTGTGTTGTTGGTAATAACCTTTTTATTTTTGTTGCTCATAACCTCTCCTATTTGCAAATATCTGCTACAACGCTGCTAATAACTTTTCCGTCTGCTTTGCCCTTAAGCTCGCCCATAACAGCCTTCATAATTGCACCTTTATTTTTTGTAGCTATTACTTCTGCATATTTTTCATTTAAAACAGCTCTGATTTCATCTTCACTTAACATCTTTGGAGCATATTCCTCAATAACACTCTGTCTGAATGTATACTGGGCTTTAAGCTCTGCTCTGTCATCTGGACAGGTTTCAACCTGCTCCTTTACAGACTTTAATTCCTTTAAAATAGCTCTATCAACTAATTCATCAGGAATATTATCTCTCTTTCCTTCATCTATAGCTAATTTTTTAACGGCTGAAACTAATGATGATATAGTTTCCTTTCTTTCTTTATCCTTTGCCTTCATGGCAGCAATTAAATCTTTTTGTAATGTATCAAAATTCATAATATACCTCCTACAAGCTGAACTTGTATATTTTTCCTAATAAGTATATACCAAAGCTTTTTTTGTAGCAATAACCAATTACATTAAAAGTATGTTTTTTCTGTGTCGTAAATCAATTATTTATAAACCTATACAGTAATATTTATTACTGGCTCTGCCACAATTCCTCCTGCTGCAAATGCTGCTCCTTGTGGCTGGGTAGTTTGTACTGCCGAAGCCTGTGGTAATATTTTTTCATCAGCAATGGTTTGTTTTACTGACACCTGTGGTACAGCCACAGTTTGACTTGGTACAGTATTTTTCACAGAAGCTTCTATACTAACTCCACTGTCTTTTCCTTTTTCTAAAATATCAAATATTGCCTTTAAATATTCTGCATCTGCCTTTGCAATTTCCTGCATTTCCTTGTTACGATGCTTGATTTTTAACTGTTTTAAATCCTCTGGGTCAATTTCTTCTCCAGAAGGTGTTATTGCCTCTGTAAGCTCTCCTAAGCCAACATCCTCTAGTAAATCCTGCATATCCTCTGTCATAGATTCCATATCCTGCGACATTGCCTCTGACATAGCCTGCATATTTTCTATCATAGCCTGCATATTTTCTGATAATTCAGACATCATTTTTGCCATTTCATCATAGGATATTTCCTGCTCCTGCTCATAACCAGCCTCTTGACTACTTACTGCCTCTGATAAATCATTTGTATCCTCGAGTTTTTCTTCTTCCTCTACTAATCTATCAGCACAAGGTCCGCCACTTACCTTAATCATTTCCTCTTCTTCAAGATGTTTCGCCTTTTTCTTTGCTACACGCTCCATAGTCTTTGCGTGTGCTATTGCTGCATCAAGCTCAGCGCTATCCTCACCACTTTGCTTTTTTTCATTTTTAAGTCTTAAAACCTCTCGTCTTGCCTGACCTGCAACCTGTTTTGCAGCATAGGAGGTCTTACTTCTTATTATTTTTGAAGAAATATTCTTAAATCTATATTTCAGCTTTTTTAATTTAAGAGATGTAGCCTGGGTCTGCTGTCTTTGTACCCTTAACTGTTCAGCATAGCTTTGACTACTGGTAATTATAGAATTAATTCCAACACTATTAGAGGAGCTAAAACCAGAGTTCTGCTCCGTTTTTGAAAACAATCTTAATTTGTCATTTATGTCTTTTTTATTATTTGACACATTTGACATATTTTTGCTCTTTGTACCAGTATTATTGTTTGGGAATATCGAGCTAGAATTTCTTTGAAAATATGTTCCTATAATTGAAGCCATTGTTTTCACCTCTATCCTTGAGTTTACCACACAAAATCCGTTTCGTGGGTTGATAACAAATCTATCTGTTTCTATTATCGGAATAAACCTTAATATTCTTTATACTATTTTTTCTTTTTAATAGGCTATTGTAGCCTGTCTAATTCTTCAGCACGAATGTTTTCAATATTTCCACACTTAGTACAAGTATCACAAAGGATTCTTGAATATCTTGGTTTAAACTTCTTCTCATCTTCTGTTGGTGTTACTACAAGCAGGTGTGCTCCTGTAGACAAACGGGTACTAATCAATTCTCCTCCACATTTTGTACATTTTTTATCCATTTTTCTATCTCCTTTTCTTAGATTAATTTTCATAATATCTACTCTTTGTGATTTCCATTTCAACAATATTCCAAGGCTCACCTTGTACAATTTCTGTTTCGATAAACCCTACTTTCCTATAACACCAATAAGCTGATTTATTGTTTTCAAAAACTCCAATAGTTACTCTCTCAACTTTAAAAATGTCAAAAGCATACTTCAACCCTAATAAAAGCATTTCTTTCCCATATCCTTTTCCACGAAGTGTATCATCCACAATAACCCATCCAAAACGCAGTTTTCTATTATCTCCCCCTATATATCTCATAATAAAATGACCAACTACTCTATTGTCATCATCAATAACTGTCCATGGATAGAAATTATCTGGCTCAACACAATCTCCATTATTTCTACTGTATTTTCCATCTATAACATTGGATGTTACTGGATAATTACCAAACCGCTCTCCACCCCAATTTTGAAAAATCTTCTTATCCTTTATCCATCCTGCAATCAAATCTGCATCACAGCTTTTGTATGGTCTTAATCTCAGCATTCTTATTCTCCTAAATTAAAACAAATTTTATTTTTCAGATACACAAACTGAATTTATCTATTTCTTACATTTTTCTCAATTTTAAATATATAACTATCACAAGCAAAACAAGTATTACCACTGCTAAAGTCATAAATATTAATATAGATGAACTCTGTTCACAAAACAATATAGGAACGCCTATCAATTTCAACATACCTGCTGCTAAAAGCCACAGATTGGACACTTCACAATTATATTGCTCTATATTCTCTACTCTTGATGTTTTTTAACTTATTATTTCTGGCTTTCTTATGTCATAAAAGGCATCTACATAACCTTTATATAGTTCCTCATTTAGTGTAAGTCTTAAAAGATTAGTACCCTGTACTGCAAAATAGCATGTATCTTTATCTGTTATCACTTTGAATAATGATTCAATTCCGTGATTTTCTATATCAAAAAGATAACCAAACTCCACTTTAGTATATGCTAATGTTTCATAATCCTTGCCGGCACATAATTGTCCTAATGCAGCCTCAGCAATATTTTCCTTTAGTATCTTGTTACCTATCTCATTTTTTTCTATCGTCTGTTTCTTCTTTAACAAGCCCATAAATCTTCTCCTTCCATTAACCAAATTTGAAGTTGTGCATTACATTCTGTATATATTTGCATTTTTCACTATTATCTTATCACCCTTTTCTAACTGTTCTTTTGATATTCCACGCAATCCAACACCTATATGCTCAGTCTTATATCCGCAGTTATTTGGTTTTCTATCTTTTGTATGTGCATCAATCGCAGTAATTGTGGTTTCTAAAATATCTCCATTTATTTTATTTATGTATGCTTTTTCACCAACCCTACACATTCCTGCAATTACATTTCCAGTTGCAATGGTACCAACTCCAACAATCGTAAACACCTCAGCAATATTTAATTCAAAATTTTCTTTTAAACATGATGGAACATCTATTTTTTCCATATATTCCTTTTCTTTTTCATTTCTGCTTTTTCCAAATAGTCCCATGCTCTATCTTCCTTTCAAATAACTCTTAACACACAATCATAATTAATACACTAAATACCAATGCCACTACAACATCCACAGAAATCATTATCTTTCTGTAATTTTTCTGATATTTTTACTTTAAATCTGATGATAATAATTTTAAATCAATATTTTTACACTCATATCCAACAATTTTTATACTATTAAGCCCTTTCTTCAAGGATACCGTTTTTACAACATACTCCTCTACACAATTATCTGGAGTACATTCGATTATTGTTGTAACATATCCATCTTCATCTACATGAACAATTTTAACAGCACCTTCCGATAAACTTAGTTTTATTTCGATATTAATATCTTCATCATTATCAAGTGTTTTTTTCCATAAAGTTTGACGGCCATCAAACTTTTTCACTTCTAATGAATAACCTTTATCTATTGGATTAAAAACAGAACTTTCTTTTGAATATCTATCTTCTATTACTGCAATCTTAGCTGTGTCATAATATTCCTTTTTAGCAAATGTATTGCTGCATCCTGTCAATATAACCAATATAAGTCCTAATAATAAAAATGTTTTATATCTACTCATATTATGCTGCGCACCTCCATAAATTCCAAAGTATTATCTTTGATAATTAAAAATATTTTATATCTATATAATTATTTCTAGTTATTTTATCTATTGGATTTTAATTGTGATTTCAATTCTTCCTTTGTAATAGAACAAATTACCAAGTTTTTGCGTTCTCCCGAGGCAATATCAATTCTTCTGTTTCTAAGCTCTCCATCAAATTGAAAGCCCAGTTTTTTCAATAATTTTCCAGAAGCCGTATTACTTATATTATATTTTGCTTCAAGCATATACATATCTCTTTTCACCAAATATTCTTGAATAATGCACTGTAACGCCTCAAATGCGTACCCTTTATTTTGAAAATGTTCACCAATCACATACCCTATCTCTCCAATTCCAAGCTGTATGTACGGTATATCAATCGTTACATATCCTATACAATTCTTACTCTCTTTTTCCAAAATAAGCCATGCATTTTTATTCCTCGACCAAGCATCTACAAATGCTTCCATCTGCTTTTCTTCTGCTGGATAACCAAGTATATATTTTCCAAGCTTTTTATCTTTTCCCCACCCCTCAAGGCAGGAATGTGTATCTTGCAACACAAAATTTCGTATTAATAATCTATTTGTCTCAAGCATATTTATCACCTCTAAAGATTTCAATCAACTTGAAATTGTCGATTTCATTGCATCAACATAATTTCAATTTGCAGTTAACACTTAACTTAATATTTCACCTATAATTTTTTCTGCTTCAGAATATATCTCAAGATTCTTATACTTACCACACAAAGTTTTTTTTATCCCAAACTCTTTCGATATAAGTTCATTCATTGAAGGTATCGAGGCAATAATCTTCTCTCCCAAATATATATCACACGGCACGATGGAACCAAAACCATAATCCGAGATAGAACCTGTGCTTTTTTTACAAAATGGACAAAATATAATCATATTTCCTGAAATTCCATGTTTAAACTCTTTGCCACAATTATTACATTTTAAAACCATACTGCTCACATCTCCTCCTGTTCCTCATCTTGTGTTTCGTCCCCAGCCAAATCGCTTCGTTTAAAAAATTCCGTTTTGTCACTTTCATTAAATAACAATTTATCGTCTTGTTCCATTCTTATCAAAATTCTTTTTTAATGCTATTTCTGTTGGGAGAATAGACCCAATTAAAGGAATAAGTTGAACACCACAGATAATTCCTCCTATACTCCCAACACAATCTTCATTTTTTCCAATCACTAAAAGCATGAAGATTACTGTTATCGGCAACATAACCATTCCACAGACATACCAGACTTTACCACAATATTTATGAGCAAATTCCCATGTGTCTTTGTTCTTCATAGACATCGAAGTCCGATATCCAAATACTGAATTTATTTCCTTGGGAGCCTTTTTCATAAAATATCTTCCAAAACCAATCATCGTAAATGGAAGAAGCAAATCCATAATCAACATAAAAATCCAAAACCACATTGTAAATCTCCTTTACTACAAATTCCGATTGGAAATTCTCAATTTTATAGGTGCTTATCACACCTCTTTGAGTTTTAATAAAATCCTCCAAAAGCCTTGAAAATAAAGGATTTATCGCAATGTGTCCGCCTTATTCCTTTATATGATTTCACACGATGTTACCCTTGCTCTGATTACCCATAAGGGCAAAATCAAGGGCAGAAAAAACTGATAAGAAGAATAAACATAAGTGTGGCAATCGGAGAACTGTGATGTATGTGCGAATATATTATACTGGAGGATTTCAGAATGGACAAGTACATTTACGATGATAAAAACGGTCTGTGGTATGAACTGCAAGGAAATTACTATATCCCTTGCCTTATCTTACCAACCGAAAAAGAACAGCCTATCGGTTTATGGGGACAGCGGCACAAACGCTATTTACAGGAGCATAAGAGGGTGTTATATATTACACTACTCACAAGCGGCAAATTGAACAGCTATCTTTCCGATATTGACAAACAGGCACAGGAACGCTTTGAACGGCTTATAGAGGACATGAAACGGGCGCAGGGTATTACAGAGCAGTTAAAGTCTGAAAATCAGCTTTTGTGGGTACAAAGGCTCAATAATATACGGGCTTGTGCGATGGAGATTGTGAATGAGGAAATCATCTATGCTTAAACCATTGTAACGCACATAGCTGTAAAATCGTGACGGGTAGGGATAAACTCCTTACCCGTCATTTTCTATGCTCTCTAAGCCGCTTAAACCGTTCGTTTTGATACCACAAAGCATTACATACTTCTCTTGATTTTCGCAGCCCCTTGACTTTTTGAACTGCGTTCAGTATAATATGATTGAACAGCGTTCAATAGGAGGTACAGTGTGGATAATAAAGAAGCAATCATACAGGCAACGATTAAACTCATTGAGGAAAAAGGGGAACATTTAGAAGAAGTTACAGTCCGTGAGATATGCAAAAAAGCAGGTGTTGGATTAGGGCTTGTAAATTATCATTTTGGAAACAAGGATAAACTCATTGAGCAATGTATTGAGCGTATGATAAACGGAACTGTTGAGCATTTTCAGAGTATACGAGAGAAAACAGACGGTTTTACTCCTTTTGAGAAGTTGGAGTATCTCGGCAATATGACGCTTGATTTTCTGTTTGAACATTATGCTGTTTCCAAAATTTCTGTTCTTACCGATATGCAGTCACCGAAAGAAAATGACAACACTTACAGAACTTATACGGCGTACCTGCCGCTTGTTGCCGCCTGCCGCCCCGACCTTGACGAAGCGGCAATAAAGCGAAAAACGCTGTATTTGATTACCGTTATGCAGCAAACATTCCTGCGATACGAAATCATATCGCAGACATTGGGAATTGACCTTAGACAGAAAGAAAACCGCAGGAACTTTCATACACAAGTCTTACACGATATTTTGGAGGTATAAAGAGTGAATATTACAGTGATAAACGGAACAGAAAAGCACGGTGTTACCTACCGTTTGAAAGAGATGTTTTTAGAAGAATTTAAGGATAGAGCGAATATTACGGAATATTATCTGCCCAAAGATTGTCCGAACTTCTGTGTCGGTTGCTTAAACTGCACATTAAAGGGCGAAAACACTTGCAAGGACGCAGAATATATTGGGAGAATTGATAAATCACTTTTAGAAGCAGACTTGATTGTGATGACGTCCCCTGCCTATGTGTTTCACTCCACGGGAGCAATGAAAGCATTTCTTGACCATTTCGCTTACCGTTGGATACCGCACCGCCCTGCTCCTGAAATGTTTGGAAAGCGTGCAGTCATCATAACGCAATGCTTAGGTAGCGGATCAAAATCTGCGGCAAAAGATATTAAGCATAGTTTATCTTGGTGGGGAATTTCTAAAATTGGAATATTTACTGGTGCTTTGATGAGCGATATTGTTTGGGAAAAGCTTTCCCGAAAGAAACAAGCTGAGCTTACGGGAAGGATTCAAAAGCTATCCCGAAAGTTTGCTCATATAGATTATACAAAGCCTGCACACACAAATTTGATTACGAGATTCAAGGTTTTCTTCTGCCGTATGATGCAGAAATCCATACATAAATCAGACCCCGAATACCTTGACGGAAAGTATTGGGCGGAACAAGGGTGGCTCGGGAAAAACAGACCGTGGAGAACCCAGAAAATGTAATCTCTCTTTTTTGTGCAGAGATTGAGAGGAAAAAAATGTAATCGTAATATATACTAAAAACTGGCAGGAGGATTTTTGTTATGGAATGGATTGAAAGATTAAATGATGCAATAGGTTATATCGAGGAACATTTGACGGATGAAATAGATTATGAACAGCTTGGGCAGATTGCCTGCTGTTCTTCTTATCATTTTCAGAGAATGTTTACCTATATGGCAGGGATTTCCTTATCTGAATATATCCGTAGGAGAAAAATGTCACTTGCCGCTGTAGACTTACAGGGTAAAAGCATGAAAATCATTGATGTGGCAGGAAAATATGGATATAATTCCCCTACTGCATTTAACAGAGCATTTCAGTCTGTTCACGGAATCGCCCCATCTGCTGTTAAAAATGGGGGTGTATCCGTAAAATCCTTCCCACCTATCTTATTTAAAATTACAGTTAAAGGAGTGGAAGAAATGAATTATCGAATTGAAACAAAAGATGCATTCCGTATTGTAGGCGTATCTGTACCGCTTCATAAGGATATTGAAAAAAATTTTACAGTTATCCCTCCAAAGTGGCAGGAAATCTCTATGAACGGAACATTGCAGAAGTTAATCGGTATGATGGATACGCCGCCTATGGGAGTGCTTGGCATCAGCACCTGTAATGAAACGGAACCGTGGAGGTATTATATTGCGGTATCAACTTCACAAGCAAAGAATGACCTTGAAGAATACATTGTGCCAGCGGCTACATGGGCAATATTTTCTGGAGAGGGTACTAATCAGTCTATTCAAGAATTAGAACGACGTATCGTAACAGAATGGCTGCCAACATCGGGATACGAATATGGTAATGCTCCCGATGTCGAGGTTTACCTAAATCCAGACCCACAAAATGCACAATATGAAGTATGGATACCTGTAGTAAAAAAATAGTTATGGATACTAAGACTGAATGGATATACTGTCCTGTCTGTGGCAATAAAACCCGAACAATGATGCTGGAAAATACCGAACTAAAAAATTTCCCTCTGTATTGTCCGAAGTGCAAAAAAGAAACAATCATCAATGTTCGGGATATGAAAGTCACGTTTACAGAACACAAATAGGATTTTTATGTATGCCGCCGCATGGGTAACACCATCGGCGGTTTTTCAATGCCTACCTGCTATCTCTGTCAACAGATTTTTTACGCTGTCTTGGCTGGCTCCTCTGCCTGCCCTCCGCCTGTATCTGGTGTAAGCGTTTCAATACGCTCTCACGCTCTGGCGGTCTGCGCTGCTGCTTATCCGCATTTTTAGATTTTCTGCTGGTCTGACGTTCCCACTCTGCAAGCTCACGGTTGTACTGTTCCACAACGCTCTCCATTTCTCGGAACGTCCGCATAAATGCCTGCACATCGGGATAACCGTCCTCTTTCAAAATATCGGGCAGTTTATCCAGTTTGGCGGCGATTTTCTTTTCCGTCTGCTGTATCTGCTCGGACAGTGCTTTACGCTCTTTGCCTTTGAATAGCCCCTTTGCGTCTGCAAGCTGCGTTTTCAGCTTCGGAAGAACATCATTCTGTAAATAGCGGATTTCCTTTGCGCCCCCCTGCGCCTTTATCATCAGATTTCGCATATGTCGGAACTCTGCCATATCAATATCCAGTGTGGGCTTGGGCGGCATATCTTTCTCCCAAACAAGATTTTGAAGAAGCTCCTTTGCCTTGCCGATGATGCTGCGGAACAGGTGGGGCAGCCAGCCTTTTTCTTTAATAGACTGGCTGGCTTTCCCGTGGATTTCTGTCTGCTTTATCTCTAAGATTTTTGTTTCCTCAATCCCCGATAACAACGCCATATCCGCTGTCCTGTTCCATTCCTGCCTTGCGGCGTTGTCGACTTCAATCTCTGCGGCTTTCGGGTTGTTCTTCCCGATTTTCTTTGTGGGAAGATAGACGCTGTTCTTATCGAACACCTTTAACTGCTGTTCGGGATCGGAGATATGGCGGTTGATAAGACGGGTGTAAACTTCCTTGACTTCCTGCAAGAAAGGCTCGCCCTTAAATCGTCCGTCTTTTGCGGTAAAGAGATGGCTTTCGTAAATCTCGCCCTTTTTAATCACGGTGCAGCCTTTTCTTATTTTTCCGTCCTCCCCTGTGATTTCCTTTTTCGTGCGTACTCTCTTTCCTGCTTCGTCAAAGAATACGCTGCGGCTGGCAACCTTAACCTCTGGCTCGGCAAGCAGCTTTCGCTCGCTGAAAATGAGATGGATATGATAGTTTGTCTTTCGCTTATTATGGTGCAGAGCCGACACACATTCCACTCCGTACCGTCTGCGAAATTCCTCTGTAAAATCCTCTAATACCTCCTGCGGCTCATACTGCGTATAAACCTCTGGCAGCGCAATAATCAGTTCCCTTGCTTCGATACACTTTCCCTCTGCGCCGCTGCGTTTAAATTCCTGCTGGCTCTCCCTTGCAAGATTATTCCAAAATTCATTGTCGGCGGTGCGATAGGTAGCATAGAGATTTTCTTGTCTTGCGTGGCTTGTGATATACGATATTCTTCCCTTAACATTTGGTAACTTCGACATCTGTATAAATGAGTGTCTTGGCATAAACTCCTTTCTCCCGTGACGGGCATACTCTTTCTGCAACCGACTTGTCGGTTGCCGCTGTTTCGGCGGCGTAAGCAGACGGACAGCGGAGAAAACAGCGGGCTGTTTTCTCGTGTATCATAGCGGCGGCGCATTGCCCGAAGCTGTGATACACAGCCCCCTGCAAGGGCGAAATACCCAGAGTACAAACCGTAGGTTTGTGCGAGGGGTGTATTTCGCTCTCAAACGCCGAGGGCTTAGGATTACCTGCCGAAAAAGAAACGATTGTTATTCCACTTTTCGGACGTCGCTCTCGTTCAGCAAGTTTCGTCCTTGATTGACCGTCATAAAGCGTTCCAACGTATCCCTGCGGATAATTGCTTTCCTGCCGACTTTGAGGACGGGCAGTTTTCCCCATTCCACTAACTTCCGCATGGTGTTCCTGCCGATACCCGTACATTCTGCCGCTTCTTCAATGGTAAGTCCCATTTTGACATTACTCAATCTATCATCCTCCTTTCAAAATACGCATTTTGCAACTTTGTGCTTTTCATTATACTTATTCCCTTATCTCTTGTCAACCTGTTTTGCAACCTGTCAAGAAATATTTTTAAGTTTTATTGAATTTATGGTTGCAAATTAGGTTGCAATATGCTATACTGGCAACAACAGGAGGTGAAAACCTTGAAAAAAGAAATCACATTCACCGCAAAACAGGTCGGTGAACGGGTAAAAGAACGCCGCACAGAATTAAACCTTACCATGCCGGAGCTTGGAAAACGTGTCGGCGTGAACAAATCTACCATTCAGCGGTATGAGGCGGACGGGGTAGACCCGAAGCGCACCATGATTATCAACGGGCTTGCAGACGCACTCCTTACGACTCCCGAATGGCTGACGGGGCTTTCCGATGATAAGGAATATGACAGCCGCACTTTATGTGCAAGGGATATAGAGGAACACATCAAAAAGTATCTTGATACGGTTTCCTCTACCGTCAACGGAGAACCGCACCAGCAGTTACTTACAACCTTTCTTGGAAAGCTGGTTGACCTCTATACAATCATGACCTATCACTTTGCGGACGCTATGGCGGAGGTTGACCGTGTAGCGGAGGACGAGGGCTTGAAAACGTCAATTAGGAGATATGCGATTGAGGTCGGGGCAATTGAAGAAAGAGTTTACCGCAAAGAGATGGAAGTACCTATTGAAGATATGAAACGCTTTTTAGACGGGATTTTACATATCTACGATGAGGGGCGCACAAAGGTATCTATGGGCGACTTATTCGGGATAGTGGCGGAAGCCGAAGCAAGGCTTTCCGAAAAAGAAAATTCCGTGGCACCTTGACAATAAAAGAGCCGATTGACAACAATCGGCAAAAGTGACACAATTATTTCACGCACACCATATGTCACAGTCCCGATTGCCACGGATAGAAAGGAGAATTTTATCTATGGCAAAAGGTTCTGTAAGAAAGAAAGGCAAGAAGTGGTACGCCCGCTTTTACATTGAAGATGAAAGCGGCAGGAAAGTCCAGAAAGAGTTTGCAGGCACGGAGAGCAAGGCGGAAACAGAAGCCATGCTCCGCAAGGCAATCGCTGACTACGAGGAAAAGAAGTTTGTTGCAAAAGCGGATAACATCACGCTTGGCGGTCTGCTTGATGTTTGGGCGGAGGAAGAATTAAAGGTCGGCACGTTGAGCAACGGTACAGTCGAGAATTATCTTCAAGCCATAAACAGGATAAAGCAGCACCCAATCAGCGAAAGGAAACTGAAAACCGTAACCTCCGAGCATTTACAGCAGTTCTTGGATTTGCTGACTTTCGGCGGCAGCGTTGGCAACTTCGTTTCCAAAGGGTATTCAAAGGATTATATCCATTCCTTTTCAGCGGTATTGCAACAGTCATTCCGCTTTGCGGTGTTCCCGAAACAGTTGATTACTTTCAATCCCATGCAGTATGTGGTGTTGAAGAAGAAAACGGACAGCGCAGATTTATTCGCTGAAGAAAATGCGGAAGATGGCGAAGTGAAAACGCTGACCTATGAACTGTATCAGAAACTTCTGGCGCAGCTTTCCAAACGGAGTAAGGACGCTGTTCTGCCCATTCAGATAGCCTATTTCACAGGTCTTAGGCTTGGGGAGGTGGCAGGGCTGACATGGCAGGACATCAACCTTGACGAGCAATATCTGACCGTCCGCAGGAGCGTCCGTTATAACAGTGCAAGGCATAAAACGGAAATCGGTCCGACAAAGCGGAAGAAAGTGCGTACCGTGGATTTCTGTGACACGCTTGCAGAGATTTTACGGGCAGCAAAAAAGGAACAGCACAAAAACCGCTTTCAGTATGGGGAGTTATATCATCGGAACTACTACAAAGAAGTCCGAGAGAAAAACAGGGTATTTTATGAATACTACCACTTGGACGGAACACAGGAAATTCCCGATGACTACAAGGAAATCTCTTTTGTTTGTTTAAGGTCGGACGGTTCTCTGGAATTGCCGAGTACAGTTGGTATTGCCTGCCGCTCTGCAAGAAAGAAAGTACCTGAATTAGAGGGATTTCATTTCCACACGCTCCGTCACACCTATACAACAAACCTGTTGGAAAATGGGGCGCAACCGAAAGACGTACAGGAACTTCTTGGGCATTCCGATGTAAGTACCACAATGAATGTGTACGCCCACGCTACCAGAGAAGCAAAGAAAAAATCAGCGAAGCTGCTGGATATGGTAGTCGGGCAATAAAGAATTTGCCCTTGTTTCGGCTGGTAAGGGTAAAAACAAGGGCAAAACATAAGGATTTGGCATTTGACAGCGAAAATTCCTTGAAAATATAAGGATTGGTGGAAAATCAATCGGCAAATTCCGATTTGCCAAAATCATACCCACATTATACCATAAAAATAACGGCACTGTATATCACTTTTGCAACATACAATGCCGTTATATCTAGTGGACCAGACGGGAGTCGAACCCGTGTCCGAAGGAAAATCCCCTGTCCTTCTACGAGTGTAGTTTGTTATTTAACATTCCCTCCACATCTCGAAAGCAAACATCCTAGATGCTTTAGTAGCTTCATAATACGCCCGCTACCTCAAAGCTTTGATAGTGTCGTTTCTCACATAGTCGAAGCCGAACTTCTAAAGTGTGAGTGCTTTAGAGTCGACTACTGCCAACTAGGCAGCGATTGCTAAATTTTCTTCAGCGTTTAATTTTAATTTGGCCATTTAACGCATCACCATGCGACTCGCTTCTCCAGCTTCAGTTCCCCCGTCGAAACCTTTACTAGCCCGATTTTTATTGTGTACATATGATACCTAAAAAAAATGAAAATGTCAACAAATCCAATCCACTTTAATTACATAGCACCTTAATACAAATTTTTAACCTTGAAATCCTTTTCTGCTTCTCTACGCATATCCTTCTTTGCAATGTCCTGTCGCTTGTCATATAATTTCTTACCTCTGGCAAGACCAATCTGCATTTTTACAAGGCTGCCTTTAAAGTATACCTCTAAAGGAACTATTGTATACCCTTTTGCTGTAATCTGGCTGTTAAGCTTATAGATTTCATTTTTATGAAGCATTAATTTCTTTGGTCTAAGTGGATCTTTATTAAAAATATTTCCCTTTTCATAAGGGCTGATGTGCATATTGTAAATATATACCTCGCCCTTTTCAATCCTTATAAAAGACTCCTTTATGGAGCATTTACCCATGCGCATAGACTTGACCTCTGTTCCATGCAGACATATGCCTGCCTCGTAGGTTTCCTCTATAAAATAATCAAATCTGGCTTTTTTATTATTAGCAATTAATTTTCCTGTTTCCTTTGCCATGATTATATCTGCTTTCCTTTCTCGCTGTCAGCTTCCTCTGGCAAATTGGCAAGTTCAAAGTCTATAGTGTGTTTAAGATTATCAACACCTAAAACCTTTATTCTGACCTTTTCACCAAGCTTATATTTATTTTTAGTAGTTTCACCAACTAATTCGTAATGTTCCTCATCATAGTAATAATAATCGTCCTTTAATGAGGTAACATGAACCATACCCTCTACAGTATTTGGCAGTTCTACATACATACCATAAGTAGTAATGCCTGATACCACTCCGTCATATTCTTCACCAATAAACTGGCTCATATACTGCGCCTTTTTAAGCTTTTCAGTTTCTCTTTCTGCTTCATCAGCTCTTCTTTCTGCGTGGCTTGTAAGGTCTGCCACCTCAGGTAAGATAGAATTATAATGTTTAATTCTCTTTTCTGCAAGTCCACCGTGTAAGTTTTCCTTTATAATTCGATGAATTTGCAAATCTGGATACCTTCTGATTGGCGATGTAAAGTGGCAATAATACTGAGCTGCCAGACCAAAGTGGCCATTACAAACAGCCTGATATTTTGCCTGTTTCATACTACGAAGAGTAAGTCTGCTAATAAGTGCCTCTTCCGGAGTACCTTCAATTCTATTTAAAAGCTTTTGTATCTCCTTTGGATGTATTTCATAATCACCAGTTTTAATGCCATACCCAAAATTGCTGATAAACATTCCCAGCTTTATCATCTTTTCTGGGTCTGGATTTTCGTGGCATCTATAGAGGAAAGGTACCTCCTGCCAAAAATAATCCTCAGCAATAGTTTCATTGGCTATAAGCATAAAATCTTCAATAATCTTTGTAGCTGTATTTCTTTCATATGGCTTAATGTCAGTTGGTCGTCCCTTTTCATCGAGAATGATTTTGCTTTCTGGAAAATCAAAGTCAATAGAACCTCTCTTCATTCTTCTATCTCTAAGCAGCTTTGAAAGCTCCTCCATCAGCTTAAACATAGGTACAAAATCACTATATTTCTCAATTTCCTCTTGGTCATTGTCAACAAGTATCTTTTTTACAGAGGTGTAGCTCATACGCTTATCAACCTTTACAACAGTTTCAGCAATTCTGTGGCCAATAACCTTTCCCTTAAAATCAATATCCATAATGCAGCTAAGTGCAAGTCTGTCACAACCAGCATTTAATGAGCAGATACCATTTGAAAGCTTATGTGGAAGCATTGGAATAACCCGGTCTACTAAATATACGCTAGTGCCACGCTTTAATGCTTCCTTATCCAAAGGGCTGTTTTCCTTTACATAATGACTTACATCAGCAATATGCACACCTAGCACATACTTATCCTTTTCTTTTCTAATAGTAACAGCATCGTCTAAATCCTTTGCGTCCTCACCGTCAATAGTAACCATTTGCCAATCTCTAATATCTAATCTTCCACCAATATCCTTTTTGTCTATCTCATCCGGAATATTTTCCACCTGTTCCATAACATCACCAGGATATTCAGTAGGAATACCATTTGCTTTCACAATACTAAGAATATCTGTTCCCGGGTCATTAATATGGCCTATAATCTCTACTATTTCCCCTTCTGGATTTTTCCTTTCACTGCCATAATCAGTAATCTTAACAACTACCTTATGTCCTGTAACTGCACCCATACTTTTATTTTTAGGAATATATATGTCATATGCAAATTTTTGATTATCAGCAATAACAAAGCCAAAATTTTTGCTCTTTTGATATAATCCAATTACCTCATCAGTTGCGTGGGCAATAACTTTTATAACCTCTCCCTCTCTTCTTTTTCCTCCTCCATCTCTTGCTGGTCTAAGGGCAATCTGAACTGTATCTCCGTGTAATGCGCCATGTGTTCTGCTTTCAGGAATAAATATATCTTCTTCCTCACCTTCTACAGTTACAAAGCCAAAGCCTCTTGCATTACCTGTAAATACACCGACCATTACTTTATTGCTTAATTTGTCATATTTTCCTTTTTTAGAAACTCCAATCTTGCCCTCGGCAACAAGAGTATTAAGTACATATACTAATTCTTCTCTATTCTCCTTTGGAACATTTAAAAGAATAGCAAGCTCCTTTGCCTTCATAGGAGCATAATGCTCATCGTGGATAATATCCATAATGATTTTTTTTCGTTCCTCTAATAAATCTCTATCCATTTCCATATATATCATCTCCTATATTTCTTCACTGTCTGATTATCTTAACACTATTTTATAATTTTATTTATAAAAAAACAATCCCCTTTTGCAATAACAAAAGGGGATTTATGTACTTTTTATTTTCAACCTACCAGAATTTAAGATTGAGAATAATTGCAATTAAAATAAATAAAATTGCACAAATTTTTGTTGCCTTCTCAAGCTTACCTTCCATCGAGCGTCCCTTGTTCTTTCCCCAATATGTTTCAGCAGCTCCGCTAATAGAGCCTGAAAGACCGGCTGACTTTCCTTCTTGTAGCATAACTACAACGGTTAAAATTAAAGCTAATATAACAAATACAACAGTTAATGCAGTTTTCAAATCCATTACCTCCTAAAATCATAAGCTTATTTATATTAACACAATTCAAATTGAAATACAAGTAATTTTTATTAAAATATACCTGCATTTAACCTCTTGTCATTATCATTTTTTTTATATACAATATGGTGTAAGTGTCAATTAACTTATTGACACTCACATTATTAATGTAATTGAGGTAATAAAAATGGCTTTAGACGGAATTACTATTGCTGCACTAACAAATGAATTAAAAGCAGCTCTTGTTTCTGGAAGAATTGTAAAGATTGCCCAGCCGGAAAATGATGAGCTTTTACTGACTATAAAAAAATTTAATGAACAAATACGACTTACCATATCATCAGATGCTTCATTGCCACTTATGTATCTAACCAGTGAAAATAAGCCTAGTCCAATGACTGCACCAAACTTTTGTATGGTTTTAAGAAAGCATTTAAACAACGCAAAAATTATTGATATTTTCCAGCCCTCTTTAGAGCGTATTATAAATATTGAACTGGAGCATTACAACGAAATGGGTGATTTGTGCAAAAAGTACCTAATTGTTGAATTAATGGGAAAATATAGTAATATTATCTTTACTGATGAAAACAAGAAAATCATTGATGCAATTAAGAGAATACCACTTAGCATTAGTTCAGTTCGAGAGGTACTTCCGGGAAGATATTATTTTATACCTGACAATGCCCACAAGTCTAACCCTCTTGACTGTACAAAAGACTTTTTTAATAATGCTTTATTGTCTAGTACAGCTGCTGCAGGGAAAGCAATTTTGTCTGCTTTTACAGGTATTAGTCCTGTTATTTCAGAAGAAATTGTTTTTAGAGCCAATGTAGATGGTGACATTCCCGCAAATACACTTGATGCAGCTTCCATTGACAGCCTTTACTCTTCTTTTTTTGAGGTTATTAATCATGTACAGGAAGGTAATTTCTTTCCTTGTATTTATTATAAAAATGGTATTCCAAAGGAATTTAATTCCTTTCCTTTGCGATTATATGACAATTCCTATGAGGTTAGAAGCTTTGATAGTATTTCTAAGGTTATTTCAGATTTCTATAGAGAGAAAAATATTCATACAAGAATAAAGCAAAAATCTGTTGACCTAAGAAAAATTGTTACCTCTACCTTAGAAAAGGATTACAAAAAATATGAATTGCAGTTAAAGCAGCTTAAGGATACACAAAAAAAGGATAAATATCAGTTGTACGGAGAATTAATTACAGCCTATGGATACAACCTAAAGGATAATGAACGCTCGCTTACCTGTACCAACTACTACAACAACGAAGAAATAACTATCCCTTTAGATGCTACTATTTCTCCTATGGACAATGCAAAAAAATATTTTGAAAAATATAACAAATTAAAAAGGACTGCCTCGGCTCTTGAGTCCATTGTTGTAGAAACAAAAAATGAAATAGACCATTTAGAGTCTATTGTAAATTCTATGGATATTGCTACAAACGAGGACGATTTAAAGGAAATAAAAGAGGAGCTTATTGTTTCTGGATATATTAAAAGAAAAGGCAATAGCAAAAAGGAAAAATTTACCAGCAAGCCTCTCCACTATGTATCATCTGACGGATTTGATATTTATATTGGAAAAAACAATATTCAAAATGAAGAATTAACCTTTAAGGTTGCTAATGGTGGTGACTGGTGGTTTCATTCAAAAACCTTCCCAGGCTCTCATGTAATAGTTAAAACAAACGGAAAAGAATTGCCAGATTCTACCTTTGAAGAAGCTGCCAAACTAGCTGCCTTCTACTCAAAAGGAAAGGAACAGGAAAAAGTAGAAATCGATTACATTGAAAGAAAACATGTCAAAAAGGTGGCTGGCTCAAAGCCCGGCTTTGTAATATATCACACCAACTACTCAATGGCAATAAGTCCAGATATAACAGGCATAAAGCAGGTGCAATAGGTATAAAACAAATACAATAGACATAAAACAATATAATATATATCAAATACAATATATATAAAGCAAATACAATATGTAAGTAATTCTATATTTTATAAAATAAAGAACTTTAATGTAACATTAAAGTTCTTTATTTTTAATGAAATTAATTTTTATAAAAGTTTCAAAAGACTGCATACTTATAAGTATATTTTTCTCGATTTTTCCTACCAGCCAAGTATTGAGTTATATAACTCCTCATACTTCTTTGCTGAAGTTTTCCAAGAGAAATCAGCCATCATAGCCCTATCTACCATTTTGTTCCATTCACGCTTTCTATTGTAGAATACATTTTCTGCATATTTTACAACTGAAAGCATTTCATGAGCATTGTAGTTTGCAAAGGAGAAGCCTGTTCCTGTGCCTTCGTACTGGTTGTATGGCTGTACAGTATCCTTAAGTCCGCCTGTTTCTCTTACAATAGGTAAAGTACCATATCTTAAGCTCATAAGCTGGCTGAGTCCACATGGCTCAAATAAAGATGGCATAAGAAATGCGTCTGCTGCTGCATAAATCTTATGTGACATTTCTTCAGAATAATAAATCTGTGCTGAAACCTTGTTTCCATACTTCCAATCAAAATATCTGAAGGAATTTTCGTACTGGTTATCACCTGTACCTAATACAACAATCTGTATATCCTCCTGACACATTTCGTCCATAACATAATTAACCAAATCAAAGCCCTTTTGGTCTGTAAGTCTTGATACCATGGCAATAAGAAACTTCTTTGGATTTACTTCAAGTCCTAAATCTCTTTGAAGTGCAGTTTTATTTTTAACCTTTTCTTTTCTGAAATTGTCTACATTGTATTGCTTATATATGTACTTATCTGTTTCTGGATTGTAAACATCATAATCAATTCCGTTTACTATACCCCACAGGCAATTATTTCTTGCCCGCATAAGACCATCTAAGCCTTCACCATAAAACGGTGTCTGGATTTCACTGGCATAGGTTTCACTAACTGTAGTAACTCTGTCTGCATATACAATACCACCTTTTAAAAGATTGGCATCATCATAATATTTAAGCTTATCCGATGTAAAGTAATAATCAGACAATCCAACTAAATCTCTGACTGTCTTTATATCCCAAACACCCTGAAATTTTAAATTGTGAATTGTCATTACACTCTTAATGCCTCTGTAAAAATCTCCCTGCTGGAAACAGTCATTAAGATAAACAGGTACAAGTCCTGTCTGCCAGTCGTGGCAATGAATAATGTCTGGTCTAAAGCCAATAACTGGCAATGCTGAAAGTGCAGCTCTTGAAAAAAATGCAAATCTTTCTATATCATACTTTGTATCACCTGTATATGGCTTATCTCCACTAAAATAATATTCATTGTCAATGAAATAAAAGGTAATACCTTCATATACTAATCTGAAAATACCAACATACTGGCTTCTCCAGTTTAAGTTCATATAGAAATTAGTCATATACTCAAGCTGACTTACATATTCCCATTTCATGCACATATACTTTGGAAGAATAACTCTACAATCATATTCCTCCTTATTAAAACTCTTTGGCAACGAACCAACTACATCTGCCAAGCCGCCTGTTTTTATAAATGGTACTGACTCAGATGCTACAAACAAAATATTTTTCATCTGCTACCTCCAACCTAGAATATTTTGCATAAAATTTTCTTATATTATACCAAATATATGTCTTAATTAAAAGTAGATATGAAAATTATTTTGTTTTATAGTCAAGTCGGATTTTATCTGAAATCATTGCGATAAATTCTGAATTTGTAGGCTTTCCTTTGCCTGAATTTATGGTATAACCAAACAATTCATACACCATATCCATATTTCCTCTATTCCACGCCACCTCAATAGAATGTCTTATAGCTCGCTCTACCCTGCTTGCAGTTGTATTATTTTTCTTTGCAATAGTAGGATATAAAATCTTAGTAACTGAATTTAACATTTCTGGCTCATTTACACACATCATAATTCCATCTCTTAAATACTGGTATCCCTTAATATGTGCAGGCACACCTACCTCATGGAGAATGTCAGTTACATCTGTTTCCAGATTTTTTTCTATATACTCACTTCTGCTTTCCAAAGGATTTATTTTTTTCATATTAGGATATTTTTTGCCAACATGAGCCTTAATAAATTGAACCCTTCCCATTAAGGTATCATGGTCAAAGGGTTTCATTATATAGTAGCTTGCTCCTAATCTAAAAGCATCCTCTGTGATATTTTCCTGACCGATAGCACTCATTACTACAAAATAAGGTACTTTTTTAACTTCATTATCCTTATTTATTTTTTCCATTACAGATAATCCGTCCATCTTTGGCATAATAATGTCTAATAATACCAAATCTGGAGAATCCTTTTTAATTATATCATATATTTCCTCTCCGTTTTTTGCACTGCCAATTACTTCGATGTCTTTATCATCCTCTAAAATATTCTCCAACACCTTTAAAATTCTTTCATTATCATCTGCTATTGCAACTTTAAATTTACTGTCCATATTACCTCCATATTCATTAAAAAGTTACTTATTTCATCAAAATACTATCAAATACAAGTAAATTCTAAGTTTATTTTAAATAAAGCATATATCGTTCATGTAAATTCAAAGTAAAATTTGTCCTTTCCATAATTATTTTTCCAGCATACTTTCAACAAATATTCCATAGCCCTTTGTAGGATTATTAACAAACACATGGGTTACTGCGCCTATAAGCTTTCCGTCCTGGATTATAGGACTGCCACTCATCCCCTGTACTATTCCATTTGTCAGCTTGAGCAGCTCCTTGTCTACCACTTCTAAAACAATTCCTTTATTATCAGCTCTGTTTCTATCTAAATCACATATTTTTATTTCATACTGCTTAAGACTTCCAGATATATAGCTCAAAATATATGCCTTTCCCCTATGCACTTCACTTTTTGCTGCTGTCTGGCAATAATCACTATTATAATTTTCCTCTATATACTGCAAACCCTCCTCATTTAATTTTCCAAAAATACCCTTGTTAGTATTTTTTAAAATTGTGCCAATTTCATTACATTTTTCATAATCAATAGTTCCACAAAGTCCTCCAGGCTTTCCATCCACACCCTTTGTAATTCCCCAGATATTTGCCTTATACAAAAGGCCATTATTACTGTTTAAAAGCTTTTTAGTATCCACATCATTAATTCCATGTCCTAAAGCTCCAAAACTTCCGTCCATAGTCATATAAGTCAGTGTACCAATTCCTTGTGTATCATCCCTTGCCCATACACCAATTTTATATTCACCACCTTTAACCTTTACAGGTGTAACTAAAACCTGAAATTCTTCCCCATTTCTGCGTATTCCCACAGTAATATCCTTATCTCCATATTTATTTATTAAAAAAAGCAGCTGTGATTTTGAATTAATATCAATTCCATTAATTTTTGTAATATAATCCCCCTCATATATTTTATTTAAAGCTGGCTCATAATTAATTCCGTCACTTCCAGTGATGAAGCTTGTCCCAGCCACTAATACACCATTAGTTTCTAAATAAACCCCTATTGAGATTCCTAAGGGCATAACTAATGTACCCTCTGCATTAACACTACTTATTTTATTTATATTTATTTCTCTGTTCTCGTTCTCAACATAGTTATTATTTGCCATATAAAAGCAAGTCAATATACAGCAAAGAACAAAAACTAAGCCTAAAAAAGCTCTATATATTTTAATCCTTTTATTCATACAGCACCCCTCAATATTACTATTCTTTATTATCTGCCTACAAAAATAAGGATACAGTGCTGTATCCTTATGTATAGTAATATTATCTGTATAATCCTTAAAAAAATGCTGTATTATTTTTCTTGTTTAGCCATTTTTTTCATTTCTCTGGCATTTCCTACAACTACCTCAGAAATAACTGCGCCACCTAACATTCTGGATAATTCCATAACAGACTCATCATAGTTAAGCTTATTTATCTCTGTTTTTGTGCTATTTTCTTCATTTTTCTTTTCAATAAGATAATGGTCATCTGCCATTGCTGCAATCTGAGGCAAATGAGTAATACATATAATCTGATGATTTTTTGCAATAATTTTCATTTTTTCAGCTACCATCTGAGCAGTCCTGCCACTTATACCTGTATCTATTTCGTCAAAAATAAGTGTGTCTATATTGTCAACATGTGCAAGGATCGTTTTTATTCCAAGCATTATTCTTGATAGCTCACCACCAGATGCAACATCACTAAGAGGCTTTATATCCTCTCCTACATTAGTTGAAATCATAAAGCAAACATCATCCATACCGCTGCTGGTATATTCCTTTGTCTTTTCAAAGGCTGTATCAAAAGCAACATAATTAAAATTAAGTGTTTTTAATACCTCTGTTATATCCTTTGACAAATTTTTTGCAACTGTTTTTCTAAGACTTGTAAGCTTTTCAGACTCCTTCTCATATTCCTTGGAAATATTAGAAAGACTCTCCTTTACTTCTATTAAGTGCTGCTCATAATCAGCGTATTCGTTTAATTTATTTTCAAATTCTTCCTTCTTAGCAAAAATCTGTTCAATAGAATTTCCATGCTTCATTTTCAGCTTATTAATAGTATTTAAGCGTTCGTATACATAGTTTACTCTTTCCTCATCAAAATCTATATTGTCAATATATGTATCTAATTGACCTACAAAATCCTGACAAATAGAGTCCAAATCCATTATACAATCATATAATGAGCTTGTCTTATCATTAATGTCACTAATCCTCGAAAGCATACCTGCACAGGATGATATATTAGCTGAAACACTATTACTGTCCTGCTGCATAATTAAGCTGACATTTTGTAATACCTCTAAAATTTTTGTAGCACTTGAAAAGGCTTTCTGCTCCTCCTCAAGTTCAGTGTCTTCTCCTAAAACAAGTGAGGCTTCTTCGATTTCATTAATTTCAAATTGTAAAAAATCCATTTCCCTTTTTCTGGCTTCATCACTTATATCAAATTCCTTTAATTTTTCCTTGCAGCGTCTATACTCTAAGTACAACAGGCCTACCTTAGTCTTAAGCTTTTCACCTTTCTCACCAATGAAGCTATCAAGGATTTCTAAATGTCTGCTTTTCTTTAATAAGGACTCGTGGTCATGCTGTCCGTGAACATCTAAAAGCAAGCCGGCAACCTCTTTTAAAAGTGTGCTGGCAACAGTTTCGCCATTTATTTTTATAATACTTCTGCCATTGGTTATTTTTCTGGAAATAACCACCTGATTTTCTTCTTCAATAAAAATGCCCTTTTCCTTTAACTTTTCTTTTACAAGGTCTGATACGGCAAATATTAATTCAACAAAGCCATATTCTGCATTTTTTCGTATTATATCCTTTGGCACCTTACCACCTAAAGCTATATTAATAGAGCCTATAATTATAGATTTTCCAGCACCTGTTTCACCAGTTAATATGTTTAGCCCATCTCCAAAATATACATCTACATCCTCTATAAGAGCCAGATTTTTTACATGAACATTTAATAGCATACCTTCCTCTTTCCTTCGTCAACTACTCCATTACTTAGAAAGCTGTTCAGCTAATCTTGCCATTACTTCTTCTCCATCCTCGGCACTCCTAAGAGCACAAAAGATTGTATCATCACCAGCAATACTACCTACTATCTGATTTAATCTTAAAGCATCAATAGAAGCTGCAACAGCCATTGCCATACCTGCTGAAGTCTTTATTACAAGTATTGAGCCTGCCATGTCCATAGAAACAAAGCCTGTTCTAAGAACACCCAGCAAACGATTGTTCATTCCACTTTCAGCACTTTTTACAGTAACATATCTTTGTGTCCTTCCATCAACAGAAACCTTCGTAATACCAAGCTCTCTAATATCTCTTGATATTGTTGCCTGTGTAATTTCTAACCCTTCTCTTTCTAATAAAGCTACTAGCTCCTCCTGTGTTCCAATGTCATTTTTTTCAATAATCTCTAAAATTTTTCTTTGTCTAGCTGTTTTCATTGTCACTCATCTTCCTTTTCAAAATTTCAATAAAGCTTTTGCTGCTAAGCTTTATTATTTTAGTGCTGATTTTAGATTTGCTAATTGAAATTCTATCCCCATTCATAAGACTTACAGCTCTGTCTCCATCAAAATATGCAAACCTAATATCATTTTCAACATTACGCTTATTCTTCACCACAATATCTACCACATCATCGGAGTCTAATATAATACTCCTTGTATTTAAAGTGTGTGGACATATTGGTGTGAGCAAAATCAAGCTTGCTGACGGCTTTACTATTGGTCCGCCTGCTGACATACTATATGCTGTTGAGCCAGTAGGTGTTGAAATAATCATCCCGTCTGCCTTATATTTATTTAGCTTCATTTCATTAACATAAATATCAAAATCAATTACTCGAAGCAGACCACCTCTATTAATAACTATATCATTTAAGGCAATATCCTCTGATATAACCTTTCCATCTCTTATAATTTTACCAGTAAGCATCATTCGCTTTTCTAAAGTATACATATTTTTCAATAATTTTTCAAGTGTTTCGTCTATCATATCAGGGGTGGATTCTGATAAAAAGCCTAAGTTTCCACAATTTATACCAATAAAGGGAATGTTAAGCTCTACAAGACTTCTGGCAGCCAGCAGAAGTGTTCCGTCACCGCCTAATACAATAATACATTCTGTATCCTTATCAACCATATCCTCTTTTACATATCCATTAATTATTTTGCAAATGCCATTATGCAAAGCAATATATTCTTCAATTTTTGCAGCTATATCTGTGGTTTCTTGCTTATCATTATTCGCTATTACCAAAAATTTTTTCATATTAGCACCATCCTAAAGCACTTCTAATATTTTTTTCATTACCTTTTGGGCAGTAAAGCCTACTTCTTTCTTTAACACATCAATGCTTCCGTGTTCCAGGTACATATTTGGTATACCTATATTTATAACCTTTGTATCATATCTTCTTGAATTAACATATTTTAAAACAGCCTCTCCGTATCCACCGTTTAATATGTTTTCTTCAAGTGTAGCTATTAGACTGTGATTTTTTACCAGCTCATCAATGCACTTTTCATCTATTGGCTTGATAAATCTGGCATTAATAATACTACAGTTATAATTTTGCTTTTTTAATTCCTCTCTGGTTTCCAAAGCAAGCTCCAGCATAGAGCCACAAAACAATATAGCTATATCTCTTTCTTTATATATGGCTTCACTTTTTCCGTATACTATAGGCTCTCTTTTTTCCTTTAATACCTCACTGGCAGCACCCTTTGGATACCTTATTGCCAAAGGTCCGTTAAAGCCTGCCGAGAAATTTAAAACATCAATAAATTCATATTTGTTTTTCGGTGCAAAAATACTTAAGTTTGGTATTGTTCTAAGGAAAGAAATATCATAAATACCCTGATGTGTTTCTCCGTCAGTTCCCACAATACCAGCTCTGTCAATAGCAAATACTACAGGTAGTCCCTGAATACATACATCGTGCATAATCTCATCATAAGCTCTTTGTAAAAATGATGAGTATATTGCCACATAAGGCTTTACACCTGCGGCTGCTAGTCCACCTGCAAAGGTAACTGCGTGCTCCTCTGCAATACCTACATCAAAAAATCTGTCTGGATATAGTGACTTAAATCTTTTAAGTCCTGTTCCGTCTGCCATTGCCGCTGTAATAGCTACAACATTGCTGTTTTCCTTTGCAATTTTACATATTGCCTTTGAAAAAACATCTGTATAGGTAGGCTTTGTCTTTTGCACTAATACCTCACCTGTATCAATATCAAAGGGTTCTACACCGTGAAATCTGCTTGGCCGCTTTTCAGCAAATTCATAGCCTTTTCCTTTTTTTGTAATAACATGAACAATAACAGCGTGATTAAGCTTTTTAGCTTCATTAAAAACTCTTACCATCTGGCTTATGTTGTGTCCGTCAACTGGTCCTAAATAAGTAATTCCCATATTTTCAAACAACATTCCTGGTATTACAAGCTGCTTAATACTGCTTTTGGTTTTGCTTATCTGATGAACAAGCTTCTCTCCTACTACCGGAATACTATTAAGAGTTTTTGTTACTCCGCTTTTTACATCATTGTATACATGACCTGTTCTAATTCCTGACAGGTATTTTGAAAGTCCACCAACATTTTCTGATATAGACATTTCATTATCATTTAAAACAATAATGTAATTTCTTTTTAATCTTGAAGCATTGTTTAAGGCCTCAAATGCCAGACCGCCTGTTAGTGCACCATCACCAATTACAGACACCACTGTATCCTCACAGCCAGTTATTTCATTAGCTGTAACTATGCCAAGTCCTGCTGAAAGAGAGGTAGAGCTATGTCCTGTATTAAAAGGGTCACATTCACTTTCACGCCTTTTAGGAAATCCACTTAGACCTCCATGAGTTCTAAGTGTATCAAATTCTTCTTTTCTGCCTGTCAATATTTTATGTGTATAGGACTGATGTCCAACATCCCATACAATTTTATCCTTTGGTAAATCAAGAACTAAATGTAACGCCATTGTAAGCTCTACTACTCCTAAATTAGACGCTAGATGACCTCCCTTTTTTGAAACCTTTGAAATAATATATTCTCTAATTTCATCTGCAAGAAGCTCGTAGTCCTCCTTATTAATTTTCTTTATATCATTTGGTTTGTTAATATTCTCAAGTACCATAAATCACCTTTATTTCTTTCTGGTAATAAGATATTCTACTAATTTTATTAAAAATTCGCTGTTAGGATTGATTTCTTTAATCATAGCAACAGCTTCGTAGGATAA
The DNA here is from genome assembly GCA_900539455.1 of uncultured Eubacteriales bacterium. Lineage (GTDB taxonomy): Bacteria > Bacillota > Clostridia > Lachnospirales > Lachnospiraceae > SVEL01. The sequence continues at coordinate 116,054 of UQCD01000001.1, forward strand.
TTCAGATACCTTTTTAATTGAATTTTTCATACCATATAATGAAACATAAGTTGTTTTATTGTTTTTCTCGTCGCTTAATACCGGCTTTCCCAGCTCCTTAGTGGTAGAAGTAACATCCAAAATATCGTCTTGGATTTGAAAGGCCAAACCAATATTGCAGCCTATCTGTTCCATAGCATTTACATCTTTTTCATCTGCTCCTGCAAGAACTGCTCCACACATAAGGGCCGCTTCAATAAGTGCGCTGGTTTTTAGGTCATATATAAATCTAATAGTCTGGCTATCCATAGGCTTACCTGTAAGCTCTACATCTACTGTCTGACCTCCCACCATTCCATAGATACCTGCTTTTTTGCTAAGAATAGCAAAGGCTTCCCCTGCCTTTTTAATATCCTTTGCTTCTAATATTCCCTTAGCACACAGCTCATATGCGTAATTAAGCAAGCCATCGCCAGCTAATATGCCCATAGCGTGTCCAAACTTTTTGTGAGTAGTTAGATTTCCTCTTCTATAATCATCATTATCCATTGCCGGTAAATCATCATGAACTAATGAATATGTATGTATACACTCAATAGCAGCCATGAACAGGTTTATTGCTTCATTGGACTTGTCCGAAAAAAGATTATAAGCCTCACTCATGAGAATAGGTCTTAACCTTTTTCCACCTACTGTAAGACTATATTTCATCGCCTGAATTATAGTTTTCTGAAATCCCTCCTCCTTAGGTAAATAACTATTTATTATATTGTTTACTTCGTTGGTTTTCTTTAATAAATCGCTTTCAAAACTCATAATTTCACCTTTATTCATTGACAATATTTAGTTTGCTTTCTACTTCACTTATTTTGCCATTAAGCTCTTTTACAATTTTCAATCCACTATTATACAATTCGAAGGTTTCTTCTAAGGAAACCTCACTATCATCCATTTTATTTAAAATATCATTTAACTTAGCGAAGCCTTCCTCAATGGTTTCTTTCTTTTGAACCTTGCCCATTTTATTCTCCTAAATCTATATCTTTAAATTTTTCTTCTTTTTCTATCTCAGTGATTGTAGCAGCTATATATCCGTCAATAACTGTAATTTTTAATTTATCGCCTTTTTTAACATCCTCTATGCTTTTTACCACTGCACTATCCTTAGAAACATAAGAATAGCCACTATTTAGCTTTGTAAGAGGCGACATACCATTAAGCTTTTCTGCCATAATGAAAAATCTGTTTTTAGTATCTGCCATTTTTTTCTCCATAGCAGCTCTCATACAGTTTTCAATATCTTTTATATGCTGTTTTTTTAACTCAATTTGATTTTTAGGGCTTTTTGCCTTTAATCTTGCATCAAGCTCCTTTAATTTTAATTTATGACTATCAAGTTTAACCTTCATCTCTTTTTGAAGGCTATAGCTTATACTTTCCAAATCCATTAAGAAATCATCATAGCTAAATACTGCCAGCTCTGCCGCTGCTGATGGTGTAGGTGCTCTTAAATCAGCAACATAATCAGCTATAGTTGTGTCTGTTTCATGTCCTACTGCTGATATAATAGGCGTATTACAAGCAAAAATAGCTCTGGCTACAGCTTCCTCGTTAAATGCCCACAAATCCTCAATAGAGCCTCCACCTCTGCCTACAATTATTACATCTAAATCCATTTCATCTAATACATTTATTCCATTGCATATAGACCGAACTGCTTCACTGCCTTGAACTATAGCAGAATACAAATATAAAGAAACATATGGATTCCGTCTTTTTGATATATTAATAATGTCTTGTATAGCTGCTCCTGTAGAGGCTGTTACAATACCTATTTTCATAGCATACTTTGGTAGTGGCTTTTTATATTCCTTTTCAAACATTCCCATTTCTAAAAGTTCCTGCTTTAGCTGTTCAAATTTTTTGAATAAATCGCCCTCGCCGTCCATAGCTATGCTTCTGGCATACATCTGATACTTTCCGTCACGCTCGTAGACACTGATATTTCCTGTAACAATTACCTTTTGTCCTTCTTTTAACTTAAAATTAAGCTTGTATGCGTTTGAAGCAAACATAACACAGCTTAATACAGAATTTTCTTCCTTTAATGTAAAATAAATATGTCCAGATGAATGATATTTGCAGTTAGATACTTCTCCACTAACAGAAATATTTGCAAGTGCAAAATCTTCATCGAACATATGCTTTATATATGCGTTAATTTTAGCTACTGAATATATGCTTCCCACGACTTTATTCTGCTGCCAGCCTTCCTAATACGCCATTTACAAAGGCTGATGACTCATCTCCTCCGTATTTTTTAGCTAACTCAATAGCTTCATTTATAGCTACCTTTAATGGAATTTCATCATCATATTTCATTTCAAAAAGTGCAAGACGAAGTATAGTAAGGTCTGCCTTTGCCATTCGGCTGACATTCCAATCATCACTAGCTTCTTCTATAGCACTATCTATTTCATCAAGCTTTGATATAATAGCAAATACTCTTGAATGTACATATTCTGATTCTTCTTCTGTGAGCTTAGCCGCACCTTCGCTTTCCATAAAAAGCTGAAACTGTTCTTCCATTAGGGCTTCATCGTGAAACTCCTTGCGGAATAACATTTTAAATGTGTTTTCTCTAAGTTCTCTTCTTGTCATAATATAATAACCTTTCTACCATTCGCTACGATAATCTTTGTAAATTTTTCGTTAAACATTAAAATCGAGTAGGCTAACTCCTACTCGATTTGGCAATCAAGCATCTCAAGTGTTGAAATATCTGATTGCTCAACAGATACAATGCCTAAGACTAATGTAATCTGTCTAATTAAGCATTAAATTTACTTGTTTTCTTCTAAAGCAACTCCAGCAATGCTGACATTTACTTCTGAAACACTTAAGCCTGTCATATTCTCTATGGCAGTCTTTACCTTTTCCTGAACTTTTTCAGATACTGCCGGTACATTGTAGCCATATTTAATATTGATTGCTAAATCAACTGCTACACAATCAGTACCTACATCTACCTTTACACCTTTTGAAAGGTTTTTCATCCCAAGCTTTGAAATAATTTCCTTTGTAATATTGCCTGCCATTGAAGCAACTCCTTCAACCTCTGTAGCTGCAAGGCCTGCAATAATAGCCACTACATCATCTGCTATCTGAACGATACCTACATTTGTATTCTTTTCCACGATTAAAATCCTCCTAAATCCACCTTTATCTTATTAGTATTATACCAAAATTGAATGTAATTGCAATAAATTTATTTTACTTACTTGTATCTACTACTGTAATTGTTATATTTTTTGCCTCAACCTCCATTTTTTCTTTAACTATCTCTTCTATTCTTGTAATTTCCGTAGCATTTATTGGCTTAGACATTATAATAACATCAACCTTATCCTCTATCTTTGTTACTACTACATTTTCAAAGCCTCTGCCTCTTATCTGGGTTTCAGCCAGTAGTTCCTTTTCTGCATTACTTGTAAGTGCTGTACACTTATCTATTGCACTTTTCTTTTCTGCTTCTGATATAGATGTATTATTTACAATGCTTTGCAAATTTTCCAGTAATTCCCCTCTTAAAGACTCCTTTTCCAATCTGGCAGTAACTATAAAATCTGAAGTTCCTGTGGCATTTACCAACACAGCCTCGCCGGGAGCTTCGTTTATATCTGCATCTGTGCTTACAATATCATATGTATCATTTTTTGAATTATTTTGAGCTAAAACATCCTGATCTGAAATATCAGAGGTATTATCCTTTGCTGTTTCCACGCTTTTATCTGTGTTTTTATCTTTTTCTTTCTGTTCACTTGTACTTTTCTCACTTGCATTTTGATTAGTTTTCACAAGTCCATTATCTAAATCTCCTCCGAAATTCACATAGCCTACTACTGCCACCAGAGCAGCCAATGCCGTAATAATTAATTGATTTCTTTTAAAAAATTTACTCATACTTCCTCACCATTTTTTACCTATATACTAATTAATATGCTGCTAATTTGTAATTATAACTGAAATATTATTAATTCCTATTCCTGTTAAAGTATTTATAGTTCTAATTATATTTTCTTTATTTTCCACAGTAATATTTCCTTTAATTGCAACAGCCACTCCCATTATTTCCGGAGTGTAAACACTTACAACATAAGGCACTTCATTTCCATCCTTGTCACTTTCATATACCGTATTATAATTTCTGTCCTCGCTTTTAATTACTCTGTTTCCTCCATTTTTGTCATTTTCTGTCGTGTCTGATTTATTGTAGGGAGTTTCTGTCAGTACAACCTTTCTGCTGCCAGATTTTATAGTAATAAACGCCTCTGCCTTTTCCACACCAGCTACAAGCTGTACCATTGCTTCTATTTTTTCCTCCATATCCTTTACAAATTGATTGTCACTTATTTCACCAGCACTATTTATTTCCTGTGTGTTCTTATTAAGATTATTTTTTTCTTCATCACTATTTGAATTATCCTTGCCCCCAAATTCCAGCGTCATAAGTAAAATTCCCATTCCAAATAACAAAAGCAGCTTTCCAATTCCTATATTTTTTACAAACCCGGCTATCTTTTTATAATCCACATCTATTCCTCCATTAATGCAATATATATATCTTCCATATCCAAACCATATATTATGCTTATTTCCCTTTTTATTTTTAAAATTATCGGCTCATCAGCAATGGTATTTGTATTATTACCTACAGCCTCACCAACCGAATAATCCTTTTCCTCTGCTCCTATTTCCCCCACATACACCTCTTTTACATCACTTATATTACTGTCTAAGCCTTCCCCTTCACCCTTGTAAAAATCTATATAAATTTTCAAATTACATATTTTATTATCCTCAACCTCCATATCTATACTATTTACACTATAACCCTGTTGGTATATATATTTCTTAATATTCTCTGCCATTACCTTTTTATAACTTTCCTTAGCTTCACCATTAATATCCTCTAATTTCTCATCTATTTGCATCTGCAATTCATCTATAACACTATTGTTAAGTTCATTGGAAAATATGTCCGTTACAGACACACCCTTTATTCTAAAAATAAATGATATTACAATGGTTATTATTATTAATCCGGAAAAAAAGCTGTATATGTTTTTATATTTGTTCCCACAAATAATACTTTCACAGCATATAGAAAAGAAATTGAATACAATTATTGAAATTACAAAGCCTTTAAATATTCCAAGCATTTCTACCCCCTTGTAAATAAACAAATAATAGCAACAGATGCCCCAAGCATTATTACTGACGATATACATACCTTGTATATAAGTCCTGCTGCCTTTGTAACTATTTCTATAGCCCCTACCACCCTTTTATCGGAAATAGGCTCTATAATGGCAGCTATCACCTTATATACTCCTATAAACAAAAGCAGCTTTATAATAGGAACTGCCACAACTATTACTATAGCTACCAATGCAGCACCACCTATTGTATTTTTAATTATTTCTCCAGAGGAAAGCATAAGATTTGCTGCTCCACTTAGTCCATTGCCTACCACCGGAAGCATAGATACTGCCTGAGTTATTCCCTTATTTTTCACCTTATCGGCTAAGGGAAGTATCATACTTTCAATAACATTCATTCCCAACACTATTGTTAATAAAGACTTAGTACCCCAATCCACAAAATTAGCTATTATGTCACCGATTTTTGACATATTGTTATCCTTTTGAATACTGGTTACCAGAGAAATTGCAACAAAAATGCTTATAGCCGGTAATAAAATATTTACTATTACCTTTTCTATAATAGTCATTACCGTTAAGGTTACAGCACAAAGTCCTGTAGAGGTGGAATACCCATTGCTTATGCCTATTGCTAAGAAAAACGACGGCACTAAACACTCCATAAACCTTACTACACTTCCTATCAGCTCCTTACCAATATTCATTAAGGTTATAAAGCTAATCATCAAGCTGTTTATTAGCATTAAATATAAAACAAAAAAGCCTGTTTCCCAATAATTATTAGTTGTAAATATAACTAATATGTTTGACAGCAGTGCCATAGATAATGCTAGTACAATTATTCCAATAATATGGCTTCTGTTCTCTGAAAGCTGACTATATATAGAGTTTTTTACAAGCTCATAGCCATTATAAAGCACACTCTTATCTCCCGAAAAAAGCTGCTTTATAATATAGGTAAAGTCAAAACTTCCTTGTGTACTGTCCTTTACAATATTATCTATATCCTCGAAATTATAGCCGTCATATAAATCGTATTCTTCACTTACAGCACACTGTTCACTCATACCGTTTACCCTTTGACTAATACTTAAAAGTGCCGTTATAAATATCCAAAAAAAGAAAAGCTTCTTCACTATGCCACCTATCCATTAATCATTTCAATTATAGATTTTACAATAGCTGTAAGCACAGGCATACAAAAGCCCAGAATTGTTATTTTTCCAAAGATTTGTATTTGATTTCCCAGCGTTGCGTAGCCACAATCCCTGCTTATATCAGAGGCAATTTCTGAAATATAGGTTATTCCTATAATTTTAAAAATTAATGTTATATATGCACCTTCAATATTAATTGTATCTGCTATAAATTTTATAGAATTAACCACAACTGATAATTTGCTTATTCCATAAAAAAATATTAAAAGACTTGCTCCTATTGATACAAGTATTCCATATTCACTTTTTATTCCCTTAAAATTAATAGCAATTAAAGCCGCTGCTATTGATATTATCCCAATTTTTATAAAATCCATTTTTATCTCCTACAAAGAAAACATACTTTTTATAGTATCAAACAACTCATAAATATAAGGTACTATCCAAAAAAGCACTAATATTAACCCTGCCAGACTAACTAAAAAGGCGTGCTCCTCTCGCCCACTTTGCTTTAATATCTGACTAATAACAGATACTAAAATCCCCACCGCCGCAATCTTAAAAATTAAATTTACTTCCATTTATATCCTCCTATACAAGTATTATAGATATTGCCATACCACACAAAAAGCCTAACATTCTATATAGCTTTGTTTTCCTTTGAAGTTCTTCCTTTATATGTAATATTTGCTCATCCAGCTCACCTATGTATTTCTTTAAATTTTCTATTTCCACATTTAACCCTATGCTTCCCATTTCTCCTCCTAAGCTATTTAATAATTCTATATCTTTTTCATTTAAGTTTAATTTCCTGATATACTTTTCCACCCCTCTTGTCCATATATGACTTAGCTTGCCATTGGTACTATATGTTTCTTTATAAATATACTCCATAAATTCTTTATAAGGGGACTGCTGTTTTCTTGACAATTTTAAGAATATATCACTTATACTTCCTCTGGTATACTCAATTTCTCCTATAATAGCTGCCATTATCTGCCTTATATTTTTTAAAGCAGCATATCTTTTATTTATATTTTCTAAAAAGTAATTACCCATTAAAAAGCCTGAGCATATACATATAACAAACCCTATTAACTTCAATATTTTATTACACTTCCATTCTTATCACATAATTGTATTTCTCTTGTACCGTCTGTATTTTTGCTTAATATTATAAACCTGTCAAAATATCCCTCTTTAATTATATGACTAAACCTGTCCTTTTTACTAATATCCTCAAGACCTGTTCCGTGTATTGTTGCAAATACCTTAACTCCACAATTAAAGGCCTCTAATAATGCTTTTACATCTGCTGCTTGTCCAATTTCATCCACAGCAATAATTTGTGGTGACATTGCCCTTATTGACATCATTATTCCCCTATCCTTAGGTGCATTGTCAAAGACATCACTTCTTATGCCTATATTATTACAAGGCTCACCCATATAAACAGCACCCAGCTCTCCTCTTTCATCAATTACAGAAATTTTAAGCTTATAGGTGTCAGATCCGATTCTGATTAAATCCCTAAGCAATGTAGTTTTACCAGCCATAGGTGGGGATATAATCAGTACATTACTAATTTTCTTTTCAAATATGTATGGTGCAAGCTTTTCTCCAGCACCATATACTTCATGACTTATTCTAATGTTTATAGAGGAAATATTAGTTATATTTTTAATATTCTCCCCGTCCATCACTATTTTTCCTGCCACCCCAACTCTATGCCCACCTCTAATTGTAACAAAGCCTTCCTTTATTTGATTTTCATAGGCGTACATAGAATATCCGAAAATATATTCCATAGCTTCTTCTATATCCTCTTTTTTTACAAGGATATTTTCACCTGTATATATTTCACCTGATTTTCCATAAAACATAATGGGACCATTTACCCGTAATCTGATTTCCTCAATAGTCTGCTTATGTTCTGCCAGCCTATAAGCCTCCAAATATTTCTTAGGTAACAGGTTTTCTATTTCATTATTCATATATAGCCTCCTTATATATGAAAATATATGAAGGCTTGTATCAAATTATTCTCTTTCATATTTTTCTTTGAAATATTTAATTAAAGGCTTCGCAGAAATCTCTTTACCACATAGCTGTTCCATTAATTCCATAGGCTTTATACTTCCACCATATTGATGAATGTTATTATTTAACCACTTAGTTATTCTCTTTATACCTCCTTTTTCTAACATTTTATCTACATTGCCCATATCCTTTTCAAGCTTTTCCAATAACATTCCATCATAAATTGAGCCTAAAAGATAAGTTGGAAAATATCCAAAATTTCCTGCACTCCAATGTGAGTCCTGCAATATACCTTCACTATGATTTTTTACTTCAACACCTAAGTATTCTTTCATTTTCTTATTCCATATCTCCGGAAGCTGTTTTACTGAAATCTTTCCGTTAAATAAATCTCTTTCAATTTCGTATCTGATAATTATGTGCAGACAATAGGTAACCTCATCAGAATCAATTCTTATTGCAATAGGCTCAACCTTGTTAATTTTCTTATAAAATTCCTCTAAATCTCCTTCGTATTCAGGAAGAATTTCTTTAACCTTTTCAAATATAGGCTTCCAAAAGTTAATATTTTTCCCTAATATATTTTCATAAAATCTTGACTGGCTTTCGTGCAGACCCATATTTTCAATAATTTCCATAGGCGTATACCTAAATTTAGGATTTATATTTTGTTCAAAAATACCGTGTCCACCCTCATGAATAATACTAAATACAGGATTAATAAAATCTTTTTCATAATAATGATTTGTAAGTCTTGTATCTCCCAATGCTATGCTCATTGTAAAGGGATGTTCACTTTCTCCTATAGTTCCATTTTCTACATCAAAGCCAATATATCTAAGCAAAAATCTACTTAACGCTCTTTGTTTTTCTATAGGAAATTTATTTTCAGACTTTTGGGTATCTGCTGATTTTTCTTTATAATCACCTTGTTCTATATCCTTAATTAATTTAATTACATATTCTTTTATTTCTTTAAACAGCTTGTCTAGTATTTTAGTGTTTAAGCCCTCCTCATAATCATCAAGCATTAAATCATATATATTTTCTTTTTTGCCCTTTCTATATACCGTCATTTTCTTTGACATATCTATAACCTTTTTAAGATATGGCTCAAATTTTTCATAATTCTTTTCTTTTTTTGCCTTCTCCCATACATTCTGAGATTTGCTCATTAGCTTTTCGTATTGAGTATAAAATCTAATAGGAACATTTTTGTACTGGTCATATTCCTTTTTCAGCTTTGTTACTGTCATTTTATCGACATCTGACAGCTTTTTATATTGATTTTCCTTTAACAACCCATTAAGCAGCCTGCCAAACTCCCTGCTGGTCTTTATTTTCATAATTTTTGTTTTAAAAAGTGCCTGAGTATCTATTAACTCATCAACTATATTTTCATTGCCATTTGTAAGCAAGTCCCAATCTATTAAATTGCTGGCAATTCTGTACTTATAAACAACCTTCAATTTTTTATTTAATTTATCAATTCTATCCATATTTTGCTCCTTATACAATATTTAATATAACAATACATAACAATATAAGTGTCAAAAAGTATATTTTGTAATCTTAATTACATAAATAAGTAATTACTTTTTTGACACCTAACTTATATGCTTTTATTATATGTATAATATTTTAATTTATTTGATATAAGGCATTTTTCCTACTTATGATATGGCTCATTATTTAAAATTCGATATGCTCTATATATTTGTTCCAGCAAAATAACTCTCATTAGCTGATGTGGAAAGGTCATTTTAGAAAAGCTTAGCTTATAATTACTTCTTTTAGATACACTTTCGTGTAATCCTAAAGAGCCACCTATTACAAAAGCAATGCTTCCAAAGCCTCTTACACCAATATCCTCAATTTTTTTAGACAAGCTGACTGAATCTAGCATTTCTCCTTTTATTTCTAAAGTCACTACAAAGGTATCTGGCTTTATATTTTTTAATATTCTATCTGCTTCCTTCTTTTTTATTTCTTCCTCTATAGCCTTACTTGCACCATCTGGCGTTTGTTCATCTGCTACCTCGATTATATTAAGCTTTATATATTTTGAAAGTCTTTTACTATATTCGTTAATTGCCATTGTAAAATATTTTTCCTTGATTTTACCAACACATACAATATCTATTTTCACTTTATTATCCTGCCTGTTATAAATTTTTTGTTTTTTTCTTCTTACTAACTATGTACTTTGTTATGTACTATGTATCTTTCCATATATTTTGTATTTTATTATATACTTTGCATTATTCTACACACCTTGTATTTTACTACACACTCTACATCATTCTACATACTTTTATATTTTGTCATATGCTTTGTATTGTTCAAAGATACATTTTATTATATAATTAAGATTATAACAAGTATATACAGAAAGGATTTCATATGAGCAAGCATTATGTTACATCTGAAGAAAAATACAAGGATAACAAGGATACTGCTGTTTCTCTCTTGATTTTAGGAGCATTAGGCATTATAGTTCTTATTTTTGTTTACATAAAATTCTTTTCAGATTCCACACCTGGCTTTTCTACATTTTTTAGACTAGGCATTTTTTTAGCATTATTTATTGGCTTTATAATCGGAGGTATTGTTTCCCTATCAGCTTCCAGGAAATATAAAACCAACATTACTACTGACAACAACGAAAGAAATGATATTGAAAGTTTCTTACTAAACACAGCCGACTTAAAGGAAAATATTAATTCTAAAATTTCAGAGGATAGTCTTACAGATGAGGAATTATACATTGCAAGAAATAACATTTTACTTGAGCTTTTAAAAGAAAAATTTGAAAACAGTAGTGAAACACTTCTTGAAGAAATGATTGAAAACAATTATGACAAGATATTTTAAATAAGTATAAAAAACAACCAGTTAGAGTATTTTCATTTAAACACATCTAACTGGTTGTTTTTTATTTAATCCTGGCTTTCCTGTGTAGTAGTTTCTGTTTCCTTTTCCGGTAAAACATACTCTCCATTAGCATCCACAATTTTATCTGTTATTGAACTGTCATAAGTGTTAACACCATATATGGTAACTGTAATTACACTATTATTACTATCTACCTCTGTAGCAAGTATTATATAATACTCATCCATTCCTATTACAGCAGTTTTATCATATGTAATATTTAAAGTTCCATAAACTGTCTTATGGTCTTTATCCATAATCTCATCTTCAATAAGCTTAGTTTCTACTAAGTTTAGAGCTTCATTAACTGTTATAGCTCTAGGAATTTTTAAATTATAGGACTCTGTAGTAATAGCTGATGGAAGTCCAAAGGAATCATATACAATAAACTTAAATTTACTTGTACCTCTAGGCATTATAATTGGCTCTGTATATTCTGTAGAACTGCTGTCCGGGTCTGTTCCGTCAGTTGTATAATATGCCTTTGAACCTTCTGGAACTTCTACAGTAATCTTCTGTGCTTCTTCATAAGAGCCACTTGTAGGAGTAACCTTTGGTCCGTCCAGCTTTCCTTCCTCGATTACATATTTGTAAACAACTCTCTTACTCTCTACACCATTTTCGTCTACAGCATAGCAGGTAAGCACAGCCGACTCTTCACCTAAAATTTTAACACCATCTGCATACTCAATTCCTGCATTTAGATTATCCTCAGCATTAAGTGTGTAAAAAATTTTGTTTCCATTACTTGCAGACAACTTTACAACAACATAGCCTGCATATTGTCCACTTTCCTGCTCGGCAACAGGAGGAGCTGGAATATAATCTGTAAGTGAATCAAATATATCATCCTCTGTTATCTTTACAGTAACCTGATTGATATTATCATACTGCTGATGCTCATAGTAGTATTTTATGAGTGTAACATAATTTTCCTTTGATGTTTCACCTAATAAAATAAGCCCATATAAGTTGCCAGCATAATCATCATTTAGTACATTTGCTTTTTCATAAATGCTGTTTAACAGCTTTCTAGCCTTAATTTCTTCTACATTACTGGTAGCAAGTCTGATAGCAGTTTTAGCATAGTCTAAGGCAACATCATATTTTTCATTTTCCGATGCACTAACTGCCCTGTCATAATTGCCCTCATATGTTTTCTTTGAATTATTTTCATTTATAAACCAGATTGAAGCTGCTATACCACCAATAAGCACTATAGCTGCTACTATAATAGCTGTCACTATCAACTTCTTCTTTCCTGATTTTTCTGGCTCTTGTTTTTTATCTTCTTCCTCTGACTCAAGCTTTTCAGGCTGTTTTGATGTATCTGGTTTTTCTATTTGTGGCTTTGTGATGTCTACCATCTTAATTTCCATATTAATTTCATCATATGGTACATCAACAGTTACCATTGACTCGTCTTCCGGTAACTCGTCCATTGGAGCCTCTTCAGACTCGTCTAACAGTTCTGAAACACTATTAGCAAGCTCATTTTCAATGGAGTTAAAATCTGGTTCTAATTGTATTGGATTTCCACACTTAAGGCAAAAACCTTGATCTTTATTAATTTCTTCTCCACATTTAGAACATTTCATAATACAATACCTTACCTCTGATTATAGAGGTGCAAACCCTGTAGATGAAAGATATTTGTTTGCATATTATCCTTCTTCAATATTTCCTTCACCTATTAAATTGCTACTTCTTAATCTTTGTAACATTCACAGTACAATATAGTACTTTTCCATTAACCTTTGCTGTAATAACACAGGTACCCACAGAACGGGCAATAACCTTGCCTCCGGATACTGTAGCTACACGAGCATTATTAGTATACCACGATATTGTTCCTGTTGCACCAAAAACATCTAAATTATAATAATCATATTGTTCTAATGTAATTTGTGAAGCATTAAGTGCCAAAACTATTACCTCACAGCTAGCTTCAATTCCTGAATCTGCTATACAGTATATTGAAGTAACACCCTGACCCTTTGCATATACATTTCCCTTTTGATCTACAGTTGCAACAGAAGTATCCCCAGATACCCATGAAACTCCATCTGTAGATTTTGTAGGCTTAAGTCTTACAGTAAGCGGTCTTGTCTGACCTGGGAGCATCGTAATACTTGTGGAATTAATAACTACGGAGGTAGCTGGTACCGCTGGTTTTACAGTTACCTTTACTTTTGCCTGCATTTTATTTCCGTCTGTTGATGTAGCAGTAACATAGCAGACACCTGCTTTTACACCTGTTATAGTACCATTAAAATCAACCTTTGCAACACTGCTGTCTGATGATTTCCAGTCTACATCCTTAAATGTAGCATTATTTGGAGTAACTGTTACATTTATATCTGCATCTGCTCCCTCCATAATAGTTACACTTGACGGATTAACCGATATTCCCGTAACTGGTCTTACAGAGGTAATCGTTACCGATGCACTAATTCCACTACCGTCTAATGCTGTAGCCGTAATTACTGCTGTTCCATAGCCTACTGCTGTTATATTCCCGTTAGTGCTTACCTTTATAATTGAAGGATTGCTTGATCTCCATTGTACGCCTTGATTTGTAGCTGTCTTTGGACTAACCGTTGCTGTAAGTCGTCTTGTTACACCATGATTTATATATTTACTACTATTGTTAATGGTAATATTTGAAACAAATTCGTATACTGTAACCTTCATAGAAGCAACAAGTCCTCTTTCTACTGTAGTTACAAGTATAATTGCATTTCCACCTGTTACACCAGTTACAATACCATTTGCGTCTACTGTAGCAACTGATGGGTCGCTTGACACATATGTAACTGATTTGTCATTTGCGTCTACAGGCTCTACAGTTGGAATAATCACAAACTTTTCACCTGTATATATTCTTGCCTCTGTAGCATTTAAGTAAATGCCTGTAACTGGCTCTGTAACTGTAACTACACACTTGTCAGTTACACCGGTATCCTGCGAGGTTGCAATAATTGTACACTCTCCAGGACTTACGGCTGTTACCATTCCTGTAGCGTCTACTGTTGCAATGCTTTCATCTGAGGATGACCAGATAATTGTTTTATTTACTGCATTGTCTGGTCCTGCTACTGCATTAAGCCAGAAAATCGTTCCTTTTTTAACACTAATATTGTGTGTATTCATTGTCACCGTTTCAACTGGCTGATATACAGAAACATTACATACATCAATAACACCACTATCTGCTGACTGTACAATAACAGTTGCATTTCCACTTCCAGTTGCAGTAATAAGTCCAGTTTCATCTACCTTTACAACATCTGTATTTGATGATGACCACCAAAGCTCCTTGTTTGTAGCGTCCTCTGGTTTTACCTCTGCACTCAATCTGAAAGTATCATTTATCTTTAGTGTAACATCTGTATAATCAAGTACAACCGATGTTACAGGCTGGTTTACATAAAACTCACAAGTATCTATAAGGTTTGTACCATCAACACCTGTATCTACTGTCTGACAAATAATTGTTGCCTTACCAGGTGCAACAAAGGTTACTAAACCATTGCTGTTTACTACGGCAACTGATTCATTTGATGATGACCAGGTTACATTTCTGTTTACACCATCACCCTCTGGCAAAATTGAGTAAGAAAGCTGGTAGGTTTCCATTGACATACTGGTTATAACCTCATGCTTTGTTAAAATAACCTGTGTCACTGGTACTCTGACATGAACCTTACATGATGCAACCTGTATTCCGTCCTCTGTAATGGCTGAAATAACTGCGTCGCCACCCTTTACACCTGTAACCAGACCATTTATGTTTGTAGATTTAACTACCGTAGCAACTGTATCATCACTTGATACCCACTTAACATTAATATTGTCTGGTGTGCTGCCTGAGGTCTGATTAAAAATCAATGATAACTGATAGCTGTTACCTACTGTAACCTCTATCTCCTTTTCATTCATAGTAATATCTTCAACCTTTTCTCTAACATAAACTGTACAGGTAGCATACTTCTTAACACCATCCGCCGTTTGCTGAATTGCAGTAATTGTTGCTGTACCAGGCTTTATACCTGTAACTGTTGCAGCAAATCTATTTGTATCAGAGGTTCTAACTGTTGCTATTCCGTCATCTGATGACATCCAGGTAATTGTTGTATTATCACTTGTATCAGTTGGAATAGCTGTAAGTGTAAAGCTGTCATCCCTGTTTAAATAATGCTCTGTTTCTGTTACCTTAAAGTTGTCAATAACAACTATTGTAATAGTTGCTCTATGAGAGGTAGCTGTATCATTTGGATATATCTTTCCGTCTATAGTAGCTGTAATTTGTGCTGTACCACCACTAACAGCGATAATATTTCCCTTTGAATCAACTGTTGCAACAGATGTGTTTGAGGATGTCCAGTTTACTCTGTTTGAATAGCTGTCATCTATATTTACTGTAAGGCTGGCCGAATCACCTACTGCCATAGTTTTATTGCCGCCGTTAATTCCAAAATTAACCTTTATATTAAGTGTATCACCAAACTGATTTATAATCTTTGTAACTGTATCCAAATGAGCAAACTCGTCTACAGAACTAAAATCATATCTCGGATAGATATATATCTGCTTAATGCCTGCCTGTGCTCCATAAACATTACCATACTGGTCTACTTCAATAGTACCACTTCCAGTATCCAGAGAACCCCAGTATAAATTTTGTGCATTGTTTGTATTTGTAATGCCTAAGTCAAATATATTAACATATTCTGAAGGGTTTACCTCAACAAAGTCATGATTTGTAAACTTTGCTGGAACAATTACAATATATTCAACCATTTGTCCATCTGGAGCTGGCGTCATAGCCTTAACTGATGCCACACCACTTCCTACTGCTTCAATGTTACACATACCTGCACTTGCACCTGCATCTGATACTCTTATAACATTTTCGTCTGATGTAGTCCAATTAAGTGATGTTTTATTTGAGTTTGAATAATTTGTACTAAGTGATGTGCCGCTTCCAACCTCTAGTGTCTGATACTGGGTATCAATTCTTTTAAGCTTAACTGAAACAATCAAAGATTTTGTTTTTACATAATCGCCATTTGTATATGTAGCAATAAGCTCTGCTCTGCCCGCTCCTGTAGCATAGACCATAGCTGTGCCATTACCATTGTCTGTAAGGGCAACAACCTCAGCATTTGAAGTTGTCCAGGAAACAGTACCCGGAATAACTCCTGTACCTTCATCAGGTGCTACACCTGTAACAGTAGCCGAAACTGTATCTGTATTTCCTACCTCCCATGTTCCTTCGTGAACATCATTTGTAGTAATAACAATACCTATTTCATCTGCAAAAGCAAATTTAACACCTACTGCCACTACTAAAACTGCTACCAGCGTCCCAACTATCTGTTTCCAATATCTTTTTATCTCTTTCATAAAAGCTCCTTTCAGATAAGCAACTCAAATTTTCTATAATGTAAACTCTCACATACAGAGTAGTATTTTCCTTTTGTGTATTTCGGCATATCGTAATAAAAACTTTAATATATTTTGCAATTATTTTAACTATTTTTTTATTTCAGTACCATATATTGTGGCTGTACATTTAAAAGGAGGCAATGCTTTAGGGAAATTACTAAAGCAGCCTCCATATTTTTACTATCTTAATCTATTATTTACTTCATATCTGGACATAGTAGAAACGCAGTTGTATAAGCTTTTAAATCTGGTTTCCAAATCTCCCTCATCTACGCTTACATCTAATGACGCTGCAATGCTATTTATAAGCTCATCCGTCATTCTGCTTTGCATAGACACTAAAAGATTTTTCTTTTCTTCAAATGTATCTGCATCTAAAAACAACACTAAGTCCGGATTTGGAAGCTCCTCATCTGCATTTTCTATTGTTTTTTCAACTACAGCCTCTACATTATTACCTGTAACAATATTTTCTGTAACAATATTTTCTGTAACAATATTTTCCGCAGTCTTATGAACCTTTGTAAGACTATCTTTATCTACAAGCTCAAATCGATATTCCTGTGCCGCCTGTGGATATTTTGACTTATCTACCTTGCTCATAAACATTTCTAAAGGTCTTGCACAGCAGGAAAAATCTCCATACAATGCCTGATATATAACCAACTGCCCGCCTGTTTCTGAATGAGTGGCAACTGTCACTATCTGATACATTTTATTTTTAAAATGCCTATAAATTTCCCCTGTTTTTGGTATATGTCTTTCCACTATGTTACCTCTTTATTTATTTTTTATAAGCTAATGGCACAACCACAAGCTAGATCAATCAAATGTTTTATGCAGCACACCTGCAATTAATTAAGTGATGCTTCTAAGGTTTCTCTAATAGCCTTAATAAAGTCCTCTGAATTAAGAACTGTTGGATTTTCCATAGAAGTAATAATTGCAAGGTCATTTGTCATCCTGCCGTCCTCTATTGTCTTAATACAAGCCTTTTCAAGCTTATCAGCGAAATCACATAAAGCACTAATATTATCCATTTCGCCGCGCTTTCTTAAGGCACCTGACCAGGCAAAAATTGTAGCGATTGGGTTTGTAGATGTTTTTTCACCCTTTAAATGCTTATAATAATGTCTTTGAACAGTACCATGAGCTGCTTCATACTCATAGAAACCCTGTGGTGATACTAATACAGATGTCATCATTGATAATGAACCAAAGGCTGTAGCAACCATATCACTCATAACATCACCGTCATAATTCTTACAAGCCCAGATATAGCCACCCTCTGAACGAATAACTCTTGCTACTGCATCATCAATTAAGGTGTAGAAATATTCAATTCCTGCCTGCTCAAATTTTTCTTTATATTCCTTATCGAAAATTTCCTGAAAAATATCCTTGAAGGTATGGTCATATTTTTTAGAAATAGTATCCTTTGTAGCAAACCATAAATCCTGCTTTGTATCAAGTGCATAGCCAAAGCAGCTTCTTGCAAAGCTTTCTATTGAATTGTTAAGGTTGTGCTGACCCTGTAAAATACCAGCTCCCTTAAACTCGTGGATAAGCTCTCTTTTTTCCGTTCCGTCAGCAGCAGTAAATACTATTTCTGCCTTTCCTGGTCCTTCTACCTTCATTTCGCTTGCCTTATATACATCACCATAAGCATGACGGGCAATAGTAATAGGCTTTTTCCAGTTTTTAACATAT
Organism: uncultured Eubacteriales bacterium; assembly: GCA_900539455.1. Classification (GTDB taxonomy): domain Bacteria; phylum Bacillota; class Clostridia; order Lachnospirales; family Lachnospiraceae; genus SVEL01. The sequence goes on from UQCD01000001.1 coordinate 134,550, forward strand.
GGCTCAATACCTTTAACAATAATTGGTGCTCTAAATACAGTACCATCTAAAATTGCCCTGATTGTTCCGTTTGGACTCTTCCACATTTCTTTTAAATTGTATTCTGTCATTCTGGCAGCGTTTGGTGTAATAGTTGCACACTTAACTGCGACTCCATACTTCTTTGTAGCCTCAGCAGACTGTGTTGTAACTAAATCATTAGTTGCATTTCTATTTTCAAGCCCTAAATCATAATATTCTGTATTTAATTCTATAAATGGTAATAACAATTCATCCTTTATCCATTTCCAAAGGATTCTTGTCATCTCATCTCCGTCCATTTCAACTATAGGTGTTGTCATTTTAATTTTTTCCATATACTAATCTCCTATGTTCTCTACATTTTTTGTGTTTGCTAATTATAGCAAATACTAATTTTTAGTACCTAATACCTACAAATTAAGTAAACAAAATTCTTAAAAATTATAACACGATGTATATACATTTTCAAGAAAACTTTAACTCCTCAAGTTTTTTCCTAAGTTTTTTAAATTACAGAGTAACTTTTTTTGCCTTTATGGTATGGGCTTTAATTTTATATGCAACACCATCACTATTAAAGGCAGCAGTATTTTCATCTGCATCTACCGCCACCTCATATTTTCTTTCATCCTTACCAGCCACTATAGCTACAGCGGCTTTTCCATTTTTAAGCCTTTTAATATGCTTTACATAATATATTGCATTAGCAGCAATTTGTTTTTCCTCAATATCATCCTCACCGTCTATATAAAGTATATTGTCCTTAATATTCATAAAGTTCACGCTGTCGATGCCTAAAACCTTTTTATTTTTCATCATAGCCGTAATATCAAAGTAATCTTTTTTCTCCACCTCATCATTGATAATAAGCAGCTTTTCCCCATTTACCACCCCAAAGGATACATGATATATGTTTGGTGTAGTTCCTAAAATAGTTTCTGTTATAACAGATAAAATTCTAAACATTATTACCGTAAACACAAAAAGTAATGCAACACCACCAGCCTGAATAAAGGTTAATCTTTCAAAGCTGAAAAAGCTTTTGAAAAATATTTCTGCACAGGCAAAAATCCCAATAAGCACAACCAGCATAGTTCTTCTCATAAAATTAAGTGGCTGACAAATCTTATAAAGCTCCACCAATGCTGCTATTGCCAGTCCTAAAATGCACATTGTAGAGTTTTGCAAAAATGACGCTCCCACAAGTTTTGAAAAAATCTGCATTATTATTATGTTTATAAAGACTATTAAGCCTCCCGGGATAGCCATTCTTAATACATTCAGCAAAAAGTCACCCTTTACCCGATTATTATTAGGCTCTAAGGCAAGTAAAAATGAAGGTATTCCTATCGACAAGGCGCCTATCAGAGTAAGCTGGATAGGCACAAAGGGATATACTCTTGCCCAAAATACAAATACTACTGCAAGTATTGTTGAATATATAGTCTTTGTTAAATAGAGGGCTGCAGAGCGTTGTAAATTGTTTATGGTTCTTCTGCCCTCAGCAACGATTTCCGGCATAGACGCAAAATTGGAATCCATTAAAACAATCTGTGATACATTTCTTGCTGCATCACTACCAGACTGCATAGCGATACTACAATCAGCCTCCTTTAATGCCATTACATCATTAACACCATCTCCGGTCATTGCTACAATGTGGTCTTTAGCCTTTAAGGCTTTTACTAATGTAAGCTTCTGGTCAGGACGCACTCTTCCAAATACAGTATATTTTTCACTAGCCTCTATTAATTCCTCATCAGACAATTTTGATGTATCTATATATTTATCTCCATTTCTTATACCAGCCTTACTTGCAATGTAAGATACTGTCATTGGATTATCACCAGATATAACCTTTACATCAACACCCTGCTTTTTAAAATATTTAATTGTATCATAGGCTTCATCCCTGATTTTATCTGTAATGGCTATAATAGCCAGTAATTTCATATCCTTAGGCAGCTCTTTACTATTAATTTCACTGCTTGTGTGGCATATAGTTAATACTCTAAGCCCCTTTGAGGAATATTCATCTATAAGTGCCTGTTCTTTCACAGAAGGATTTTCTAATATGTATTCCATAGCTCCAATGCAATAGCTTCCTTCTCCCTTAATAGATATAGCTCCCCACTTTTTATCTGAGGAAAATGGCACCTTATTTGTAAGCTCACACTGGTAATCCTCTATTACAGGAAGCTTTTGAGTATTTGCATACTCTCTTAGTGCATTAAAGGTAGGATTGTCATCTCCAAAAGCTGCTGTATATTCCTTTAGTATCTTTTTTATTTTTCCGGTAGTAATGCCCTTTTCTACAATACTTATATCCTCTACATCCATTGTTCCTTCTGTTATAGTGCCAGTTTTATCCAAGCACAAAACATCAACTCTTGCTAAGGTTTCAATACAGTACATTTCCTGCACTAAGGTTTTCTTCTTTGACAGCCTTATAACGCTTACTGCAAGCACCACCGAAGTAAGCAGTACTAAACCTGAAGGAATCATACCAATTACTGCTGCAACAGTACTTACAACAGTTGCCTGTATATTGTGGGACAGATTTTCATATTGATTAACAAATAACAAGGCTGTAACTGGAATAAGGCATATTGTAACTATCTTTACAATTAATTTTATACTTTTATTAATTTGGGAATTTGGCTTCTTTAAATATTTTGCCTTGCCTGTAATAGTATTAACATAATTGTCCTTTCCTACATGGATTACCTTTACCTTTACTTCGCCTTGTGTAATAAAACTTCCAGATAAAACCTCATCTCCCTTTTTCTTAAAAATGGCATCACTTTCTCCTGTAAGCAGGCTTTCGTTTACCTCACATTCCCCTTCTAGGACTACTGCATCAGCAGGAATTTGAGAGCCATTTTTTATAATAAGAATATCCTCTAATACAATTTCATTAATATTAATGTCTTCAATTTTACCATCCCTTAAGACATGGGCTATTGGTGAAGCTATAAGTGACAGCTTATCTATAATTCTTTTAGAACGAATTTCCTGAAATATTCCTATAAAAGCATTCCAAAAAACTACTCCCATAAACATCATATTTTTATAAGAGTGAACTAAAAATATACATAAAGCAAGGAAGCAATTTACAATATTAAAAAGTGAAAATATATTTGTAAAAATAATCTGTCCTACAGACTTTGTCTTTACAGAATAATTTCCATTGGCTTTGCCTTCTTTTTTTCTATCACAAACTTCCTTGCTTGAAAGACCTGTTATCAAATATGAATCCCTTGTAGTTGTATTTTCCTCGCATTTTTTATCAATAGTCATATTATCTCCATTTTCATTTAGTTACAAAATTATGTCAAATCAACAAATTAATTATAACAACTTTTACAGCATTATCAAACACTTAATAATTTTTTTATATTTAACTCCCCATAGCCTTGAATATTTTTGCTTATTCCTAAATCAGTTGATGTATTTTTCAGGGCAATTTTAATATCCTTTGGTGTCATATCTGGATGCTTTTCTAAAAGAATTGAAATAGCACCAGAAATTATAGGTGTTGACATAGATGTTCCACTTTTTGTAACATAACCGGGAATAGTATTTGAAAGTCCCGGTATTTTATTGCCTACACACAAAATATCCGGCTTGATAATACACCTGCAGGTCGGTCCTCTTCCTGAATAGCTGGTTTGGTTACCCAACATACTTAAATCATCACTTGAGCCAACTGTAATAATTTTTCTGCTGACCCCCGGTGCAGTTATAGTGCTTTTGTCCGGTCCATTATTGCCTGCTGCTGCCACCACTACAATTCCCTTTGACCACACCATTTCCACTCCGTCTATTAATGCAATATTGTCAACATCCTTATAGTTGTCATTTCCCCCAATAGATATATTTAAAATTCTAATATTGTATTTTTCTTTGTTTTTTACAATATATTCAAGTCCCCTTAAAACATTTTCAATTTTCCCATTGCCCTTTTGATTTAAAACCTTTATCCCTATAATTGCTGCATCACTATTTAATCCGGCAATCATCTTTTTGCTCATATGTCCATTGCCTGCAATAATTCCACTAACATGGGTTCCATGTCCATTATTATCATATGGTATATTTCTTCCATTGACACAATCATAGAAACCTACAACACTTCTTCTTATGTCAGGATGCAAAAATACCCCTGTATCAATTACTGCCACTCCCACCTGCTTGTAATTTTTTATATTATTCTTTTTATAATCTATAGCATAATCAACAATTTCTTTATATTTGTTATTCATAATTCAATCCAATTAGTTCTTGGTATATATTATGAAAGCCGCTTTTCCATTGTGTCCTTATTTGTAGCATAGAATATAGCATTTTCTTTTGAAATTATACCGTTTTCATATAAATTATATAAGCTGGTATCCATTGTAATCATTCCCTCATTGCTGCCTGCATATATTGCATTGTCCAGCATATGCACCTTTGATTCGCGAATCATATTTCTAATCGCACTATTGGCTATCATAATTTCAAAGGCCGGAACAAGACCTCCGTTGACAGTTGGAATAAGCTGTTGGGAAACTACTGCCTGCAGCACCATAGAAAGCTGTATTCTTACCTGCTGCTGGGCCTGGGCTGGAAATACATCAATAATTCTATCTACGGTTTTTGCTGCCCCTATTGTATGTAATGTAGATAATACAAGCTGACCCGTTTCTGCTGCTGTAATTGCTATCTGTATAGTTTCAAAATCACGCATTTCACCAAGCAATACTACATCTGGAGATTGTCTAAGTGCCCCTCTAAGTGCCGCCTCATAGCTTTTTGTATCTATATCTACTTCTCTTTGGCTGACTATACTTTTCTTATGTCTATGTATATATTCTATTGGATCCTCAATAGTAATAATATGCTTGCAATAATTTGTATTAATCCTGTCTACAAGGCTGGCTAAGGTAGTAGACTTTCCACTTCCTGCCGGACCCGTTACTAAAACCAGTCCCTTTTTCATATTACATAAATCAATAACTGTTTCCGGAATATTAAGCTCATGAAAATCTGGCAGTTCAAATCTTACAACTCTTAACACACAGGCATACGAACCTCTTTGCTTGTAGGCGTTGCAGCGAAATCTTCCAAGCTCGTTTATGGAAATGGAAAAATCGTCATCGCCACCCCTTTTAAGCTTTTCAAAGCTTTCATCTGCTTTAAATTCATATATCTGCTTTATAATATCCTCTGTATCCAGATGTGTAAGCTTACACTCCTTCATAGGTGTCATATTTCCATTAATCTTATAGCTGATAGGGCCTCCGGCAACTATATAAATATCTGATGCACCCTTTTCCACTGCTGTCTTTAATATATCTATTGCTTTATAGTTCATAAATTCTCCTATTCTGTTATGACAGGTACTCCATTTGAATTAACAGCTCCACTGGTACTAACATAACTTCTTAAAATTGTAACACCTGTTTTATCCTCATATGCGTTAATTTTCAATTCAATTTCAAAGGTCTGCTTTTGATTTATCTCAACTGACACCTGAATATTTCCCTGCTTGTTTAAGCTATAGCCCTTCTCGGCTATTACCACTTTTATATTTTCCAAAAAATCCTTTTGGTCTATAGTGCTTTTATCCTTCATTATACATTCGTTTATGTCTGCCACAGCTCTTACTGCCTTGTTTCTTGCCTGATAATAAGCCTCAAGATTATCGGCTGATTGTTTAGACAAATTATAATCAGCCTTTGCTGTACCATAGGAAAGAATAGCAAAAACCGTAAGACACAATACAATAAAAAGCATAAATATTGAGGTAATACCTGCCCCTATATGAAAACCAGCTTTATCCTTCATATACTATTCTTCCTTTCCAAGTATAATTTTATTAAATGATACCTCATAATACTCTTTTTTGCCGTCTATACTTGTATATTTAATTCCGTAGCTTATTATATTAGAAAAAGTATTAGAATCATCAAGTACCACAACTAATACAGCCTTGTAGACAGCCTCTTTTTCCTCTGTTTCTTTAAAGTCTTTATCAAAATACTTTACATAAACAGTTTTACCATTACTTAAAAAGCCATTATCCGACAGTTTTTTATGTACCAGCTGTTCTATGGTGTTGTCCTTTAGCTCTGTTTCTTCAAAGGAAAGCTTTGCTTCTAAATCTCTTGTAATCAGGGAGCACTTATCTAAAATTATCCCTGTCTTGCTTTTGTCATTTGCCTTAACAAACACCCCTAAAAGTATTACTGCTGATACAGAAAAGAACAATATTACTATTATAAATTCTGTTAAAAATGTCCTGCTTTTTTCCACGCCATTCATATTTATCACCTACTTAACGCTATCAATGTTTACAGTAATACCCTCTTTATTTCCTTTATTATCTGTAACACGGATAAACACTTTGTTGTCAACTATTTCAAATTCTAAGCCTGCTGTTTTTATAAGATTGTTTCCAAAGTCCAATGTAAACTGGCTATCCTTTATTATATTTGCCTCCTTTACATATCCGTCCTTATAAAATATTAAGGTAGAATACTTCATTTCATTATCCTGACTATTTATTACCAGAACATCCTTACCGTCTTTTTCAATTATAGACACCTTATCCTCATAGGCATTTGCTGATAAGATTTTATTTGCTATATATGAAAGAGTCGTTCTTGAAATATTATTATTTTCTTGTCTGTCTGATATTGAATTGTATATATTAACACTAACAAAAACAAGCGAAACACTCATTATAACAAATATAAAGAATAGGAAAATCACAAATAAAAAATCTATGGAATGTTTCTTTTTCATTAATTTTCCTCCTTTACATATATTGATATACCAGGCATTACATTTGGAGCTATAATATCATAGGATACAATAAATCTGTCTTTATCTATAATTATGCCGTATTCTTTTTCTATAGCCTCAAGGCTTTCCGGATAACAGCCATTTATGGCGTAGTGACTGACTACTGCATTATCCATAGCCTTTGCCAAGGTAGTAATTTCATTGTCACTAACCTTTTTATCCATATTCACTAAGGATATATAAAAGAATATTATTACTGCCAAAAACAAAGCTATAGTAATAACAAGAGGATTTATCTTAGTCTTTTTACTTTTATATAAATACATATAAGCACCTCTATCCTATTGATGACATTATATTTGCAAGTGGAAGCATTACAGCAATTAAAATTCCACCTATGATTATTGACATAATTGCAACTAAGGTTGGCTCAATAACAGAAACTATTTTTTCAATACTTTCTGTTACCTCCTCCTCATACTTATCGGAAATCTTTTTCATAACACTATCTAATGCACCTGCCTTATATCCTACTCCTATCATTCTATTTGTAATTCCGTCAAAAATTTCAATCTCTGTAAGACTTTCAGAAATATCCTTACCCTCTGCCACTAATTTCTGACATTTAACTATTTTTTCTTTGGTATATTCCTCTGATACTATTTCTGGAGCAAGCTCAAGTGCTTTTTCAAGAGAATAACCACTTGAAAGCATCATAGACATTACTGAAGAAAAGCTTGCTGAGGACATTTTCATTGAAATTTTCTTAATAAATGGCAATTTACCAAATACCTTTAAAACTTTATTTCCATAGCCTAGCTTTACAATGAAATATATTGCTATTACTATAACAAGAATAACTAAGGTCACTCCAAAGACAATATAGCCTAGCGTTTTTGCCATAGACATAATAGCTCTTCCATTACTTGACATATCTGTACCTAGATTTTTAAATATTTCCTCAAAAATAGGAAGGATACGGGTAACTATAAGTACAGCTACAGCACTCATCATACAAAGCAGCACTATAGGATAGGATATAGCAGCTTTTACAGCCTTTTTCGTTCTGTCTGCCTTTGTATAATATGTATTTAAGGACTTTAGAACATCATCCAGTTTTCCTGTTTCTTCGCCTATATTAATCATATTGACCATATATTTTGGGAAAATATCTATATCCTTTATGGCATAATATAAAGAGCCTTGCTTTAACAGGCTTTTACTAATACCTTCAAATATTTCCCTTGCATTGTCATTTTCTGCTTCCTTTGCAAGTGTTTCAAACCCGTCATACAAAGGAATACCAGCCTCTAAAATAAGGAAAACCTGGTCGCAAAATAACGCTAGCTCCTCTGCTGATAATTCTATGTTTCTTTTACTTTTTTTATTTTTTGTATTTGTATTGCTACTGCTCATAATTCCTCCTGATATACTAATATTCTTTGTCGGTTACATATGATGAAGCACTTCCACCAGTTGATTTAATACACGCATCAAACAAATGCCACGCACCTGCGTAATATACCTGATTCCAAGCGTGATAGGTTGCTCCGTTGTTTATATATCCATATACCATTTTACAAGGTATTCCCTGTACTCTTAGCATTGCCGCCACAAGGCTTGCATAATCTGTGCATATTCCCTTTGCCGAAGTAAGGGTATTGTCAGGATACGGTACATAGCTTTTAATTGCACCAGATGTAACTGAGGCTGCCTTATTGTAATCGTAGGAAACATTTTTAGCCACATAGTCAACTATTCTATCAGCTATCGTCTGTTCATCCTCACCTTCGTATATTAATTCATAAGATCTTTGTGTGCTAAGAGAGCCATTGTAAAAGCTCACATAGGAGTTTGCATATAAATATGGATAGTTACCGTTTTCAAGGGTAACATTTATTTCTATTGTATTTTTATCATAGCCTAAGCCATTGGCTGCAATTTGTAATACCTGCACCTTGTATTTTCCATTTCCCATAGTAAGTGGGTAGGTTTCATAGCTTCCACCCTGCATTTTGTACTGTCGCATTACGGAATTGCAGGTAATCTGCACATATGTAGTCACTCCTGTAGTATTTTGCACCATAACATATCCGTTTTTAGTATTGCTATAGTCTATGTTGTAACCATTCATAGATGAAACAAGCCTGTTTGATGTCTCCGGAGTTCTTATACTAAGTGGTCTATGCTTTCTTTGGTAGGTAGTTGTTTCTATAACAGTCGTAGGCTTTTGAGTCTGCAAAACTGTACTTGTGACCATTGGAGTTGTGGCTATACTTGAGTCAGTTTCTGTCTTTGCTGTAGTATTAGCAGAAGCTGTAGTTGTTTCCACCTGTCCTGTACTTTCTTCCTTCGTAGCAGGCTTTTGTGTAGTTACCTCTGCCTCGCTGCTATTTTTTACAGTAGTAGCTATTCCCTTGTAGGTGGTTTCATCACTCTTTGTTTTGCCACACCCTGTAGCCAGTAATACTAATAGAAAAGTCATTATGATTAAATATTTCTTATATCTTCTTACCATAATTTTCACCTTTCTAATATATTCTCTTCATTCTAAATATACTTTTCATTCTAAATATACTTTTCATTCTTATATGATTTTACTATATATATATTCTTTGTCAATCCACTTAAACATCAACCCCTTAGGTAACAAAATTTTCCCAAATAAGAATATCCAATAATATTTTATAACAATTTACACTTTTTGTAACTAATTAATGTTTTTATATTTATTTTTTTGTAACCAAATAATGATTACCACATAGAATTGTATTGTAATTATTATTTGGAGGTTCATTTATGAGCGATTTAACAGCAACAAACTGCTGCAACAATTCTTGTTCTAATTCAAGAGAAGGAGGAAATAATAGCTGCTTATTCTTAATCTTAATCCTTCTTTGCTGCGGCAACAATTCACTTTCAAACTCAAATGGTTGTGGTGGATGTGATAGCTGCTTATGGATTATTCTTCTTTTACTTTTCTGTGGCGGTAACAATGGCTGTGACGGTTTCTGCTTCTAAGCTTTAGCCACATACTTACCATTTAGTAAGACTGTTAGGGTAATCCTTTTTTAAGGAAGCCCTAACAGTCTTTTTTATCCACATTATGTTTATCTAAAATACAATTTGGAATAAACAAAAAATATCTGAATAAACTTTTAAAAAAACTTGAAGGTTAATATGAGTCATGAATCTATACCTATTACAGAATTTGATTCCCTAGTTTCGCCTAAGGAGCTAAATATAATAAAGGCTTCTCTGCCTTATATTAATGGAAATGGACAAAAATTTTTATCTGTTTTCGTTAAGCTTAGAGAGCTTACAAACACTATGAGGCTTATGGAGGATAATAATAGTCTTTCTATGTGTACCAATGATAATGATTCTAAAAATTTATCATCACTTATTGATGATATAAAAATATACTTAGACAAAAAGGAATTAGACACCATTAATACCTATATGAATACAATTAATACCATCAGTATGTATAATGAATATATGTCTGTATTTTCAAATTTTGATAACGGAGGTAATGGAGAAAGCAATGAATAATGATTGGGCTAAAAATCCAGTTCTTTCTAATATTGACCCGATGAAATTGCAAATATTAAATGAATTTGCTTCACAGGCTGAAAAGAAAAATTCTAATGAGCTTTTACCCTTTTTTATGGCTTCTATGAAAAACGCAAACTCTAAGGGAATTTCTTTTAACGACAATGAAACAGAATTAATACTAAATGTATTAAAGCAGCGAATGTCTAGTCAGGATATTAAAAAAATTGAAACTATAAGAAATCTTTCCCAAATAATTGCTGCCAAGAAAAAATCATAAAAAAGTACCAGATTTTATTTGGATTTACGGATTAATTCAAATAAAATCTGGTATTTTTACCAAGCCCTTTTCTAAGGGATTTTATCAGCCCATCATAACAAGGTGCGCTATAGCTATATCGTTGTCATCTTCTGTGCTGCTATTTAAAGTAATAGCAATCATCATTATATAATCTTCTGCTAAAGAAAGTCTGCCTGCTATTTCCTTTACTGTAACACCATCACTCATTAATTCTCTAACATTTTTAACATCTTCTACAGTCTTTTTAAAAAGTGCATCATCTACATCTAAAAGCATAGAGTCTTCATAATCAAAGTCCGCATCTAAGCCTTCGCTTATATATGCCTCTAAATCCTTCACTTCATTTTCAGACTCCTTATAATTGTCATCAAGATATTCCCAATCGTCTATACTGTTTTCTTTATCTAAGTTCATATAATTATCCTCAATTCTTTAATATAAGCTTTTTTAACTAGAACTTTTCGGCAACCTCGCCTTGCTTTTTATAAATTGACTTTTCCTTTACATAGCCTCTGACCATAGATAATGGATAGATATTTGTTTCTTTTCCAATAATAGTGCCTGGATTAAGCACGCTGTTACATCCCACTTCAACATTATCACCTAAAATAGCACCCATTTTCTTCAAGCCGGTTTCTATTTTTTTGCCCTCTACATTTATTGTAACCAAGGTCTTATCTGATTTTACATTTGAGGTAATAGACCCTGCCCCCATATGGGATTTAAAGCCTAATATGGAATCACCTACATAATTGTAATGTGGCACTTGAACATTGTTAAATAATATTACATTTTTAAGCTCTGTAGAATTTCCTACAACAGTATTTTTTCCAACAACAGCATTACCTCTTATAAATGCACAATGCCTGATTTCAGCACCGGCATCTATAATTAATGGTCCATTAAGGCAGGCAGTTTTAGCTATTCTTGCACTATTATGCACCCAAATATTATCACCCAGCTGCTTGTATTCCTCTTTGTCTAAAGTTTTTCCAAGTTCTACAATATAGCTTCCAATATCCGGCAACACCTCAAAGGGATATACCTTTCCTTCAAAAATACCTGCAGCTATAGTATTTTCACTTATATTTGAAAATAAAGCATTTATTTCTATCATATCCACACCACCTACTCTACTGTAACTGATTTTGCTAAATTTCTAGGCTTATCTACATCGCAGCCCTTTAAAACCGAGGTGTAATATGCAATAAACTGAAGAGGTACTATAGCAAGTATCGGCATAAATATATCCTCTACCTTTGGTAATTTTATAAGGTGATCTGCTATATCCTTGCCTACTTCTACATCTTCAGCACAAATCATAGTAACATTTGCACCTCTGGATTTTACTTCCTTTACATTGCTAATAGTCTTTTCAATCAATTCGCCTTGTGTAGCTACTGCTATTACAGGCATTTCCGAGGTAACAAGAGAAATTGTTCCATGTTTTAATTCGCCTGCTGCATATGCCTCTGAATGAATATAAGATATTTCCTTAAGTTTAAGAGAGCCTTCCATACTAAGTGCATAATCTAAGCCTCTGCCAATATATAAAAGACTTTGTGCATTGATTAATCTTGATGCAATAAACTGACATCTGTCTTTAAGCTCAAGCACCTCATTTATTTTCTGTGGCATTTTCTCTAAGGTCTGTGTATATTTCTTGCACTCCTCTTCTGAAATAATACCCTTTGCATAAGCAAGCTCAAAGGCAAGCAGATACATTATAGACATTTGCACCATATATGCCTTTGTAGAGGCAACTGATATTTCCGGACCAGCGTGAGTATATAAAACATAGTCAGACTCTCTGGCTATTGATGAGCCTTTAACATTAACAACTGATAAAGTAGCTGCACCTATTTTTTTTGCAAGCTGTAATACTGCTTTTGTATCTGCTGTTTCTCCAGACTGGGATATAAGTATAACTAAATCCTTACTTGATATAACCGGATTTCTATATCTAAACTCTGAGGCTATATCTACAGTAACCTCTGTTCTTGCAACCTGCTCAATAATATATTTGCCAATTAAGCCAGCATGCATTGCTGTACCACAGGCAACAATAAATATCTTTTTAAAGCCTACAAGCATTTCTCTTGTAATTCCACATTCCTCTAAAAATGGCATTCCATCCATTATTCTAGGCATAATTGTAGTTCTAAAGGCAGTTGGCTGTTCGTGAATTTCCTTTAACATAAAATGCTCAAAGCCACCCTTTTCAGCAGCCTCCACATCCCAATCTGCGTGCTGTAATTCCTTTGTGATTTCCTTGCCATGAATATCATATATATTTACAAAATCCTTTGTGATAACTGCAATTTCATCACTATCTAATAAATAATAATCCCTTGTATAAGCAATAATTGCCGGAACATCTGAGGCTATAAAGTTTTCGCCCTCTCCTACACCTATAATAAGCGGACAATCCTTTCTGACTGCATAAACAGTATCTGTATGATCTGCAAATATAATACCTAGGGCATAAGCACCTCTTATTTCACTTAATACCTTTTTAATGGTTTCTACAGGATTTCCTTCGTAGTAGTAGTCTAAAAGCTTTGCTACTGTTTCTGTATCTGTTTCAGAAATAAACTCATAGCCTTTGTCAATTAGAAACTGCTTAATATCCATATAGTTTTCAATAATTCCATTGTGTACTATTGAAACCTTTGCACTTCCATGTGGATGTGAATTTATATCAGATGGCTCACCATGTGTTGCCCATCTTGTATGACCAATACCACACACACCCTGTGGCTTGTATTTTTTAAGCTTTCCTCTTAAATTGTCAAGTCTGCCCTGTGACTTTTCAGTAATAATTTTTCCATTTTCAAAAACTGCTATACCTGCTGAATCATAGCCCCTATATTCAAGCTTTGATAATGACTCTACAAGCACATCAGCACAATCTCTGTATCCGGTATATCCAACTATTCCGCACATAACTTTTCCTTTCCTGGCTGTATATAAATATTCTTATTTTTTATAATATTCACTTGCTTTCATAAAATACTTATTAAGCTCATATTGATTATTAAGTCTTTTAACAACATTTACCCTATTTGTTACAAAGTTCTCCAGCTTATACATATACTCTTCTGAGGATATTGAGCCTTCTGAAACATATGTAAGACCTTTTTCCCAGCTTGCTGTAAGCTCAGGGTTTAAAAGCTGCTTAATAGAGCAATCAACCACATCATATATCATTTCTCCCATTTGGGAAGGTGTAATAATCTGTGTTTTTATGTTTAGATTTATATATTTAATATTAACAAGCTTTTTTAATATTTCTGCTCTGGTAGCACTTGTTCCAATTCCACTTCCCTTGATTTGAGCTCTTAACTCCTCATCCTCAATAAGCTGTCCTGCATTTTCCATTGCAAGTATCATTGAACCGGAATTGTACCTCTTTGGTGGTGCTGTTTCCCCTTCTTTTATATTCAGCCCATTTAGTGGTACTATATCATTTTTCTTAAGTTTTTTCAACTGCTCAATAACATTCACATCAAGCTTTATATCGCCCTCATCGTTTTGGCTGCTGTCATCATTTTGTGCTTCCTCAGTCTTAGTATTTAAACTTTTGTCTGTTTCTTCATCTGGTCTTTTAATATTAGAAACCTTTAAATAGCCTTCCTCTATAAGCACCTTAAAGGAGGCATGGAAGTTTTCCATATATTTTTCCTCTATATTTGCTGAGGCGATAATTGAAACCTTCTGATAAACAGCAGGTGGATAAAAAATACTCAAAAACCTTCTGACAATTACCTGATAAACCTTTTTAGCTACAGGATTCAGGCTGTTTAACGCACCAAAGCCCTGTCCTGTAGGAATAATTGCATAATGGTCAGTAATTTGCTTGTCATTAACATATCTGGTCTTTGCAATATTTTTATAGGTGCCAGAGGTTAATATTTCCTCACAAAAGCCCTTAAACATTTCTAAGGATCTTAGACCATTTATATTTTTATTTATTTCTTTTGAAACAGCAGTAGATAAAACTCTGGCATCTGTTCTAGGATAGGTTACAAGCTTTTTTTCGTAAAGCTCCTGAGTAATTCTGAGTGTTTCATCAGGGCTTATTTTAAACAGCTTTGAACATTCATTTTGAAGCTCTGCCAGATTAAATAAAAGTGGAGAATTTTTTGTTTCCTTCTTTTTTTCAATACCGGTAATGGTCAAATCCTTTTGTGTCAGGCTATTTATAGAAGCTATCAGCTCCTCTGCCTTTTCCTTATCCTTAAAGCCGTTTTCCTTGTATAAATAAGGGGTTTCAAAATATTTTGATTTTTCACAGACTCTCCACTCAGCATCAAAAGGAAAATCATTTACCTTTAGCGAAGCTATTACTCTATAAAAAGGTGTCTTTACAAAGCTTCTTATTTCTCTTTCTCGTCTTACTACCATTCCTAAAACACAGGTCATAACCCTGCCCACAGAAACTACAGCCTTATCCAGCTTTAAGTAATTTTGAATACTTCTTCCGTATTTTAAGGTAAGTACCCTTGAAAAATTAATACCCATAAGGTAATCCTCTTTTGCTCTAAGATAAGCAGAAGCAGCAAGATTGTCGTATTCCTTTAAGTCCTTTGCTTCCCTTATTCCTCTGAGTATTTCCTCTTCTGTCTGGGAATCTATCCATACTCTTTTTCTTTCTTTTCCAGTAACCTTTGCCATTTGCTCCACAAGTCTGTATATGTACTCTCCTTCTCGTCCTGAGTCGGTGCAGACATATATTGTTGAAACATCTTCTCTGTTTAAAAGCCCACTAACTATGGCAAACTGTTTTTTTACACTGTCAATAACCTGATATTTAAACTCCTTTGGCAAAAATGGTAAGGTTTCTAGTGACCATCTTTTTAATTTTTCATCATATACCTCTGGATAACTCATAGTAACCAGATGTCCTACACACCAGGTTACTACATACTGTTCATTTTCTGTGTATCCATCAGCTTTTTTTCCATTAATTTTAAGTGCCTTTATAAATTCCTGTGCTACACTTGGTTTTTCTGCTATAAATAATGACTTTGACATATAATACCTTCCTATGCCTGCTCGTCTACTGTAAGACTATAGGCAGCTATAAAGTGTTCTAGAAAATAATCTACTTCCTTCATATTCATAGCCTTAACTGCATCTAAGGTTGATTTTTCTGCCTTTGCAAAATCTGTATTTCCCATTTGCTTTTCTTCAATACACTTAATGTAGGCAGATATTTTATCTGCTGCCTTTACAAATCTGCAAAGTTCCTCTTCCTCCTTTGGTAATAAAATATCCTCGTATACCTCTTCCATTTCCTTTGGAAGTCCCTTTACAAGCTGCTTTGCAGCCTTTGCCTCAATATCCTTGTAGGCATCTTTAATCTCCTTGGCATAATATTTAATAGGTGTAGGCATATCACCAGTTATAATCTCTGTGGTATCGTGAAACATAGCTATAACTGCAACCCTTTCTGCGTCCACTTTTCCATTAAAATATAAATTGCTGATAGTAGCAAGACTGTGGGCAATAATTGCCACATCCAGACTATGCTCAGCAATATTTTCTGTAATGGTATTTCTCATAAGTCCCCATCTATTTATATATTTCATTCTTGAAACCATAGCAAAAAAGTTATTTTCTCTCATACCTTTCTCCTTTATTTTCTACTGTTATGACAGGTAAAGTAAATAATTTGATATTCCTTTGATACCTCCTGCAACAGCTTTAAGCTGCCAGCCACCTTTTCATCATCAAAATTAACGAAGGGGTCATCAAATAATATAAATGGCTTTTCCTCTGTATACATAGCATCTACTAAAGCTAACCTCATACAGATATATACTAAATCCTTTGTTCCTTCACTTAACAAATCAATTCTTCTTGGTATGCCGCCTTCATTTGCTGTAATATTGATTTTGGCATCAATAGAAAACTTATCAGTAATATCCTCGCTAATTATATTGTAATACTTTTTAAAGCTGTCTAAAATCGGCTTCATATATCTGGCTGTCAAACTATTTTTAGAAGCCTCTAACAGCTCCTTTGTTTTCTTAATAAGCTTATATTTTTTCTTATCAGCAGCAACACTTTGTTCTAGCTGTTCTAAACACTCCTCTTTTTCGCTAATAACATCCCTTTTTTCTCTAAGCTCATTAAGGGAGTTGTTGTAATTTGTAATGGTACTATTAACTACCTCAATTTCCCTGATAATTTCTTCAGCCTCTTTATCAAGGTCCAATAGGTTTTCTTCTTTTGCCTCTACTTTTAAATTAATTATATCATCAGTTATATTATTTTTTTCAACGAATTTTGATAAGTTTTGTTTCGCCTGGTCATATTCCACAAAAATATCCTGATAATTTCTAACATTAATTTTTAAATCTAAAAGCTGCTTTGTAATATCCTCTGCCTTTTCTATTTCATACTCTTTAAAAAAGCTATCAACACTATCTTGAAGCCTATTACCTTCCTCTACACATTTGTTATATTTTTCCAGCTGTTCTTTGTATTCTATATATAATGTATATTTGTTTTTAAGCTCTATTAATGTCTGCCTATACTTGTAGCTGTCAACAGCCTTAAAGTCAGGCTCAAATTCCCTAATAAGCTCTGTTAATTCTGATTTGTATTTATCTATGGTTGTAACAGCAGACTTATCCACATTTTCAACCTTTTTAAGTAATTGCTTATATCTTGATACGCTGTGCTTTATATTAAAAAGTTGGTTAATAACCTCATCTTCTACATAAGCAATATTAAAAAGCTTTAAAAATGCGTTCATTTCTCTTTCGTTTTTTTCAATAAAGCTATTGTCTAAGTCTATTTCCTCTTTCATTTCCTCTAACAGTCTATAGCTATCCTCATAGTTTTTCCGAAGTGCTTCTGCTTTACTTTTATTTTTATTGTTAATAGCTACAAAACTCCCTATGCTGCCTAATGCTACAGCTACCAGACCAATAGTAAAATATACATTTACTGGCAAAAGTGCAAAGCCTGCTATTAAGCTTATAAAGCCTAAAATAAGTGGCACATAATTTTTCTTAGCAGTCCTTGTTGCAGCTTCAAGCTCCTTGTCTATTGAAGCCTTTTGAGTCTGATAATTAAGCTCCTTTATTTTTATAGCACTTTTTATTTCATTTTTTTTAGTCCAGTTAGATACCTTTAGCTCAATAGTATGCTCATCAACTTTGTTTTCCCCTAAGCTTTCCTTAAGTTTTTTATACTCCTCTAATTCTTCCTCTGTAACCTTTGTTGCTTCTGCATTTTTTTCTAATTGAATTAATTCCTCTGCCTTAGAAATTTTATCTTCAAAAATTTCCTGTTCAATAGGTCTGTCTGTAAAAATATCATCCAGCGTCTTATATTCACTAAGCTTATCCTCACTAATATTGTATGCCTCCTTATAAGACTGCCATTTTTTCAACTCATCAATATTTTTTAAGGCTTCCTCGACCACCTTACTGTCAATTTCCTTTTGTGGCAGTTGACCTTTAATAGCTAAAAGCTTATTTTTAAGGTTTGTAACTGTCTCTAAAAGTCCTTCATATTCCTTCTGAATATTTTTTAAGTCCTTATATTTACTTACTTCCTTCTTTTTTTCTATAAGCTTTTGCTGTTTTTCCTTTAAAGCAAAATATTTATTTTTTTCTTCTTCCTTTGCTTTAACATATTTATCTATAGCCTCATCTAAGGTAGAAGCTTTTTTAACCTCAACCCTTAAATCATTAAGCTCATCAATAAGTTTTGAAATAGAGCCTGTTTTTCTAGTCGGGCTCATTGAATTTAATAGGTCAGTTAATTTTTTATCTACTGCTTCAAAGTTATTAATATCATCTGTATTGTCAGTAAGATTACCTATTTTTGCATTAATATTTCCAGTTGCCTCTGTATATATATCATTTTGTGAGATAAATATAGTTCTGGAAAATGCTGCTAAATCAATTTCAAATAATTCTTCTCCAATATTTTTAGTAAAATCATCACTTAAAAGTAGTGTACTGGCATCTCTTAATACAAATTCATCCTCTTTGTCCTTTGCACCAAAGGTTCTTGATATTATATAGTTTTTGTCCTTTACCTGAATTTCAAGACTTCCACCATAGACACCACCCTGCCAGGGCTTATATCTTTTTCGCTCATTTGACAGCTCATCTCTGGCTCTTTCATTTTCAAAACCAAAAAGCATAACCTTAATAAAGGCTGCCAAGGTAGACTTGCCCCAGCCATTTTCCTTATAAAACTCGTTTAAGTGTGAATTGAACTTAAAGTTTTCTCCTGAAAGCTTACCAAAATTTTCTATATGTGCTTCTATTAATTTCATTAGTCAATCTCCTCTCCTGCAAGAGCTTCTAAACCATATCTGATAATTGTAGCCTTTTCTTCGTCCTCTAAACTATCCTCCTGCATTACAGTTCGTACAAATTCCCCCTTTAAGGAAACATCTAAAGCAAATTTTTCATAATTAAAGGTTAAAGCAGTTTCATTTTTAATTTTAAAGAAAAAGTAGTTTTCCTCAAACTGTTTGGTAAGTAGTTCAATATTAATATCACATTCTATATCAACCTTTCCTACAAGGCTTACCTTAACCATATGCTTTTCATCAATATTTTCCTCTAAAAGCCTGTCATTAATTCTATTTCCCACCTCTGCTGTAGTTAAGCATTCCGAAACATCTACTAAAACATTATATAGCTGTCTGGAAGCCATGTTTATAAATTCACTTTTTAAGGTGTACTTTTCATCATCAATATCAATTACAACAAAGCCATGCTCACCACATTCGTCAAAGCCTCTGCCCTCAAGGCAGCCACTATAGCAATATATTCCTCTGCTATCCAGCTTTTCCCTTTTGTATTGGTGAATGTGTCCTAATGCTAAATAATCTATATTTTTATTTTTTAATTCTCTAAGGCTGATTTTTACATTCTTATCCTTACTTTTATGTATAGCCTCCTGCCCATGCAATACAACTATATTAAAATCATTGGGATTAAGTGTAAGTGCATCATACATAGTAGAATTATTTTCTTCGCTTATTTCTATTCCAATAATATGAATTTTTGTATTTTCTACCTTATAATCTGTCCAGCTATTATTAAATAGCTTTAAATTGTCCGGCATCTCACTAAAAGCAGACAATAAGCTATCTCCATCGTGATTGCCTAATAAATAATAAAAATCTAATTCCGGATGATTTAATATTTCATCTATAACTGCATTCTTAGCAGTAGCAGAAATATTTTTTGTATCATACAAATCTCCAGCTATAATAATCCCCTTAATCTGATTATCACTGGCATAATTTACCATCTTTTTAAATGTATTTAATAATTCAATTTTTCTAATTTTTGCTTTTTCCTTTGAAAGATTTGCAGTCATTTTTGAATCCAGATGCAAATCAGCACAGTGTATAAATCTCATCTTTTCTCCTTCCTTTTTTCATAATACATTACTAATTTTAATCACTCATGTTAATTTCTCATATAAGTATGTTTAATCTTTTTTAATGTAATAAGTAATTTCAACAAATTTTATTATACAAAAAATAATGTAATAATGTCAGGCAGAATTCTCCTTTAAAACCTATAGTCTAAATATAAATTTTAATAGGAGCTGTGCCTGACATTATTTAAAATCAATTATTTTAAATGCCCACTTTTGCCAATAGTTATACTAATCATCAGCACTTATATTTTATATTCCTAAGAATTTCTTAACTACATTTTCCATTTCGCTAACTTCACAAACTGTATCATGTAAAACATTTGCTGTTCTAATTTCTTCAATAGCATTTGGAACCTTTACATTGCCAATTTTGCTAAGCTCATCAACAAGCTCGAAGTCGCTCATTGCATCGTATTTTGAATCAATAGCGTTCATAACACTTCTTGTAAACTTAAATGGACTGGCTGTTGAAGCAATAACAGATTTTGTAGTATCGTTTGTATCCTTCTTATATTTCTTGTAAACCTCCGCTGCAACACCTGTATGTGTATCAATAACATAACCGGTTTCTTCAAAAATGCTCTTAATTACATTTGCTGTTTCAGCCTCAGTTGCGTAATTACCATAGAAATCTGCTAATTCAGCCTTCATTTCCTCTGTAATTTCATATTTGCCTGTTGTAGCAAGTGATGTCATAAGCTCTTTATTTTTAGCATCATCACAGCCAGCAATTTTGTAAATAAGTCTTTCAAGGTTGCTTGAAATAAGAATATCCATTGAAGGTGAAGTTGTTAAAATAAACTCTCTGTTCTTATCGTAGCTGCCTGTTGTAAAGAAATCATATAATACTTTATTGTCATTTGAAGCACAGATAAGCTTGTTAATTGGAAGTCCCATATTCTTAGCATAATATGCTGCTAAAATATTACCAAAGTTTCCTGTAGGTACAACTACATTAATCTTTTCGCCCTCTGCAATTTCGCCCTCTTTCAATAATCTTGAGTAAGCGTATACATAATAAACTACCTGTGGAACAAGTCTGCCAATGTTGATTGAGTTTGCTGATGAGAACTGGAAGCCGGCAGCGTCCATTTCTTTTTCTAACTCTTTATTTCCAAATATAGCCTTAACACCACTCTGAGCCTGGTCGAAGTTTCCTTTAATACCTACTACAAATGTATTGTCACCCTTTTGAGTAACCATCTGCTTTTCCTGAATTGGGCTTACGCCTCCCTTTGGATAGAATACAATAATCTTTGTATGAGGTACATCTGCAAAACCAGCAAGTGCAGCCTTTCCTGTGTCACCTGATGTAGCAGTTAATATAACTATATCGTTTTTAACATTATTTTTCTTTGCCGATGTAATAAGTAAATGTGGCAATATAGATAATGCCATATCCTTAAATGCAATAGTTGGTCCGTGGAATAACTCTAAATAATATGCACCATCAGCCTTTACTAAAGGAGCGATTTCTTCTGTATCAAATTTCTTATCATATGCTTTGTTTATACAATCCTTTAATTCTTCCTCTGTAAAGTCAGTAAGAAATTCCTTCATAACTGCATAAGCAACTTCCTGATATGACATGTCCTTTAATTCATCAATACTAACATTAAGCTTAGGTAATGTTACAGGTACAAATAAACCTCCATCACTAGCAAGTCCTTTTAATATAGCTTCTGAAGCCTTTACTGTCTGATTGCTTCTTGTGCTCTTATACATTACTTCCATCTGCATACCTCTTTCTGTACATTTTATGTATATTTATATAGTGTTCTTAAACATAAATATTAATTTCAGAAAGCACTATTTACCCATAGCACTTTACTACACTATTCATCATAGTATAATAACATACCTTTAAATGTTATACAAGAACGAAATTTATTAGATTTTTAGATATTTTAATTGTATTATATCTGTCCTTATATTCTTTTTCATCTATTCCGTCAATGTAATTTTTGTTGTAATTAATTGTTAAACCTTTTTTCTCCAATATATCTACAGCCTTATTGTAGGCTATTGCCGCATCGTCCTCTTTAGAATAATTTCCCACAATATAATCGCCATTTATATGTATTTTACAGTTGTATATTACCCTGCCGTTTTTTTCTACTCTGGTAACTCCATTATATCGGTTAATTATTTTTATATTAGCATATCTAAAGTCATAGGAGTCACCATTTACAAAAATATAATCCTTATCCTTTACGGCATAGTTTTTTATGCCATATCTGTTTAAAATATTTACCTGCATGCCATAATCAGCCACAAATAAATGTCCGCCACGCCTCATTATTTTATGATTTGAATAATAAAACAAATCATCAACATCAAATTTGTAGGGCCATTCCTTGTCAAAATAATATTCAAAATATTTCGGTTTTAAGTATATTGGATTTTTAAAATAGAAACCATTATCTCTAAAATTAATAATAGAAACCCATTTTTCAAAATTTAATACGACCTTATCTGAATAATCCTCAATAGAAAGCTCTGGTGTATTTGCAAGCTTTAACGCCTCAAGATATGCCTTGTTAGCTGTCAGACAATCCTCATAACTTCCAAGACTAATATGCTTTCCTTTATAGTTAAAGGAAGCTCTGTAATATATCTCACCACTTTTCTTTTTTGCAACAAATACACCTTTTTGCTTTTCCATGTAAACCTCTTTAGAATATATAATAACAGGCAGAACTAAATAGTATAGTATTTAGTTTTCTGCCTGCAATAATTATTAAAACATTTTAACTATAGGGTCCTTCATTGGAGCTGCCTTTTCGCAAATATCTGCATAAAGCACAGGACCTTCTCCGCCGTAATCATTCCTATATTCATTTTTAATTGTTGCTATAATATCAACAGTATCTTTATCCACCAGTTTTTTAGCCTCTTTAGCCTTGCATACCAGTCCCATAAATACCATATCATCAGCACAACAATTCATAGCAGGTCTGCCTGCTACAAAAAAGTTTTTAGGAAGTGATGGCTCCTTCATAACCATAGTTTTTAAATGCACTCTTTTATTTTCATATCTGGAAATTGTCTGCCACAAATCCAAATAGAAAATTCCGTAATTATCCTCTGATATTTCAATAGGATCAGCCTTTAAATCATATGGTAAATCCTCGTCTGTAACAGGAACATCAACCTCTCCGTTTTCGTCCTCAAATACAACTGAAATATTAGTATTAATAGCCATAATGCTTCTTTCATAGCCCTTCAGTTTTGAAACATCGTGACAACGATTCATTATAAGAAGCTCACTTCTTCTAATCATTTCAGCAAATAAGGAACGCATATTGGCGAAATAGGTTTCAAAGGTTACTCCGTCAACAATAGTAATCTGCTGTGCCAGCTCCCAGTTAGCAGGAAGCTCAATGTTTTTTGCGTCCCACATTCCATTGTATTCTATAAGAATTCTTTCTGGATTGTACTGCTTGTCTAAGGCTATAAGCTTTTCTACATTGAAGTCCTCAAGCTCATCAATGACTACCATATCGGTATTAGCTTCTTTAAGTGCCTTTTCATCGTATTCCTCCATACCTTCTTCACAACAAATAAGTAATGAATTTTCATCGATTTGGAAGTAATCCTGTGAAATTGTATATCTTAAAAACTGTGTTTTTCCACTTTCTAAGAAGCCATAAATTATATATACCTGTTTTTTTTCATCTCTTACCATTTCTGCTCCTTATTTAAGAAAAATATCCTTTAATTCTTCTTCTGTGTAACCGGCAGCAATTACACATACCTTGCCAATGTAATCTGCACTGCCACTTCTTATATCAATCTGTCCCGGAACATAATCAAAGTATATAAATTCTTCGCTTTCAGCATCCTTTACAATACCCTTTGATCTAAGGATTGTACCCTTTGTTTCATTTTCAAAGCTTTCCAAAATCTGATTAAGCTGAGC
Organism: uncultured Eubacteriales bacterium; assembly: GCA_900539455.1. Lineage (GTDB taxonomy): Bacteria > Bacillota > Clostridia > Lachnospirales > Lachnospiraceae > SVEL01. Next base: position 158,570 of record UQCD01000001.1, read on the forward strand.
CTTTGTATAAGCCTTTGTTGTTTCTGTACCCCAGCTTGTAAATACATCATCTGCATGATGGTGATGATGATGGTCATGGTCATGGTGACAGCAACATTCTCCGTCATGGTGGTGATGATGTTCGTGTTCGTCCTCATCATCATCGTGGTGATGGTGATGTTCATGCTCGTCATCATCATCGTGGTGGTGACAGCACTCTCCGTCATGGTGGTGATGATGTTCGTGTTCGTCCTCATCATCGTGGTGGTGACAACACTCTCCGTCATGGTGATGATGCTCATGGTCGTGGTGGTGACAACACTCTCCGTCATGATGATGCTCATTTTCTTCTACCTCTTTAAGCATATCTGCAGCAGAAGATTTATTTTCTAAGGCTTTCATAAGTATTTCATCTGCAAGCTTGTCTACTGGAGTTGTCACAATAGCTGCAACACTATTGATTTCCTTAATTAGAGCCAAAGCCTCCTCGGTTTTTTCCTCTTTTGCAATATCTGTTCTGCTTAAGATAATTGTGTTTGCATTTTCAATCTGATTTTTATAAAACTCACCAAAGTTTTTAAGATACATTTTACACTTTGTAACATCAGCTACAACTATCTTATGTGAGATTTCTAACTGTAAAGACTCAGCAACACCTGCTACTGCTCTTTCAACATCTGAAAGCTTGCCTACACCTGATGGCTCAATAATAATTCTTTCTGGCTGGTAAGTATCTACTACCTCTTTAAGAGAAGCAGCAAAATCTCCTACTAATGAACAGCATATACAGCCAGAGTTCATTTCTCTAATCTTAATGCCTGCTTCCTTTAAGAAGCCACCATCTATACCAATTTCTCCGAATTCGTTTTCGATTAATACAACATTTTCATTTTTATAAACATGTCCCAATAAATGCTTAATAAGTGTTGTCTTACCCGCACCTAAAAAACCTGAAATAATATCTACTTTTATCATTGCAATTACTTCCTTTCCTTTTAATGATAAACATATTCATTTTATCATTATTTATTTTTTTTATCAAGGTATGTAAAATGATAAATTTTATCGGCTCTTATTTTAATATTTCCACTTAATTACCTTTTTTTGCAAAGCATTTATTAGAATATTAATTATAGTTACCACTACTGCTATTAATATAATTCCTGCAATTACTCTTTTATAATCAGCATAATCAGAATATTTTTTTACAAAATATCCCAAACCAGAATTTGCTCCTAACATTTCAGCACCGGTTAAGCATAGCATTGCCGAGGTTACTGACCAGACAATCTACCTATTACATCAGGCAATGAATATGGAAGTATAATTTTAAATAACATTGAAAACAGTGACAAATCCATTGCCTTTGCAGAATCAATTATTTTTTTATCAATGCTTCCTACTCTGGCTATCATACTTGTAAAGTTTGGCCAGAATACTGCTGAAAAAATTATAAATACAGAGGCACTTTTAAAGCTTGGCATTACTGCCACTACATATGGAGTATACACAAGTGGCGGAATACTGCTTATTACTCTGGTAATAGGCAAAAAGGTATCTCTAAGTCTTGGCACATAGCCTACAAACAGGCCTCCGAAAATTCCTAAAACCATTGCATATAAGATACCCTGTACCAGTAATATCATTGAGCTGCTGGCTCCCTCCAGCATATCCTTTGCATTTGTGTTAAATACTGCAAATACATTTTCCGGTGCCGGCACTAAAACAGGATGTGCTATTTGAAGCTTTGTAACAACCTCCCATATAATAAGTAAAATATATATAACAGAAACTACATCTGACATACTTTTCTTTTTTGTTTTAAGATATGCAATAATATATATAATTTCAATTATTACTACTGCTGCAACAAATTCTGTTGAAGATTTATAGGTTACCTGTGCTGGCAAACCCAATATAAGTGATAATATAATAACAAATAAAATACTTGAAATAATCATATGGTAACCTCATCTCCAATCTTTTGTGCAATATTTTCATAGAATAATTTCATTAGCTCATTATGTAATGACAGATACTTTTTATCTCCTATAAGTGCTTCTTTTTTTCTTGGGTAATGAAAATCTACTTTTATATCAGCCTTTATGGTTTTATCTGACATAAATATAATTCTGTCAGCTAATAGTATTGCCTCCTCAATATCGTGAGTTACAAATACAACTGTCTTTTTTTCTTCCTTTGAAAGCTTTGAAATAAGCTCCTGCAGCTCTTTTCTGTTTTTAGGGTCAATAGCTCCAAATGGCTCGTCCATTAAAAATATACTTGCATTTGATGCCATTACTCTGGCAATAGCAACTCTTTGCTGCATACCACCAGAAAGCTGTGCTGGAAACTTGTCCTTTGCATCACCAAGTCCTACCTTTTCCAGATATTTTTCAGCTATTTTTAATAATTCCTTTCTTGTACCCTTGCATTTACTTTGTTTCATGGCAAATATTATATTTTTTGTTGCATTCATCCACGGAAATAATGAATAATGCTGAAATACAACCCCTCTGTCTATACCCGGTCCTTCAATTTTTTTACCGTCAATATAGGCTGCTCCGCCACTTTCCTTATTCAACCCTTCTATCACGCTTAAAAGTGAACTTTTTCCGCATCCAGAAGGACCAATAATACATACAAATTCACTCTCGTTAATAGATAGATTAATATTTTCAAATGGTGTATAGCTTCCATTTGCATCCTTATATGTCAGAGTTAAATTTTCTAATTTTATTTTTTCCATATTTTCCGACCTTTCAAAGCACTTTAAGCGATTTATATTTTCTTATTTTTTTAGGCTTTTATAAAATTCATTATCTGGATTTTTTTCTATTAACTGATTTAATGCTTCATTATATATTTCTGTATCAATATGTTCAGCCACATCAATATCACCTTCAAAATATCCTGCCTCTACTAAGGAATTATAGTAGCTTATTATTCCTTCCTTATTTGGGTCTAGTGTCATTATTGTTCTGTTGCCAAATAAATACTGTCTTACATAATCCTCTGTCTGATCTGAATATTCAGCTAAATATTTTACTATTTCATCTTGATTTGCTTCGTCCTGATAATATTCAAGTGCTCTTAAATTTGCTCTTGTAAATGCAATAAGCTCGTCTTTTTTGTTATTAAGAGTTGTTCTTGAGGTTACCTGTCGGCAGCATACATATAATGGCTCAAGCTCGCCAACTTCATAAACTATATCTACTGAATCAGCATATTTATTCGCAAATTCTGCTGGTAAAAATCCAAGTGTTGCTTCACCTTTATTAACTGCCTCGGCTACATTAACCTGACTGTCTACCTCCATTACATTAATCGAATCAACATTAACACCCTGTTTTTTCAAATAGCCTCTTGATACAACCCAGGCTGTATCTGCTCTTACTGTAGCTATTGTTATATTTTCATATTTTGATAAATCCTTGTACTTTTCAACATTTTCAGGCTTTGCAATAATAGCTCCACCCTCTGCTGCCGTACCTTCAAAAATAACTAAATCTGAACCATTAGCAATAAAATTCAAGTCTGGAACAATTCCTGTTCCCCATACATCGATTTCGTCTTTTCCTGTACTAATCGAAGTAAGTGCTGATGTAGCGTCCTGAACCTCTACAAAATTAACATCGACTCCTTCCTCCTTATAATATCCCAAGTGTTCTGCTAAAAGAACTACCGCAGTTCTGATGGTTCCCGGCATAATGCCAAAATTAATTTCACTTTTCGTATTATCATCACTTTTCTTTCCTCCACATGCCACTAGGGAAAACGCCAGTGCCGCAGTTAATGTTACTGTAAAAAACTTTTTCAACTTTCTCATTTCTTTTCTCCTTTTCTTGTAACCTATATATTTCCAAAAATTCTATATCTCATATAAATCTGAGGTCAAATATCTTTCTCCTGAATCCGGGATAATTGTTACTATATTCTTTCCTGCATTTTCAGGTCTGCCAGCAACCTTTGCTGCTGCAATCAAAGCAGCACCAGCAGATATTCCTATAAGTATCCCTTCCTCTTTAGCTGAAAATCTTGCCATTTCGTAGGCCTCCGCATCTGTTACTGTAATCACCTCATCAAACAATGACTCATCTGTAACTGGAGGAGTAAATCCTCCACCTATGCCCTGTATTTTGTGATAACCCGGCTTTCCACCAGATAATACAGGACTTCCAGCAGGCTCTACAGCAATAATCTTTATATTTGGATTTTTACTTTTTAAGTATCTGCCTGTTCCGGAAATTGTTCCTCCTGTTCCGGAGGCTGCTATAAAAATATCAACCTTTCCGTCTGTATCCTCCCATATTTCAGGACCTGTTGTCTTTTCGTGGATACCCGGATTGGCTGGATTAGCTCCCTGTCCCGGTGAATATACATTGTTATTTTCTTTAAGCAACTTTTGAACTCTTTCATTTGCACCAGCCATATTGTCCTTTGCAGGTGTAAGTTCAACACTTGCACCATATGCCTTTAAAATAGCAATTCTTTCCTTACTCATATTTTCAGGCATTGCAATTATTGCTTTATAGCCCTTGGCAGCAGCTACCATTGTAAGTCCAATTCCAGTATTACCACTTGTACCTTCAATAATGGTATCTCCTTTCTTTAACTTTCCTTCCTTTTCTGCTTCCTCAATCATATTCTTTGCTATTCTGGATTTTACAGAAAATCCAGCATTAAAAAATTCCAGCTTTCCAATAATATTTGCCTTTGATGAATATTTTGTTTCTACTTTATGAAATCTTATAAGTGGCGTATGACCTATTAAATCTAAAATATTATCATATATATTACTCACATCATTGCCTCACTTTCTTTGTTTTTGCAAATCTATTGATTTGCTTTAATAATTTGCTATGTATGCTTTTATAAAATAAGTATTATTACAATATCTTATTTGCAGTTTTATATCATATATTCTCGATAGGATTTATATGTTTTATATTGTTCTAGATTATACATACATACTACACCAAAGTCAATATTTGTGGTTATCGTATGTTCCTTACGCTAGTTATAGGTATTTACCTATAACAATATATTTTGCAAAATGTACTTATATTTGATTTACAATCCCCAAATAAAATTATATAATTAGAACAATTAATTACTGTTTTAGGAGCATTCAATGAACACTGAAAGAAAAAGAGCACAATATTTAGATATAGCTAAAGGAATTGGTATTATTTTAGTAGTATATGGTCATCTGCTTAGACGACAAAAGATTTTTGCAGATATTGAAGAGTATTCTATTTATATTTATTCCTTCCATATGGCTCTCTTCTTTTTTGTAAGTGGAATTTGTTTACATTTAAAATATAGTCAGACAGATTTTGTTTTAGATATCAAAAAAGAGCTTTTTGGTTTTTTTAGAAGATTACTTATTCCTTATATGGTATGGAGTTTTCTCTACATATTCTTTTCAAAGGCCGTAGGTGAGAATTTTATTACCAAACTTAAATACACCTTTACCTTCCACGGAATTGCACCTGTTTGGTTTTTAGGTACTTTGTTCTTTTGCGAAGTTGTATTTGTATTACTTTATAAGCTTGTTAAAAACAACGGTATTATCCTTATTGCTACTATTGCGGTTAATGTTATTTGCACATACTTAACAGCCTATATTAGGATGAGTCTTAACCTGCAAATATTTAAGGATCACGAAACACTTGAATATCTTTCTATTTCTATTGGAAGATTTTTTGCGTGCAACTCAATTTTGTTTATTGGTTACCTGTTTGCAAAGCTGGATATTTTGAAGCACTGTAAAAGATATGTAAGCCTTATATTAGGTGTTGTCTTTATGGCACTACTCATTTTCATATGCTTCAAGACAAAAAATGAAATAGTTCTTCAATATTTTAAGCTGGGTAAATATTCCTTCCATAAATCAACTACTATTTACTTTATCTGTTCAATATTAGGCTCCTTGGGAATTGTATTTATTTCATATGCTATAAATACTTTTAGGCCTTTATCCTATATAGGAAAACAGTCCTTAGGTATTATGCTTATTCATTATTTACCAATGCCTACTATGATGTACTCTGTAGAGCTGGTTTCAATGATTTCAGATAATATATACTTCTGTTTGATTACTTCAGGTATTGTAAGTGTGGTGATTTGCCTGTTTGGAATTTTGTTGTGTAAGAAAAAGCTGTTTCTTGTGAAGTAGGGATTGTATAGTATACAAAAAAAGATTTTGATAAAAATAAAACTAATGAAGAATGACCCTTTGCATCTTTTTCTTATAGAGTGTATGAAAGATAATGTAAAAATGTCAGGCAATGTTTGAGCATCACTATCTATAGGTTTTCTATAAATATCAATGCGAGTTTTGCCTGACATTTTTTTAATCAACTATCTTTAATACACTCTATTAGAAAAAGTCAAAAGCTTGAACTAATGCTCTCATAAGATGTAATAGTTTATAAGCATTTTTTAGTAAACACCCTACTATTTTGCTACTATATTTACAATTCGTCCTGGTACATAAATTTCCTTAACAACATTTCCAGTAAGCTTATCACCTAAAGCTTCCTTTGCCATTGCAAGTACATTTTCCTTACTTTCGTCTTTGCTTATCTTAATTGTAAGCTTTGTCTTGCCATTTACCTGAACTGCGATTTCAATAGTGTTTTCAACAGTTTTTTCTTCGTCATATTCAGGCCATGCTGTCTGGTATACCATTCCTTCAAAGCCCATTATCTGCCACAATTCTTCTGTAATATGTGGTGCAACTGGGTTTAATAATGTAAGTAAGGTTTTAAATTCGCCCTTTGTTACAGAATTCTTCTTGTAGAAGTCATTAATAAGTGACATCATCGCAGCTATTGCTGTGTTATATTTAAGATTTTCAAAATCATATGAAACCTTTTTAATAGTCTGGTGCATTTTTGTTACAAAATCCTCTGAGTAGTCATCACCGTCTACTACTATATCCTGCAGCTTCCATACTCTTTCCAAAAATCTTCTACAGCCCTTAACACCATCCTCTGACCAGGAAGCACTTAAATCAAATGCTCCAATAAACATTTCGTAAGTACGAAGTGTATCTGCGCCATATTCGTTTACAATATCATCCGGATTAACTACATTACCACGGCTCTTTGACATCTTTTCGCCATTTTCACCTAAAATCATACCGTGTGAAGTTCTCTTCTGATATGGCTCCTTTGTTGGAACAATACCATTGTCATATAAGAACTTATGCCAGAAACGAGAGTAAAGTAAATGTAATGTAGTATGCTCCATACCACCATTGTACCAATCTACAGGAAGCCAGTATTTAAGTGCTTCCTTACTAGCTAAAGCTTCGTTATTGGTTGGGTCTGTATATCTCAGGAAATACCATGATGATCCAGCCCACTGTGGCATTGTATCTGTTTCTCTCTTTGCAGGTCCGTTACAGCATGGGCAGGTGGTATTAACCCAATCTGTCATTGCTGCTAATGGAGATTCGCCATTGTCAGTTGGCATATAGCTGTCAACCTCTGGAAGCTCAAGTGGTAACTCACTTTCATCAAGTGGTACATATCCACACTTTTCACATTTTACAATAGGAATAGGCTCGCCCCAGTATCTCTGTCTTGAGAATACCCAGTCACGAAGCTTAAAGTTTACCTTCTTTGTGCCGATGCCTTTTTCTTCCAAAAATTCAATAATCTTCTTCTTTGCGTCCTTAACCTCTAAGCCATTAAGGAAATCAGAATTCATAAGAACACCTGTTGCAACATCTGTAAAGGCTTCTGCATTAATATCTACAGTTGTACCTTCCTTTCCAACTACCTGAATAAGTGGAAGATTGAATTTCTTTGCAAATTCCCAATCTCTATCATCATGTGCAGGAACTGCCATAATAGCACCTGTACCATAGGTCATAAGAACATAGTCAGAAATCCAGACTGGAATTTCTTTTCCGTTTACAGGATTAATTGCTGTAATACCTTTTATTTCTACACCTGTCTTATCCTTTGCAAGCTCTGTTCTTTCAAAATCAGACTTTTTAGCTGCCATTTCTCTATATTCAACTATTTCGTCAAAGTTTGATATTTCGTCCTTGTACTTATCTATCATTGGGTGTTCTGGAGAAACAACCATATAAGTTACACCAAATAAAGTATCTGGTCTTGTTGTGTAAATTCTAAGCTTTTCATCTTTATTCTTTAAAGCAAAATCTACTTCTGCACCCTCTGAGCGTCCAATCCAGTTTTTCTGTGAAACCTTAACCTTTTCAATGTAGTCAACATCATCTAAGTCATCAATAAGCTTTTGTGCATATGCAGTAATTTTAAGCATCCACTGGCTCTTAACCTTACGGATAACCTCGCTGCCACATCTTTCACATACACCATTAACAACCTCCTCATTTGCAAGACCAACCTTACAAGAGGTACACCAGTTAATTGGCATTTCTGTCTTATATGCAAGACCTGCCTTAAATAATTTAAGGAAAATCCACTGTGTCCATTTGTAATAGCTTGGGTCTGTTGTATTAATTTCTCTATCCCAATCAAAGGAATATCCCAAGGAATGAAGCTGTTCCTTAAATCTTGCTACATTGTTCTTTGTAACAATCTTTGGATGTATTTTGTTTTTAATTGCATAATTTTCTGTTGGAAGACCAAACGCATCCCAGCCCATTGGATATAATACATTATAGCCCTGCATTCTTCTCTTTCTGGCAACAATATCAAGTGCAGTATATGGTCTTGGATGACCAACATGTAAGCCCTGTCCTGATGGATATGGGAATTCAACTAATGCGTAATACTTTGGCTTAGTAAAATCGTTTGTTGCAGCAAAGGCTTTATTATCATCCCAAACCTTTTGCCACTTTTTTTCTACTACTTTGTGATTATACAATTCTGACATAAAATCCTCCTTTATTTCACAGGCACACTTGTAAATAATAAAAAATCGCCTCTATAAAAGAGACGAAGATATTCTACGCGGTACCACTCTAATTCATATTGTAATAATATGCACTCTAAGTTTTTAACGCAAACCACACGCTTTTAACTACTATTATTTCACTAAAAGGTCTTCCTGGCGAGTTGGGAGCTTTTACTACTATCTTCCACCAACCGATAGCTCTCTAAAAGTAACTAGACTCTTAATACTCCAGTTCATCAACTAATATTTAATTTTGTATAGCTCTTATATTTTAACACATAAGTTTTATTTGTCAATTTTTAATTATATCTGCTGTCAACGCATTTGTAACTTTTATTAAATCCTTGGGATTAATAAATATCTGCGCGCCAATTTTTCCGCCAGAAATAATAATTTTATCAAAGTTTAAAGCAGTTTCATTAATAACTGTCTTGTACTGTTTCTTCATTCCAATAGGTGTACAACCACCCCTAATATACCCTGTAACTGCATTAATATCCTTAACATGAATAAGCTCTAGATTTTTTTCGCCTACTACTACTGCTGCTTTTTTAAGGTCAATTTCCTTATCTACAGGTATGGCAAACACAAAATAATTCTTGCTTTTGCCTATAGTGACTAAGGTTTTAAAGGAATAATCATAGCCTTGCTTTAATTTATCAGCAATATGAACTCCGTCAATAAACTCATCACATTCATATAAATTAATTTCGTAAGCTATTTTGTTCTTATCCAGAATACGCATTGCATTTGTTTTTACTTCTTTTCCCATAGCAAATTCCTCTTTTTACTTTATAAATCGTTAGGATTTCCTGATAATCTGTTTCCAAACTCATTTCTGTATTGACGGCTCTTTGTAAATAAATCATATACAAATTCTCCATCGCCTACCTTTATTCTATCCCTTGCATTTACAAGTCTTTTAATATATTCATCTAAAAGATTAGTAATGTTTTCAGTATTAGTCATACATATCTGCTGCCACATTTCTGGTGAAGAGGCTGCTATTCTGGTAGTATCCTTAAAGCCATTAGCCGCCAAAAGCTTCATAAGATTATCCTTAGTATCCATATCCTTTACCAGATTTGTAAGCTCTGCGGCTATTATATGTGGCAGATGACTAATGCCAGCAACAGCATAATCATGGTTTTTGTAATCTGGAATAATTACAGGCTTAGCTCCTATAAGCTTTACCATAAGTTCTAATTCATCAAGCTTTTCCTTTTTAGTAATACTTGTAGGTGTAATAACATAATAAGCATTTTTAAACAACCAGGCATTACTAAATTCGTAGCCTGCCTTTTCTGAGCCTGCCATTGGGTGTCCCCCAATAAAATTCGCCTCTAAGCCTTCAGCAATAACAGCCTCATGTATATTGGTCTTTGTGCTGCCTGCATCTGTAATAATACATTGTGATTTTATAATAGTCTTTAGCTTTTTAAGATACACTTCATTAAATTCTACAGGTGTACATAAAAAAATGTAGTCGCAATCAGCAAAGCTATTATCCACTTTATCTGTAACTATATCTGCTGTACCATCCTCGATTGCCATTTTTCTAGGCTCTTCCCGTCTGTTATAGCAAATAATTGTAGAATGTGGTAAAGCTTCACGAAAAGCCTTTGCTAGTGAACCACCTATCAAGCCTAGTCCAATAAATCCTAATTTCATATCTTTATTACTAATATCACTAAAGTCCATTTTTCTACCTGCCAATATTCTAAAATATATTATTATTAATCTGCAGCCGTAAGCTCATCAACTATATCGAAATAATTCTCAAAGGTTTTTCTGCAGCACATAGGATTATTAATTGTAATTTTTCCAGTAACAAGCCCTACCAAAGCAAAAGACATAGCCATTCTATGGTCATCATAGGTATCAACAGTCGCTTCTGTCGGGTTTGAAGGATAAATAACTATATAATCCTCACCATATTCAACCTTTATACCCATTTTGGTAAACTCATTAACTATAGCCATAAGCCTGTCGGACTCCTGAAGCCTAATATGTCCAATGCCGGTTATCCTTGTAGGCGAGTCAGCAAATACAGCAATAGCTGCAAGGGTCATTGTCTGATCTGAAAAATTATTCATATTAATATCTATGCCCTTTAGCTTTTCATTTGGACCTTCTACAGAAACTCCGTCAGCCTCATAGGAAACCTTACAACCCATTTTATCAAGCACCTCTAAAAACTTAATATCTCCCTGCATAGAATTTTTGCTAATATGTAATACTTTAAATGTAGATGCACTAATTGCAGCCATTGCAAAAAAATAACAGGCCGCTGAAACATCTGGTTCAATTTGATATTCTATAGCATTATAGCTGCTATCTGCTTCAATATGATAGCTTTCCTCATCAAAATGTGCCTCTACACCATATTGACTCATCATTTTTATAGTAATACCAATATATGAGCCGTATTTCTTTTTGCTGGTAATATTAATATCCAGACCGTCCTTAAGCATAGTGGCTGTCATTAACAAAGCACTCAAAAACTGTGTGCTTTCGCTAATATCTAATTCTACACTTTTTCTGCCCTTAATATCTCCACAGCCTTTTATAACTATTGGCAAATGATATTTTTCTTCTAGGTAGGTAATTTTTGCTCCTAAGCCTTCTAAAGCCTTCATTAAAGGCTCCATTGGTCTTTTCTTCATCTGATTTGAGGCATCTATTGTGTAAGTTCCGTCAGCTAAACCACACATACAGGTAAGAAATCTTGCTGCTGTTCCTGCACTTCCCACATTAATAGTACCTTCCTTACACGGTATTGTTCCACCTAAGCCTTCTACCTTAACAATCTTTTTTTCCTCGTCAATATCTACCTTAAAGCCTAAATCCATTAATGACTTCAGGAAATGTCTTGAATCGTCACTAAATAAAACTCCTTTTAGTATAGAGGTACCATTAGATAAAGCTGCAAGCAGTAAAGCCCGGTTTGTAATACTTTTTGAGCCAGGTACACATACTGTGTAATTACCGTTTTTTTTAAGTTTTCTTACCTTGTAGGTTTCCATAAGTGTATATTACTCCGATTCATTTAATATTTCATAAATATGAATTTTTAACTGGTCTGCCGGTCTAATGCCTATAAACCTACAGCCATATAATATAGCCTCCTCGTCCTCATACCGTTCAGATCTGACAATTTCGATTACAGACTTAAAGGTTTCCTTAGTCCACAATACAATATTTACATCATAGAAGGTATTAAGCTTTAATTCTTCAAAGGTCTTAAAAGCTAAGCCTTCTCTTGAAATATTCACAAGCTTTACTTCAATATCTTCATCATTAACATTTTCCACAACTCTCATATTCTTAACCTGATTAAGCTTAATAGTCACATCAATGTCAAGTCTTTTTGTTCTTCTCTTTTCCTGCATCTTGTTCCTCCGCACTTTCATTTCTCTTATATTTCTATATTAATAATAGAATTTAACCTAAATAAGTATCATAGCATCACCAAAGCTAAAAAAACGATACTTTTCCTTTACTGCCACCTTGTATGCCTCCATAATATGCTCTCTGCCCGCAAAGGCTGACACCAGCATTAGTAAAGTAGACTCTGGCAAATGGAAATTTGTAATAAGACCGTCAATAATCTTAAAATCATATCCGGGATAAATAAATATATCTGTCCAACCACTGCCACTAACTATATGTCCCTTTTTGTCAGCACAGGACTCTAAGGTTCTACAGCTTGTAGTGCCAACGGATATAACACGATTTCCACTAGCCTTTGCATCATTTATGATTTTTGCATTTTCCTCATCGACCATATAAAACTCTGAGTGCATATGATGCTCTAAAATATTGTCAACCTTAACCGGTCTAAAGGTACCAAGCCCGACATGTAATGTAACATGAGCTATTTTTACGCCCATATCCTCAATTTTTTGTAATAATTCCTTTGTAAAATGCAAACCGGCAGTAGGTGCTGCGGCAGAGCCTTCATACTTTGCATATACAGTCTGGTATCTGTTTTTATCCTCAAGCTGTACAGTTATGTATGGTGGTAATGGCATCTGACCAAGCTTGTCTAATATTTCTTCAAATATTCCATCATATTCAAATCTAATTAATCTATTGCCTTCCTCTAATACATCTTCAACTATACCAACTAAGAGTCCGTCGCCAAAAATAATTCTGGTTCCAATCTTACATTTCTTGCCCGGCTTTACAAGTGTTTCCCATGTATTATCACTTTTTCTTTTTAAAAGCAATACTTCTATTTTTGCATTTGTATCTTCCTTTGCACCAAATAATCTGGCAGGAATAACCTTTGTATCGTTTATTACTAAACAATCGCCCGGCTTTAAATAATCACATATATTCTTAAAAATACCATGTGTTATTTCACCTGTAACCTTATCTACACGCATAAGTCTGCTTGATGCTCTATCTAATAATGGATTTTGAGCTATAAGCTCCTGTGGTAAATCATAATAAAAATCTTTTAATTGCATTTTATTCTCACTCAAATGACTTCTCCTAACAAATTTACTCTGGTTATTTTACCATAAAATATATATTTTGCCTAGTAATATACCTAATCATTAGTCATAATAACTAACAGCTTTCCCTCTTTTATTTCTACCTGTCCTGTATCACCTGTAAATTCATTTGAAATACCTAATCTAAAGGTCTTTTTTGTATCAAAATCAAAATTTTCAATAGTATATTTAAAATTCTTTAGTGTAACACCCTTTGCAGCTCCATCAAACTGTATAAAGGAAATATATTTATACCTATGTGGATTTTCAATAACACAGCCTTTGTCAATCATAGTAATCTGGCTATTATGGCAATATATTGTTCCTTTAATATTTTTTTTCAACATTTTTTCTAATAGAAAAATATTTCCTAAGGAATGGTCAAATCTACTGCCTAAGCCTCCAAGTATATCTACATCAGCAGCTTTCAATTTTATAGCTAAATTTACTGCTTCTTCTGTATCTGTACTATCCTTTACAGGGTTTAATCTAATGATTTCTGCTTTAGAGGAAATATAGTTATTTAAGGTATCCTCTGGTAAGGTATCAAAATCTCCTATTATATAATCAGGTACTACACCTGCCATAGCCAAAAAGCTCATTCCACCATCTACTGCTATAATAAAATCATAAGTTTTCTTTTTAAGAAATTCTATACCAAAATCTTCCTTTATATCTCCTCCTGTAACAATTAATACTCTTTTCATTTTAGCCTCTTTCAAATTCTTCAAAGGATTTCAAAAAGCCTTTAACACTATCTGTTATATTATTACCAAATACTGCTGAGCCAGCTACAATAACATTAGCACCTGCCTCTAGTACCTCTTTAACATTTGAAAGGTTTACACCACCATCTACCTCTAAATCAATATTATAGCCTGCTTTATCTATAAAATTTCTAGCCTGTCTTATTTTATCAGTAGCCTCTGGAATATACTTTTGACCACCAAAGCCTGGGTGAACTGACATTATAAGCACCATATCCACCATACTAAGATATGGCTTTATTGCTTCAACAGGAGTTTCCGGATTAATAACTATTCCAGCCTTAACCTTTGCAGCTTTTATTTTATTAATGGTTTCCTCTACCTTATCTGTAGCCTCTAAATGAAATGTAATTATATCTGAGCCAGCTTCAACAAAATCATCTATATATCTTATAGGCTCATTAATCATTAAATGTGTATCAAAGACAACATCTGTAGCTTTACGCAGACTTTTAATTACTGGCATACCTAATGAAATGCTTGGAACAAACAGCCCGTCCATAACATCTAAGTGCATATACTTTGCACCTGCCTCATATGCCTCCTTAACCTGTGTTCCCAAAATATTGTAATCGCACGCCAATATAGATGGTGATAATTTAATCATAGTGTTACCTCTTAGTATTTTTTCTTGCTTTTTATTTCTTCATACATCAGCTTATAATTTTCATATCTTGATGTACTTATAGTTCCCTGCTGCACTGCTTCCTTAACTGCACAGCCCGGCTCATTTATGTGAACACACCCATTAAATCTGCACTCACCCTCATGCTTATATATTTCAGGAAAAAACTCCTTCAATTTCTCTTTTTCACATTCACATACATACATTGAACTAAATCCGGGAGTATCCATTATATATGTGTCCTCGCCAATATTTAAGATTTCAGTATGTCTTGTAGTATGCTTTCCTCTTTCGATTTTTTTGCTTATATCACCTGTTTTAACAAGCTCATCACTTGTTATAGCATTAATAACTGAGGATTTTCCTACACCGGACGGTCCTGCCAGCGAGGTAGTCTTACCCTTTAATATATTTTGGACTGCATCAATTCCGTATCCATCCTTTGCACTGGCAAGTAACACCTGATACCCAGCAGACACATATATATCCTTAAGTCTGTTTAATTCGGTTTCATCAACTAAATCAACTTTATTAAAGCAGATTACTGTGTCCACTCCCTGAGTTTCCATCATTACTAAAAATCTGTCTAATAAATTCAAATTAGGCATAGGACTTTTCGCTGCGAAAACTACCAATGCCTGATCAATATTTGCCACTGCCGGTCTGATTAATTCATTTTTTCGGTCTAAAATAGAAATAATATTACCAGTAAATTCTTCCTCACTTGTAATTTCAATTTCTACATTATCTCCAACTAATGGCTTTATTTTTTTGTATCTGAAAATTCCTTTTGCAAAACATTTAAAGATTCCACTATGTACAATATGTACATAGTAGAATCCTCCAATGCCTTTTATTATCTTACCTGTCAATTAATTTACCTTCTCTTATTGGAATACTGCTGTATGTGTAGCAACAACTGTTCCATTTGCTGTTATTGTAAGAACAGCCTCTGTTCCATGAGTAGCATTTGATTTCTTAATGCTTATCTGTGAAGGCTGTTTCCACTTATCTCCATCGTGTGTAAGCTGTAGCTGGTCTGTAACCGGATATGTTAAAGTACCACCATCACTTGAGGCGTAAGAAACTGTTGCTTCAAAGTTGTAAGCTATTGGATTGCCCTCCTCGTCCTCATATGGAAGAACATCATCACCAATAGTAAAGGTTGTAAATAATACTGTATATTCATTTACAACAGTATTTGTTGTTGTTTCAGGCTCAGAGGTTGTTGTCTGCTGTGGTCCAAGACTCATTACGACATTAATCTCTGTTCCTCTTGGAACTGTTGTTCCAGAAGAAATTTCCTGACTAATAATCTTTCCTGCTGAAACACTATCACTATTCTTTCTATCCTTAACTACTAAAACAAGACCTTTTTCCTCCAGACTTTCCTTTGCCTGTGCCTCTGTCTTATTCTTAAGGCTAGGAACTTCAACATCACTTGTATCTTTACCTAAGCTTACAGTAAGTGTAATCTTATCACCATACTTTAACTGTGTAGGTGCCTTAGGATTTGTATCCATTACAGTATCTTCCTTAACATCCTCACTTGCTTCCCACTCAATTTCTACCTTTAAGCCATACTTTTCGCTTTCAAGTAATTCCTTAGCCTTTGTCTTATCCATACCTACTACTGTTGGTATATCAAAGGCTTCTGCACCAAGACTTACAGTTACAGTAATTGTAGACTGCTTTGCTACAACTGAGCCAACATCCTCTGAAAGCTTGATTACATGACCTTTTTCTATTGTATTATGACTTTCTCTAACAATTCTGTAGCCAAGATCAGCGTCCTTAAGCATCTGCTGTGCTTCTTCCTCTGTCTTTCCAATTACAGCTGGAACCTTTGTGGTTTTGCCGTCTGTTGTCTGCTCCTCATTTGCTGGAGTGTTATCATCTCCACCACAGCCCTTAACTGCTGTTACAACAATAAGTATACCGATAATAAGCACTATAACTGCGGCAATTATTGCAGATACTGCAACTATCTTGTCAAGCTTTGGATTTGAATCGTCCTCATCCTCATCATCTCCAAATACATCATCCTCATCCTCGTCGTTTTCGTTTTCCTCGTCCTCGTTGTCATCCTCATCGGCAGCATTTGTATTGTTTGCCATCGCTGAAGCAGCCTCTGCCTCTTTTCTGATAACAGAAATTTCATCACCTGTAATCATAATAGTTGAACCATTGTTTACAGGTGGCTCTATTACTACAAAATCCTCGTCCGGAGTAATAAGTGACTGCTTTAAATCTGCTATAAGTGATGATACCTTTAAATATCTCCTATCAGCCTTTTTTTGTGTACATTTCTCAATAATACGCACAACGCTGATTGGTAAATCCTCAACATAGGTTCTAGGGTCTGGCATTTTCTCCTGAATATGAGCTAATGCAATCTGTACTGTAGAATCTCCCTCAAAAGGCACCTTTCCTGTAAGCATTTCAAACAAAGAAATACCAAGTGAATATATATCGCTTTTTTCATCAATATATCCACCTCTTGCCTGCTCTGGAGAAATGTAGTGTACTGAGCCCATAGCATTTGAATTAATCGTATTTGCAGATGCAGCTCTTGCAATACCAAAATCTGTAACCTTTACTTTTCCTTCTCTGGAAATAATAATGTTTTGTGGCTTAATATCTCTGTGAATAATATGATTGTTGTGGGCAGCTTCTATACCCTGTGCCACCTGAATAGCAATACTTACTGCTTCTCTCACAGCAAGCTTACCCTTCTTTTCAATGTATTTTTTTAGTGTAATGCCTTCAATAAGCTCCATTACTATATAATGAAGATTTTCGTCCTCACCAACATCATATACATTTACAATATTTGGGTGGGAAAGACCTGCTGCTGACTGAGCCTCAATCTTAAACTTTGACACAAAATTCTTGTCTTCGCTAAACTCGCTCTTTAAGACCTTAATAGCTACAAACCTGTTAAGCTTGTGGTCCTTTGCTTTATATACATCAGACATTCCGCCTGAACCAACTTTATCGATTATTTCGTATCTATCACCGATAAACATTCCTTTTCTAATCATCATTTCTATAATTTCCTTTCACAATACAATTATATTATAATTCGGCAATTAACACAGCTATATTATCTTTGCCACCACTGTCATTGGCTAAATCTATTAGCTTATGTACCATACTCTCTATGTCATTATTCCCAGCTATAACTGAAAGTATATCATTGTCCTCAATCATATTTGTAAGACCGTCTGAGCACATTAGTAGCTTATCGCCCTTTTTAAACTGCACCTCAAAGAAATCTGCATGTGTTTCCTCTTCAACACCTATTGCTCTGGTAATGATATTCTTTTTAGAATGTGTTCTTGCCTCTGATTTATCAATCTCGCCAATGCTGACCATTTCTTCAACATATGAATGATCTCTTGTTATCTGATGAATACCATCATCAATTAAGTACAAGCGTGAATCACCTATGTTTGCAACAAATATTGTACTATCCACAACTGTAGCAAGTACAAGGGTGGTACCCATTCCTGCCCACTCCTCATTGCTCTTTGATTTTTCGTATAAAGTCTTGTTTGCCTCGCGTACAGCTTCCTCCATTATGGAAATTACATCAGTTTTTTGAGATTGCTCTATAGATTTTAAAACAGCATCTACTGCTGTAACTGAAGCAATGTCGCCTGCCTTATGACCTCCCATTCCATCTGCTACAATAAAAATATTTGGGAGATTTCCTACCGCATCTGACTTGCAATATACATAATCCTGATTTGTCACCCTATTTTTACCTACATCTGTAAGTGCAAATGCTTTCAACCTTCTCCCTCCTTTTCTTGTTTTATTTCATTGTCCATATAACTCTTCCTTAATTGTCCACAAGCTCCGTTAATATCTCTACCCATTTCCCTTCTTATTGTAACATTTATTCCATATTGTTCAACAATATTTTGAAATTTTTTAATCTGAATAGGCTTAGACTGCTTGTAATCTCGCTCTTTTATAGGATTTACAGGTATTAAATTCACATGACAATTTATGCCCTTTATAACAGAAACTAAACGCATTGCTTCCTCTTTTGTGTCATTAACACCAGCCACCAGACTATATTCAAAGGTAATTCTTCTGCCTGTTTTTTCAAAGAAATATTTAACTGCCGCAATTATTTCTTCTATTGAATATTTATTTGCGATTGGCATAAGCTGTCTTCTGGTTTCATCATCAGAAGCATGAAGGGAAATTGCAAGTGTTATAGCTAATTGTAAATCAGCAAGTCTTTTTATATTAGGAACTAAGCCACAGGTTGATAAGGTAATGTTTCTTTGACTGATGTTTTCGCCATTTTCGTCTGTTATAAGCTTTATAAACTTTACAACATTGTCAAAATTATCAAGTGGCTCTCCACTTCCCATAAGCACAATATTTGACACTCTTTCCTTTGTATCTCTTATTATTGCATAAATTTCATCAAGCATTTCTGCCGGAGTAAGGTTTCTTTCTAAACCATCAATAGTCGAAGCACAAAATCTGCAGCCCATTCTGCAGCCTACCTGTGTAGATATACATACAGAGTTGCCGTGATGATACCTCATAAAAACACTTTCTATTATGTTTCCGTCAGCCAGTGAAAAAAGATATTTTTTTGTACCGTCTTCCTTTGAGGTAAGCACCTTAACTATCTTTAATGCAGTAAGTGTAGACATTTCCTTTAGCTTTTCCCTAAGGCTTGCTGACAAATCTGTCATTTCATCAAAGCTGGCAGCGTGCTTTACATGCAGCCACTTATATATCTGTGCTGCCCTAAATTTCTTTTCTCCAATACTCTCAACAAATTCTGCCAGCTGGCTGAAATCCATTGATTTTATATCTGTTTTTTCCATTTTATATTTCCTGTTTTTTTAATTTACATATAAAAAATCCATCTGAAGCGTCATTATCATATACTAGCTGAACATAACCCGCCTTTGTTTCACTGCTATGAAAATCCTGTGGAAAATATTCTGATATATCCTGCGGCTTTAGATTATATGATTCAACAAGCCACTTCATATTTTCAATATTTTCTTTTTTATTAATAGTACAGGTACTAAAAATAATTGTTCCATTTTCCTTTGCATACTTTACAGCATTGCTTAGTATATCTCTTTGCAGTTTAATAAGCTCCTGTTGTTTTTCATATGTCATATTATATTTAATATCACTTTTTTTATTGATGACCCCAAGTCCGGAGCAAGGCACATCTGTAACAACTATATCAGCCTTTTCTATTGAAGTCTCGTCTAAAGCTGTACCATCAAAAAGCTTTGTTTTTATATTTTTAACACCTATTCTCTCAATATTTTCTTCAATGAGTGCTAATTTACTTTCAGACACATCTCTTGCCTCTACCATACCTGTACCACAAAGCAAGCCTGCTATATGAATACTTTTTCCGCCTGGAGCTGCGCACACATCTATTACATAGTCGTCCTTTTTAGGAGCAGCCACATAGCCTGCCAGCATAGAGCTTTCATCCTGTGGAATAATACTTCCATTTTTGTATTCCAAAAGTTTTTCCAGGTAGTCTATATTTGTCAATATGTAGCCACGCTTTGCAAGCTGCATTTTTTTTGCCTTCACCCCCTGCTTAGAAAGACCCTCCAGAACCTTTTCTATATTTTTTTCTTCACTAATACGAACACTAATACCCTCTTTTTCCTTGTTCATATTTTTAATTATAGCCTCTAGTCTATCCTCACCATACTGTTCTTTAACCTGTTTTATAATCCATTCCGGCGTTGAATACATTACTGATAAATACAGCACCTTATCTTTTTCATAGGCTGGATACTGAATATTTTCTTTATTTCTGGCTATATTTCTAAGCACACCATTAACAAAGCCCTTAAGGTTTTTAAAACCTCTTTTATTTGCCAGCTTTACAGCCTCATCACACACTGCACTATCTGGAGTTTTATCCATAAAAACAAGCTGATATACACTCATTCTAATAAGGCAGCGTATAAAAGGCTTCATTTTATTAACTGGTGTCCTTGAAAATTGATTTATTATATAATCCAGCTTAATTTTATTTTCAATAGCTCCATCAAAAATTCTTGAAATAAAGGCTCTGTCTGTTTTATCTAAATACTGGTATTTTGCCAATGTATCCCTTTTTTCAATATGAGAGGGTGTTTTGTTTTTCTCAATGTCTAATAACATATCCAGTACAATTTCTCTTGCACTAACTCTATTAGTCACGATTTCTTCCTCCAGAAATGATTATTAATCTTAATAGCTGAAGTATTGCTGTAGCTGCTGCTGCCACATATGTTAATGCTGCCGCACTAAGCATCTTCTTAGCACCCTTTAATTCCTCTTCCTGCAAAAATCTATCATTTTCTAATATAACTAAGGCTCTTTTTGAAGCATTAAATTCTACAGGCAATGTAATAAGCTGGAAAGCTACAACTACTGTAAATACAATAATACCAATATTTAATAATGCCATTCCAGACTGACCATTAATAAATAATCCAAGTAAAATTAAAATCCACGAAACCGAAGAACTAATTGACGCAATAGGTGCAATAGTGCTTCTTATTGTCAATGGTGAATACTGTCTTGCATGCTGTATTGCGTGACCACACTCGTGGGCTGCTACTGCAACTGATGCTATAGACGAGTCATTATACACACTGCTTGAAAGTCTTAATACCTTTCTGGCAGGATCATAATGGTCTGTAAGCTTTCCAGATACACATTCTATTGATACATCATATATTCCATTGGCACGAAGTATTCTTTCAGCTACCATACTTCCTGTCATTCCTGCATAAGTAGAAAGCTTTGAATACCTGTTGTATGAAGAGCTGATCTTAGCCTGTGCAATAAGTGCTATTATTGCTGCAATTATCACTAAAAAGTAAGTTGGGTCATAATAACCATAATAATATGCTAACATATATTTTTCCTCCTATTTTCCTAAAACAATGCCTTTTTCTATTTTATTGCCATGAAGGAAATCCTGAATATACATTCTCTTTTTTCCTTCTAGCTGTAACTCTATAATACCAAGGACACCCTTACCGGTTTTTATATACATCTCATCCTCTGATACATATACTATCTCACCAGGCTGTCCTTCGTATTCATCTTCCTTTGTAACAGCCTTCCATATTTTTAAATTCTTTCCGTTTAATGATGTATATGCACTTGGCCATGGATTAAGTCCTCTAATAAGCCTTTCAATACTTACTGCGTCCATTGAAAAATCAATGTCGCCTAATTTTTTATTAAGCATTTTTGCATAAGTGCTATTAGAATCATCCTGTTTTGTAAAGGTAGCTGTACCATTTTCTATTTTTTCCAAAGTAGAAACTATCAGCTTTCCACCCAGCTCCATTAGCTTATCAAATAAAGAGCCGCCAGTTTCGTCACTTTTTAGCTCATAAGTAATAGTTTCAATAATGTCACCAGTATCTATGCCGTCCTCCATTCTCATTGTAGTAACGCCAGTATACTGTTCTCCGTCTATTACGGCCCATTGTATAGGGGCTGCACCTCTGTACTTTGGAAGCAGGGAAGCATGTATATTAACACATATTTTCTTTGGCATATCAAGAATTTCTCTTGATAATATTTGTCCATATGCAACTACCACAAATACATCTGCCTCATATTTTTTAAGTGTTTCTATAGCCTCTGCGTCCTTTATTCTATGTGGTTGAAATACAGGAAGGTTGTGCTTTAAGGCTACCTCCTTTACAGGAGTAAAGGTCACCTCTTTGCCTCTGCCTCTAGGCTTGTCCTCCTTTGTTACTACAAGGGCTATTTCGTGACCGGCTTTTATTATATCCTCTAATATTCCAGCAGCAAAATCTGGAGTACCCATAAATACTATTTTCATTTAATCACCTACTTATGCTTCAAATTCTTCGTTTGCTTTAAGGTAAGCATCATATTCGTCATTTGTCATTAAATTGCCTTCAACAACATCCACATAAAGCTCTCCTTCAAGGTGTGCTAATTCGTGGCATATTGCTCTGGCAAGAAGCTCTTCACCTTCTATTTCATATTCGTTAAAATTTTCGTCTAAAGCTTTTGCTTTAACATGATATGGTCGTGTAACTATGCCATATTTACCCGGTACTGAAAGACAGCCCTCACCCCCCTTTTGCTCTCCGTCTTGCTCGATAATTTCCGGGTTTATCATAACTATTGGACCTTCTCCAACATCGATAACTACAATTCTTTTAAGGACACCAACCTGAGGTGCTGCAAGGCCTACCCCGTCTGCCTGGTACATTGTATCTAACATATCCTCTATAAGTGTTGTGATTTTAGGAGTAATTTCCTTTACCTCCTTACATTTCTTTCTAAGTATATCATCACCTATTTCTCTTATATTTCTAATTGCCATTTTTATATTCCTTTCGTAAAAGCTTTATTTT
The DNA here is from genome assembly GCA_900539455.1 of uncultured Eubacteriales bacterium. Classification (GTDB taxonomy): domain Bacteria; phylum Bacillota; class Clostridia; order Lachnospirales; family Lachnospiraceae; genus SVEL01. Next base: position 181,755 of record UQCD01000001.1, read on the forward strand.
CTCATTTCAATTAATAAGGTTTAATCTACGGTAATTGTCTTATTGTTATACAATTCCATAACTTATATATTACATTATTTATGACCAAATGTCATCCCTTTTAGTCCTTTAATACATTGATAACGGGTTCATATCAAATTGTATGCTTGCAAGAGATGCTACATCGTTTATTTCTTTATACTCTTCAATTTTGTTTTTTATGTGAACAAGCTTATTAATATCTCTGTCCTTTAAATATATAATTTTTCTATAAATATCGCTTATTTTCTTTATATTACAGTCTGCCGGCCCTATTATCATTACCTTATTTTGTGATTTATTAATTATTTCTAAAATTTTCTTAGAAAATTTATCTGCATTTTCATAGCTTTCTGAGGTAATAAGTATAGCCAGCATATTTATTACCGGCGGATAACCATTCAGCGTTCTATATAGTATCTCCTGCTCATAAAATTCCTCATAGCATTGCTTTGCAGCTAAGGTAATACTATATTCCTCCGGATTGTAGGTCTGTATAATAACATTTCCATTTTTTCTGCTTCTGCCTGCCCTGCCTGCTGCCTGTGTAAGCAAATCAAAGGTTCTTTCGTTTGCCCTGTAATCTGCTGCATATAAGGATAAATCTGCCGCAATTACCCCAACTAAGGTGACATTAGGAAAGTCATGTCCTTTTACTATCATTTGAGTACCAATAAGAATATCTGCTTCTTCATTGGCAAAGGCTGATAAAATCCTTTCGTGGCCGTCCTTTTTAGAGGTAGTATCCATATCCATTCTAAGAACTCTTGCTGTTGGATACATTTTTTTAACTGCTTCCTCAACCTTCTGGGTGCCTGTACCAAAAGCTGCTATATATTTTGAATTGCAGGACGGACAGGTTTTAACCATAGGTGTTTCATAGCCACAATAATGACATACTAATTTTCCATTATTGTGTAAATTTAAACCAACATCACAATGAGGACAGCGTATTGCCTTGCCACAGCTTCTACATGAAACAAAACCTGCATATCCTCTTCTATTAATAAAGAGCATTATCTGTTCTTTTTTTCTAAGTCTGTCATCTATAAGCTCTTGTAATTTGCAGCTAAACATAGACCTGTTTCCATTTTTAAGCTCTTCTCTTAAATCCACTATGTCTACCTGTGCCATATTTTTAGCCACAGCCCTGTTTTTAAGTAAATGCAGCTCATATTCGCCACTTTTACAGGCATAAAAGCTTTCTATTGATGGTGTAGCCGAGCCTAAAACTACCTTTGCACCACACATATTTGCCAGATAAACCGCCACCTCTCTGGCATGATACTTTGGTATGCCTTCACTTTTATAAGAGCTTTCATGCTCCTCATCAATTACAATTAAGCCTAAATTTTTGAAAGGTGTAAATATAGCTGAGCGTGGTCCAATCATTATATCTATTTCACCCTTTTTTGCTCTTTCAAACTGGTCATATCTTTCCCCCTGGGATAGCTTTGAATTAATAATTGACACTCTGTCCTTAAATCTAGCGTAAAATCTGATTACTGTCTGATAGGTTAAGGCGATTTCCGGTATTAAAACTATTACCTGCCTGCCCATTTTTATATACCTGTCAATTATCTCCATATACACCTCTGTTTTACCACTGCCTGTTACTCCGTGGATTAAATGTACATTTTTAGGTGAATTAATAATATCGTAAGCCACCTTTTTTTGTTCTTCGTTAAGTGAAATGTTATAATCCACTTTGTTTTTTATATTAATTGGATTTCTATATACCTTTTCTTCCCTTATTTCTATTAATCCAAGCTGTTCTAGTGCTTTAACAGTCTGCCTTTGAATGTTCAGCTTTTCTGTTACAAGTGTATAATCAAGATATTCAGAATCAGAATCCACAAATGCTTTTATAAGCCTTAGCCTTGCCACAGCATTTTTTCTTGTAAACTCTTCTATATATTGGTTCAGCTTTTCCCTTGTAGCTGCTAAATATATTGTACGCTTTACAACATCCTTAGCAACTTTTTTTATAGGAATAACTGTTTTTAGAGCCTGATTCATTGTCGAGCCATAGGTGTTCTTAATGAACCAGGCAAGATTTATAAGAATACCCTCAACAGGTATATTCTTTTCATTTACCTTAATAATTGATTTAAGCTTTGTTTCATCATAATCGCAAATATCTGTTATATCAATAACAAAACCATTAATAAGTCTGTTACCTTTGCCAAAGGGAATTGTAACACTTACACCTGCATATATTTTTTCTAATAACTCCTCTGGAATTTTATATTGAAATATTCTGTCTAATTTTTCGTATGATATATCAACTATAATATTTGCGTACATATTTTTTCCTTAATTTTGCATATAATAAGCTTCCACGCAGTTGTTCATAAGCATTGCTATTGTCATTGGGCCAACTCCTCCCGGAACTGGTGTAATAGCACTTACCTTGTCAATTACAGCCTCATAATCAACATCACCACAAAGCTTGTTATTTTCATCTCTGTTAATACCTACATCAATTATAACTGCTCCGTCCTTAACAAAGGATTCATCTACATATTTTGGCTTTCCAATAGCTACTATAAGTATATCAGCCTGCTTTGTAAGCTCCTTAATATTTTTTGTTCTTGAATGAACAATAGTAACTGTAGCATTTTTTCTAAGCATAAGCATAGACATAGGCTTTCCTACTATATTGCTTCTGCCAATAATAACACAGTGCCTGCCCTCTGTTTCTATGTTGTTTCTTTCAAGTAATTTGATTATTCCGTATGGTGTACAGGAAATAAAGCCTTTTTTGCCTATAGAAAGATTTCCTACATTTACAGGGTGGAAGCCGTCTACATCCTTTATAGGAGCAATTCGTTCTGTAACTGTATCCTCGTCAATATGCTTTGGTAATGGAAGCTGGACTAAAATACCATTTACAGTCTTATCATTATTCAGCTTATCTATAAGTGCTAACAATTCCTCCTGTGTAGTTTCCTCTGGAAGCTCATAGGCTAAGGATTTAATTCCTACATACGCACAAGCCTTCTTTTTATTACCTACATACACAGTAGAGGCAGGATTGTTTCCCACCTGAATTACTGCTAAGCATACTTCTTTTCCCTGCTCCTTTAAAGCAGCTACTTCATTTTTGATTTCGTCCTTAATTGCTGCCGAAACAGCCTTTCCGTCTATGATTGTTGCCATAATAACCTCCTAGAATAATCCTGTAATCTTTCCTTCTTCATTAACATCAATGCCATAGGCTGCCGGAGCCTTTGGAAGTCCCGGCATAGTCATAATTGCACCTGTAATAGCAACTACAAAGCCTGCACCTGCTGAAATATATACTTCTCTAATATTGATTTCAAAATCTGTTGGACGGCCAAGCTTTGTCTGGTCATCTGAGAAGGAATACTGTGTTTTTGCCATACATACAGGTAAATTGCTATAGCCCATATCAGCAATCTGCTTTAATGCCTTCTTTGCTGCCGGTGCATAAGTAACACCCTTAGCACCATATATTTCAGTTGCGATTGTTTTTATCTTTTCTTCTAAGGAAAGGTCATCTTCGTAAAGCACCTTAAATTCACTTTTTTTATTTTCAAGTGTTTCAAGCACCTTTTCGGCTAATGGTATTCCACCTTCGCCACCTTTTTCCCAAACCTTTGAAATAGCAAATTCACAGCCCTTGCTTTCACAGAAATTCTTAACAAATTCATTTTCTGCTTCTGTATCTGTAATAAAGGAATTAAGTGTAACTACTACAGGTACACCAAATTTGTGTAGGTTTTCAATATGTTTTTCAAGGTTGCAGATACCCTTCTTTAAGGCTTCTACATTTTCTTCGTTTAAGTCAGCCTTAGGTACTCCACCATTATATTTTAAAGCACGAATTGTTGCTACTAATACAACTGCATCTGGCTTAAGTCCAGCCTTTCTGCACTTAATATCAAAGAATTTTTCTGCACCTAAATCTGCACCAAAGCCAGCCTCTGTTATAACATAATCTGCCATTTTAAGTGCTGCCTTTGTAGCCTTTACTGAATTACAGCCATGTGCAATATTTGCAAATGGTCCACCATGAACTAAGGCTGGTGTGTTTTCAAGGGTCTGAATAAGGTTTGGCTTTATTGCGTCCTTTAATAAAGCAGCCATAGCACCAACTGCCTTTAAATCTCCTGCTGTTACAGGCTGTCCACTATAATTATAAGCAACAATTATCTTTGATAATCTGTCCTTTAAATCCTCCATATCGTTTGCCAAGCAAAGGATTGCCATTATTTCTGAAGCAACTGTAATTACGAAGTGATCTTCTCTGACTACACCGTCCATTTTAGAGCCAAGTCCTGCAACAACATTTCTAAGAACTCTGTCATTCATATCAAGACATCTTTTCCAAACAATCTGTCTTGTATCAATATTTAATTCATTACCCTGCTGGATATGATTGTCAAGAAGTGCTGCTAAAAGGTTGTTGGCAGATGTAATAGCGTGGAAATCACCTGTAAAATGAAGATTTAGGTCCTCCATAGGCACAACCTGTGAATATCCGCCACCTGCTGCTCCTCCTTTAATACCAAAGCAAGGTCCTAAGGATGGCTCTCTAAGTGCAATAATTGCCTTTTTGTTTAATTTATTAAACGCCTGACCTAAGCCTACTGTAACCGTAGTCTTTCCTTCGCCTGCTGGTGTAGGATTAATAGCAGTTACTAAAATAAGCTTTCCGTCCTTGTTATCCTCTATTCTGTCAAGGTATTCGTCAGAAATCTTAGCCTTATACTTTCCGTATAACTCTAAATCATCTTCTTCAATGTTTAATAACTTAGCTACCTCTTTAATAGGTAACATTTTTGCATTTCTTGCGATTTCAATATCTGTTTTCATCTGTCTTTTCCTTTCTCTATAAAACTGCAGCTTGATTGTCTGGTTATTTGATTATTTGCATTAATTATACGCTTGAATGTTTTTAAGTTAGATTTTCTAACTGTTCCATAGTCATAATTACTTTTCGAGGCTTAGTTCCCTCTTCATCACCTATAACACCAGCATCATATAATTGATCAATAATCTTTGAGGCTCTGTTAAAACCTATATTCAAATATCTTTGAAGCATACTTGCCGAAGCCTTTTCCTTTTGTATAACCAGCTTTGCTGCCTCAAAGAAATAATCATCCCTGTCTCCTTCCTGAGAGGAAGCTTCAGGAGTTTTAACATAGCTTGCAATGCTTTCATCATAGGTATTTCCGTCTGCCTGAGCCTTCCAGAAATCTACAACTCTTTGTACCTCCTGGTCTGAAACAAATGCACCCTGTAATCTTACCGGCTTTACATAGCCTGATGGATAAAACAGCATATCACCATTTCCTAAAAGTTTTTCTGCTCCGTTAGAGTCAATAATTGTTCTGGAATCAGTTCCCGATGAAACCATAAGTGCACATCTGGAAGGTATATTTGCTTTTATAAGTCCTGTTACAACATCAACAGAAGGTCTTTGAGTAGCAATAATCAAATGTATACCTGCTGCTCTTGCTAACTGTGCAAGTCTGCATATTGACTCCTCTACATCCTTTGCTGCTACCATCATAAGATCAGCAAGCTCGTCAATAACAATTACTATCTGAGGAAGCTTTGTAAGACCTGACTCTTTTCCAGCACTCTCTATCTTTTCATTATATCCTTTTAAATCTCTTACATTAAAATCTGCAAATTTTTTATATCTTTCAGACATTTCAGCCACCGCCCATTTAAGGGTATTAGCTGCCATTTTAGGGTCTGTTACAACTGGCTGTAGCAAATGTGGAATACCGTTATATACACCAAATTCTACTACCTTTGGGTCAACTATTATAAGTCTTACTTCCTCTGGCTTTGCCCTGAAAAGTATGCTCATAATAATAGAATTGGTAAATACTGATTTTCCTGAGCCGGTTGTACCTGCTACAAGCATATGTGGCATTTTGCCAATATCTGCAACTACTACATTTCCAGCAATATCCTTACCTGCCGCAAAGGCAATCTTAGAGGAGTTTGCTCTAAGCTCCTTTGACTCAATTAACTCTCTAATAAGTACTGTATCTCTGCCTTCGTTTGGTACTTCAATACCTATAGTGGATTTTCCTGGAACAGGCTCAATACTAATATCTGTTGCAGCCATATTAAGCTTAATATCGTCTGCTAAGGAGGTAATCTTGTTTATTCTAGTACCAGTTTCCGGCTGAATTTCATATCTGGTAACAGATGGTCCTCTGCAAAAATCTACAACTGTAGCATTTATTCCAAAGGTATGAAGTATTTCCTGCAGCTTATTTGCCACCATTCTAAGCTTTGCATTATCTACAGGCTTCGTAGTGCCATTTCCTTTATTAAGCAAGGCTGTAGATGGTAAAGTATATGCCTTTTTTCTAGTAGGTGCCGGGGTGCTATTTGGTTTATTAGCTGATATATTAGCTGCTCCATTAGCTGACACATCTCTTGCTACACTTCCTGTCACGCTGCCTGTAGCATTTACTGCACTACTAGCCACGCTGCCCGTAACATTTACATTTCCTACTGAGAAGGCTTTTCTATTCATTACCTGCTTTGCTTCATTTGACACATGAATTTGTTCCTTTGGAACATATAAGCCGTCCTCATTGTCATAGCCGTCATATTCTTCGCTAGTATCTTCTTTATAAGAATTACTATTTAAAGAATTACTACTTAAAGAATTATTATTTACTACATTACCACTTTCCACATTACTGTTATTTGTCACATTGTAATTATCTGAGGAATTTTCCTTATTTGGCATTTCATTGTAGTCAAAGCCCTCCTCTAGCTCTACATGACCGTTATACACTTCCATATCGTCACTTGACAGCTTACTCATTATCTCCTGACCTATTTCGTGTATATCCTCGTCCTCTGTAGCATTGCCATTTCCTACAGTAGCAATATTTACTCCGTGTACTCTGTTATCTACTCTCTTTTCCTTTTTCTGGTAGGCTCTTTCATTTGCAATACTCTTGGCTGTCTTTTTTATTCTGACGGCGTCCTCCTTGGCTGTTTCGTATACAGCGCTGCTGCCCTTTTTCACGCCTGATATAAAGGATTTTTCCGTAAGAATAACAACTGTAATAATTATAAGGAGTGCTAAAATTATATATGTACCTAACATTCCAAATAATGAATGTAATGATTTTTCTATTAACGCACCAATTAAGCCTCCGCCCACCTTGCCTTTACCACATATTTTGTAGTAATCAAAGGCTGATAAGGTATTATCATATTCCATAAATACAAGCTGTATTGTTGCTGAAACAAGAATATATAAAGCACAGCCTGCTATAAATTTCTTTATGCCTCTTTTGTTATTTATATTTGATATTAAAAACGCAACTCCAAAAAACATAACTAATGGGAAAATATAAGCTATAAAGCCAAACAAACCAAACATAAAATAGCTTAGATAATCACCTACAGGTGACAAAAATCCAAAATTGCTAAGTAGTAAAAGTAAGGTCACTACTAATGCAATAAGAAGCTTTATTTCATTTTTTAGTTTTATGTCCTTTTCTGTAGGCACATAAGGCTCTTTGACCTGTGCCGAACTTTTATTTTTCTGATTTTGCTTTGCCTTAGACGCAGAGCTGTTATTTGCTTTTGCTCTTGAGGCTCCACCAGTTTTATTTCTTGAGGTTGACTTTGTGTTATTTGCTTTTTTAGTTGCCAAAGCTTTTTCCTCCACAAACTCAATTTAAATAATATATTAATCCAAATTTAACTTATTTTACAAAATATGCAATAATTGCAATTAAGCCTACTACATAGCAATATATTGAAAAGCCTTTAAACTTTTTGTTTCTGACTACCTTGAGCATAGTTTTAATACATATGTAACCTACAACTGTTGCAACAAGCATACCTATAACATAATTGAAAACTTCTCCACCTGAAATTCCACTACTGCCAATATCCTTAACTTCTAAAAGAGCAGCTCCTAAAATAACTGGAATAGACATAATGAATGAATATTTAACTGCAAATTTTCTATCCATTTTGCTAACCAGACAAGCTACTATCGTAGTTCCAGAACGGGATATTCCCGGAAGTGTTGCAATTCCCTGACATACACCTACCACTGCGGCATTTTTGTAGGATACTGTGTCCTCATTTTTCTTACCATCTGGTGTATTGTCTGCAATAAGCAACAAAGTACCTGTAATAAGTAAACAAATACCCGGAATAATAAGGGCTGTAGATGCTTTTTCAATAACATCATTTAATAAGATACCCATAATACCTGTAGGTATTGTGGATACAATTACAAGCATAGCAAACTTTCTATAGGAAGTACTTATAACCTTTATATATTTTTTCTTTTTATAGCCTGCTTTATTTTTCTCTACAAGATTATAGAAGAAATAACCTGTATTTTTCAAAGCATCAGCAATAATACCAATACCATTTACGATTAATTCCCAAATATCTTTCCAAAAAACTATAAATACTGCTACTAATGTACCAACATGTAAAAGCACATCAAAAAGTAAGCCTGTATCCTGTAATCCAAAAAGATTTTTGAATATGGCCAAATGTCCCGAACTACTTACTGGGAGAAACTCTGTTACTCCTTGGATAATTCCCATAAATATAGATTCAATTAAATTCATATTGCCTCCAATAAAGTTTTATACATACCTACTTATTTTACTATTTATTGAAGGCAAATTCAACCAATTTTAATAATTTAAAGCTTCTATTACCTATTCTTTACATTTCCTTCTTTTTTCAATAAGACTATATAATTTTGAAAGGGCATCCTTCATTCCTCCAACCTCATCAATAATGCCCTCGTTTACAGCCTCATTTCCTACAAGAATAGTTCCCAAATCCTTTGTTAATACTCCTGTATTCAGCATTAATTTTTCAAATCTGTCCTTTGACACCCTTGAATGGCTACATACAAAATTTGCAATTCTATCCTGTATAATTTTAAAATAATCGTAGGTCTGTGGTGCCCCAATAAAAAGTCCATTCATTCTTACCGGGTGAATTACCATTGCACCTGTAGGTACTATATAGGAATAATCAGCAGAGGTTGCGATTGGCACTCCTATTGAATGGGAGCCGCCAAGAACTAAAGATACTGTAGGCTTACTAAGTGATGCAATCATTTCTGAAATCGCCAGACCACTTTCCACATCCCCACCACAGGTTTGAATTAATACTAAAAGTCCATCTCTGGAGTCGTCGTCCTCAAACATCGCTAATTGTGGCAAAACATGCTCGTATTTAGTAGTCTTAGAATTACCGCTAAGTGCATCATGCCCCTCTATTTCCCCGATAATTGTCAAAAGATGAATTCTGTAGTTTTTATTATTTTCCTCTAAGGTCACCTGACCATAGTTTTCTATTTTCTCATCCCTTTTTTCATCCTTTTCCAGCTTATCTGTTTTATCCTCTTTTTTTAATTTTTCCTCGTCCTTATCCTTATTTTTATTTCCCATACTTAACTCCCCTTTATTCTATAAAATTTTAAACCTATTGAATTAATCAGATTACTATTGTTATTATTAACAAAAAAATTTCCAAAAATCCATTTAATTAATTGCCAATATATGTTTTATAGTCTAAGGCTCTTATATATTATCTATCCATTCTGAATACATTTAGTTACCTCTAACAATATTTAACAACGCTATCAAACTGCATTTTACCACCAAATATGTCTAATGCACTGCCTATAGTAAAATCTACCTTTCCATTACCAAGCTCTTTTAAAATGTCAAGGTCAGCAAAGGAGCTAATTCCACCAGCATAGGTTACTTTAAGATTTTCTAATCTGCCTAATATTTTAGCAACCTCTTCTTCTATGCCACTAGCTTTTCCTTCAACATCTACTGCATGAACTAAAAACTCATCACAATATTTTGAAAGCTCATAAAAAATATTTTCATCAATACAAACATCTGTAAATTTCTGCCACCTGTCGGTAACAATATAATACTTATCGTCTTTTTTTCTACAGCTTAAATCTAACACTAAATGCTCTTTTCCTACTGCATTAAATATTTTATTAAGATTGTCATAATTGATTTTTCCATCTTTAAAAACATAAGAGGTAACTATTACATGGCTTGCACCAGCTTTAATGTATTCTAAGGCATTATCACAGTTTACACCTCCGCCTATCTGTAATCCACCCTTGTATGCCATAAGTGCTTTTAAGGCTTCACTTTTTGTAGCCTCAAAATATTCCGAGTCCTTACTATTTAAAAGTATAATGTGACCACCCTTAATATTATTAGCCTTATACAAATTGGCATAATATGTAGAGTCTACCTCGGAAACAAAATTTTCCTTTGCCTGATTGTTTTCATCCTTCAGGCTGCCACCAACTATTTGTTTTACTTTTCCGTTGTGAATATCAATACAAGGTCTAAATTTCATTATTGTACCTTTCCTGCAATAGCTACGCTCATTTTATCAATAACCAGATAATCTCTTATACACTTATTGACACTTTCTATGGTAACATCATTAATTGCCTTCATACTATCCTTAAATGTATATATTTTGTTATAAAACATAATCGATTTTGCATTACTATTCATTAAATTTACTGTATTATCCTGATTTAATGTCATTTCAGTAATTACCTGTTTTTTCGCATTTTCAAATTCTTCTTTGGTAATGCCCTTCTTTACTAGGTCTGCAATAATTCCTTTTATAAGCTTCATTACCCTTTCTAATTGATTTGGGTTTAAAGCTCCATATATATGGAATAAGCCTGTATCTGAAAAAGCACTGCCATAGGAGCAAATATTATATGTAAGTCCTCTATCCTCTCTGATTTTCTGGAACAATCTTGAATTTACATCTCCTCCCAATATTGCATTAATAATTGTAAATTCATATCTGACCTCATCTACAAAGGAAGGAATTTCAAATGCTATATTTAGGTGTATCTGCTCAATATCCTGCTTTTTTTCTATATGTACAGGTGTATAAACAGGTGCCGTTCTTTTTTGAACCTTAGTAATATCCTTTGGCGTTGGTCTAAGACCTGAAAATGATTTTTCTATTTGATTTAAAACCTGTTCTTTATCAAAATTTCCTGCTACAGATATTACTATATTTTCCCCTACATAATGATTACTCATAAAATCTATTAAATCATCTCTTGTAAATTTTCTGACTATTTTCTTTTCACCGGAAATAAGAAAGCCTAAGGGATGATTTTTCCACGCCTTCATTTGAAGATATTCATGTACATAATCCTCCGCAGAATCATTGTACATATCTATTTCTTCACATACAACGCCTTTTTCCTTTTTCAAATCATTTTCATCAAGTAAAGGATTACATATCATATCACCAATAATGTCTATTGCCTCTAATATATATTCCTTTAGTGTTTTACAGTAAAAGGAGGTACACTCCTTGCTGGTATAAGCGTTGAGATTACCGCCAAGAACGGCAGTTGATATAGCTATATCACTTGCCGTTCTTGTCTTGGTGCCTTTAAACAGCATATGCTCAATCATATGGGCAATGCCATTGTTTTGTTTAACCTCATCTCTAGAACCAACACCAACCCAGACACCTACTGTGGCTGAGTTAAAGTGCTTGTTCTGTTCAAATACAACCCTGATTTTGTTATCCAACACATATTTACAAATCATTATTTTACATCTTTAATGCTGAAGCTTATTCTTCCCATCTTGTCCTTGCCTAAGCATACAACCTTAACTACATCGCCAAGTGTAAGAACATCTTCAACTCTGTTTATTCTTTCATTTGAAATCTTTGAAATGTGAACCATTCCTTCTTTGCCTGGTGCAAATTCAATAAACGCACCAAACTCTTTAATGCTTACAACTTTTCCTTCAAAAATCTGACCTTCTTCAAAATCAGTAACTATTGTCTGGATAAGCTTAACAGCCTTGTCAATGTTTTCCTTTTCAACACCACATACTGATACAGCACCTTCATCTGTTATATCAATCTTAACGCCTGTCTGCTCAATAATTGCGTTAATTGTCTTTCCTCTTTGACCAACAACATCGCCAATCTTAGCTGGGTCAATCTGGATTTGTACAATCTTTGGAGCTAATGCACCAACCTCTTTACGAGGCTCGCTGATTGCCTTGCTCATACAATTTTCCATAATGAACATTCTGGCTTCTCTACATCTAGCGATTGCACCTTCAACGATTGGTCTTGTAAGTCCGTGGATTTTTATATCCATCTGAATAGCTGTAATACCTGCATCTGTACCTGTTACCTTAAAGTCCATATCTCCAAAGAAATCTTCAAGACCCTGAATATCTGTTAATAAGATATAATCATCATCTGTTTCACCAGTAACAAGTCCACAAGAAATACCTGCAACCATTTTCTTAATTGGAACACCAGCGGCCATAAGTGACATACATGATGCACAAGTAGAGGCCATTGATGTAGAACCGTTTGATTCAAAGGTTTCTGAAACTGTTCTAATAGCATATGGGAACTCTTCTTCACTTGGAAGTACAGGAATAAGTGCTCTTTCTGCTAAAGCACCATGTCCGATTTCACGGCGTCCCGGGCCTCTTGATACCTTTGTTTCACCAACAGAGTATGCTGGGAAATTGTAATGGTGCATATATCTCTTTGATGTTTCTTTTTCGTCTAAGCCGTCAAGCTTCTGTGCCTCTGAAAGAGGAGCTAATGTACAAACATTACAAATCTGAGTTTGTCCTCTTGTAAACATTGCAGAGCCATGAACTCTAGGGATAATATCAACCTCAGCAGCAAGTGGTCTAATCTGGGTAATTTCTCTTCCGTCTGGTCTTTTGTGGTCTTTTAAAATCATCTTACGAACTGTTTTCTTTTCATACTGATATACAGCTTCATCAATAAGACCTAACCACTCTTCATTGTCTGCAAAGCTTTCTGCTAATTTATCTTTAAGATTTCTAATTCTTTCTTCTCTAACCTGCTTTTCCGGAGCAAACATTACTACTTCCATATCTGCCGGAGGAACGATTTCCTTAATTGCAGCGAATAATTCTTCTGGAATAGCACAGCTTGTGTATTCATGCTTTGGCTTACCACATTCAGCAACAATCTGGTCAATAAATGCAATAACCTGCTGATTTACTTCATGTGCCTTATAAATAGCCTCTATCATTTTTTCTTCTGGAACTTCATTTGCGCCAGCTTCAATCATAATAACCTTATCTCTTGTAGATGCAACTGTAAGCTTAAGGTCTGAAACCTGATTTTGAGCTGAATTTGGATTGATTACAAACTCACCATCAATAAGACCAACCTGTGTTGTTGCACAAGGACCATCAAATGGAATATCTGATATAGCAACAGATATTGCTGAACCAAGCATAGCTGTAAGCTCTGGGCTGCAGTCAGGATCAACACTCATTACCATATTGTTAATTGTAACATCATTTCTATAATCCTTTGGGAATAATGGACGCATTGGACGGTCAATTACTCTTGATGTAAGAATAGCATTTTCTGATGCTTTTCCTTCTCTCTTATTGAATCCACCAGGAATTTTTCCTACTGCGTATAATTTTTCTTCATACTCAACACTAAGTGGGAAAAAGTCTATTCCATCTCTTGGCTTTTCTGATGCAGTAGCTGTAGATAAAACTACTGTATCTCCATAGTGCATAAATGCAGCTCCGTTTGCCTGTGCTGCTACTCTGCCAACATCAACTCTAAGAGTTCTGCCAGCTAAATCCATTGTAAAACTTTTAAACATTTCTGCCTCCTGTAATATAAATTAAAATGTATATGGCAGAAGTTCCGAAAACACTGAAAAGGTCACAACCAAATATTTACTCTTTTTATTATGGGCTTTTCAGTGGTCTCGGCTTGGTTCTTCTGCCAGTAGCAAGTAGACTTTTCTACTTAACATATAACAATAGACAAGACCGAAGCCTTGTCTATTGAAATAATCTTATTATTTTCTGATTCCTAACTTTTCAATTAAAGCACGGTATCCTTCAAGGTCTTTCTTCTTTAAGTAATCAAGTAAACCTCTTCTTTGACCAACCATCTTTAAAAGACCTCTTCTAGAGTGGTGATCCTTCTGGTTAACCTTTAAGTGCTCTGTTAATTCGTTAATTCTTGTTGTAAGAATAGCAATCTGTACTTCTGGAGAACCTGTATCTTCTGGTGTTCTTCCATAAGTTTTGATAAGTTCTGCTTTCTTTTCCTTTGAAATCATGATAATTCCTCCTAAATTTCAAAATCACCTATCACCAAGCAGTGGTCGGAGTGTCCATTTGCTTTGTGACGGTTACACAGTTACTTAAATACTTTAGCATAAAATGGGGTAATAGTCAAATGATTTGTTACATTCATTCTGCAAGCTATAATAATTTGTTTGCTACTACCCTTTATAGTACATTATTTTCTCTCTATATTGGTAATTTCATCTATAGTTTCTATTACCTTTATATCTAAACTGCTAATATTATAGGCAACACCATCTATTAATATTACATCATTACTTATAATTGAAATTTTCTGGTCGTCCATTCCTTCTCGTTTTACTACTAAGCTGTATACCCAGCCTTTGGAATCATAGCTATAATCTTCTTTTTGTTCTAACTTACTAGCATCTAATATTGGATATAATCTTTCAATATCCTCTTTTTTATCTACTGTTACATATTCATTTTTAAATTGTGCCTCAATAGATGTAATTTTATCAAGGTTATCCTCTGATTTAACATCACTTGAGCTACAAGCTGTCAACACCATAATTAATAAAGCTCCACAAATAGTTAATAATCCGAATTTTTTCATAGACCTTCTCCTTTCGTCTGTTTAATCAACCTTTCAACCAACAACAATTTAATCATATATATTTCCAATTTAATAAACACCCCTTTTCGTAAAACGGTTTTACAAAGAGGGGTGTTTTTCATTATTTAATTAACTTTTCAAATACTATCCTATGGAATAACTCTTAATGCACAATATGGCTGTGTATAGAAGGCACTACCAATCTTTATACCCTGTGAAGGTGTTGAAGCGTGTAATAGCTGTCCGTTTCCTACATAGATACCAACATGTCCGATTGTGCCGCTATAATTGTACAGGAATACATCACCAGGCTTTGCTTCACTTACTGGGATAATTGTATAGCCTGTACTTAAATATGCACTTGATGCTCTAGGCAAATCATATCCAAACTGTGCAAACACAAGCTTAACAAAGCCAGAGCAATCTGTACCATTAGTTAAGCTGTTACCACCATATACATATGGGTTTCCTAAAAACTGCATACCATAGTTTATAAGATCTACTGCTGTCTGTGAAACAGTGGAATCAAGATTTGTATATGTCATATTTGGAACTGACTGGCTGCTTTGGCTTCCTGTGCTTGTTCCATTTGAGCTTGTACCATTTCCGTTGTTTGAAGAATATGTTGTATTGGCTACAACCTCTACAATTTCAACTGCTGTTGGAAGTGTATTGACCTTGTTTACATATTCTGCTGAAACATAACCTTCAAGGTTATTAATATCAACCTTGTACCAACCATCTAATTCCTCTAATATTTCTAAGTATTCACCTTCAGAAACGCAGGTTGAAATATTGCAATCTGTTGATGGTTCCTGTCTTACATTAAGAATTGAACAATTAACATATAATTCTGTTTTCATTGTTTTCATCGCCAGCACATTTGCATCATAACCTGTAAGAATATATTCACTATAAACATATCCTTCCACATCTCCAGACTTAATCTTGTACCAGCCATTTTCTTCAGATAAGATTTCACACGCACAGTTACCTGGCATCTTACCTATGATTTTGCCTTCTGTACTTGGATTTTCTCTGACATTCAAATAGTCTGAAACATTAGAAATGCCAAGATTTTCGTATCCATTTATAATCGAATCCTTTGGAACAAACTGAGTAGCTATATCTAATTCTTCTATGCTGGCATTCTCATCTGTGTTAAGGTATGAACCATAATTTTCCAAAACACCTGCTACACCTGCATTAGAAAAGCTTACCTTTCCTGTAAGCTGTCCCAAATCTTCACTTTCATCTGATAATTTATCTAAATAATATGTAACCCCAGCAGACAAAACTGCTGTTGTACCAGAAACCTCTGTTGTTTCTTCTACTTTACTAACCTTGTTATCATCAACATTTTTTCCTGTATTACTTGGTAATACTGCATTAATTCCAAACGCACACGCACACATTGCACACGCACCGACAACTAACCTTCTGTACTTCATGTTACCTCCTGAACTACTATGCTATAATTTGTAATCTATTTTTCAATTTAACTTATTATCTTTTTATTTTCTATTTCTATACTGTTAAGCTTTTAATTCAATTCTGTTAAGCTATATTCCATAACCACAGAAGTTTTTTAATTTTATCTTATATATGTTACAAAATTATTAAATTTTTATAACAAAATAAATTATATCATTAGAAGAGAAAATGTCAACCTATATATAGGTTATCACAAAAATTAGACATTTATATAAAAAATACAACAATTATTGTCTTTAATAATTGTCAACTTTTATTTTTTTATGGTTGACAATTAGAAATATTTGTATATAATCCATATTGTTGCTGCTTTACATTATTTATGTATTTAAAAGCACTATTTCAATAGGTATTTGTATATATTTGATAACAATATTTAAAATTATTAAGTACTACAACTGCCTAAATAATATTACATAGGAGATTTTTATGGAAACAAAATCAAGCAAAATTTACAGTATCGTTTTAATTGGTGTATTTACTGCCATTATTTCAATTATTTCTGCATTACCTATCGGTTTTAACATTTTAGGTGTGCCAGCCACATTACAAACTTTTGCAATGGCTTTTATCGGATTTCTTTTAGGTTACAAAAAAGGAACCTTGTGTGTATTTATTTACATACTTCTGGGTGTTATAGGTATTCCTGTATTTAATGGCTTTAATGGTGGTTTGTCTGTATTATTAGGTGTAACTGGTGGATTTATTATTGGATTTTTATTCCTAGGATTTTTCTCAGGTCTTGGAATGAAATTTAAGAAACCAGCAAATCCTATTGTTTTAGCTATTATCAGAATATTACTTTCAATCGTAGGTCTTTTAATATGTCACCTTATTGGAAGTATCGCTGGTGGAATTTATCTTGAAAAATCCACCTTTGTAACAGCTACTATTATTTCCTTCCCTTACTTACCAAAGGATATTCTTTCAGTAGTCCTTGCATATTTTATTGCCTTAGCAGTAAGAAAAGCACTAAAAGCTGCAAAGCTGGGTTTTGTCTTAGACTAACTTAAACAATACCCCTTATCTGTGAAATACATATACTTAGGTTTTATATGCAGCTTCACAAATAAGGGGTTTTTTAATTATATTTTATAACCACTGGTTATATTTCTAATTCTTTTATACATTTTAAGGCTGATTTCAAAAAACCTTAGCTGTAATTTATCTTTAACAGAAATACTGTTTTTTTGCTTTCTAAGCTTTTTTGCCAGTCCTTTATAAAGCTTGTATTGATTATCTATTTTTTCTCTTATACCTTTATCACCCTTATAATCAAGCACTGTATATGCTTTAACAAGTATTCTTGCACCCTCACCAAAGGTGTACATATAATACTCCTTATAGCCTTTATCTATAAAGTATTGTAACCTCTCTGCCAAAAACTCACTTTTATCAAGATTTTTAATTGTAAAACTTTCTCTTACAATACTATTTTTTCTAATCCGGTAATTGTAGCCAATATATTTAGTGCAGGCAATATAATTACATACACTAAGTATATCCTTTAATGTGCCCTCATCCTCATGGATTTTTCCTATTGGGTACCTGTTGTTTTCCCATATATTTCTACTATATAGCTTTGACCAGGCAACAATAGCTGTTATATTACTTTTACACTTCTCCCAAAACTGTCTTTCATAAAGAATTGTTGTTGCATCATTTTCATTAATATATTTTGACGAAAGATATTCTCCACCTTCATCTACCATATTAATGCTGCAATTAACAATATCAGCCTTTGTTTCTACTGCAATTTTTACAAGTTTTTCAATAGCATCTAATTGTAAAAAATCGTCACTATCGACAAACATTATGTATTCGCCAAGTGCCACATCTATTGCTGCATTTCTGGCAGCAGATATTCCTCCGTTTTTTTGATGAATAACCTGCACTCGGTCGTCAAGCAGTCCATATTCATCACAGATTTTTTCACTGCCATCAGTTGAACCATCATCAACTATTATTATTTGAAGCTCCCTGTAGGTCTGATTTACAACACTATCAAGGCATTGTCTTAAAAAAGCCTCCACATTATATACTATAACAACCAATGTAACTTTTTTTATTTCCATATATTCCTTCTTGTCACTGCTTCAAACCAAGCAATTTATTAAAATAATCTCTACAGCAGCCTGCATCATACATAATCTGTTTTTTTAATGCCTCCAGATTTTCAAACTTAACCTCACTTCTATGGAACTTATATAATCTTATTTCCAAAAGACTATCATATAGGTTACCTTTAAAATCTAAAACATTAGTTTCTACGATTATTTTTTTTTCATTTGTAACTGTTGGTTTACTGCCAATATTTGTAACACAGTAATACTCTTTTCCAGAAATATTAGTTGTGGAAAAATACACACCATTTGGAGGCAGTATTTTATCCCTCCCTGGTACAATATTTGCAGTAGGAAAATCAATAGTTCTTCCAATTTCATTTCCATGAATAATTTTTCCAATAATAGTGTATGGATAGCCTAACAAGGCATTGGCTTTTTCAATATCTCCTTCTGAAATTAAATTTCTCACAAGGGTACTGCTAATCTGTTTTTCATTATCCAAAAGCTTTTCAAAAACCTTTAACTGATAATCATAGGTCTTGCTGTTTTCCTCTAAAAATTCAATATTTCCTAGTCTGTTATGACCAAAGCAGAAATCATTTCCACATATAATCTTTTTCATATCTAATTTTTCAATTAGAATATTCTTCAAAAATACTTCTCTATCCATTAAAATAAGTTCCTCTGTCATAGGATATTCAATAACAATATCCACACCTATTTTTTCATAAAAGCTGTATTTTTCACTATTAGTAAGAATGTATTTTGAATTGCTATGGTTTACAACACTATATGGGGATTTTGAAAAGGTAAAAACAACTGCTGTAAGTCCTTCCTTTTTGGAATTTATAAGCTCATCCATAATAAGCCTGTGACCCTTATGTATTCCGTCAAATTTGCCTATAGCAACTGCTGTATTATTTAATTTTAAATGAGTAATATCCTTTAAAATTTTCATTATCAATACCTATCATTTCTATTTTTCATAAAACATTTTTACATTTTTTAATTGGTGATTTTTCCTTAACTGATATATAGCAATAAATGTTCCTGTTTCATCATATATTCTTACAGACTCATTAATTTCCAAATCGTATGGTTCCTTTAGCATTTCTAATTCTATAGGATTTCCATTATACAATAATTTTGAAAATTGATTTTTTACTACTACCTTTTTATAGTCTGCCAATGCTTCATCCACAGGCAAAATATATTTTTCTATATTATTTTCTATAACCAGCCTCTCTATTTGGCTTAAGGTTAAGCTATCATCTATATTAAACCTGCTTACCTTTATTCTTTCTAGCTGTTCCATACATGCTGGTACAGACAGCCTTGTACCTATATCTCGGCATAAGCTTCTAATATATGTACCCTTGGAACATTTTACTGTAAAATAAACTCTTGGAAACTGTATTTTTTCAATAGAAATATCTAATATTTTCACCCTTCTTGGCTTTCTTTCAATAACCTTTCCTTCTCTGGCTAATTGGTACAGCTTTTTGCCATTGACCTTAATAGCACTATACATTGGTGGAATTTGGTCATATTCGCCTTCAAAGGATTTTATTGCTGCCTCAAGCTTTTCATTATCTATTTCCTTCTTAACAGACTCAATATCTATTTTTTCAATAACATTTCCGCCTATATCCTCAGTATCTGTGGCTATACCAAAAATAAGGACAGCTTTGTAAGTTTTGTCCTTATCTAATAACATATCACATAATTTAGTACCCTTACCCAGACACACAGGCAATACGCCTGTAGCATCCGGATCAAGAGTACCTGTATGTCCAATTTTCTTTTGTTTTAATATACCTCTTAGCTTTGCAACTACATCGAAGGAGGTATATCCTTTTTCTTTATATACATTAATTATTCCATTATACATTATTTTCCACCTGTAAAAACTGTTCTTCAATCTTTTCAGACAAGTTGTTAATTACATCATGGGCTGTTCCCTTCATGGTACAGCCGGCAGCTCTTATGTGGCCACCGCCGCCAAAATAGCTGACCACAAGATTACAATCAATAAAATTGTTAGAGCGTAAACTTACCTTGTATTCCAGTTCTTCAATCTCATAGATGAAAATAGCACATTCTACACCTCTGGTAAGTCTTAGCTGTTCAACAATTCCACCTAATTCCTTTGGTGTAACTCCATAAAATTCAAGATTTTGTCTTGATAAAACTGAGAAAATACACTTTCCGTCTAAGAATAAAATACTTTCCAGCAAGGCTCTGCCTAAAATCTGATTTTGTACATATGATTTTGAGTAAAAGCTGTCATCAATAATTGTCTGGAAATTAAAGCCCTTTGTCATTAATTTTCCTGCTATATTCATTGTATGCTCAGAGGTGCTGCTGTATTTAAACACTCCTGAATCATGAATTATGCCTGTATACAAGGCTTCAGCAGTATTTTTACTTATCTTTTCTTCCTCTAACAAGTCAAAAAGCACCTCTGAGGCAGAGCTTGCCTCGGGAATAATTACATTTTCACTGGCAATACCTAAATTGCTCACATGATGATCAATGCACACTGTATCCTTCGCTTTATCAAAAGCCTCCAGTGCTACACCAATTCTTGCTTTTTCACTTACATCAAGTATAATAAACAAATCAAAATCTTCGTCTTTTACTTCTTCTTCAATGTCAGCTATATTTGCAATGTAATTAAATTTATCACCTGGGTTTTCCATATAAATATGAACATCAATATCCTTATAATTATCTAAAATATAATTATAAAGACCCATACAGGAACCAACACAATCTCCGTCTGGTCTTATATGTCCTGCTATCCCTACCTTCTTTGCAGTTATAAGCTTATCATGAATTTTCACTTTAGGCACTTCCTTTCAACAATAGCGATTATTCGTTATCGTTATTACCGTTTACTTCATCAATTAACTTAGACATATTAACACCATATTCAATAGACTGGTCCATTATAAATGTTATCTGAGGTGTATTTCTAAGATTTATTGAACCCGCAAGCTGTTTTCTTATATAACCTTCAGCACTTTTCAGTCCAGCATAGGTGTCCTTTCTTGCCTGTTCATCTCCTAAAACACTAATATATGCCTTACAGAATTTTAAGTCTGGAGTAACTTCTACTGCAACAACCGTTGTCATAGGTGAAATTCTTGGATCTTTAATTTCATTTCTGATTATGTTGCTTAATTCGTGCATTACTTCAGTATTAATTCTAATATTTTTTACACTATTTTTTCTCATACCTATTTCCTCCTATTTATGATTTCGTTACCTTCATAAAACAATCATAGGATGAATTTAATTAAATCACAAATTATCTTGGAACCTCAACCATAATATATGCTTCAACTAAATCAAGCTCCTGTAAATCATTAAAGCCTTCAAAAACAAGACCACATTCATATCCAGCCTTTACTTCCTTAACATCATCCTTGAAACGCTTTAATGAAGCAAGTGGGCCTTCAAAAATCTGTTCTCCTTCTCTTGTTATTCTAACCTTGCAGCCTCTCTGGAACATACCGTCTAATACATAAGAACCAGCTATTGTACCTACACCAGAAGCCTTGAATAACTGACGAACCTCTGCATGACCTATTACCTTTTCCTCATATACCGGGTCAAGCATTCCCTTCATTGCCGCTTCAACATCTTCGATTGCCTGATAAATTACTCTATATAATCTTAAATCAACATTTTCTCTCTCAGCAATGTCCTTTGCCTGATTATCTGGTCTTACATTAAATCCGATAATAATAGCATTTGAAGCAGAAGCTAAGATAACATCTGATTCATTAATAGCACCAACGCCACCGTGAATTACCTTAACAACAACCTCATCATTTGATAATTTAACAAGACTTTGTTTAACAGCCTCTACTGAGCCTTGTACATCAGCCTTTACAATAATGTTAAGCTCTTTAACATCACCAGCCTGAATCTGGCTGAATAAATCATCAAGTGACATTTTGCTTTTAGCCTTAGAGCCTTCTAATAGCTTTTCTCTGCCTTCACTAATAAAGGTATCAGCAAAGCTTCTTGCTTCCTTTTCATTCTTTGTAGCAACAAATATTTCACCAGCATTTGGAACTGAATTTAAACCTAAAATTTCTACTGGTGTAGAAGGTGTAGCTTCCTTTATCTTTTCGCCCTTGTCATTAATCATAGCTCTTACACGGCCATAGCATGAGCCTGCTGCAATAGCATCTCCAACCTTAAGTGTTCCCTTTTGTACAAGAACTGTAGCAACAGTACCTCTGCCCTTGTCAAGCTTTGCTTCAAGCACAAGACCTCTTGCTTTTCTGTTTGGATTAGCCTTAAGCTCACACATTTCAGCAGTTAAAAGAATCATTTCAAGTAACTGGTCAATACCTTCCTTTGTATGTGCAGATACTGGAACAAATACTGTATCACCACCCCAGTCCTCGGCAACTAATTCATACTCGGCAAGCTCCTGCTTAACCTTGTCAATATTTGCACTTGGCTTATCAATTTTATTAACTGCAACTATTATACTAATACCAGCAGCCTTTGCGTGGTTAATAGCTTCTACTGTCTGTGGCATAACACCATCATCAGCAGCAACAACTAATATAGCAATATCTGTTGACTGAGCGCCTCTCATACGCATAGCTGTAAATGCCTCATGACCTGGTGTATCAAGAAAGGTAATATTTTCACCCTTGCACTTAACTGTATATGCACCAATATGCTGTGTAATACCACCAGCTTCACTTGAAATAACATTTGTCTGTCTTATTGCATCAAGAAGAGAAGTTTTACCATGGTCTACATGTCCCATTACGCAGACAACCGGAGGTCTTTTAACTAATTTAGAATCGTCCTCCTCTTCTTCCTTTAAAAGCTCCTCAATAACATCTACCTTTTCTTCTAATTCAGCAATAATATCAAACTCTAATGCGATTTCTTCTGCTGTTTCAAAATCTATTTCCTGATTAATTGTAACCATTTTTCCCTGCATAAAAAGCTTTTTAACAAGTGCTGAAGGCTGCATTTTCATCTTATCAGCTAATTCTTTAATTGTAAGTGATTCAGGAATAACTATTGACTTAATTTCTTCTTCCTTTGGTGCCTGCTGCTGTGGCTTTGGAGTATTCTGCTGTTTATTTTTATTGCCGAAGGCTCCGTTTTTATTGCCACCAAAAGCACCGTTTTTATTATTACCACGGAAATTGTTATTATTATTGTTATTATTATTGTTGTTATTATTTCTATTATTGTTATTTCTATTATTGTTTCTGCTATTGTCCCCGCTATTATTAGCATTATTCTGATTATTATTTACACCATTGTTTTTTCTATTATTGTTATTATTTCCATTATTATTTCTATTAAAATTATTATTTCTATTTCTTCCCTGCTCGCTATTTTGTGGGTTGAACACCTTTGTTATGTGTTTCTTTTTTCCTTCACCCTGATTTTCAGCCTTGCTTTCATTTTTATTTTCTACAGGCTTTTCAGACTTTTTATTTTCAGATTTTTTATCTTCTGGCTTTTCTATTTTTTTATCCTCTTTCTTATTAGACTTTTTCTCTTTTGCAGATTTATTATCATTATTTTTATTTCCACCAAAGGCTTCCCTTACTCTGTTTGCATCTTCCTCTGAAATAGAACTCATATGACTTTTTACCTCTACTCCAAACTCCTTAAGCTTTGTAATTATTTCCATACTATCTTTTTCTATTTGTTTAGCTAATTCATATATTCTGATTTTTGACATCTAAATTCCTCCATGCTTACATTTCACTACTATTAAGTTTAAGAAGCTTAACCATTGAATTTTTAAATCCATCATCTAAAATTCCAACACTGACACGAAACTCTTTTCCTGTAAAACGACCTAACTCTTCTTTACTTCCATAAAAATATAATGGTATATTATAAAAGCTGCACATATCACTATAATTTTTCTTTGTGCGTTCTGAGGCTTCCTTTGAAACAATTACAAGCTTTACCTTTTTTTCTTTAATTGCTTTTTCTACAGCAAACTCGCCACTGACTACCTTTCCCGCTTTTGTTGCAAGTGATATAAGTGATAATATTTTGTTATTCATTTTCAAGCTCCGCCTTTAACTTATCATAAACCTCCTGGCTAATCTGAGTCTGTAAAGACCTTTCAATCGCTTTTGTTTTGATTGCTTTGTTAAGGCAGTCCATAGACCTGCACACATATGCACCACGCCCATTTAACTTACCTGTCAAGTCCATCTTTACTTCTAAATTTCCATCTTTTATAACTCTTACCAAATCTTTTTTTGGCTTTAATTCACCACAACCGGTACATTTTCTCATAGGAATTTTCTTAATAGTACTCATTTTTACCTCGACACAATATTTTGTTTATTATTTATTGTTCTGTTTCGCTTGAAGATAATTTTTCCTTTTCTTCTAACTCCTTAGCCTGTGTTTCACTCTTTATATCAATTCTATAACCTGTAAGCTTTGCAGCAAGCTTAGCATTCTGACCGGCTCTACCAATGGCTAATGAAAGATGATTATCTGGGACAACAACCTTTGCTGTCTTTTCATCATCATCTGCTTCTACCGAAACAACCTTTGATGGTGCTAAGGCATTTACTATAAATTCTGCTGAGTTGTCACTATAACGAACAATATCAATCTTTTCTCCACGAAGCTCTGAAACAACTGCTCCAACTCTGCTTCCATTTACACCAACGCAGGAACCGACCGGGTCTACCTTTGGGTTTTTTGAACGAACTGAAATTTTTGAACGGGAACCCGGATCTCTTGCTATTGTAACTATTTCAACAATACCATCCATAATTTCTGCAACCTCAGTTTCAAACAATCTCTTTACTAATTGTTCACTTGTTCTTGAAATCGTAATCTTTGGAACTGGGCTTTTTTCCTGCTCCTTTACTTCTGTTACATAAACCTTTATTCTATCATTTGGCTTTAATTTTTCTGTTGGAACAATGTCATCCTCTGTAAGCATAGCATCAAGCTTTCCAAGATTTACAATAATTCCTCTCTGGTTAATCTTTCTAACAATACCTGTAATAATATCATTTTCCTTTGTGTAGTACTTGTTAAATACTGCATTTTTTTCTTCTTCTCTGATTTTTTGTGTAATAACACCCTTTGCTACAGAGGTTGCAATTCGTCCAAATTCCTTTGTCTTTATTTCTACATTTACAATATCTCCAAGCTTATATTTCCTGCTGATTTCATTTGCAGCTTCTAGACTAATCTGTGTGACTGGGTTTTCAACCTTTTCTACAACTTCCTTTTCTGCAAAAATTGTAAAATCACCTGTCTGTCTGTCAATGTTTACCTTTACATTATCCGCCTTATCAAAGTGATTTTTGTATGCTGTAACTAATGAGTTTTCAATAGCATCAAGCAATACATCTTTGTTAATATCCTTTTCCCTTTCTAATATATTTAGTGCTTCGATTAATTCGCTGTTCATTTTTTAATTCCTCCTTTAAAAGTCAAATGCTAATCTAATAAGTGCAATGTCCTTGCGTTCAATCTTCATTTCTTTATCATCATCTACCGCTATAGTAACATCATCATCTGAATATGCTATAAGCACACCTGTATAGTCCTTTTGTCTGTCAATAGCCTTATACAAGTGGATTTCCACTTCCATACCAATACTTCTTTTGAAATCTTTTTCTTTTTTTAATGGTCTTCCAAGTCCAGGCGAGCTTACCTCTAATACATAGGACTCCTCGATGAAATCCTTTGCATCTAATAAATCTCCTAATGCCCTGCTGACTATTTCGCAATCATCAACTGTAATTCCACCTGCTTTATCAATGTAGATACGAAGGTAATAGTTTGATGCTTCCTTTACATACTCAACATCCACTAATTCAAAATTATTTTGTTCTATGATTGGCATTACAAGTTCTTCTGTAAGCTGCTCATACTCTTCTCTTTTTGACATCTTATCCCTCCTGTTTATAGCATTTCATATTACAAAAGAGAGTGGACAAATGCCCACTCTCGACGGTAAAAAATATCACTTGTAACAGTTTACCACCTTTTTACAGTAATTGCAAGGATATTTTTTAAGTATCTCTATTTATGGATCATATCTGAAGTAAAAAACCCCATTACAAATTTTTTTAAAAAAGTGCTTGCTAAATATTACTTTTTTATGTATACTAATAGGGCAGTTAAATTTGGCTCATTGGTCAAGCGGTTAAGACGTCGCCCTCTCACGGCGAAAACAGGGGTTCGATTCCCCTATGAGCTGCTAAAACGAATCCTTGAAATCTCTTTATGAGAATTTCAAGGATTTTTGTTTTGTTTACACTTTACTCTACCCCAAAATAATTTAATAACTCCTTATATTTATCCTGTGCTGATAGACAGGTATCTACAAGATAGCCCGGCTCATTCTTAAACTCCTTTAATCCACGATAATAATATAGTTTATGTTCTTCATCTATTATGAATGGAGCAATATTATGCTTTAAACACTCTTTAAATATAATTAATCTTCCAACACGGCCATTTCCGTCCTGAAACGGATGTATTCTTTCAAACTCATAGTGAAATTCCAATATATCTGTCATAGCTACCTTTGTGTTTTCTCTATATTTAGATAATATTTTTTTTATTTCACCTTCAACCAGCTCTGGGGGAGTTGTTGGCATATCTCCCACCATATTTGGCTTTTGCTTGTATTCCCCTACATTAAACCACGATGCTCTACTATCAGAGGTATTATTTTTTAATATCTTATGTATCTTTTTTATAATATCCTCTGTCAATATGTCATCAGCACACTCTAATATATAATCAAAGCATTGGAAATGATTTATTGCTTCGATTATATCGTCAATATTTACTGTTTCTTTCTCTAAACCTATTGTATTTGTTTCATAAATATATCTAGTCTGCTCCTCTGTTAATTTACTACCTTCTATATGATTTGAATTATAAGCCAGCTTAATCTGGGTTTGATGATAAATGCCTCCCTTTAATCCTATACTTTTTTCTTCTCGTAATTGATTTAGAAGAGTTTTCCCATT
Organism: uncultured Eubacteriales bacterium; assembly: GCA_900539455.1. Classification (GTDB taxonomy): domain Bacteria; phylum Bacillota; class Clostridia; order Lachnospirales; family Lachnospiraceae; genus SVEL01. The sequence goes on from UQCD01000001.1 coordinate 209,119, forward strand.
TGTTTCCACTTCAAATTCCATCACATCTCCTGATTGGCACTTTAAAAATTCACAAATAGACATTAATGTTGTCATAGAAATCTGTTGATTTTTTGATAATTTTGCCAGTGTAGCAGATGACAAATCTAAGCTTTCCTTTAATTGTGTCTTACTAATACCTTTTTCCTCTAAAATATTAAATAATTTACTATAATTTACCTTCATTTTAAACACCTTTCATTTAATAATATTATAGCACATATATTTAGTTTAGTAAACATATGTGCTATATAAGTTTAGTTTTATAAATTTAAAATATAATATAACCAAGTTTGTCTTTGTTTATTTCGGTAAAAACTCAATTTTCCATTCTACCCTATCTTTCTAGTTGCCTCCCTCAACCACTCCTTTTCCTCCTCCTCTAAATAAGGAGCTATAGTTTCATATACATCTCTATGATATTCATTAAGTGCCATAATCTGTTCCTCATTCATCAATGAAGCATCAATTCCTTCAACATCAAAAGGAACCTTTGTTAAGGTTTCAAACTTCATAAACTGGCCATATTCATTTTTGTAATCCTTAAGACACAATACAAGATTTTCATGTCTGATACCATATTTGTCCTTTAAATAAAAGCCTGGCTCATTTGAGGTTACCATTCCTTCTTCAAGCACAGGGCTTTGAATAGGGCCTTCATTTTGCCTCCACCTAAAGGAATTCGGACCTTCGTGTACATTAAGTAAATATCCAACTCCATGTCCTGTGCCGTGATTATAGTCAAGTCCCTTTGACCAAAGTGGCTTTCTAGCCACATAATCTAAGCTTAGCCCCCTTGTTCCATACAAAAATTTTGCACTTCCAAGATTTAAATTTCCCATTAATACATAAGTGAAATGTTTCTTTTCTTCCTTAGAAATTTCACCCAATACAAAGGTTCTTGTAATGTCAGTTGTTCCATTTATATAATGTCCACCTGTATCCACTAATAACATACCTGAAGGCTCTATTGACACACTTGTTTCCTCAGTTGCCTGATAATGAACTATTGCACCATGCTCCTTATATGCCACAATAGGCTCAAAGCTTTCCTCTATATATCCCTCCTGTAATTGTCTAAGCTGTTGAATTTTCTTAGCCGCACTAATTTCTGTAATATTTTCTTTTCCTACCTGCTTTTTAATCCAATACATAAATTTTGTTAAAGCTATTCCGTCCTTTAAATGGGCTATTCTAATATTTTCATATTCTGTCTTTGTTTTAACAGCCTTCATTAATTGGATGGGGCTTCTCATATCCACAATACAGACATCCGGATTAATACTTTTTAATGCCATATAATTAATTGAATTAATATCTGCTAACATTGTTCTATCCTTGCCGTACTGTGATAATTGACTATAAAAAGCATTATATTCATATATATTTACTCCATCACACTTTAAGTCATTTATTATAGTATCATTTAATTTATCCTTATCTATAAATAATAGCACCTGCTCCTCTTCAATAAGCATATAAGCCAAAAACAAAGGACAACATTCTATATCATTACCTCTCAAATTAAGAACCCATGCAATTTCATCCAAAGCACTGATTGCAAATACATTTGTTTCATATTCCTTCATTTTCTCTCTTATTTTTTTTAGTTTATCCCCTCTTGACATTCCTGTATATTTTATATCTAATGAAAAAACCTTTTTCCTTGGCAATAAAGGTCTGTTGTCCCAGATATTATCAACTAAATCCTTTGAATATTTAAAGGAAGTATTTTTGCTTTTTAATTTTTGGTCTAAATCTGCCACAAAGCCATAGCTAAGTGTCCTTCCATCAAAGCCAACCACCTCATTTTCACCTAATTTTTCCTTAAGGTACCGGGCTATTGTAGGCACACCATCACAACCTGCCTTCATTAATTTTATTCCACTTCCATTAAGCTGTTCTTCAGCCTGAATAAAATATCTGCCGTCTGTCCACAAAGCAGCCTCATTCTTTAGAATTACCAAAGTACCTGCTGAGCCCGTAAAACCTGATAAAAACTCCCTTTCTTTAAAATAATCCCCAACATATTCAGAGCCATGAAAATCATCCGTAGCTACAATATATGCTGCTATACTTTCCATACTCATCTGCTCTCTTAGTTTTTCTAACTTTTCTGCTGTTGTCATATAATCACCTATTTTTCTATAACTACAATAATATTGGTATACATCATATTTTACACCTTTTATTGTTTAAAACAAGAAAAAAACTATGATATAAAAGCTTAATCCTAACTGTGCTAACAGCTTTGATTTCTTCAGTATCATAGTTTGCTTATATTTTTATGCGTCATATTTTCTTATAAAACCCGTGCCTATTGGATATGGACCAGTATGTGTACCAATGGTTGTACCTATTCTTCCACTCCAAAAGTCGATTTTTATATCCAACGCCTCCTCAAGCATAGCAGCAAGCTCCTTTGCTTCATCATCAGTTATGCCTGTGCCTACACAGAACATATAATCCTTTGGATTGAGCTTATTTTTTTCAAAATGGGATTTCGTAAGCTCTACTACCTTTTTAATAGATTTAGCTCTGCTTCTGGTTACACCACTTGGGAATATTTCACCCTCTTTAAGAGTAATAAGTGGTTTTATACCTAATTTGTCACTAGCAAATGTAAGAAGTTTTCCAATTCTTCCACCCTGCTTTAAATATTCAATATTAGCAATAGTAAAAATAATTCTGCCACTAGGAATAATTTCCTTTATTTTTTCTATTGTTTCCTCATAGCTAAGTCCATTATCTCTCATTCTAACTACTTCATTCACAAGCAAGCCCTGTAATACAGTATTAACCATAGAATTAATAACTGTGATTTTTGCGTCTGGATAATCCTCTTTAACAATATTAGCTGCGTTCATAGCTGACTGATAAGAACCAGAGAACTTTTCTGTAATACAAATACATATAATTGGTTTTCCCTCTTTAACTACAGGAGTAAAAGCATCTATATAGTCCTGAACAGATGGTAGGGACGACTTAGGAAAACACTTTTCATCTATCATCTTTCTATAAAATTCATCATGGTCTATTTCTATACCCTCTTTGTAATAGTTTTCTCCGTCAAACGATACATAAAAAGGAACAACTATTACATTATTTTTCTCTGTGTATTCTTTTATCAGGTCGCAAGAACCGTCACTAATTATCTGATATGTCATATTAAATATGTCCTTTCAAATTAAAATATCCAACTATCACTGAAACCAACCATAGCAACAACCAAGGCAATTTGTGTCAGCCAGCTTTATATTATATACTATAGCTTTTAATGTGGTTTTTTATACTACATTAAGTAGCTTTAATCCATACTTTATATAATATACCATATTTTGTGTTTTGGCTACTACTTTTTTCAAGCAACACCACAAATAATAGTTTTTCTTTTATTTTTCCTTAAGATACAAAAAGTGCCACTTTTAAAAAGCAGCACTTTTTTCACATATATTAATATATTTAGATAATTACATCTGTATAGATTTTTATTCACCTAAAGGTGTATGTATTAAGCATATAAGTTTTTATAATTTAAATACCTTTATGCTTTCCTCTAATTCAGAAGCCAAATGTAAAAGCTTATCTGTTGCTCCTACACATTCATCAACAATACCTGTCAATGCCTCCATTGAAGCTGATGTTTCTTCTGTACTTGCTGCATTTTCCTCTGCTATTGCTGCAAGATTTTCAACACTCATATAAACAGCATCTTTAATGTTAAGCAGCTGTTCCATTTCAGACTCGATATTAACAATAGCACCATTTACAACAACTATTTCACTATTAAGAGATTCAAACATCTGTCTTGTATCATCAAGCTTCTTGTTTTGCACCTTTATAACATCCATAACCTCATCCATAGTTTCAACACTTTCGTTTGAATTCTGAATAAGTTTATTAACAATTTCTGTAATCTTTTCTGCTGAAGCTCTTGACTGGTCAGCTAAATTTCTAATTTCATTCGCAACAACTGCAAAGCCTTTACCATTTTCTCCTGCTCTAGCAGCCTCGATTGAAGCATTTAAGGAAAGAAGATTTGTCTGGTTTGCTATATCTGCAATAAGTGAGGTTGCTTCTTGAATGGCAAGTGCTGACTGGTTTGTGAGGTTTGTCTGGCTTTGAACCTCGTTTACTGCCTGTTTTGTCTTTTCATTAATCTTTGCAAGCTCTGCTAAAGTTCCACTAGCCTCATCGCTATAGTTTTTCATTTTCTTTGAGCTTTCTCCAAGATTTCCAATATTATGGTCCGCACTATTAATAGCATCACCAATATGAATAACCTTATCATTTGCAGTCATAGTTTCTGTTGCCTGCTCAGTTGCTCCATGAGCAATTTCTTCTACAGCTGTATTAACATTTGATATTGTTTCAGAAATCTTTCCAAAGGACTCTGCAAACTGCTTTGTAAATTCATCAAGATTACCACTTGCATCAGTTATTTCTGTAATAATTTCTCTAAAGTTTACAATAACCTTATCAATACTTCTAGCCATATCACCGATTTCATCAGCTCTGTTTAATAGCTTATCGTTAACCTCTAAATTAAGTTTTCCTTCCGAAACACCATTAATATCTTCAACTGTTTTCTTTAAGGCTCTAATAATAATATTTAAAACAAATACAAGTACAACTATACTTATAGCAATTATAACTACACCGGAAATAGATACATTTATAATTGATGAAAGCATTGATTCAGAAATGCTTCCTGATGTAACTGCTGAAAAAACAGCACCACATGATTTACCAGAGGATGGCTGTATGAGTGGTGTAAATACACCATAGTATGATGTACCATTTACTTCATAGCCACTAACTGTAGCTTCTTCGTTGTTGTCTAATTTTCTTTTAACATCATTTGGAATTGTAACCTCAAGCTCCTTGTCATTTGACATTGATGTTATGTATGCCTTATCGCCAAAGAATACGATTGTATAAATCCCATTATTATTTGCTAAATCATTGATAAAGCCAATGTTGTCTTTAAGGGAATAACTACCTTTATACATAATTCCCGAATCAGATACCTTAAAATCTGCCTCACTAAGACTTGAATAATGCTGTACTGTAGCATATCCCGTAGCATTCAACTGATTTTCTACCATATTTGTTGTAGTATTTCTAATTGTCAAAGCTGAAATTATTACTGTAATAAATATAATTGCTATAAGAATAATAACAACTGCACCGGCAATTTTACTGGTAATCTTAAAACCCTTTCTCTTTACATCAGTATTAGTACTATCAGGGTCCACTACTGAATCTTTGCCTTGTCCATCAGTAGTATCAGGGAAATCTGCTTGTTTTTTTGACTTCTTTAACTGTTTCTTTGCTAATTTAACTGTTTCCTTTTCAGCCTTTTTCTTAGCCTTTAATTCTTCCTTTGATAGCTCATTATCATTTGTGCCACCAAATGTATCATCAATAACCTCTTCATTTATACCTTTATCAAGAAATTTTGTGTCATTTTTATCCATAGTACTTCCTCCAACGCCATATTTTTCGCACAAATCAATCTAATAAAAGTTTAGCACAGAAAATGTTTTTAATCAAGGAATATCTTTATAGTATATTCCCTGCAAAACTGTTCATTTGTGCCTATTTTGTTAATCCATTCCCTTTCAATTAAATCACCTTCAAAATCAACCTTATCACATCTGCCATACCACGGCTCAATACATACAAAAGGAGCTATTTTATTGTCTGGCTTTATTCTATCCTTTGGTGACCATATTCCAAATAGAGGTGCGTCAAATTTAACTGACAAATATGGTTTTTTATTGGCATCTGCCAGTAAAATTTCATTAGTCTGATTATTTTCACCAATAAGAGCATCTTTATCAAACAAGTCATCAGAAATTCTAAGGAAACCGTCCTCCGGATATTTTTCACTATCCTCAAACAATATAGTTTCATGTTCTTTTTTCAACAGACCACAGCTCATATCTATTCTGGAGCAGTTAAGCCTTTTTATACCTCTGAACATTAAATAATTGCTGCTTCTAGCTTCATTTTCATTAACAGGACATTTAAATGCTGTATGTCCGCCTATTTGAAAATACATATCCTCTTTTGAAAGATTAATTACCTTATATCCTGCAATCAACTGATTTTTCACTAACCTATAGGTTAAAATCAGCTTAAACTCAAACGGATATACCTTTTTAAACCTTCCAGCAGACTCTAATGCAAACTCAATGTACTCTTTTTTGCTTTCACAAACCTCAAAATCCTGATAATTTGCAAAACCATGAATGTTCATTTCATATTCATTACCATTGTAAGTGTATTTTCCGTTTTTAACACAACCAACTATAGGAAATAGAATTGGTGATGTTTTTGACCAAAACTGTGGTATTCCTTCAAAAATATACTCCTTTCCGGTAGCCTTTGCTTTAATGGAGCAAACCTCTGCACCATTTCTATTAAAAGCAACTGTCAGCAAATCATTCTCAATAATATCCATTCTTCTACCTTGTGATTTTCTTGTATATCTTTTTACCTTTCTTAACCAGCACACCTTCTGATAACTTATCTAAGGATAACATCATTTTAATATCTGTTACTTTTTCGCCGTCTGCAGAAACACCGCCCTGCTCAACAGCTCTTCTTGCCTCTGATCTTGTGGCTACCATTTCACCAATTACCATTGCCTGAAGTATATCAATACCTTCCTCTGTTAAGCTTTCCTGTGGAATAACTACAGCAGGTACATTTTCCATAGAGTTTCCTCCACCAAATAATGCCTTCGATGCCTCTCTTGCTCTGTCAGCTTCTTCTTCACCATGAACAAGCTTTGTAAGCTCGTAGGCTAAAATATCCTTAGCTTCATTTAACTTGCTGCCTTCCCATGAATCCATTTCATCAATCTGCTCTAATGGTAAGAAGGTAAGCATTCTAATACATTTAAGAACATCAGCGTCGCCAACATTTCTCCAGTATTGGTAAAACTCGTAAGGTGAAGTTTTTTCAGGATCAAGCCATACTGCTCCAGACTGTGTCTTACCCATTTTCTTGCCCTCTGAATTGAGAAGTAAAGTAATAGTCATAGCGTGTGCATCCTTACCAAGCTTTCTTCTAATAAGCTCTGTACCACCAAGCATATTGCTCCACTGGTCATCTCCACCGAACTGCATATTACAGCCATACTTTTGGAATAACATATAAAAGTCATAGCTTTGCATAATCATATAGTTAAATTCAAGGAAGGATAAGCCCTTTTCCATTCTCTGCTTGTAACACTCAGCAGTCAACATTCTATTAACACTAAAGTGTGCGCCTACCTCTCTTAATACTTCAATGTAATTAAGATTCATAAGCCAGTCTGCATTGTTTACAAGTAATGCCTTATCTTCGCCAAATTCAATAAATCTGCTCATTTGCTTTTTAAAACACTCAACATTATGATTTATTGTTTCAGGAGTCATCATCTGTCGCATGTCTGTTCTTCCTGAAGGGTCACCAATCATAGCAGTTCCGCCACCGATTAAGGCTATGGGCTTGTTGCCTGCCATCTGTAATCTTTTCATTAAGCAAAGAGCCATAAAATGACCTACATGAAGACTGTCTGCTGTTGGGTCAAAGCCAATATAAAATGTAGCCTTTCCATTGTTAATCATTTCCTTTATTTCTTCTTCATTTGTTACCTGAGCAATAAGTCCTCTGGCAACCAATTCATCATATAACTGCATTTTTCTATTCCTTCCTGATTCTTTTCTATTTTTATTTAGTCCTCATCTAGTGCTAAATATTCATCATTTAGTTCTATTACCTTTTCCATTGCTTCTCTTCCCGGAGCGCCAATAGTTGTTCTTTTTTCAACGCAGGTCTTAATTGCAATAGCCTCATATATATCATCCTCAAACACTGGGCTGATTTTTTTATATTCTTCAATACTCATATCATCCAGGGCAATCTTTTTGTCTAAGCAATATAATACAAGCTGTCCAACAATACCATGGGCATCTCTGAAAGGAACACCCTTGTTTACTAAATAATCTGCTGCATCTGTAGCATTTGTAAAGCCATGTTTTGCACTATTTTCCATATTTTCTTTATTGAAGACCATAGTATCAATCATTCCTGTAAATAATGCAATACAGCCCTTTGTTGTGTCTATTGCATCAAATGTAAGCTCCTTATCCTCCTGCATATCCTTGTTGTAAGCTAATGGAAGTCCCTTCATTGTAGTAAGAAGTGACATAAGTGCACCGTAAACTCTTCCTGTCTTGCCACGCACAAGCTCTGCAATATCAGGATTTTTTTTCTGCGGCATAATACTGCTTCCAGTTGAATAAGAATCATCTAACTCAACAAATCTATATTCATTAGAATTCCAGATAATTATTTCTTCTGAAAATCTGCTAAGATGCATCATAATTGTTGACATAGCTGATAATAATTCAATAAGATAATCCCTGTCTGATACAGAGTCCATACTGTTAAGTGTAGGTCCTTCAAAGTCTAAAAGTGAAGCTGTAAGCTCTCTATCCAACGGATAGGTTGTGCCGGCTAATGCTCCTGAGCCTAATGGACAATAATTCATTCTGTCATAAATGTCTGTAAGTCTGCTTCTATCTCTCTTAAACATTTCAAAATATGCACCAAAATGATGTGCCACAGTAATTGGCTGTGCCTTTTGTAAATGCGTAAAGCCCGGCATAAAGGTATCAATATTTTCCTTCATTATTCTTTGAATTACCTTTAAAAGACTTTTTAATAGGCTGTCTATTTCTATTACCTCATCTCTGGTATAAAGCTTCATATCAAGAGCAACCTGATCATTTCTGCTTCTGCCTGTATGAAGTCTTTTACCAGCATCACCAACTCTTTCTATAAGGTGTGCTTCTACAAATGAATGAATATCTTCATGTTCATTTGTAAACTGCAGCTTTCCGTTTTCAATATCTTCTAAAATACTGTTTAAACCTGCAATAATTGTATCCTTATCCTCAACTGAAATAATACCTGTATTTGCAAGCATTGTAACATGTGCAATACTGCCTCTAATATCCTGCTTATAAAACCTTTGGTCAAAAGGTAATGATGCGTTAAAACTATGTACTAATTGATTTGTTTCCTTTGTGAAGCGTCCGCCCCAGAGTTTCATAGAGTCCTCCTATCTGGCTTTTACCGATAAAAATATTTTTTTGATTATAACAAAAATTGTCATATTAGTAAAGAATAGCAAGCTTATCTTTTAAGTACCCTTGCTGCTATTGTTGCAATTATAAATGCTATAAGATTACATACAACTATGCTTGCTCCTGTTGGTATTGCAAGCATATAAGAAGCTGTCATACCTGCAAAATAACTAACCATGGCAATTACTACTGCTGCTGCTAAAACTATCCTAAACCTTTTAAATAATCTCATAGCTGTAATTGCCGGGAATATAATTAAACTTGATATAAGTAAGGTTCCCATTATTCTCATACCTATTACAATGGTAAGTGCAGTAAGTATTGCAAGTAAGGTTTTATATACATCTATTTTTATACCTGTTGCCTTTGCAAAGCTTTCATCAAAGGTAATTGAGAATATATAATGATAAAAATATACAAATAAAACCAATATTATAATTCCAAGTATTATACATAATATAGCATCTTCCTTACCTATAGCCAAAATACTGCCAAACATATAGCTGCTAAGGTCTATATTTGTACCGTTGGACAATGTATTTATAATAATACCAATAGCAACAGAGCTGCTGGAAATAAGTCCTATGGCTGCATCTCCCTTTATTTTACTGTTTTCACTTACACGAAGTAAAAGATAGGCTGCTACTATAACTACAGGAATAGCAACATAAAGTGGTGCCTGATTAAAGGCCAGACCTATTGCCATTGCGCCAAAACTTACATGAGATAATCCATCTCCTATCATTGAATATCTTTTAAGTACTAAAATCACACCTAATAAAGCTGCACACAATGCAACAAGCCCCCCTATAAAAATAGCTCTTACCATAAAGGAGTAAGAAAACATTGTAGATATTTGATTAAAAAAATCTGACATTATTTTATACCTCCTTTTTTATGTTGCTCGCACATACACTCACTTGTGCATTTTCCATTTTTTAAATAGTCTGCCTTATTTCCAAAAAAGTATTTGTATTTGTGCATATGCAATACCTTATTGGAATATTTAAGTGCATTATCAACATCATGGGTAATCATAATAATAGTTATACCCATTTCCTTGTTAAGCTTTTCTATAATATCATAAAATTCCTTGCAGGCTATAGGGTCAAGTCCCGTTATAGGCTCGTCCAGAAATATTATTTTATCTGTAGCACAAAGAGCTCTTGCAAGTAGTACTCTTTGTCTTTGACCACCAGAAAGCTCTGAATATGATTTATGAATAAGCTCTGTTATTCCTAATTTTTCCATACTCTCATAGGCTCTTGCTTTTTCAGCCTTTGAAAACCATGGTAACCACCCTTTTCTGGTCAGACATCCAGACATCACCACCTCATAGCAGGAGGCTGGGAAATCCATCTGCATAGGATTTTGCTGGGATAAATATCCTATATTATTTCTCTTTACACCATCTAAAAATTCAACTGTTCCACTTTTTAATGGGACAATTCCTAATATACCCTTAAGTAAGGAGCTTTTTCCTGTACCGTTTTCACCAATAACACTTATATAATCACCCTTTTCCACCTCCATTGAAAAATCATCAACTACATTTTGTTTTTCGTAAGCAATAGTAATATTCTTACATATTAATTGGGACATTTGTGCCTCCTAATCCTAATACCCTACTATCATATACAGCTATGGCTCATTCTACCACAAGTTAATAATAATATCCAGTATAATTCACTTATACAGGCTACCCTCTCTATATATTTATATAATAAAAAGTCTTTTTAACATAAAAATAACCTCCGGACCAACAAGCATCCAGAGGTTATATAAATAGTCAACCAAATAACCCTTTTTAATAATCTACTCTTGTTTCATGTTTTTATACCACACTTTACGCTGATTATTTTAATATACCCCCAACAAAAAAAATACCCTCATTGTGAGGGTATTTTTTCTGCCTGTAAATACCCCCTATGATAATTTGTGTATAAAAAGACCACTTCTAAGCTTTGGCTCAAACCAGGTAGACTTTGGAGGCATTAGTTTTCCTGCATCTGATACATTAAATAATTCATTTATAGATGTTGGATACATTGAAAATGCAATCTGCATATCAAGGCTGCATCTTCTTTCAAGCTCCTTTAAGCCTCTTATTCCACCAATAAAATCTATTCTCTTATCCACTCTTGGGTCACCTATACCTAAAATTGGAGTAAGCAGGTTGTTCTGTAAAAGTGCTACATCTAAGCTGTCTACAGGGTCACTTACCTTTATTTCGTCCTTTGCAGCAAGCTTGTACCACTGTCCGTCAAGATACATTCCTATATTTCCCTTAACCTCTGGCGAATATGGCTCAGATACCTTTTCTATATCAAAGCATTTGCTTACCTTTTCAAGATATTCTTCCTTTGTATTACCATTTAAGTCCTTTACTACTCTGTTATATGGCATAATCATAAGCTCTTCGTCAGGGAATAAAACCGATAAGAAATAATTAAATTCCTCTGTTCCATCATAATTAGGATTTTCCTGTCTTCTCTTTAATCCAACCTTAACTGCTGATGCTGCTCTATGATGACCATCTGCTATATAAATACTGTTAATTGTTCCAAAGGCATCACAAATATCCTTAACATCTTTTTCATCTGCTATTTTCCATACTCTGTGTGTAATTCCGTCCTCTGAAGTAAAGTCATAAATTGCCTTTTCCTTTTTTGTTTTATTAACAATAGCCCTGATTACATCATTTGCTCTATAAGCAAGGAAAATAGGGCCTGTCTGGGCGTTACAGGTATCTACATGATTAATTCTGTCTATCTCTTTATCTGCTCTTGTATTTTCGTGCTTTTTAATTATGTTGTTTTGATAATCGTCAATAGACGCACAAGCAACTAAGCCAGTTTGTACACGACCATCCATCGTAAGCTCATATATGTAATAACATCTGTCATTATCAGTAATGAAGGTGCCGTCGCTAATCATATTTTCTAATAATTCCTTTGCCTTTGCATATACTCTCTGGTCATAGGTATCAACAGAATCATCAAACTGTGTTTCTGCCCTGTCTATGTTTAAAAATGACAGCTTATTATCCTTCACTACCTCTTTAGCCTCTTGTCTATTGTAAACATCATATGGTAATGCTGCCACCTTGTCAGCTACCTTTTCGTTTGGTCTGATACATATAAATGGTTTTACTGTTGCCATTTTTAATCCTCCTTTTTTGCACCTGTATAGTTTGATTTTAATTGTAAAATTGTTCTATATATTCTGTTTTGTGAGTATTAATAATTTCAACGCAGACACGCTCTCGCTCGATTACAATGTAGCGGTACATACCCAGTGTCAGTTTTACACCTTAAAATCAACTATATTAAATTATGTTCTAGTATACTATATTTCCCTATTTTATGTCAAAACTTTACTCCTCGCTAAAGAATACCTCTAAAAGCTTTTCTAAGGCTCTCTGGTCCTTTGAGCCCATAACTTCTCTGGCTGAGTGCATTGCCAAAACTGGCACTCCTAAATCTACTGCTCTCATTGGCATAAATTTGTCTACATAATTTCCCAGTGTTGAGCCTGTAGTAATGTCCGAATTGGAAACAAATTTCTGATATGGAATGTTATTTTTCTTTGCCAGCTGTTCAATAATAGCTATAGAGGTTGAGTCTGTAGCATAGGTTTGTGAGCAAGCCCTTTTAATAACCAATCCATTGTTAAGTGGATTTTTATTGGTCAAATCGGATTTTTCAAGTTTGTTTGGATGTTCCCCATGAGCAACATCTACTGAAAGAAACATACCACTCATAATACTGTTTAAATATTCTATCCTTCCAAAACCAAGATACATATATATTTTTTCAACTATATTTGACAGTAATATAGAGTCAGCACCCTGCTTTGTTGAGCTACCTATTTCTTCATTATCAAATAATGCAATAAGATTTATGCTGTTTGAATTTTTTCCATTAATAATACCATTAACACAGGCAACCACAGAGGTTATATTATCAAGTCGTGGTGCTGATATAAAATCATCCTCTATTCCGATTATATCCGGAATATCATTGTTGTAGATATATATTTCAAAATCTAAAATATCTTCCTTTTCAATACCAGCCTTGCCTGCCATATAATTCAAAAAGAAACCATCCTTATTTAGCTTTTCCTTAAGCATTGTGCACATTGGAAGCATATCCTTTTGTCTGCTTAGACCTATACCCTTGTTTATTTCTCTATTTTGGTGTATTGCAAGATTTGGTATAGTAAAAAGTGACTTTTCAAAGTCAATAATTTTTACATTAGGATTGTAAATATCATTACTTTTGTAAGTAATTTTTCCAGCTGCAGATAATGGTCTGTCAAGCCATGTATTTAATATAAGTCCACCATAGATTTCAACATTAACACAGCCATAATCTCCAAGCCTGATCTCAGGATTTGGTTTTACATAAAGACAAGGGTGGTCTGTATGAGCTGCTGCAATTTTGATTTTGCCCTTAGCTTCAAAATTTTTGCCTATGGTAAAAGCATACACACTGGAATCATATACATTTACATAATATTTTCCACCACACTCTATATCCCAGTTTTCATTAATCTTTAGCTGTTTAAAGCCAGCATCCTTTAACAACTCCATTGCCTTTTTGGCTGTGGTAAAAGAGCAGGTACATTCTCCAATAACATCTATTAAATTTTCAGCACTAACTAAATAGTCCTTCATACATTCTCCTTAAATTAAAAGAACTATTACAGATAGTTAAGCTACTAGCTATAATAGTTCTTTCGGTTTTGCTATTTTACAATTCTTACTTTTATAACTCCATCAAGAGCCTGAATTTTTGAAACAGCCTCTGCTGTAGCCACATCATCAAGATCTAATATTGTATATGCGTAATCACCCTTTGATTTACTTGCCATATCTGAAATATTAATATTAAGTGCTGCAAGTACGCCAGTAAGCTGACTTAACATATTTGGAACATTTTTATGATTAATAGCGATTCTTCCGGCCTTTGTACATATACCCATATCGCAGGCTGGATAGTTTACTGAATTCTTAATGTTACCATTTTCAATATAATCAACTAATTCATTAACTGCCATAATCGCACAATTATCCTCTGATTCAGCAGTTGAAGCACCAAGATGAGGAAATGCAATTACATTGTTCATATTTGCAACTCTCTTTGTAGGGAAGTCTGTTACATATTTTGCAACCTTTCCAGATGCTAATGCTTCCTCCATATCGTCCTCATTTACAAGAAGATCTCTTGCAAAGTTTAAGATAATAACTCCGTCCTTCATCATTGATAAAGAGGCTTTGTTAATCATTCCCTTTGTATCATCAAGAAGTGGAACATGTACTGTCACAAAATCACAGTTAGCAAAAATATCTGAATTTGACTTTACAATCTTAACCTCTCTTGAAAGATTGAGAGCATTGTTTACTGAAAGATATGGATCACAACCCATAACCTCCATGCCAAGCGCAATACCAGCGTTTGCTACTAATACACCAATAGCTCCAAGACCTATAACGCCTAACTTTTTGCCTTTAATTTCTTTGCCAGCAAACTTAGACTTAGCCTTTTCCATTGTTTTATTGATTGCTTCGTCATCTTTATTATCGTTTACCCACTGCATACCACCCTTTAAATCTCTTGAAGCAAGTAACATAGCAGCTACGATAATTTCCTTAACACCATTAGCATTAGCACCTGGTGTATTAAATACTACGATACCCTTTTCAGCACATTTATCAAGTGGAATGTTGTTTACACCTGCACCTGCTCTTGCAACTGCTAAAAGGCTGTCTGGTAATTCCAATTCGTGCATAGCAGCACTTCTAACAAGCACTGCCTCTGCTTCTGCAAAATTATCAGTTGTTCCAAATGTATCTGGTAATAAATTCATACCAACCTTTGCGATTGGATTTAAACAATTAATTTTAACCATTATTTGTTTTCCTCCTCAAATTTCTTCATAAATTCAACTAATTTTTCAACACCTTCGATTGGCATAGCATTGTAAATAGAAGCTCTCATACCGCCAACTGTTCTGTGTCCCTTAAGGTTTTCAAATCCAGCTTCCTTTGCTTCCTTAACAAACTTAGCATCAAGATCAGCATCACCTGTAACAAATGGTACATTCATCAAAGAACGATCCTTCTTTTCAACTGTTCCCTTGAATAATGTACTCTGGTCAAGGAAATCATAAAGAATTTTTGCTTTCTTTTCGTTACGCTCCTTCATAGCTGAAAGACCGCCCATTTTCTTTAACCATTTGAATACCTTACCACAGATATAAATACCATAGCAAGGTGGTGTATTATATAAAGAACCTGCATCTGCATGAATTTTGTATTTAAGCATTGTTGGTGTTCCTGGAAGTGTATCCTCTGTAATTAAATCTTCTCTGATAATTACAATAACAACACCTGCTGGTCCTACATTTTTCTGAACGCCACCATAGATTACTCCATACTTTGTAACATCAATAGGCTCTGATAAGAAGCAAGATGAAACATCTGCTACTAAAGTATGACCCTTTGTATTAGGAAGCTCTTTGAACTTTGTTCCATAAATTGTATTGTTTTCACAAATATATACATAATCAGCATCTTCTGGAATATCAAGATCGCTACAATCTGGAATATATGAGAAGGTCTTGTCTGCTGATGAAGCAACCTCTACTGCATCACCATAAATCTTTGCTTCCTGATAAGCCTTTTTAGCCCACTGACCTGTCACTATGTAAGCTGCCTTTTTATTTTTCATAAGGTTCATTGGAATCATGGCAAACTGCTGTGAAGCACCACCCTGTAAAAATAATACCTTGTAATTGTCAGGAATATTCATTAATTCTCTTAAATCAGCTTCTGCTGTTTTAATAATGTCATCATAAGCCTTTGAACGATGGCTCATTTCCATAACTGACATTCCTGTACCTTGGTAATCAAGCATTTCTGCTGCAGCCTCTTTTAATACTTCTTCAGGTAATACTGCTGGACCTGCTGAGAAATTGTAAACTCTGCTCATTCTAAAATCCTCCTATAAACACTAAGCTATAGCTTATTTTGTTTTTATTTTATGACTATGATTGCTTAAGATCTTCCTCACTAAAGGCTTCTGCAATAGCTCCACCTGGTGCTACCATTGGGAACACCTTGTCATCTTCATCTATTATACAATCAATAACAACTGGCTTATTAAGTGAGATTGCTTTCTTTAAAGTATCAAGAAGCTCTTCCTTCTTTGTTACTCTAAATGCTGTAGCTCCCATTGCCTCTGCTAATTTTACAAAATCAACACTATCATTTAAAATTGTATTTGAATATCTCTTGTCATAGAACAAGGTCTGCCATTGTCTAACCATTCCTAAAACATGGTTATTAATTACTATCTGGACAATAGGTATATTATATCTCGCTGCCGTAGCAATTTCATTCATATTCATTCTGAAGCAGCCATCACCTGCAATATTGCAGACAACCTTGTCTGGACAGCCCATCTTAGCACCAAGTGCGGCACCAAGACCGTAGCCCATTGTTCCAAGACCACCTGAGGAAATAAAAGTTCTAGGCTTTGTGTACTTGTAGAACTGAGCTGCCCACATCTGATGCTGACCAACCTCAGTTGTAATAATAGCCTCTCCGTTTGTTGCCTCATAAAGCTTTTCAATAACGAAAGGTCCTGTAAGTGCTTCCTTGTGGTAGCTTAATGGATATTTTTCTTTAAACTCTTTAATAGTCTTATTCCATTCAGGTCTTTCTGTTTTTGTTAATTTTGCATTTATTTTTGCCAAAATTTCCTTTGCATCACCCACAATGCTTGCATCTGTTTTGATGTTCTTGTTAATTTCAGCAGCATCTATATCAATATGGATAATTTTTGCATTATTAGCAAATTTCTTTGTATTTCCTGTTACTCTGTCGCTAAATCTTACACCAATAGCAATTAACAAATCACTTTGTGTTACACCAAAGTTTGCTGTCTTTGTACCGTGCATACCAATCATTCCGGTATAATGCTCATTTGTTGCATCGAAAGCCCCTTTGCCCATAAGTGTATCACAAACTGGTGCATCAACCTTTTCTACAAACTCTGCCAACTCTTCATTAGCATCTGAAGCAATAATACCACCACCAACAAATATGTATGGCTTTTTAGCCTTGCCAATCATTTTAACAACCTTGTCAATATCGGCATCATTTACTGGTGCTTTTTCCTTAGTAATTGGCTTTGGAGCTTTTTTCTTATATTCTGCCTTGTTTGCAGTTGCATCCTTTGTAATATCAACTAATACAGGACCAGGTCTGCCTGATGCTGCAATGTAAAATGCCTCTCTGATTGTATCAGCAATATCATCAACATCTTTAACGATAAAGTTGTGCTTCGTAATTGGCATTGTAACACCAGTAATGTCAATTTCCTGGAAGGTATCTCTACCAAGTAAGGACTTAGCAACATTGGCTGTAATTGCAACGATTGGAATTGAATCCATATAAGCTGTAGCTATACCTGTTACAAGATTTGTAGCACCAGGACCCGATGTTGCCATACATACACCAACCTTGCCTGTTGCTCTTGCATATCCATCTGCTGCATGGGAAGCGCCCTGCTCATGAGATGTTAATATATGCTTTATTTCATTTTGATGCTTATATAATGCGTCATATACATTAAGAATTGTTCCACCTGGATAACCAAAAACTGTATCAACGCCCTGCTCTTTTAAGCATTCGATAATAATTTCTGAACCTGTCAACTGCATTTTTCTTTTTCCTCTCTTATCATCGTGAAAAATTATTAAATGTCATTATATACTATAATGTACTTCTAAGTATAGCACCTTTGTTTGCAGATGTAACTAATGACGCATATCTTGTAAGATAGCCAGTTGTTACTTTTGGTGCCTTTGGCTGCCATTTAGCCTTTCTAGCTGCTAATTCTTCATCTGAAACCTCTACATTGATAGAATGGTTATCAATATCAATATTTATAATATCGCCTTCTTCAATAAGAGCTATTGGGCCACCAACTGCTGCTTCTGGAGATACATGACCGATTGAAGCTCCTCTTGAAGCTCCTGAAAATCTGCCATCAGTAATAAGTGCTACTGATGAGCCTAGTCCCATACCGGCAATAGCTGATGTAGGATTTAACATTTCTCTCATACCAGGGCCACCCTTTGGTCCTTCATATCTGATAACTACTACATCACCGGCAACAATCTTTCCACCCTTAATAGCGGCGATTGCATCCTCTTCACAGTCAAATACTCTGGCTGGTCCTGAGTGCTTAAGCATCTCGGGTACAACTGCCGAACGCTTAACTACACAGGTATCCGGAGCAATATTTCCTTTAAGAACGGCAATTCCACCAACCTCACTATATGGATTTTCTATTGGTCTTATTACCTCTGGATTTTTGTTTGTAACACCTTCGATGTTTTCACCAACAGTTTTACCTGTTGCTGTAATAAGGTCTGTATGTAATAAATGCTTCTTGTTTAATTCATTCATTACAGCATATACACCACCAGCCTCATTTAACTCTTCAATATATGTATGACCTGCTGGTGCAAGATGACAAAGATTTGGTGTTTTAGCACTGATTTCATTTGCCATATCAATATTTAAATCAATTCCCGCTTCGTGAGCAATAGCTGGTAAATGTAACATACTATTTGTACTACAGCCAAGTGCCATATCAACTGTAAGAGCATTTTCAAAGGCTTCCTTTGTCATAATATCTCTTGGTCTGATATTCTTTTCAAGCAGTTCCATTACCTTCATACCTGCGTGTTTTGCAAGCTTAATTCTTTCTGAATATACAGCAGGTATTGTACCATTACCCTGTAAGCCCATACCTAATGCTTCTGTTAAGCAGTTCATACTGTTTGCTGTATACATTCCTGAGCAGGAACCACAGGTTGGACAAGCTTTATTTTCAAATTCTTCTACATCTTCAAGTGTCATTTTTCCAGCAGCATATGAACCAACTGCCTCAAACATACTTGAAAGTGAAGTTTTACAGCCTTTAACCTTTCCGGCAAGCATTGGTCCACCACTGACAAATACTGTTGGTATATTAAGTCTTGCTGCTGCCATAAGTAAGCCTGGTACATTCTTATCACAGTTTGGAATCATTACTAATGCGTCAAATTGATGTGCCATTGCCATACATTCTGTTGAATCGGCTATTAAATCTCTTGTTACAAGAGAGTATTTCATTCCTACATGTCCCATTGCAATACCGTCACATACAGCTATAGCTGGAAACATAACAGGTGTTCCGCCTGCCATTGCTACGCCTAATTTAACTGCATTTGCAATTTTATCAATATTCATATGACCAGGAACAATTTCGTTATAGGAGCTGACAATACCAACTAACGGTCTTTCTAATTCTTCTTTTGTTAAGCCTAAAGCATTAAATAACGAACGGTGAGGTGCTTGCTGCATACCCTTTGTTACTGCATCACTTTTCATTTTCATTACTTCCTTTCTTGGTAAAGATTAAATTCTTTCGCAGATAAGTGTGCCCATTTCGCTACACTTAACCTGTTTAGCTCCCTCTGACATAATATCTACTGTTCTGAAGCCATCCTTTAAAACCTGCTTAATAGCATTTTCTACAGCATCTGCTTCTTTATCTAAATCAAAGGAATATCTAAGCATCATAGCAGCCGAAAGAATTGTTGCAATAGGGTTTGCTATATCCCTGCCGGCAATATCAGGAGCTGCTCCGTGACTAGGCTCATATAAACCTAACTTTGTTGCACCTAAGGATGCCGACGATAGCATACCTATTGAGCCAGTAATCATACTAGCCTCATCAGATAAAATATCACCAAACATATTCTCTGTAAGAATAACATCAAACTGTTTAGGATCCTTTACCAACTGCATTGCACAATTATCAACAAGCATATGTTCTACTGTAACTTCACTGTAATCCCTAGCAACCTCGTTTACGATTTTGTCCCAAAGACGGCTTGTGTCAAGAACATTTGACTTATCAACACTTGTTACCTTTTTATTTCTCTTCATAGCAATTTCAAAAGCCTTAACTGCTATTCTTCTAATTTCATTTTCATCATATTTAAGTGTATCAACTGCTGTTGTCACACCATCAATTTCCTTTGTGTATCTGTCACCAAAGTAAAGACCACCTGTAAGCTCTCTAACAACAATCATATCAAAGCCTGCTGTAGCAACAGCCTCTTTAAGTGGACAGGCTTCTTTTAATTCATCATATAAGAATGCCGGTCTTAAGTTTGCAAATAAGCCTAAACCTTTTCTAATAGCTAATAATCCAGCCTCTGGTCTAAGGTTTGGTGGTAACTCATACCACTTATCCACTCCTACCCTGCCGCCTACTGCTCCAAGTAAAACTGCATCTGAAGCCTTAGCAGCAGCTAATGCTTCGTCTGTAAGTGGAACTCCATGTGCATCAATAGATACACCACCCATTAAAACCTCAGTATAATTAAATTCATGACCATATTTTTTTGCAACTGCATCTAATACTTTTTTTGCTTCTGCCACTATTTCTGGTCCGATACCATCACCCGGTATAGCTGCTATATTAAACTTCATAATTGACACCTTGCCTATATGGCATTTTTCCTTTTTATATTATTCTTCGTTTGCTTTTTCAATTTCTACAATAGCATTTTTCTGCATTGGAATTCTACAGTTTTTGTTATTTCCAAATTCAACAATTACCATATCCTCTGTTACATCTATTACAACACCATAAAAGCCTGCCGTAGTAAGCACCGAATCACCTACTGCTATTGAATCGATAATGGCTTTCTGTTTTGTCTGCTGTTTCTTCTGAGGTCTAATCATTAAAAAGTATATAATTGCTCCGAATACAACTACATAAATTACTAAAATAATCCAGCTACCTTTTGTATCTGTAGCTGCCGCCTGCGATGCTAAAATTGATAATGTGTTCATAAATGTTCCTCCTAGTTATCCGTTCCATTTACTTTGGATAATTTTTCTTTTTTATATTCTTTATATCTGCCTTCTTCTATGGCTAATCTGATTTCTTCCATCATTGTATTATAGAAATATAAATTATGCAACACGCACAATCTCATTCCCAACATTTCCTTAGCCTTTAGAAGATGTCTTATATAAGCTCTGCTATATGTTCTGCAAGCTGGGCAATTACAGCCTTCTTCAATAGGAGAAGGATCTAGCTCATATTTTGCATTGAACAAATTAATCTTTCCATGATTTGTATATAAATGACCATGTCGGCCATTTCTGCTAGGATATACACAATCAAAGAAATCCACACCTCTGTCTACAGCCTCTAAAATATTTGCCGGTGTTCCTACACCCATAAGGTATGTAGGCTTTTCAAGTGGTAAATATGGGACAACCTTTTCAATAATCTCATACATCTCTTCGTGAGTTTCACCAACTGCCAAGCCACCAATAGCATATCCGTCTAAATCCAGCTGTGATATTTGTTTTGCATGTTCTATACGGACATCCTCCAAAACACCGCCCTGGTTTATACCAAATAATAGCTGGTTTTTGTTGATAGTGTCTGGCAGACTATTAAGCCTTTTCATTTCGTCCTTGCATCTTTTCAGCCACCTTGTAGTCCTTGCAACTGAATTTTCAATGTAGCTTCTGTCAGCCTTGGCTGGAGCACATTCGTCAAATGCCATTGCAATAGTAGATGCAAGATTTGACTGAATCCTCATGCTTTCTTCCGGACCCATAAATATTTTTCTGCCATCTACATGTGAGTTAAAATAAACTCCTTCTTCCTTTATCTTACGCAGACCTGCTAAAGAAAATACCTGAAATCCACCTGAGTCTGTAAGAATAGGCTTGTCCCACACCATAAACTTGTGAAGTCCACCCATTTTTTTTACAACCTCATCTCCAGGTCTTACATGTAAATGATAAGTATTTGATAACTCAACCTGTGTTTTAATATTTTGTAAATCATCTGTAGATACAGCTCCCTTTATTGCGGCTGCTGTTCCAACATTCATAAATACAGGAGTCTGAATAACACCATGTACTGTATGGAACTCACCACGCTTTGCCATACCATCTCTTTTGATAACCTTGTACATATCCTACCTCATTACAATAATGTAGCCTTGCATTTACCTTTACTGGGTACTCCATACCCTATTATAAATGCAAACTTTATTTAGTTTACCACAATTATATTCATAATTCAACTTTACTTTATATGATAATTTCACCAAACTGTAAATCCTTTGTTGAATATAAGCAGCTTTGCTTGTACACAATAATCATATATTATAAATTCTAATGGAGGAATTATGGATTTTATAAAATGTGGTCTGCTGGGCTGGTGCATAGAGATAATATGGACAGGCTATCATTCCTACAAAAATAATGATAAAAAAATGATGGGAAATACATCTATTTTAATGTTTCCCATATATGGTATGGCTGCAATTATCCACCCCTTATATAAATGTATAAAGAATATGAATATAATATTTAGGGGGATATTTTACACAATAGGTATTTTTATAATTGAATATACCTCTGGATATATGCTTAAGAAAAGAGGAAAATGTCCCTGGGATTATAGTGATTCAAAACATAATATAAGCGGGCTCATAAGAATTGACTATGCACCCGCTTGGTTTGTTGTTGGTCTATTTTTTGAAAAATTTCTTAATACCACTCATAGTAGAGGTCATGCTCACAAATAGCATATCTACAATAGTAATTGCTGTCATTGCTTCAACTACAACTACTGCTCTTGGTACAATAACAGGATCATGTCTGCCCTTAATATTAATGTTAATATCCTGGTGATTTTTGTTTACTGTCATCTGTTCCTTAAATATAGACGGTGTTGGTTTAAAGGCTGCACGAAGAATTATCTTATCTCCGTCTGAGATACCCCCTAAAATACCACCTGCATTATTGGTTTTCTTTAATATAGCTCCTTTTTCAGCTGCATAAAAGGAATCATTATTTTGTGAGCCTGATTTCTTTGCTGCTTCAAAGCCTGCACCAATTTCAACGCCCTTTACAGCACCGATTGACATTACTGCCTTTGCCAAATTTGCATCCAGCTTTTCAAATACAGGTTCTCCAACGCCCTTTATCATACCGTCTACTACACACTCTACAACACCACCTACAGAGTCAGTTTCCTTCATTTTTTCATCAAGCAGCTCCTGTGCCTTTGCGGCACTTTCCATATCTGGCATAGCTACTGGATTTTCGTCCCTGCTGTTAATGTTGAATTTGTTGTAATCAATTTCCACATCACCAATAGACTTTGTATATGCAGTTACAGTTATTCCAAGCTGTGCCAGAAGCTTTGACGCAATAGCTCCTGCAGCTACTCTTCCTATGGTTTCTCTTCCAGAGGATCGTCCACCGCCTCTGTAATCTCTAAATCCATATTTTTCATCAAAGGTATAGTCTGCATGTCCAGGTCTATAGTAAGTAGCTATTTCCGAATAATCTCCAGAACGCTGTGTTTTATTAAACACCACCATTGAAATAGGTGTTCCTGTGGTTTTACCTTCAAAAATTCCAGATAAAATTGTAACTGCATCATCCTCACTTCGTGGTGTTGTATATTTAGATTGTCCCGGTTTTCTTCTA
The DNA here is from genome assembly GCA_900539455.1 of uncultured Eubacteriales bacterium. Lineage (GTDB taxonomy): Bacteria > Bacillota > Clostridia > Lachnospirales > Lachnospiraceae > SVEL01. The sequence goes on from UQCD01000001.1 coordinate 232,882, forward strand.
TTTAAGAATACTTGTATATCCTCTTCACTTAATTCCAAGCCTGCTGGACAACCATCTACTACAACTCCTATTCCTTTTCCATGAGATTCTCCCCAGGTAGTCACTTTAAAAATAGTACCAATACTTGAACCTGCCATTTATTTAAGTCCTTTCAAATATGTATTTATAAATTTAAGCTGTAAGCTTGTATTCGTATCTAATTATGAAACTGTCGCATTGAAACACTCTCAATGCGACAGTAAATACTTTCTAATAATATATATGGTCAAAGCACAGCTTTTCCACTTACATCATTATAATCAAAGCAATATTAGTTATATAATGGATATTTGTCTGTTAATGTCCTTACAAGCTCCATTGCCTTTTCCTTGTTTGCATCAACATCTTTTACAAGTAACGAAATCGCTTCTGCAATTATATCCATATCTTCTATCTTCATACCTCTTGATGTTACAGCAGGTGTACCAAGTCTGATACCACTTGTAACAAATGGAGATGCTGGGTCCTTTGGTATAGCATTCTTGTTGCAGGTAATATTTGCAGCATCTAAAAGCTTTTCACATTCCTTACCTGTAACATTCATATTTCTAAGGTCAACAAGCATTAAATGATTATCTGTTCCTTTAGATATTAAATTGAAGCCTCTGTCTGTAAGACCTGCAGCCAATGCTTTTGCATTGTCTTTTACATTTTGCATATATACCTTGAAGCTGTCATCTAAGGCTTCCTTTAAGCAGACTGCCTTACCAGCAATTACATGCATAAGAGGTCCGCCCTGAATACCAGGAAATACTGCTTTGTTAAAGTTGAATTTTTCATTAGCCTCCTTGCTTGCTAAAATCATACCACCTCTTGGTCCTCTAAGAGTTTTATGTGTTGTTGTTGTAACAACATCAGCATATGGAATTGGGCTCATATGAAGTCCTGCAGCAACTAAGCCTGCAATGTGTGCCATATCTACCATTAAATATGCACCAACCTCATCAGCTATTTCTCTAAATTTCTTAAAATCAATTTCTCTAGGGTATGCAGAAGCACCTGCTACTATAAGCTTTGGCTTTGCTTCCTTTGCAATTCTTAATACTTCGTCATAGTCAATGAAGCCTTCTTCATTGACGCCATATGGAACAATATTGAAATACTTTCCTGAAATATTAACAGGACTACCATGTGTAAGATGTCCTCCGTCTGGCAAGCCCATACCCATAACAGTATCTCCAGGTGTGACCATTGCAAAGAATGCTGCTAAGTTTGCCTGTGCGCCAGAATGTGGCTGAACATTTACATATTCACAGCCGAATAATTTCTTAGCTCTTTCTATTGCAAGATTTTCAACTATATCCACATATTCACAGCCGCCGTAATATCTCTTTCCAGGATATCCTTCTGCGTACTTGTTTGTAAGTGGACTGCCCATAGCTGCCATAACAGCCTTGCTAACAAAGTTTTCTGAAGCAATAAGCTCAATGTGGCTATTTTGTCTGTCAATTTCTTTTTTAATTGCCTCAGCTACTTCTGGGTCATAATTTTCTACTAGGTCTAATGAAAACATAATTTCTCCTCTTTTTTTATAAATATTTATTTTTAAATTCCGAAACTTTAATTGGTTTGTCATATAGGAAGCCTTGAACTTCATCGCAGCCACACTCAAACACTATCTGTTCCTCATTGGAATTTTCAATACCTTCACAAATAATGCCTAAATCAATATCCTTAAGCATTTTTATGATACCCTTCATTACTTCTTTTCCTTTATCTGTATCAATGCTGCTTCTGATAAAGCCCTTATCAATCTTAACTGTATCTACTGGCAATAGACTTATAATATTAAGGGATGAATATCCAGAACCAAAGTCATCAATGCTTACCTTGAAGCCGTAAGCTCTAAGCTCCTTAATTTTATCAACAATCATTTCCGTATCATTTAAGAAAACTGACTCTGTAACCTCAAACTCAATAAGTCCAGCAGGTATATTATACTTTTCAAAGGATTTGATTATATAAGGAACTAAATCCTCTGAATAAAAATGTATCCTTGATAAGTTAATTGATATTGTAATATCCGAAATATGACTATTGTGCCATTTTTTAGCCAGACTCATAACATATTCCATAACATATCGGTCTAAATCAACGACCTTGCCCGTCTTTTCAAGAATCGGAATAAATTCATCAGGTCGAATCAACCTGCCTTCTTTGTCATATATTCGGCTAAGTGCCTCAGCACCTACCAGCTTATGTGTTTCAATATTAATCTTAGGCTGTAAAAGAATAAGGATATTGTTGTTTCTTATTCCGTCCTCCAGAGCAGTTATAACCTCTGCTATTCTTTCCTGCTTTTTTAATATTGAAACATCATATTCCATACAATTAATACGATAATTTCCCTTAGTTTCTTTTCTTGCCATATTCGCTTTGTCAACACAGGATGTAATATGTTCTTTGCTATCAGTAATCTTATATATTCCAGAATTAATATGTATCGGTACTAATGGGTACATTCCCTGAGTAGCTTTAACAATCTCGTTGTTAAATCTTGAAACCTTGTCTTTTATGGAACAATCTCTTTCGTGTGTTTCATACAAGCCCACTAAGTGATCCGAATATATTCTGGTAGCAACTATACAGTCATCATTACCGATACAGCATTTTTTTATAATAGCATTTAATAATCTATCACCATTAGCAAAGCCGTAATTATCATTTAGCAACTTGAAATTTGCAACATCAAAAGCAACAATGTGCATCTTTTTTGAATTATTGGCTCGATATTCATCAGCAACTCTGCAAAATCCATCAAAATATGGCAGATTAGTTATCCTATCCCTTTGTATTCCTTTTAACAAATCTTCTCTCAATGCATTTCACCTCTCTTTCCTTGTACCTTGCTTATCCTCTTATACGAATCCCATAATTTTAAAATTAAATGCTTGTACCTTTATTATTTTCTTATTTCTGTCATACCACCCATATATGGTCTGAGTGCTTCAGGTATTCTAACACTTCCATCCGCCTGAAGATTGTTTTCCAAGAACGCAATAAGCATACGAGGTGGTGCAACAACTGTGTTATTTAAGGTATGAGCAAAATATTTTCCGTTTTCACCATTTACTCTTATCTTTAATCTTCTAGCCTGAGCATCGCCAAGATTTGAACAGCTTCCTACTTCAAAGTATTTCTTCTGTCTTGGTGACCAGGCTTCTACATCTATAGATTTAACCTTTAAGTCTGCTAAATCTCCTGAACAACATTCCAATGTTCTAACAGGAATATCAAGAGTTCTAAATAAGTCAACCGTATTCTGCCACAATTTGTCAAACCACATCTTGCTATCCTCTGGCTTACATACAACTATCATTTCCTGCTTTTCAAACTGGTGTATTCTGTATACGCCTCTTTCTTCAATACCATGTGCACCTTTTTCTTTTCTAAAACAAGGTGAATAGCTTGTAAGTGTATATGGAAGCTTTTCCTCCGGAATAATTGTATCAATAAACTTTCCTATCATTGAATGTTCACTTGTACCGATAAGGTATAAATCCTCACCTTCAATCTTATACATCATTGCATCCATTTCTGCAAAGCTCATAACACCTGTAACAACATCGCTTCTAATCATAAAAGGTGGTACACAATAAGTAAAACCTCTGTTAATCATAAAATCTCTGGCATAAGATATAACTGCTGAATGAATTCTTGCAATATCACCCATAAGATAATAAAATCCGTTTCCAGCTACCTTTCTGGCACTATCCAAGTCAAGGCCATTAAAGCTTTCCATTATTTCTGAATGATATGGAATTTCAAAATCAGGAACTACCGGCTCACCAAATTTTTCAATTTCCACATTTTCGCTATCGTCTTTTCCGATTGGTACACTTGGATCAATAATATTTGGAATAGTCATCATTATTTTCTTAATCTTTTCTTCCAATTCGGTTTCTGTTGCTTCTAACTGTGCAAGCTTTTCAGAATTTTCTGTTACCTGCTTTTTAACAGCCTCTGCTTCTTCTTTTTTGCCCTGTGCCATTAATGCACCAATCTGCTTTGATATTTTATTTCTATCAGCTCTAAGAGCATCTGCTTCCTGTTTTGTTTCTCTGCTTTTTGTATCAAGCTCAATAACCTCATCAACTAATGGAAGCTTGCTATCCTGAAACTTATTCTTAATATTCTGCTTTACAATATCTGGATTTTCTCTAACAAATTTTATATCTAACATAATATCCTCCTAGTATAAATACCGATAATTACTGTAATTATAGTTGATTTTCCTAACTATTACAAGCCTTTTAAGTAAATATATCTATTTACTTTCCTCAATATGAACTGACAGCTGATTAAATGGTATTTCTATTCCAGCCTGATCAAATGCCTTTTTAAACGCCTCGTTTAAGTTAAAATAAACTGTCCAGTAATCTGCATTTAATGCCCATACTCTAACTCCGACCGTTACCTGTGATGCTGCTAATTCTTTGATAAATACAAATATTTCTTCCTGTTTTAATACCAGCTTTTCGTTGTCAATGGTTTCAAGAATAACCTTTTTCGCCTGGTCAATATCACTTGTATAGCTAATTCCCAGTTCAAAATCAACTCTACGCTTTTCATTGGCTGACGCATTAACAATATATGTATTTGCCAGACTGCCATTAGGAATAACTAATTTTTTATTATCAACTGTATTTAAATATGTGTAAAATAAATCAATTTTATTAACTGTTCCCTCGTTTCCACAAGAGCCGTCATGTATATAATCTCCTACTTTAAAAGGCTTTAAGGCCAGTATCAACACGCCACCTGCAAGATTTGACAAACTGCCCTGTATTGCAAGACCTAAAGCAAGACCTGCTGAACTTATAACTGCTACAATAGAGGTAGTTTCAATTCCTACCTGTCCGCATATAATTACAATCAATATAATATACATGGTAGCCTTAAAAAATGAATTTAAAAACTTAGCCACACTTATTTCTACATTTGCCCTTTTCATAAATTTGTCAGCAAATTTAAGCAAATATTTTATAACTATTTTGCCAACAAACAAAATAGCTAACGCTACAAGTACATTAATGGCAAATTGTAAAACTTTAGGTAAAAATCCATTTATAGCTTCAATTAATTTGTTTGCCTCTTTGATTACCTCATCTGCTTCAACAGCACTATCTAACAGTATCATATTTTTTCCTTTCTTATTTTACCTATTTCTTCTTTTTTAACTTGTTTTTGTTTATAAAAGAGAGTCCCTCTATAAAGAAACTCTCTTTTACTTAATCATCTTTGAAGTCTTAGGGCTTCCCTTCCCATTATACACTATTATTTAGTTTTAACCTTTTACAATTATTTACTTTTATTTACTTTAACCTTTATTTTTACTTCTTAGTTGTTTTTGCTGCACTACTTTTAGCTGTAGAAAGCTTTGTTGTTGATTTCTTTTCTTCAGCAGGCTTTGTTGCTGTTGTCTTTGCAGTAGTTGTTATTTTTACCTCTGCTGGCTTTGTTTCTGTGGCTGTCTTAGCTGGCTTTGTTTCTGTAGCTGTCTTAGCTGCCTTAGTAGTAGTCTTTGTAGCTCTCTTCTTAGGTGCTGATTTTTCCACTACCTTTTCTATTGCCTTAGTTTCTTTTTTATCTCTGCTAATTGCCTCTTTTGCTATTTTCTTTTCAAGCTCTGTAGCAATTTTTGATTTTGTAGCTCTTGTAGTTTTAGTAGCTGTCTTTTCTGTAGACTTTGTAGCTGTCTTTTTCTTTGCGACAGGCTTCTTTTCTTCTACATATTCATATTTAAACATAACTACTGAAAGTGCAGGAAGTGCAATAGTAATAGAGTTTTCTCTGCCGTCATATGGCTCCTTCTTTGAAGTCTTTACACGACTATTTGTAAGACCCTTGCCACCAAACTTAACATCATCACTATTTAAAATTTCCTTGTATTTTCCGTATTTTGGTACACCTACCTTAAATTCTTCAAATGGTACTGTATCAAAATTACATACAACAAAAATTATATCATTTTCATCTTCGCCCCGACGCATAAAGGAAATTGTACTGTTTGAAGGCGAAACACAATTAATCCAGTTAAAGCCTTCTAATTCCTGATCTTTAGCATATAATGCCGGCTCATTTTTATATAATTTGTTAAGCTCCTTAACATATAAATTCAATTTTGCATTTGGCTCACTTTCAAGCTCAGACCAAGAGAGTGACTTTTTCTCGTCCCATTCATTTCTTTGTCCAAAATCTTGTCCCATAAATAAAAGCTTTTTGCCCGGATGGGTCATCATATATCCATAAGCTGCCCTAAGATTTGAAAACTTGTCCTCGTCACTTGCACCAGCCATTTTTGTAAGCATAGAGCCCTTTCCATGTGTAACCTCATCATGAGAAAATACAGTAATAAAATTTTCACTATACTGATAAATCATACTAAAGGTAAGCTGGTTGTATACATTCTTTCTGAATAATGTATCTGTTGACATATATGAAAGGAAATCATTCATCAGACCCATATTCCACTTGAAGTCAAAGCCTAAGCCGTCCTCATTAACATCACCTGTCATCATAGGCCACGCTGTAGAGTCCTCTGCAATAAGCAATGCACCCTTCATCCTAAGCTTAAACTGAGAATTCAAATGCTTGAAAAATTCAACAGCCTCTAGATTTTCATTTCCACCATATATGTTTGGTATCCATTCTCCGTCTTTTCTGCCGTAATCTCTATAAAGCATTGATGCAACTGCGTCCATTCTAAGACCGTCTACATGATATTCATCTACCCAGAACATTGCATTAGCAATCAGGAAGTTGCTGACCTCTGGTCTGCCATAATTGAATATAAGTGTGCCCCAGTCAGGATGTACGCCAAGAAGTGGATTTTCATGCTCGTAAAGGCAAGTTCCATCAAACCTTGCAAGTCCATGCTCGTCCATTGGAAAATGTGCTGGTACCCAGTCTAAAATAACACCTATGCCCTCTTTGTGCATATAATCCACAAAATATTTAAAATCCTGTGGTGTTCCGTATCTGCTGGTAACAGCATAATAACCAGTTACCTGATAGCCCCATGACTCATCCAGTGGATGCTCCATAATTGGCATCAGCTCTATATGGGTATATCCCATTTCTTTTACATACTTAGCCACCATAGCTGCCAGCTCACGATAATTGTAGAAGCTTTCTCCTTCTTCAACCTGCTCTAACTCTGGCTTTTTCCAAGAGCCTAAATGTAATTCATAAATTGAAAGTGGCTCTTTAACAGGAATTTTCTTTGCTCTTTTTTCAATCCAGCTGCTATCACTCCATTTGAAATCATTAATATTAAAGGTAACTGATGCTGTATCAGGTCTAAGCTCTGAATAAAAACCATATGGGTCAGACTTTAATACTAACTCCTGATTTTTCTTTCTAATTTCAAATTTGTATAAGGAATTATCAGCAATTTCTGGAATAAATATTGAAAACACACCTGTATCCTCTATTTTTTCCATCATATGCTTTCTGCCGTCCCATTGATTAAAGTCACCTACTACACTTACTCGGTCGGCAAATGGCGCCCATACTGCAAAGGTATATCCTGCCACATCCTTTATAGTAGTTTTGTGAGCTCCAAGATATTTATAAACATCATAGCATATACCTGCATTAAACTTCTTTAAAACAACATCTGGGATATTTGTTTCAAACTGATATGGGTCATAATACTCATATGTATCTCCATTTTCATATTCTACAAAAAATTTGTAAATGCCCTTAAAGCTCTTTGGCAATAAAGCTGCGTAATAGCCTTCCTCATCCATAAGCTCCATTGGATAAGTTTTCTTAACTCCAGTAACTTTTATAGCTACGCTTTTTGCATCAGGAATAAAAGCTCCAACCAGCTTTCCCTCTTTTACTGATTTTATTCCTAATACTGACTTAGGATTACTAATATCAGAATATACAATTCCCTCTATATTTCTCCAATTCATTAAATCATATAATTTGCTCATATCATTCTCCTTTCCATTATCCCAAATCAAAAGATTTCCTTACAAAAAACTACTTTTAATATATCATATTCAGCCTTATTTTTCCATCTTTACTTTAATATTTCCTGCTTTTATTTATAAATTTTAAATAAGCAATAGAACTTTCACTGCCTCTATGCTAGTATAAGAGCGTTAATTAATATTTTTTAACTGTTTGTATATTACAAAGGAGCTTTATATAGATACCTTCAGCACAAAACCAAGCATTGGTATTTTGTAGTATTTATGCCACTTATACTAATTTGCCAGCTTATTTTAAAAAAATCGGCATACAAATCTGAATTTTACTTTCAAATTTGTATGCCGTCTTTATATTAATCTTCTTTTTGTTCTTTTTCCGGTATATCTACCTTAATGAATAATTCTTCTAACTGCTTGTCATCTACTACATTTGGAGCATCAGTCATTAAGCAGGAAGCGTCCTTAATCTTAGGGAAGGCAATAACATCACGGATACTATCCTCTTTTGCCATTAACATAACAAGTCTGTCTAAGCCATATGCAAGTCCAGCGTGAGGTGGTACTCCATACTTAAAGGCATTGAGAAGGAAGCCAAATCTTTCGTAGGCATCTTCCTTTTTAAAGCCTAATACCTCAAACATTTTCTCCTGTACATCACTTTGGTAAATTCTTACAGAACCACCACCGATTTCAGTTCCGTTTAAAACTATATCGTAAGCCTTAGCTCTTACTTTTCCCGGGTCAGTATCTAATAAAGGTAAATCCTCCTCCATAGGCATTGTAAATGGGTGGTGCATTGCTACATATCTGCCCTGCTCCTCAGAATACTCTAATAACGGGAATTCAGTTACCCATAAGAAATTATATACATTCTTATCTAATAAGCCTAACTGGTTTGCAATTTCTATTCTAAGTGCGCCTAAAACACTATATACAATAGTATTTTTATCCGCTGCAAAAAGTAATAAATCTCCCGGCTTTCCGTCCATTGCTGCAACTAATGAGCTAAGCTCCTCTTCTGTCATAAACTTTGCAAAGGATGATTTGTATGTTCCGTCCTCGTTTATTGCAAGATATGCAAGACCCTTTGCACCATAGCCCTTTGCAAAATCAACTAATGCGTCAATTTTCTTTCTAGGAATTGCCCCTTGACCTTCGGCATTTATACCTCTTACTGAGCCACCGTTTGCCAAAGCACCTGTAAACACTGAAAATCCACAGTTTTTAACAACCTCTGATACATCCTTAAGCTCCATTCCAAATCTTGTATCAGGCTTGTCTGAACCAAATCTGTCCATTGCTTCCTGCCAGGTCATTCTCTGAATTGGAAGCTTAACCTCTACACCTATAGTTTCTTTAAACAGCTTTGCTAATAATCTTTCATTAACATCTATTACATCATCAACATCAACGAAGGATAATTCCATATCAATCTGAGTAAATTCCGGCTGTCTGTCAGCTCTTAAATCTTCATCTCTAAAGCATTTTACAATTTGGAAATATCTATCATAGCCAGAACACATTAAAAGCTGCTTAAATAGCTGTGGCGACTGTGGCAATGCGTAAAAGGTACCTGGGTGAACCCTGCTTGGTACAAGATAATCTCTAGCACCTTCTGGTGTACTCTTTGTAAGCATTGGTGTTTCGATTTCAAGGAAGCCTTCATTTGCAAGGAAAGCTCTTGTAAGAGTTGCAACATTACTTCTCATAATAAGATTTCTTTGTAAATCTGGTCTTCTTAAATCCAAATATCTGTATTTAAGTCTTAATTCATCCTTTGTATTAATATTTTCCTCGATTGGGAAAGGTGGTGTAAGTGCTTCAGATAAAATTCTAACCTCTGTTGCTCTTATTTCTATGTCACCAGTTGCTAAATTTTCATTAATAGCACCACCTCTTTTTGTAACCTCACCTTTAACAGCTATTACAAATTCACTACGAAGTGATGATGCCTTTTCAAAACCCTCGCTGCCAACATAATTTTCATCAAATAATATCTGTAATAAGCCTGAACGGTCCCTTAAATCTACGAATATAAGGCTGCCAAGATTTCTTTTCTTTGAAACCCAGCCCATTACTGTAACTTCTTCTCCTATATTTTTATTTGATACCTCTGTACATCTGTGACTTCTATGAAGTCCCTTCATTGACTCTGCCATTTCTAATAAGCACCTTTCATTTTATATTATTTAAGTTCTTCTTTGTAAAAATCTACAAACTCATTGTAGCCTTCCTTCATAAGCTGCTCTTTTTGGAACTTCTTATTTTTGTTCATACGGGCTATAAGTATTTGTTCACCATTGTTTCTGGCTTCATTTGCCTTTGCTATTATAGCACAAAGCTTTTCACCTTTTACACCCTTTTCAATAAGATATGCTGTTTTCTTTTTCTCGTTTGGCACTTCAAAGCCATTTTCCATAAGTAAAAGAACAATTCTTTCAAAGCCTATTGAAAATCCACAGGCAGGAACATCCTTTCCTGTAAATTTGCCTACCATTTTATCATATCTTCCACCGCCACCGCAGCTTCCGCCAAACTCTGGTATAGCTATTTCAAAAATAGTACCTGTGTAATATGACATACCTCTGACCAAGGTTGGGTCAAATACTATTTCAAAATTAGAGGATTTTGTAGCAGTTACGCTGTCTATTATCTCTGTAAGTGAGTCCATAACATCTTCCTCAAGGAAATCCTTTAATTCCTCACGAAGATATACAAGTCCGTTTTCTGCTGCCTCAATACCCTTAAACAGGCTTAAATACTTATCAACACTTTCTTCACTAAATTCTGCCTTTAAAAGCTCCTCTCTTACTCCATCTAAGCCGATTTTATCCATTTTGTCAAGAATAATGAAAACTAAATCATAGCTTTCCTCTGGGAAGCCGCTGTATGCAGCCATAGCTTTTAAAATTCTTCTTTCATTAATTCTAATCTGGAAGTTTTTAAAGCCAAGCTTTCCTAAAGTTGTAGTAGTTGCCAAAATAAGCTCTATTTCTGCTAAATTGCTAGGCTCGCCTAATATATCAATATCACATTGCATAAACTGACGGTATCTTCCTCTTTGCGGTCTGTCAGCTCTCCAGACATTACCCATTTGTAACGCCTTAAATGGAGAAGGCAAATCATTTGCATTATTTGAATAATATCTGACAAGTGGTACTGTTAAATCATATCTCATACCAAAATCTACAAGGTCATTTTCTGTAGCAGCTGTTTCCATATTAAGCTTTTCGCCTCTTTTTAATACTTTAAAAATCAGCTTTTCATTTTCACCGCCCTGCTTATTAGAAAGATTTGCAATATTTTCCATACAAGGAGTTTCTATAGAAGTAAATCCATAAGCTCCATAGGTTTCCTTGATTACGCTTATAACATAATCTCTAATCTTCATCTCTCTTGGTAATATATCCTTCATACCATTTACTGGCTTCTTACTTAATGCCATTTTTCTTTTTCCTCCTAGTCTTCCCTATTATCTATACATGTTTCTCGGTTTTTAATAACCTTGTCTATATCTATTTCATTGACTACATTTAAAAATGCCAGAAAAATCTTCATATCGAAATTTTTCACTTCATCAATCATTAAGGATACTGCTGTATTTACATCAAATGCTTTTCTATAGGCTCTATCAGAGGTTAATGCAATAAAAACATCGCATATTCTGAGTATCCTTGCCCCTAACGGAATATCCTCTCCAGCTATATTATCCGGATAACCACTTCCATCATAATTTTCGTGATGATGTAATATTGACTTCAGGACAAACTGGGAATACCCTTTATTCCTAAGTATTTCATAGCTAAGCTGTGAGTGCATTCTAACATATCTAAGCTGCTCGATTACAAGATTGTGTTTTTCCTGATTATTTTCAGGCAGTTTTAATTTTCCAATATCGTGTAGCATTCCGGCTATTGCAAGCTCATGTAAAACATCCTTTGAAAGGCGCATTTCCTTCCCAATTTCATACGCCATATTACTAACATAAATACCATGAAGTATTGCGTCTGAAATATCCTGGTCTAAGATAACATTTTCCATAAAAAATCTCTCTTTTTCTTAATCATTTCATCAATTCTATCAATATATTGGTCTACATTTTTTACATTGTCTACTCTTTCAATTCGACCACCGGTATTGAAAACATACTTGGTTACAGCTCCTGCTCCAAGTGCAAGAATTGTCTGTTTTTCTTCCATAATTAGTATATTGTAAATTCCTGCTTTGTCAACCCTGGCATAGCCGACATTTTCCATATTACCTGCCATATTCTTTTGTCTATACATATAATATGGTCCCATACCCATACTTACTGCGTAGTCATGAGTCATCTTCATTATTTCCATATTATTTTCTATGGTCATTTCCTTATAATTATCCTTAAACATATTAAGTCTTGATGCTCTTTTAATAGCAAGAGAATGTATTGTAATGCTGTCCGGATTTAGCTTTTTTACATCCTCCATAGAATTTTTTACATCCTCATAGCCTTCATTTGGCAAACCCACTATGAAATCCATATTTATATTATCAAAGCCCACCTCTCTTGCCATATTAAACTTTTCAATTACATCTGCTACAGTATGCCGCCTTCCTATAATATCAAGTGTTTCCTGCTTCATTGTCTGTGGATTAATAGATATTCTGGTAACTCCATACTTTTTCAAAACCAAAAGCTTTTCCTTTGTAATGCTGTCAGGTCTGCCGGCTTCTACTGTAAACTCCTTACAGTATATAAAATCAAAGCTTTCCCTGACAGCCTTTAGCAATTTTTCAAGCTGATATGCTTCTAGGGCTGTTGGTGTTCCACCTCCGAAATATACTGTGTTTAACTTTTTATCCTTAAAGGCTTCCTTTGCAAACTCAATTTCCTTAAGCAAGGCAGCTACATACATATCTGACTTTTCCTTGTACATACTAATTGGATATGAAGTAAAGGAGCAATATAGACAGGTGCTTGGGCAAAATGGTATTCCTATGTAAAGACTATAGCCATTTTCATAATCAATACCCTCTAAAAGCTTTAATTCTCTTTTTGCAATTTCTATTCCTAAATCTATTTTCTCATCAGATACCAAATATTCTTTTTTTAAATATTCCGCTACCTCTTTTGGGGCAGCACCTGCCTCCAGCCTTGCTACAGCAAGCTTTGTTGGTCGAATACCTGTAAGAATACCCCAAGGAAGCTCTTTACCAGAATATCTGTTTATTATTTTGTAAATTTGTCTTTTGATTAGATTTCTTGCTTCCTTGTAATTTTTATAATCGCATTTTTCTTCTTCAATAATACTAATCCCCTTAATATAAACCTTTGAATATACTACTCTTTCCTCTGCCTCTGTAATATTTACATATATTGTAAAATCAATTTCACCTGAATATTCTGCTATTTTGTCATTGTTTACCAGAACTTCATTTTGTGGATAAAAAGCCCTGACCAGAGTCCATATATCATACTCCAGCTCAGATTTATTTGTGTGGACAATTATTGCCATATTTCCTCCATTAATGATACCATTTTTTCTCATCACCAATAGTTGTACTTCCATTATGACCTGGCAATACCACTATTTTCTCTGACAATGTGAGTAATTTATTTTTTATTGATGACAATATATCTCTTCCACTTCCTGTAGGAAAATCATATCTTCCATAGGTTTCTAAAAACATTGTATCACCACTAAATAAAACGCCATAATCAACCAATAAAAAGCAGCAACTTCCTATAGTATGCCCCGGCGTATGAATAACCTTTATTTTATATCCTGCTATATCAATAACTTCTTCATCATTTAATTCTATATCTGCCTTTAAACCTATTGGCTCAATATAATTTTGTGACAAATTATATACCGGTGAAGCAAGTACAGCTGCTTCCTCCTTATAAGCATATATATTAACCTTAAATTCCTTTTTAATATCTAAGGCTGCTGCCATATGGTCAAAATGCCCATGGGTAAGAAGTATTGCCTTTGGCTGTAATTCCATTTCTAAAATAACATCCTTTACTTTTCTATAGCCTTCTCCTGGGTCAATAATAATTGCTTCTTTTTTCTCATTGTACACAATATAGCAATTAGTCCTGAACATACCTAGAATTAATTGCTTTATATTTAATTCCTGCATTTTTACCTCACTAGCCTGCTGTACGGACAATATCGATTATGCTGTCAACCATTCTGATTTTGTCGCAAAGCTTTGTAAGCTCACTTTTTCCACCAATAAAAAATGTCATAGATATTGTAGCAATTTCCTGCTTACTTGTCCTACTGTTAATACTTTGAACATCAATTTCACGCTCGGTGAATATTTTTGAAATATCTGCAAGAAGTCCTGTTCGGTTATTTGCAAATATCTGTATTTCAGCAAGGTACTTTTCTCCTGCTTTATCGTCCGTTTCATCGTGCTGCCAATCAGCCTCAATAAGTCTTGCTCTTTCAATCTCAGGTAATGCCATTATGTTGACACAGTCTGTTCTGTGAATTGAAATTCCTCTTCCTCTGGTGACAAAGCCGACAATTTCATCACCCGGTACAGGATTGCAACACTTAGAATATCTAACTGATACATCATGAACTCCCTTAACAATAATGCCGCCCTTAATACCTGACTGATATTTCTTTCCACTTCCGCTTGAAATCTCGTCTAAAATATCCTCATCGCTAATCTTTTTAGGATTTTTCTTTTCGTATTCTTCAACAAGTTTATTAACTATCTGACCTTCCTTTAGTCCACCATGACCAATAGAAGCCAGTATAGAATCCCAATCTCTAAAGCTATACTTTTTTAAAACCTTTTCAGTATATTCGGGCTTTAAAACATCAGACAAAACAATACCCTTTGCCTTACAGTATTTATCAACTAATTCTTTTCCTTTTAAAATATTATCTTCTTTTAATTCAGATTTAAACCATTGATTAATCTTGTTTTTTGCCTGTGTGCTCTTAACAATATTTAACCAGTCACGACTAGGACCTTTTGAATTTTGCGATGTGATTATTTCTATTCTATCTCCATTTTGGATAACATAGTCAATAGTAACCATTTTGCCATTAACTCTTGCACCTACCATTTTATTACCTACTGCACTATGAATACTGTAGGCAAAGTCAATAGGTGTAGAACCATTTGGAAGGTTTTTAACATCACCTGTAGGAGTAAAGCAATATACATCCTCAGAGAATAAGTCTAAGTCACTTTTTAACAGGCTCATAAATTCCTTGTTGTCTGACATTTCTCTTTGCCATTCCAGAATTTGTCTAAGCCAGCTAAGCTTTGCCTCCTCCTTGTTTGTAGATACTACTCCACTTCCTACCTCTTTATATTTCCAATGGGCAGCAATACCATATTCAGCAATTTTGTGCATTTCCTCTGTTCTAATCTGAATCTCAAAGGGCTGACCGCTTGGTCCAATAAGTGTAGTATGCAGGGACTGATACATATTGGGCTTTGGCATCGCAATATAATCCTTAAATCTACCCTGTATAGGCTTATATTTTTCATGGATAATACCAAGTGCTGCATAACAGTCCTTTACTGAATCTACAATAATTCTAACTGCAAATAAATCCAAAATCTGGTCAAAGGATTTATTTTGATTAACCATTTTTTTGTATATACTAAAGATATGTTTAACTCTGCCATATACTCTTGCCTTTATACCAGCATCTTCCATTTCCTTTCTGACTTTGTCTACCAACGAATGTATATGGTCCTCTGCCGATAAAAGTTTTCCATCTCTTTGTGCCGAAATCTCGGCAAACTTTTCAGGCTCTAAATATTTCAAGGACAAATCGTCTAATTCAATCTTAATTTTAGAAATACCCAGTCTATTGGCTATAGGAGCATATATATCCATAGTTTCCCTAGCCTTTTCAGCCTGCTTTGCTGTATTCATATACTCAAGAGTACGCATATTGTGAAGTCTGTCTGCTAATTTAATAAGAATAACCCTTATATCCTTAGCCATTGCTAAAAACATTTTTCTAAGGTTTTCTGCCTGTATTTCAACCTTATCCTTTGAATAAGATAATTGTGTAAGCTTTGTTACACCATCAACTAATAGTGCTACCTCTGAGCCAAACATTTCTGTTATTTCATCAAGAGTAAGTACCGTATCCTCTACTACATCATGTAATATTCCTGCTGCAATAGTTTCTTTATCAAGCTCCAGCTCTGCTAAAATAATTGCAACTGAAACCGGATGAATAATATATGGTTCACCAGAACGACGCTTTTGTTCTTTATGGGCATTAAAAGCAATCTCATAAGCCTTTTCTATCATTGAAATATCATCCGATGGGTGATATTTATTAATAATACTTATGAGCTTTTCATACAATTCCTGCGGATTTTCAAAATCTTCTGGATTTTTAAGTTTTGGCATCTGCATTTCTATTTCAGCTTTTGGTATCTCTTTTTCTAACATGGTTCTAATGCCTCCCGCTTTTGCTGTCTAAGTGGTTTTCTATATCTATGGTAATTTATTTGCCTTCATAGCAAATAACTGACTCAACATTAGGTATGTTTTTAAGCCTTTCCCTTCCCTTAAGACCTGCAAGTTCAATAAGGAATACTGCACCAACAACCTTACCGCCTAACTGTTCAACCAGTTTTACAATAGCCTCAAGTGTACCACCTGTTGCCATTAGGTCATCAACAATAACTACCCTCTGTCCTGGCTTAATAGCAGTTTTGTGCATTTCAATAACCGCACTGCCATACTCTAAGTCATATTCTACTGAAACAGTTTCGCAAGGCAACTTTCCTTTTTTTCTAACTGGTGCAAAAGGCTTACCAAGATTGTAGGCAATAGGCATTCCAAAAATAAAACCTCTGGACTCTGGTCCAACAACAACATCAAAATCTATTTCTTTAATCTTGTCCTGCATAAGATCTACAGAAAGTTTTAGGCTTTCACCGTCCTCCAAAACACTTGTAATATCTCTGAAGATAATTCCTTTTTCTGGAAAATCAGGTATACTTCTTATATATCCTTCAATATTTTTCATGCTGATGTCCTCTTTTCTAAAGCTTTCTGATAGGCAATTCCCTATTTTTTATAATAATTATAAGTTTACTCATTTTTAATAAAATGTCAATAAAATTAAGGCTGTCAAAATCATTTCAGCTACAAAGTTTTACTGAAATAATCTTAACAGCCTGACTATTTATCATTGCTTTTTCAAATAATTTTAATACAAATCGCTATTTACCTAAATAACTGCATATACTTACAATATTACAGATTAGTGGTGGAATAATCTAATTCCTGTAAATGCCATAACCATATTGTACTTATTAGCACATTCTATAACTAAATCATCTCTTACAGAGCCTCCTGGCTGGGCAATATACTTAACGCCACTCTTCTTTGCCCTCTCTACATTGTCTGAGAATGGGAAGAACGCATCTGAGCCTAAGGTTACCTCCTGCATTTTGTCAAGCCATTCTCTCTTTTCTTCTCTTGTAAATATCTCTGGCTTAACCTTGAATACTTTTTCCCAAGCACCATCAGCTAATACATCCATATATTCATCACCAATATAAACATCTATAGCGTTATCTCTATCTGCTCTGCCTAAGGTATCTACAAACTGAAGGTTAAGTACCTTTGGTGACTGACGAAGGAACCAGTTATCTGCCTTACTGCCTGCAAGACGAGTACAATGTACTCTTGACTGCTGACCTGCACCAATACCGATTGCCTGTCCATCCTTAACATAGCATACAGAATTTGACTGTGTATACTTAAGCGTAATAAGTGCTATTTTCATATCTATTAATGCACTTTCTGTAACCTCTTTATTGTCTGTAACAATATTTGATAATAAATCGCCATTAATATCAAGCTCATTTCTGCCCTGTTCAAATGTAATTCCGTATACCTGCTTTCTTTCGATTGGGTTTGGAACATAAGACGAATCTATTTCAATTATGTTGTAATTGCCCTTTTTCTTTGCTTTAAGTAATTCCAAAGCTTCCTCTGTATACCCTGGAGCAATAACACCGTCTGAAACTTCTCTTTTAATAAGTCTTGCTGTGTCAGCATCACATACATCTGACAATGCAATAAAATCACCAAAGGATGACATTCTGTCTGCACCTCTGGCTCTGGCATATGCACAGGCAAGTGGTGATAATTCACCTAAATCATCTACCCAGTATATTTTAGCCAAGGTATCTGTAAGTGGCTTTCCTACAGCTGCACCTGCTGGTGATACATGCTTAAAGGAAGTAGCTGCTGGAAGTCCTGTTGCCTCCTTTAATTCTTTAACTAACTGCCAGCCATTGAAGGCATCAAGGAAGTTAATGTAACCTGGCTTGCCGTTTAATACTTTAACAGGTAAGTCACTTCCGTCCTCCATAAAAATTCTTGAAGGCTTCTGGTTTGGGTTGCAACCGTATTTTAACTGAATTTCGTTCATTTTGTTCTCCTTTCAAATGTATGGGGTTTAATATATTTTTTGTGCCTTTTGGCACGAATAGTGTACCTTGTATGATATTTGTACTTAATGTTAATTACATACCTCTTTTGTGCAGCATCAATAATTTCAAAGTAGACACGCTCTCGCTCGATTCCAATGTAGCGGTACATAAAGCCAGTGAACTATTACAGAGTAATAGTCCCCTAGCTTAAGTACCGACATTTCCATACGGTCTACTTTTGAAATTATTGATGCTGCACAAAAGCTTTATTGAATAACCTTAAGTATTAGTATTCTTAATTTTAATTGAAGGCTTGCACTATTTCTGCCACTAACAAAATAATTAGTTGGTTGGCTTTTTGGAAGTTTTAGGGTTTAGCCAACTTATTTTGAGAATATTGATGATTTCATAAACTGACCGTATGGAAATGTCGGTACTTAGGTTGTAAAATATTGCGATTTATCGTGATATTTTATGACCTTATGTACCGCTACATTGGAATCGAGCGAGAGCGTGTCAGTTTAGAAATTATCTATATTCTCAAAATACCTCTCTAAATCCCCTAAAACTTTTTCAATCCAATCTCCAACTAATTATTCTTGTTTATAATCTTTGTTTCATACTTTCCAGTTTCAATATCAATATATCTTACAAACAATGAAACCTTATTATCTTCATTAAGGCTATTCCATAACATGTTTGTAAATGCCACAATGTCATCAGGAATTTCAACCAGCTTTGGCTCGCCCTCAAAGCTTGGAAGTGGATTTCCGTCGTGCATATATGTATGGATGAAATGTCCTTCGCCAGCTACAGGATTTTCATATGCAAATGTATATCTGTTGCAGGCTTCTGGATTACCATTATTGCTTTTTAAAATACTCATTGAATAATCGTATTTTCCGTTTTCAATGTTCATAACACCTGAAATACGAGGTGTATAGTTTGGACCATCCGGCTCAAACTCTCTGCTTCTAAGTGACTGCTCAAATGTAAGTTTTTCCTTCATTCCGTCATAAATAGTATCTGTCTGGTCACCATTAGTAACAATGGTTAAATTATTTAAAACTCTAACTGGAGCATAAATAATAAGACTTGGATCCTCAAGCTTTGAAGGGTCAAATGCCTGTGTTCTAATACCCTCCCCGTCCTCTACAAATACACGGTTACGGCTGTTTACGCTTCTACCCATAATAAAATATGCTGTAACTGCGTTTTTTCCATTCATTGACTTTCCAATGATAATACCTCTTCCTGGGTATCCATTGCTTTTAAGTTCATTTTCGATTGAAATTTTGTTCATATAGCCTCCTTCAAACAAATCACAAATAAAAAGACCACCTGGAACAAACCTTTGGTAGTCTGCCCAGGCGGTCGGCTAATCAGTATTTTGCACTCCCTGTAGTTAATCTACGGCGACAAGTCGCTTCCGCCAGTCGTGCAAGCTATTGATAGATTACACGATTTCATAAGAATTTGCAAGCGAAATATTATATACAAATATACTCTAATATTTTACACAAGTTTACCTTAACATTATGTACATATATAATTTGAGTTTTACTTTGTTCGTTCCAGCAGCTCTATTGCATTATATCTTGACAAATTCCAGCTTCTTACTCCCATTTTCACCCCAGCAAGCTCCTTTTGTAGATTTTCCATATACATACATCTAAACATTTCATTTTTAAAATCAACATATTCCCTATCGTAGCCCTTAAAGGTATAACCCTCATAATTTTTAAATTGTTCTATTGCCTTATCATTTATAATTGCTGTTGCCCCGTCAACTCCTATTTCATCTATTAAATAATCAATATCATCATAAACCGGACTATTTTTAAAGAAGTCATACTGAGTTTCCTGTGACATATTGTCTAAATTAACCTTTGCAATAAAATAGTCAGGCTTTGTAAAGCTAAACAATAGATAACATACTGTAACCACAACCATACTATATTTAAAAAACGGAAAGCTTTTTTTGTATATGCAAATCATTACGCCAGCCAAAATAAAGGCAATAATCAAAAGAGCCAGCAATACAAAAATTCTTAAAAAGGTTAAATATTTGTACTGTATGTAAAGTATCATTCTAAGAGCACTTGATGCAGTAAGCACATATGTACATATTGTTATAACTGTAAGAAGTACCTTTAAGACCTTACTTTCTTTAAATTTATATATACCAAACATTACTATTATTATGTTTAATATACATACAAACAATAGCTGGAAAAATCCAGATCTGGCATACTCACTATAGGTCACTCCCTCTGGTAATAAAATTTTTCCATTAACACTTCCTATAAAAAGATATTTTATCTGAATAAATGAAAACATCAAATACACAAAGCCTAAAATTGATGCTACTGTAATTCCTATAGTCGGTTCTAAGCAAGCCCTATTATTTTTTTCTTTATCCATGCCCCAGTTATTTGTTCCAAGTCTTTTTTCTTTTAAGTATGTAAGCTGCATATATGCTGTCAAAAGCACAAACACAAAGAATATGCAGGCTCCTATAACATTTCCCATATTTTCTATTATCCACTCAAAATCAAAAATTGCTTTTATGCTTTTTGCAAATATTTTATCTGCTGTAGCAAGCATTAGAATAACTACAATAAGGAGTGGCACTGCGATTACTACACCTGCAAATATATACTTTCCCGTATTCTTTTTCTTCTTACTGCTTTCATTATTGATGCTTCCATTTTTCTTAATATATGCCCCTCCATCCTCAAATATCCTTGTAATATTTTCTAAAGGAAAAAACATTTGCTTTAATATATTTCTAAAATAATCTGAAAAGTTCCATTGCTTGTCATCATACATTTGATGAAGCAAAAATACTATTACCAAAAATATAAGTGCAAGTTTATTCATTAATAAAATTTTTGTATCCCCGGTAAGACAGCTTGATATTCCAAAAAGCTCTATACTTACCACATAAAACCAGCTATCCTTTTTTAACTTAACCTCTAACAAATTTAATGCAACAATAAAATAAGCTAAGGTTGCCATTGTAAAAAACGGGAAGGTTATTCCTGACAGGTTTTTGTATAATGCAAAGGTTGTAAATGCTGCATACAATAGCGTTCCTATAAAAAGCGGTTTATACTTTTCTATAAATATTCTTTTATTAAATATATCCTTTTCATTAAATAAGTCTTTATTATTATCAAATAAATTGCTTTCACTAACGCTGCAAAAAAAGTCATTGTTATTAGTATTATTCATTGCTGTCCTCCTTTACATATTCTAAAATATCACCCGGCTGACAATCTAATGCCTTACAAATTGCATCTAATGTAGATAACCTTACAGCCTTTGCTTTATTATTTTTTAGTATTGATAAATTTGCCATTGTAATATCTACTTCATTTGCCAGCTCAGTTACACTTTTCTTTCTTTTTGCCATCATAACATCTAGATTTATAACTATAGCCAAAATAACACCTCCTATATGGTCATATCATTTTCTTTTTTATATGCTACAGCCTTCTTAAAAACCTGTGATAATACCTTACTAAAAAGTGATGCTATTACAAACACAATAATTATTACTATTGAGGCAGGTGTCACATAAAATATACTTCTTGCTAATGTGAGCATTGCGATTATAAAACTGTAATTTCCCATTTTTACAAGACTTGCAACATTTTCAGCTACAAAACAGTCATCAGCAATAACTGTCCTAAACATTTTTCTTAATTCACTAATTATTAGCAAGGCTATAATGCCCGATACAAAAAGTGTTAAAAACATAACTACAACATATTTTTTGTAATAGTTATTATACTTAGAAAAAATATAAATAATTGCCGGAAATAACACTAATATTACAATCCCTATATAAAACATAATATCCAGTATTCGTTTTGTTATAATTGTTAATCTGTCGTTCATTGTTTCTCCTTTTATTTATATAAATGTCTTTAAACCTTATTATACTTATAAACAAATGAAAGTCAATATATTTTTATCGAAAAACGATAATAATATATTGACTTTCAATTTTACTTATCTAAAAGATTACCTTTTTTTACATTTTCATTAATTAACTCCACTGCCCAGTTATACAGCTTTTCTGAACCTGGCCTGATTTTATTTACTGCCCTGTTTAAAACCTGACCGGCACAAACCTTATGCTCTCGCCAGGCAAGTCCGTTAGACGCATCGTTTAACATAAGCGGCTGAAGTGAGTCCATTGCTGTAGCAAATTTTGCCTCCGATGAGCTTTTTTCCTCAAACTCATCCCAAAGTCCTCTAAAGTATTCCTTTTGCTCCTCTGGAAGTATTGAGAATATTCTGTCTGCTGCCTTTAACTCTCTTTCTCTTTTGGATTTATTAGCAGCTTCGTCATATGCGTAGGTATCTCCTGCATCAATTTCTATTACATCATGAATAATAACCATCGCCACAGTTCTAAGTACATCTATTTTTTCATTTGCATACTCTGACAATACAAGTGTCATTAAAGCCAAATGCCAGCCATGCTCTGCATCATTTTCTTTCCTAAGGGCATTTAAGATATAGGTCTGTCTGCCAATTCCCTTTTGCTTATCCATTTCTAGTGCAAAATCAAGCTGTTTTTTCAATCTCTCGTCCATAGCCACCCCTATTCTATTGGAACAAGATTTTTTAAGGATACATCCATAACAGGTGCTCCATAGGTAAGTGCTCCACTAGATACATAGTCCACACCAATTTCAGCAATTTCTCTTAATCTTTCCTTGGTAACATTTCCTGAACACTCTGTTTCAGCCTTTCCAGCTACAAGCTTTACAGCCTCCTTCATAGTTTCATTATCCATATTATCAAGCATAATAATATCAGCCTTTGCCTCAATAGCCTCCTTTAGCATATCAAGAGTTTCAACCTCAACCTCGATTTTTCTAACAAAAGGTGCGTATTCCCTACACATTTCAATAGCCTTTGTCACACTGCCTGCTGCACCAATATGATTATCCTTAATCAGTACACCGTCTGATAAGTTATATCTGTGGTTTGTGCCACCACCCACCTTAACAGCATACTTTTCAAAAGGCCGCATATTAGGAGTAGTTTTTCTGGTATCAAGAAGCTTTGTTTTATAGCCTTCTAATTCCTTTACATATTCATTGGTATAAGTTGCAATACCACTCATTCTTTGAAGATAATTAAGTGCTGTCCTTTCTCCAGACAATAAAGCCTTTATATCACCATAAACAACACCGATAAGCTGTCCTTTTTCTACCTTGTCCCCATCCTTGAAGTTAGTTTCAAAATAGGCATTTTCGTCTAAAAGCTTAAAGGTTCTTTCAAATACACCTAAGCCACAAATAATACCAGACTGCTTACAAATCAAATCTGCCTTGCCTTTTCTGTCCTCAGGCATAATTGCATTTGTAGTAACATCCTCACTTGTAATATCCTCTTTAATTGCATTTAAAATGTAGTCGTCTACATTAATCTTCATTGTCACACCATTTATCATAGAATTCTTTGTCCTTTCTTTTAATTTCATCTAATATAGTTCTTTTATTTAATTTAAACCATTGCTCCATACTAAGTCTGCTGTTTTCTTCTTCTATTTTTTTCTCCTCAAAGGCTTCTTTTGAATACTGGTTGTTTTCAATAGCTTCATCAACTATTTTTGCTGCTCTTTTTGCATATACAAGACTTTCGAGAAGCGAATTACTTGCAAGACGGTTGGCACCATGAACACCATTACACGCTGTTTCTCCAACTGCAAACAATCCCTTCATAGATGTTCTTCCATAGGTATCTGTTTTTATTCCACCCATAAGATAATGCTGTGCAGGAGTTACCTTTATGTATTCTTTTGATAAATCATAGCCCTCCTGTAAGCAATGCTCATATATATTTGGAAATCTATAAATAATCTCTTCCTTTGGCATATGTATAAGTGAAAGGTATACATAATCCCTTCCGTCCTCTTCCATCTGCTTTTTAATGGCAGCAGTAACTACATCTCTTGGCAAAAGCTCATCAACAAAGCGTTCCTCCTTTGCATTAAGCAAAATTGCACCCTCTCCCCTTACCGATTCAGAGATAAGGAATCTTCTTCCTGGTGTTTTTGAATACAAGGTTGTTGGGTGAATTTGTATGTAATTAATATTCTCCATAGTAACACCGTGTCTTATAGCTATAGCAAAGCTATCTCCAGTAATATGTCTAAAGTTGGTTGAGTGTTCAAAAATACCTCCAACTCCGCCTGTTGCTAAAATTACCTTTTTAGCCTTTATGCACTTTATCTGACCACCTATGCTTATAACAATTCCTTGTATTTCATTATGGTTTTCAATAATGTCTACCATAGTTGTATATTCTGACATAGTTATATTTTTTTTAGTTTTTGCAGCAGCTAAAAGCTTGCTGGTAATTTCTTTTCCTGTTACATCCTTGTGATGCAAAATTCTAAAGGTCGAATGTGCGCCCTCCCTTGTAAACGAAAATTCGCCATTTTCATTTCTATCAAAGTCTACATCATAAGAAATCAATTCCTTAATAATATCCTGTGAGGACCTAATCATTACATCAACCGATTCTTTATTGTTTTCATATCTGCCTGCCCTCATTGTATCCTCAAAATAACTGTCATAATCCTCATCATTAAGCAGCATACAAATACCACCCTGTGCAAGATAAGAATCACTATTTTCTAATTTATCCTTTGTAATCATAAGGATACTATTTTTTTCATTCACCTTCAATGCAGCAAATAAACCCGCTGCACCTGTTCCTACTACCACTACATCATATTCTTTTTTTATCATAATCGTTCGCCTTTTTGCTTCATACCTGCCTGGTACTTAATTGTTATAAATATGCCACTTTTATCTAAGATTGTCAATATTTTAACAACAATTACTTATCTCTTTTTTTAATCTTCTTATTATTTTCTTTTCTAGTCTTGATATATATGATTGGGAAATTCCCAGCATATCTGCAACTTCCTTTTGTGTCATTTCCGTTCCTTCAGGATTATCTAATCCAAATCTTAAATTTACTATTAATCTTTCTCTTTTAGAAAGCTTTTCTATAGCTTTATTTAATAGTCTTTTCTCCACCTCATCTTCAATATTCTTAGACACAACATCGTCCTCTGTTCCTAGTACATCAGACAATAACAATTCATTTCCGTCCCAATCTACATTTAAAGGCTCATCAATAGAAACCTCAAACTTAGTTTTATTAATTCTTCTAAGGTGCATTAATATTTCATTTTCTATACACCTGCTGGCATATGTAGCCAGCTTTATATTTTTGTCTTTATTGTATGTATTAATTGCTTTTATTAAGCCAATAGTTCCAATAGATATTAAATCTTCCACACCCACACCAGTATTATCAAATTTTTTTGCTATATATACAACTAACCTTAAATTATGTTCTATTAACATATTTCTGGCTTTTATTTCATTTTCCGTACCCAATTCACATATAGCATTAATTTCCTCATATGGCTCTAAGGGTGGTGGTAAAACCTCAGCTCCTCCAATATAATTTATATCACCTGAACCTTCAAACAAAAAACTTTTTATGCTATGATACATTTTAAGGCATAACCCTGTACCTGCTGAAATCCTTAATAACATATTTTACCTCTTATTATTTTTATATCCCTTTCTATCCAGAATCACTTATTAAATAACCCTCTATTTAAAATCATCTGAAAATCCCCATTTTCAGATACATTTCCATTACTAATCCCTATTCTGGGATTTTTAATCTCCTTTATTAAATTATTAAACTCATCATATACTTTTAAATTATCTACTAAAAATGTTGGAAGTACTCCATTTCCATTAATGCAATTATAGGGAACTATGATTAGAGAATTATATATACCCTCCCATTTACATATTTCATTGGCAATACTATTTTCTACTATATATACATCCTTTTTTCCTATAGGTTCTGTTAATGTATTACCACTATCATATATTCCTTTTATTTTTAATTCATATTCACCATATATAATTTTCACATAATATGTACCTAATATTTTTTTTGAGCTTTGTTTTAAAATAATTTCTGTTGCTCCATCTAAAAATACATATGTAATAAGTGATATTCCAATGAATTTAAGCATACTTTTATTAGGATTAATAACTTCATTAATAAAACCACCTGCCATTATTCCAATATATGTATTATAATACATATAGTTCATACATCCGCTTATAAATAAATCTAATGCGGCTCCAATAAATACAGCCTTAAAAAAGCCTTTTTCATCTTTAATACTAAATGAAATAAACACCATAATAGAATTTTCAAGCAAATACTTAATTATCAATATAGCTGCAATATTTCTGACATACACATAACATAATGTAGAAATAATTGCTCCTAAGGCCGCGGAACAAATTTTTTTTAAAGAAGTGGATTTTGTTTTGATTATTTTTCCAACAAAGCCTATAAGTATATAATTAATAAGTACCTCAACACCAAAAATTACATCTGGATATATTACATATCTCACTTTTACCCCCTCTCAGCTTTAAATTTTTTCAGGTAATTCTTCATTACCCATTAATAAAATAACAAACTATAATATTTTAAGCGTCAAGTTCTTGTCAATTATATGTAAAAAGCTACCATATACATCACCAGACAGCAATATATATGATAGCCTTTAAATATTTTTAAAACTCTTATTTTTCTAAACGAAACTACCTATCTTTTCTTCTGTAAAAATGTAGGTATATTGATTGATCTTTCACTTACACTTCTTTCAACAGGCTGTGACTGGATACCCATTGTTCTAGGCTGTACAGACTGTAATGGCTGAGCCTGTCCTGCTGTAGTACCAAAGCTTGTAGCTGGTCTGTTAAACTGACCTACAGGCTTAACTGTGTTTGCTCTAAATCCAGTATTTACACCTGCAGCAAATGATGGCTGCTGTGTAGCTGCAGCTTCATTTGTATCCTCCAAACCAGTAGCAATAACTGTGATTGTACACTCGTCTGGATATGTATCATCATAACGAGAACCAAATATAACATTTGCCTCCTCGCCAGCAAGCTCCTGAACAAAGCTGGCTGCCTCGTTTGCTTCCATAAGGCTAATATCACCAGATATGTTAATAATAACATGTGATGCACCCTGAATACTTGTTTCAAGAAGTGGACTTGAAACTGCAAGTCTAACAGCCTCGTTTGCCTTGTCATCACCCTTGCCAGTACCAATACCAATATGAGCAATTCCCTTATTCTGCATAACAGTTTGTACATCAGCAAAATCAAGATTGATAAGTGCTGGTACATTAATAAGGTCTGTAATACCCTGAACTGCCTGCTGCAATACCTCATCAGCTTTCTTTAAAGCCTCCGGCATAGTAGTTCTTCTATCAACTATCTCTAATAACTTATCATTTGGAATAACAATAAGTGTATCTACATTTTCTTTTAACTTTTCAATACCGGAAAGAGCATTGCTCATACGAGTCTTTGCTTCAAATTTGAAAGGCTTTGTAACAACACCAACTGTAAGAATACCTTGCTCTTTAGCAATTCTCGCAACTACCGGAGCTGCTCCTGTACCAGTTCCGCCACCCATTCCACAGGTAACGAAAACCATATCAGCACCCTTTAAGGCTTCTGATAATTCTTCTTCGTTTTCCTCAGCCGCTTTTTCGCCAACCTCTGGCTGTGCTCCTGCACCTAATCCTTTAGTAAGCTTTTCGCCTATCTGTAATGCTATAGGTGCCTTGCAAAGCTTTAAAGCCTGCTTATCAGTATTAATACCAATAAATTCAACACCTGTTATATTTTCATCTATCATTCTATTAACTGCATTGTTACCAGCGCCTCCAACACCTACTACGATGATTCTAGCTGCTGCCTCTGCCTCGTTTGTTCTAATTTCAAGCAAGGTTATATCCTCCTTCACAAGTTACCGATTATTTCTTTTTGCCTTTTAAGCATAATCTACCTTATATAATATAATTAAAATGAAAAATAATCAACTATAAAATTAAACTTTTTGTTCTTTTTTTGCCACTTTATCGTACAATATCATCCTTTGTCTATCACTATTTATTCTGGATTATCCTTTTTAAATGTATAACCACTATTTCCATAATTGTATTGTTTCATGTCAAGCACCCCCTTTTCATTAATAAGAGAGGGAATTAAATCCTTTAATTCCTTTACTTTTTCTGCTAAATCCTCACTTTTTCCAAGCTCCACAGTAACCTTATCTAAGGTTAGTGAAATCTCAAAATCTGTTGATATGTATATCTTGTCCGTATTTATCTGATACTTTTCTATAAGCTGTGTAATCTCCAGCAATATTGTAAATATCTGCTGATTTTCTACAGGAAGCTTCTGATGCAATATAATATAATCAAATTTTATGCCTGTAATCAGTGGTACATTTTCTAATATTTTACCAGAGCTTTCTACTACTATTCCGTCCTTGTCGAAATACATATTGCTTCCCATATAATTAATATAGCCTACTACAGATTTTTCATATATTGTAACCTTATAATCTGTAAGGGACAGCATTTCCACATCATAGGTTTCTACAAAAGGAATTTGTATTTTGTCACAAAACTTGCTTTTAAACAAAAACACAAAAGGATTTCGGTCTGTCTTTTTACTGAAAAAATATTCCTCTAACTCCTTTGAAGTATATCTGTCAGAGCCAGTAAAGGTAATTGTAAAAACACCCAGCTCCTCTGAATTTGTTATTTTTCCATTTTTGTCAGTATAGGCAACTGTTATTTTAAGCATAGCTGCTATTATTCCAAGTGCTATTAGCAAAACTGCTATAATTGAAATAATAATTATTTTACTCTTCTTCATCTCTTGTCACCTGTCTTTTTACCTTTTTACCCTTAGATACAGACAATGCCAATCCCATTTCAGCCATTAAGAATACCGTAGATGTACCACCATAGCTGATAAATGGTAATGTAATACCTGTATTTGGTATTGTGTTGGTTACAACTGCAATATTTAAAACCACCTGTATTGCAATATGTGCCAGAACGCCTACAGCTATTAAGGTTCCAAACAAATCCTCTGCATTATTGGCAATAGACATAAGTCGCCATATCATAAAGCCAAAGAGGATAATTATTGCAATACCACCAAAAATACCTAATTCTTCACAAATAATAGAAAAAACCATATCATTTTGTGCTTCTGGAACAAAGCCCAGCTTTTGTACACTCTGTCCTAAGCCTTTACCAAAAAGCCCGCCTGAGCCTAGTGCATACAATGCCTGTAGTGTCTGAAAGCCACCGTCCTGTGCATATTTTTCAGGCTCCAGCCATACTCTTATTCTTTCTAATCTGAAACCACCTGCTAAAAACAGTACAGCTACCATTGCTGCAAAACCTAAAACAGCAATGAATACAAACCAACGGGATTTTTTGCTTGTAACCAAAATCATAATATATGCAATACCCATAACTATTATAGCCGAGCTTAGGTTCTTTGTAATTACAACTATTAAGCCTGAAATAAGAGCTGCGTATATAAGCATTGCCACAGAAGTACCAAATTTATTTACCAGATTTGGCTTCTTAGATAAGAAAAATGCAAAAAATAATATTATTGACAGCTTTGCAAGCTCTGCTGGCTGAAAGGAAAACGAGCCTACTCCTATCCATCTCCTTGCACCATTTGCCTCAATACCAATAGGTGTAAGTACCAGCACAATACATATAATAGTAGCAATATATGCAAGTATAGCATATTTTCCCCACCTATGATAATCAATGGAGGCTGTAAAAAACATAACTATTATTCCTAGCACTGTAGCAAGCAGCTGTCTTTTTAAATAAAATGTAGAATCCCCGAATTTCATTGCTGCCTCGTAAGAGCTTGTGGAATAAATCATAACAAGTCCAAAACATACCAAAAAAATAACCGTAACTAATAAACTCATATCCCATTTTCTTTTTATATATCTACTATTTGCCATTTATCCCTTAATCGCCTTTCACTAATCTATAATGCTTCATAGGCAACTATGCACAAAAGTGCTGTTACCACTGAAAACACTGCTACAATTCTTGTTTCAGACCATCCACACAGCTCAAAATGATGATGCAGGGGAGCCATTTTCAAGAGTCTTTTTCCTTTTGTAAGCTTAAAAAATGCCACCTGAACAATTACAGATAAAACCTCTATAAAATAGATAAACGCTACAATTATTATAAATAAGTGCATTTTTAAAACTATCGCAGTAGATGCAACAAAGCCACCTAAAGCCAGAGAACCTGTATCACCCATAAACACCCGGGCCGGATGTACATTAAATAAGAAAAATCCCATTAACGCACCTGTAACAGCTCCTATAATCGGTGTAACTGATTCATTTACTGCATATGCTATTGCCCCAAAAAATACTGTAATAATAAGTGTCACTCCTGTTGCCAGTCCGTCTATACCGTCTGTAAAATTAGCACCATTTACTGTGCCTAAAATAACTACCAGCACTAAAACATTGTACAGACCACCAACCTGCCATTCCCTCCCGTTTAAAAAAGGAAGAATAACACTATCACTCATACCCAGATAATCTATGTAAAATATAAATATAACCGCAACTATAGTCTGTAATAATAATTTTTCTATAGCACTAAGTCCCATATTCCGTTTCATTACTACCTTTATGTAATCGTCCATAAGTCCTATAACACCAAAACCTAAGGTTACAAATAGAATAGGGATAATTTCTTTGAAATTTTTAACATAGATAAGTGATGTAACCACCACACTAGCCAAAATAATCAGGCCACCCATTGTAGGTGTCCCTGACTTTTCCTGATGCTTTTTAGGTCCTTCCTTTCTTATATACTGACCACATTTTAATTTATGTAAAAATGGAATCACTATAGGACAAAGACAAGCACTTATTAAAAATGAAACTATAATTGGTTCTGTAATATTTTCTCTCATTATTCTCTCCCCTAGACACTTTTTTAGTATAGCATTTTTCTTTATTTTTATCAACAATATAGACATCACTCTTCATTAGTTGTATATGTTTTTTCTATGCCCAGATAAGGTAAAATATTACTAAATATATCTGCTACAACCGGTGCAGCGATTGTCCCCCCATAATACACTCCCACTGGCTCATCTACTATACAAATAGCTATTACCTGCGGATTATCTGAAGGAGCAAAGCCAATAAAGGAGCCTATATACTTTCCACTACCTCTTGGAAGTTTTTCTGAGGTTGCTGTCTTTCCAGAAACGGCATAACCTTCCACCTGACCTTTTTTTCCTCCGCCTTCACTTACTACTTTCTCTAAAATATATTTCATAGTTCCACTGGTTTCCTTTGAAATAACATTTTCCACCTGTGGATATTTAAACTCGTTTGTTATATTATTATCCATATCTACCGTTCTAATTCCAAAATGAGGTGTAATAAGTGTTCCTCCATTGACTACCGCTGAAACTGCTCTAAGCAGCTGCAAGGGAGTAATCTGGAAAGACTGTCCAAAGGACATAGTTGCAAGCTCTACCTCACCTACATTTTCTATTTTATGTATTATTGTTTTTGCTTCTCCCGGCAAATCTATTCCCGTTTTTTCCAAAAGCCCTAATCTTTTTAAGTATGTATAATAATTCTCCTTTCCTATTCTAAGTCCCACATCAATAAACACAGGATTACAGGAGTTCATTGTACCCTGAACAAAGTTTTCACTTCCGTGTCCTGACACCTTATGACACCTTATTCTCCTATCTTCTACCACTCTAAAGCCCGGACAGGAAAATGTAGAATTAACATTCACAACTCCTGTTTCTAGTCCTGCTGTAGCTGTTACGATTTTAAAGGTTGAGCCTGGCTCATAGGTATCATTTATACTTTGATTTCTCCACATTTTATTTAGTGCATCCATTTTTTTCTCCCCCTCCGCATGCTCAATATTCAACTCATAGGGGTTGTTTAAGTCAAATTCCGGAACATTAACCATTGCATATATTTCTCCGTTTTGAGGATTCATTACAATAATAGCAACATAATTTGCCGCCTTTTCTTCTCTTACCTTTAATGCTGCCTGAGTTACATATTCCTGTATATTATAATCAATAGAGGTTACTAAATTGTCCCCCTTAACAGCCTCAACTCTTTTTTCAACAATGTTTTCTCTTTCAATTCCATACGCATCTGTTTCTGTTAATATTTTTCCGTCCTTTCCCATTAAAAATTTATCATATTGAACTTCCAGACCAATTATTCCTTGATTATCAGAGCCGGTAAAGCCCATAACCTTTGACGCTAAAGAGCCATAGGGATAAAATCTTTTATAGTCCTCATCTACCTTTACTCCGTCTAAATTATACTGACGAATTTTATCTCCGATTTTCTTATCCACATTCGATTTTATTTTTTCTCTGGAGCTTACCTTTTCTACCTTTTTTACAATTTCTGCCCTATCAATTCCAAGACATTCTGTAAGTACCTCAATAACCTTTTCCTTATCTGTAATCTGACTATGTATTACCGATACTGTACATACAGTTTTATTAGCAGCCAGCACCACACCATTTCTATCTAATATTTCACCTCTGGCTGCCTTGATATTTCTTTCTCTTTCATGCAAATCATCAGCCTTTTTTTGATAATAGTCTGACTTAAATACCATTATATTAATTAATCTGCCAACTAATACTATCATTACGAGCAGACATAAAAGAACTATTGTAAAGGTCTTTTTCTTAATTTCAGTATTGCTTTTATTCAAAAAAACACCCCATAATATTTGATTATCATTAAAATATTATGAGGTGTGCTTATTATTAATTCTAATTATTTATATTTTAGTTGCCAGCTTGTGTTCCAGAGGCTCCTGCGTTGCCTGTAGCACCTGTATTGTTGGTGCTTCCTGTATTGCCTGTATTTCCTGTGCTGTTGGCATTTCCTGTATTGCCTGTATTGCCTGTATTTCCTGATGTATCCTGATAATTCTGATGATTTTCATCACCATCTATAATACCATTTGAAAACGACTCATCAGAATCTCCGGCAGAGGTTGTATTGCTGCCCGTGTTATTTCCGGCATTATTATTTGTATTGCTGCCTGTGTTATTTCCGGCATTATTGTTTGTATTGCTGCCTGTGTTATTTCCTGCATTGTTATTTGTATTGCTACCTGTGTTATTTCCGGCATTATTGTTTGTATTGCTGCCTGTGTTATTTCCGGTGTTGTTTGTATTGTTTCCAGTGCTGTTGTCTGTATTACTATTATCATCCTCTCTGTCTGGGAAGATATTCATATAGGTAAGCACCTCTGTCATAACATCCTTAAATAAGGTAGTTGCATATGTAGTTGACTGATTTTCAACATCTGGATTATCCACCACTACATAACATACAAGCTGTGGATTTTCATATGGAGCAAAACCTATAAAGGACAACAGATATTTATTGTTGCCTCTAGGATATTTTTCTGCTGTACCGGTTTTTCCTGAAATAATGTAGCCTTCAACTCCGGCAGTTCTGCCTGTTCCAGCTTCAACACACATTCTAAGACCTTTTTTTATTTCGTCTGAGGTCTGTTTTGTAACCGTCTGCTTAACCAGCTTTTTATCTACCTCTTCAACTACGCCACCATTGCTGTTTACAATTTGTTTCACAACATGTGGCGTATAATAATTTCCGCCATTAATCAAGGAAGAAAAAGCTGCTGCCACCTGAACCATTGTAACATTATAATTCTGTCCAAAGGAGTTTGTAGCCAAATCAGCAGGTCCCATATTTGCTGCTGAGAAAATAAGATTTGCACAGCTTTCCTCGCCAGGTAAATCAATTCTTGTTTTCATACCAAAATTAAATCTCTTCTGATATGTTGTAAAAATCTCAGCACCCTCCTTCGCCGCAATAGCCATTAAGGCATCGTTGCAGGAATATGCTATAGCCTGATACATACTTATCTTTCCGTGACCTTGTGTGTTGTGGCATCTGATAGTCCAGCCGCCAACAACCTCTGAGCCGTCGCAGACATATTCATCCTCTGCCTTGATTTTGCCCTCTTCTAATGCAGCCGCAATAGTGTACGGCTTTGCTGTAGAGCCTGGCTCATAGCTGTCACTAATACAATAATTTCTCCAAATATTATTAAGAGCAGCCAGCTTGTCCTCATCACTCATTGCCTGTATTTCCTGCTCTGTATAATATTTTGACAAATCTCTTGGATTATTCAAATCGTAAGAAAGCTTTCCAGCCATTGCTAGTATTTCACCATTTCTAGGGTCCATAATAACAATTCCAATATGCTCTGGGTCTATTGACTCATTATATTCATTAATATGCTTTTCAACTATTGACTGAATATTAAAATCTATTGTAGATACAACTGTATCTCCGTCCTCTGCCTTCTTTTCAACCTCCTCCATAATATTTTCATTATTTACATATCCGTATTTTCTTCCGTCAACACCATTTAAGTATTCATTGTAATATTCCTCAATACCCCAGGTTCCCACATTTCCTGCTGAAGTAAAGCCTATTACATTACAAGCTAATGCTGAGAAGGGATATTTTCTCTCATATTCTGTTTCAAACCAGACACCCTGTAAATTTGGATATTTTTTTGGATCATCCTTTGCTTCTAAGAACTTTTTAATTTCTTCATAGGAAAGCTTCTTCTTATATATATAATAGCTTCTTTCACTATTATCATTAATAAGCTTGAGCAGCTCCTCTCTGTCATAGCCAAAGCAATCTACCAAGGCATTAATAGAGTCGTCCAGATATTTCTTATCATCAGAAAGCATAATCTTAGGGTCTAAAATAAGATTATATACTTTTATGCTGGTAGCCAAAACAACACCATTTCTGTCTACAATATCTCCTCGTTTGTAAGGCATCGTAGTGCTGGAATAGTTTTGCTGTTCTAATACATTTCTTGCATATTCGTCGCCCTTAGTATTATTCTTAAAAATCAAAACTCCAATCAAAAAGACCAGTAATATTATGACAAAACTAACTACTACACCTAAGTGTATACGCATATTTCTGTCAAAAGCTGCCGGCCTTTTAGTTTTTCTATAATTTTTTGTTTTACTCATCGATATACCTACTTAGTTGTTATTTGGAATATCTCCGTATTGTTTCATATATTCTGAAGCTGAGCTATCATAATACTGAATTTGATTTTTAGAAGGATTAACCATACCTAACTCCTCTGTTGCAACCTTCATAATATAATCTACATCGATAAATCCATTAATTTCGTAATCTATAGCATCATTTTGTGCCTTTAAGGAATCAAATTCCGATTCAAGATTTGAAATATTTCCTTTAACATCAGTAACCTTTGCACTTAACTGCAAATACTGTATACACATTACAACAACTGCTATAACTGCTACAGTTAAAAATATAACATATGGAACGCTCATTGTAAAAGCATTTTCATTTTCTCTGTATGTTTTTCTATAATTTCTATTCTGTCTGCGAATTTCCTGCTTGTCAAGTCTTGTTACCGCCTGCTTCTTTTTAGGTGTAACAATTTTCTCCGGTACAGCATTTATTTTTCTTATTACATTACCATCTGTAGTATACATAACTTTATTTATTCTTTTATTCATTTCTCTTCTTTCCATAATTTTCCTTCCTTGGACCACAAAAAAATGCCTGACTAATCTCCTATTCTTCGTTCAAAAACTCTAAGTTTGGAACTTTTTGACCTTTTATTTTCACTTATCTCTTCATCACTTGGAACTATAGGCTTTCTTGTTATTACTATTCCTTTTGATTTTCTACCGCACACACAAACCGGAAAGTTCGGAGGACAAATACAAGGGTTTTCATTTTCCCTGAATTTATTTTTAACAATTCTATCCTCCAGAGAATGGAAGGTAATTATACTAAGTCTTCCACCATCCGCTAAAGCATCTATCATTTCATCAATAGAATTTTCCAAAACCTCAAGTTCTTTGTTTACTTCTATTCTAATAGCCTGAAAGGTTTTCTTTGCAGGGTGCCCGCCATTTGCTCTTATCTTGGCAGGTATAGCTGCCTTTATAGCCTCTATAAGCTCTCCTGTTGTTTCAAAAGGCTTTTCTGCCCTCTTTTGAACAATATGTTTAGCAATATTTTTTGCAAATTTATCTTCACCATAATCTCTGATAATTCTAAAAAGCTCCATTTCGCTGTATTCATTTACAACATTTTTTGCTGAAAAGGAACTGCTCTTGTCCATTCTCATATCAAGAGGGCCGTCCTCCTTATAGGTAAAACCTCTTTCTACTGTATCTATCTGGTATGAGGATACACCTATATCTAAAAGAATTCCGTCTACCTTTTCAATGTTTAGGCTTTTAAGAACATTTATCATATCCTTATAATTACTTTTAACAATATCAATGCGAACCTTGTCATTGTATCTGCTTAGCTTGTCCTTTGCAGCGCACAACGCATCCTCGTCCTGATCTATGCCGACAAATCTTCCATTGCCAGACAGCCTTTCAATAACCTTTGCTGCGTGTCCGGCTCCGCCAAGTGTTCCATCAACATATATTCCATCAGGCTTGATATTTAAGCTATTAATTGTTTCTTCTAGTAATACTGACTTATGATTAAATTCCATATCTCATTTCCTTAAATAATAAGTCCCAGATCTGACATATGCTCTGCAATCTCATCCATATCACTAAAGGTTGTTGCTTCATCCCATCTTGACTTATCCCAAATTTCGACTCTGCTGCCAACTCCAACAACTACAACATCCTTTTCTAATCCAGCAAACTCTCTAAGTACTGTAGGAATAAGTATTCTTCCCTGCTTATCAAGCTCTACGGCAGCTGCACCAGCTAAAAAGAAACGGACAAATTTTCTTGCATCTTTGTTAGACATTGGAAGTGATTTTAATTTTTCTTCAAAGGCGTTCCATTCTTCATTTGGAAACACAAATAAACAACCATCAAGTCCCTGAGTGATAACAAACTCATTACCTAATGATTCTCGAAACTTTGCGGGAACGATAACTCGTCCCTTTGTATCGATTGAATGAGTGTATTCACTCATGAACATAATTAACACCTTCTTTTTTGGTAAAAGTTTTGAAAATCTACCACTTTGTGACACATTCACATCACTTTCACCCATTTTTCACCACTTCTTGCATTAATAATATAATAAATACAGCCTAAAATCAAGTTTTTTTTAATGTTTAAGGCAAAAAAAATAACCCCAAAATATGTAAAATACATATCTTGGGGTCACTGTTTTTTTATCACAACATATAGTGTTTTTAGTTGATTTTATATCTAGTTTCCAGCAGAAACTCTTTCAAATTCCTCAATTATTTCATCAGAAGGCTTCTTTGTCAAAAGGCTAACTACAACTATAGCTATTGACGCAGCTACAAAGGCCGGAAGTAATTCATAAATATCCCATATTCCACCGATAGGTCTGACTAAATACTTCCAAACAAACACCATTACGCCACCCACTACCATTCCTGAAAGTGCTCCATACATATTTGAACGCTTCCAGAAAAGTGAGAATAAAACAACTGGTCCGAAGGCTGCGCCAAAGCCAGCCCAGGCAAAGGATACTATATTAAATACTGAGCTGTCCGGATCACTTGCTAATATAATAGCAATTATGGAAATAAGTATAACTGATACTCTCGCAACTATCATCTGTGCCTTTGCACTTATATTTACTTTAAACACGCTTCTTACTATGTTTTCTGAAATTGATGAAGAGGCTGCAAGCAGCTGGGAATCAGAGGTTGACATCGTAGATGCCAAAATTCCTGCTAATATTACACCCGCAACCACTGCTGCGAAAATTCCATATGTACTAAGGAAGTTAGCAATTTCTACAATTATAGTTTCTGCTGTTCCTGAATTTTTTGTTAAGTCTGGAATATTTCCATACTTTGTTATACCAAGTCCAATAATACCAATAAGTATTGCAATAGTCAAAGAAATAACTACCCAGATTGTAGCAACTCTTCTAGAAAGCTTAAGTTTCTTTTCATCTGATATAGCCATAAATCTAAGTAAAATATGTGGCATACCAAAATACCCAAGTCCCCATGCTATTGTAGAGATTATTGTAAGTAAACCATATGGGTTCGAGGTATTGTCAGCCATATTATGTGTTGCTGTAAAACTCAAATAACCAACTAAGCTCTTTGCATTATCTACAACATTTTCAACACCACCAGCACTTGCCACTCCAAAACCTAAAACTACTACTAAGGCAATAGTCATAATAATACTTTGCAGGAAATCTGTTGTACTAGCAGCTAAAAAACCACCCATTGTTGTATATAACAATATTACAACTGCACTTATTATCATTGCCCAGAAATAATTTATTCCAAACAAGGAATTAAAGAGCTTGCCACAAGCTGCAAAGCCTGAAGCTGTATAAGGAATAAAGAATATCACTATAATAACTGCTGATATTAGCATAAGTATATTTTTATCATCATGATATCTTTTTGAGAAGAACTCCGGTATTGTAATAGAATTTCCTGCTACTATTGAATATCTTCTAATTCTTTTAGCCACAATAAGCCAGTTGAGATAAGTTCCTATTGCTAAGCCAATAGCTGTCCACGCTGCATCTGCAATACCTGTCATGTAGGCCACTCCAGGAAGTCCCATTAAAAGCCAGCCACTCATATCCGAGGCTTCTGCACTCATAGCAGTAACAAATGGTCCTAATTTTCTGCCGCCTAAATAAAAATCATCTACTGACTCATTCTTTTTTGAATAATAAATACCTATACCTAACACCATCAGCAAATAGGCAATAATTGTAATAAATATTACTATTTGGCTTGTACTCATTTAATTAGTCTCTCTTTCTTTTGTCTATTTTTTATTAGATTGCTTTTTATCCGACTTGGTTGCCATTGGCAAGCAAGTCGGGCAAGCACCTACAAGGTGCTTGCTAA
Organism: uncultured Eubacteriales bacterium; assembly: GCA_900539455.1. GTDB lineage: Bacteria > Bacillota > Clostridia > Lachnospirales > Lachnospiraceae > SVEL01. The sequence goes on from UQCD01000001.1 coordinate 272,197, forward strand.
ACAAAAAATCTTTATGGCTGGTCTGCCCTTCTTTTTGATACATATTCTGTTTGCAATAAGAATTGATGCTGTAGCAATTACAAGTACTAAGGATAAAAGCTGTGATACCGGATAATTAATGACCGGCATAATAAGCTGGTCTGTTCTCATTCCTTCTACAAAAAATCTAATAATTCCATAGCCCAGGAAATACCACATAAACACTTCGCCATAATATTTTTTCTTTTTTCTAAATATCATTATTATAATTAATAAGCATAAATTAAAAAATGATTCATAAAGGAAGGTTGGCTGTACCTGTATAAAATTATGGGCACTATCAATATAGCTGACTCCATCCGGCACATTAATCACTGCATTTGGGTCATTTACATTTATTTTCATTGCAAATAGTCCATTGGAATCTCCACCAAAGGCTTCTCTATTAAAGAAGTTTCCCCACCTGCCTATTATCTGACCCACCAGCAAGCCTAAGCATGCCGTATCACCAATCTGCCAGAAATTTAGCTTTTTAATTTTTGCAATAATATATCCTGTTAAAACACCACCTATTACTCCACCATAGATTGCTAATCCACCCTGTCTGATATTAAAAACAGACAGTAAATTATCCTTGTAGTTATCCCATTGAAATATAACATAGTAAATTCTAGCTCCGATTATTGCAAAAATAATGCCAAACAATGCAATATCCATATAATCATCAACATTTTGTCCTGTTATTTTCGCTTCCCTAAAGGATAAAGCAATAGCAAGCAGCATTCCAATACCTATTATTAAACCATAAAAGGCAATATCTATTCCAAATAAGCTGAATTTTTTAGGAAGGTCGTATATATCTATTCCTAAATTTGGAAAACTAATACTTAAATCTAATAGCATTTTTATCTCCCTTATACATTAAATCTAAAGAGAATAACATCTCCGTCTTTTACTACATAATCCTTGCCTTCAAGTCCTACAAGTCCCTTTTCCTTGGCTACTGTATAACTCTTGCAGTCTAATAAATCCTGATAATTTACTACCTCCGCTTTGATAAAGCCTCTTTCAAAATCAGTATGAATTTTTCCTGCTGCTCCTGGTGCTTTAGTTCCCTTTGTAATAGTCCAAGCTCTAGTTTCCTGTTTTCCTGCCGTAAGGTAACTAATAAGTCCAAGCAAAGAATAGCTTGCTTTAATAAGCTTATCAAGACCTGATTCCTTAAGCCCTAATTCTTCAAGGAACATTGCTTTTTCATCATCATCTAATTCTGATATTTCCTGTTCAATCTGGGCACATACAACAAATACCTCAAAGCCTTCCTTTGCTGCAAACTCTCTTACCTTTTGAACATTTTCATTGCTGGCACCGTCATCTGCCAAATCATCTTCCTTAACATTAGCTGCGAATATAACTGGCTTGTAGGTTAAAAGGTTGTATTCCTTAAGCCACTTAAGCTCGTCCTCGTCCTCTGTTTCAAAGCTCTTAGCAAGCTTTCCAGCCTCTAGATGGCTCTTTAAGCCCTCTAAAAGTGCCAATTCCTTAGCCAATGCCTTGTCATTTTTAGCGCCTCTTGATACCTTTGCAATTCTTCTGTCAAGAATTTCAATATCAGAGAAAATAAGCTCAAGATTAATTGTTTCTATATCTCTAATTGGGTCAATGCTGCCCTCTACATGAATAACATTTGTATCCTCAAAGCATCTGACAACATGTACAATAGCATCCACCTCTCGAATATTGCTTAAGAACTGATTTCCTAAGCCTTCACCCTTTGAAGCACCCTTAACAAGTCCTGCAATATCAACAAACTCGATTACTGCTGGTGTAATCTTATCTGAATCATAAAGAGCTGCAAGCTTATTTAATCTTTCATCTGGTACTGCAACAACACCTACATTTGGGTCAATAGTACAGAATGGATAGTTTGCTGACTCTGCTCCAGCCTTTGTAAGTGAATTAAACAATGTACTCTTACCTACATTAGGCAAACCTACGATACCTAACTTCATATCTTAATATACCTGTCTGAAAATCCTTATATTTCAAGGGTTTTCGCCTTTCTATGTTATTTTACTACACAATTTACTACACTTCTTAATCTCTGTGTGTAAAATCAACCTCTTTTTTCCTTCAAAAAAGAGTCTAATACAGCCTAGTATTATATCATATATACTATATTTTTCAAACCTCAAAATCAAATTTTCTTCTATTCTTCTATTATAGATTTTTATATAAAAAAGCACCCTCAGATTTTACTCTGCTGATGCTATTAATGCTACAGGTCAACTACCACTTAACCCTGTCTGGTAGCATAGCCCATCTCTTTCATTTGCTGCTTTTTCTCATACATTTTCTTATCAGCCCTTGCCATAACCTTATTAACCTCGGTATCCATATTAGCACTAAATCTAAAGCTTCCATAGGCTATTGAAAGAGGAATGCCTGGAAAATACTCTGTCTTTGCCAGCTTTTTATTTATTTGCTCGCACACTCTGTCTATATCATCAATATCCATTTTTTTACATATAACCTCAAACTCATCGCCACCCATACGGTAACATTCCTCACCATAATTTTCAAATATTCTTAATGCGTTTGCAACCTTTATAAGTGCCTCATCACCAAACTTATGACCCAATTCATCATTAATCATTTTTAGATTGTTCATATCAATAGCAACTATATTAAAGCTCTTTTTTGCATCAGCAAGCTTTTCTGCATCCTCTTCAAAACATCTTCTATTTTTAATACCTGTAAGAATATCTGTGTATGCCATATTAATAATAGTTTCTCTTTCGATATTTTTTCTCTCTGCGGCTAAAGAACGCTGCACAATGCTAACTGCCATAAACACTATAAACAGCACCATAGCAATTCGTGTGGCATAGCCATTATAAGAGTCCGGATAAACATATATTCTGTATATGTCGATTATCATAGCAAAAAACACGATATTGTAGGTAATCATAATACATATAAAACTACCCTTGTCCTCCTGCTCATCATAATACCTTTTTGTATCCCAGAATATAAATATTGAGTCTATTACCATAGATAAATGAATCAGCCATAAGGTTCTGGTGCATATCTGAAATTTCAAGTAGCTGCAAGGATACATATACAGCATAAATAATTACATTTATGTAAAATAATCTTTTAAAATAATACTTTAAGAAATTTGTATACTTAAGTGCCATAATAACTAGCAGAGGGATCAAGCCAAAGGTAAGCAGATTTACAATTTGAACCGTATACATATCAAATTGGAGAAATTGCAAATAGCCCGTTTCTGTAGTTTCCCAGATACCTACAACAGTAAGGGAAATTCCAACATATGCAAATGGTCTTTTCGAGAATTCCTTTCCAGCAAAAAAAGCAGCTATAATAAGTATTATGCCTAATACTATTGGAATACAGCTAAGGATAAGAATTATTCTGGTTTCCTTTTGTAAATACATAATAATGCTCGTTTTATCACCATAAGTAACTGTTCTAAATAATCCCTCATACATACCATATGGACTATCTGTTTTTATGGTTATGGTTTTTCCGGAATATTTTGGAGATAAATCTACTATATTCCACAAGCTTCCTGGTGAATTTCCCAAAGGAACCTCATCTGTCCATCTGTATTGATAAACTTCTACACCATCAATTAAAACCTGTACTCTTGAATGACTTGTTCTAAAACAAATAGCATAATCATCATCAATCTTTTCAGGCAAGGTAGCTGAAATACTTGTACCATCGCCTTGACTGTCACTATTCATTCTTACAGGCAGAGATACTTTTTGCTCATTCTTTCCATCACAAAACGTCCAGCCATTAGTTAATGTCTGAACATTCATATATCTTTCAAAACCATCACTATTACTATTATATGGCTTAGCCAACATTACTATAAAAAAAGATACAATAATCAACCCAAAAAACAAAATTGATTCAATGTTCTTCTTAAAAAAAACTTCCATAGCCTGCTCCTAGTATGTTTTTTACATATCATCATTATAGTATATATTTAAATTTAAAACAATACATTATCAAACAGAAAAAATGTGTTATAATCTATATATATTTTACTATTATATTAGTCTACAACTTTTAGATAAGCTGGTTAATAAATTTAATAAGCTGATGCAAAATCAAAATGACCTATTACAAAGGAGCTTTTATATATGAATTTAAACAAGCAGAATTTCATATACAAGTGTTACAATCTAATTAAAGGTTTTCTTAACAAATTGAACGAGGACCATGTTAGTGCCTTTGCAGCGCAAAGCTCGTTCTTTTTAATTATGACTATTTTTCCTTTTATAATGTTAATTTTGTCCTTACTAAAATATACACCTATTACGGAAGCTTTTTTAATTGGAGTTGTTAATTCCATTGTTCCTTCAAACTTTCATAATATATCAAGCCAGATTATTACACAGCTATATGCTCAAGGTGGTATAGGTCTATTATCGGTTACTGCCATTGCCTCACTATGGGCTTCCTCAAAAGGTATTCTTTCCTTAATGAAGGGCTTTGACTGTATATATAAAACTGATGATAAACGCAATTACTTCATCCTAAGACTTGTTGCTACCTTATACACCATTATATTTATTGTAGGAATTGTATTATCCTTGGTAATACTTGTTTTTGGCAATTCTCTATTATCATTTTTCAGAGAATATGAGCCAATTCTATATAATGCTACGGAATTTCTTATTTCAATCCGAGGCTTGTATATACCATTGATTCTTACTATAATTTTCGTTTTGTTTTATAAGCTTGTACCAAACAAAAACTTTCGTTTTGTAGACCATATTCCTGGTGCTCTTTTTTCAGCACTAGGCTGGGAAATTTTTTCATATGCCTACTCTATATACATTGACTATTACTCAGGCCATACCTCTATTTATGGACCACTTACTACAGCCATCCTGCTTTTACTATGGCTTTACTTTTGTATGTATATATTATTTTTAGGTGCAGAAATCAATGTGTACTTCCGCAGACACTTCCAAATGGCAAAACAAATTGTCCGTCAGATAAAGGACGATACAAAGGATGAGCTGCGAGAAGATCTACACGAAGAAATCGAATCTCTGGAGAGCAAAATAAAAAAGCATTGAATTATCTTTTATTAATACATCTTTTTTATTTCTATATCCTTATAAAAGAACTTTAATATTTCTTCCACATTACTACCATTTTTACCTAAATAATTCGCACCATTCTGGCTCATTCCTACTCCATGTCCATAGCCACCACCAATAATATTGTAGCCAGTTATAAGATTGTCAGTAATAATCGGATCAAATATTGCATAGGCACTAGGCAGCAAACCAAAGCTATCTACATCCTGTCCATTAAGTCTTTTAATGGTATATCCATTTACATTTAAAACCTTTCTAATGTTAAGTTCCTTTGTAATCTTTACATTTTTATCACTTCCATATATAAGTATTTCCTCAAGAACTCCACCCTTGCCTCGCTTTAATGCTTCTATTTTTTTAACATTTCCAATATTGGAAACATACTCGTTTTTAAATTTCTTATCATCTGTCTGCACAAAAACATTCTGTGGGCTGCTTTCGCTTACGCTTCCAATATAGCTGTTTACAATATTTGTAAGTTCCTCCAGGGACAAAGCTACATTCCACCTATACCACGGATATTCACTATCAAAGGAATCATAGGATACTCTTATAAAGGAATCAAAATTTTCCTCCTTTGACAAATCAATTTTATTATCTCCTGCCGTAAGCAAAATACTTTGTGTATATGGCACTACACTGCCCCATACTGCTGAATCAGTTGTACTTCCACAGGAAGTAGAAAAGAAATATGCTGTAATTACTGCATCATTATATGTAATTACCTTTCCATAGGTTTCCTCTACAGCCTGTGTAGTTGATTCCTGCTCACTGGCATTATTATAAACCTGATAATTGGTACTATCATCTACATGGGCACCAAATCTGCTATAGCCATTGCCTAATATCTGCTTGTAAGCGTAGCTTCTGGCACAAATAGCCTGTGCTTTTAGAGCTTCAATGTTGTAGGTATATGGCATTTCACTAGGCACTACATTTAACAAATATTTTTCTACCGGTAATTCATTAACAATAACTATTTTTCCGTCATATATATTAGCCTCTATATCTCCTCTATATGCCGGTGCTCCATAGCCCCTGTTTATAGAATTAATTGTAACCTTGCCGTCTATTCCCTTTGCACTTATTTTAACTCTGCCCTCTTGTAACAGACTACTATTTGTATCTAAGGAAAATTCTTCATCAGGCGCTATTTCAATAGTATTATTTTCAGCTTCAACTATTAATCCGTTTTCAGCCGTAAATTTCACATTATCGTGGTATATGCTGTTATAGCCTGTATTCATAATTAAAACTCTGATATTTTTTGCATCTACATCTCTATCTACTACTACGGCTACAATTTCGCCATTTTCAATAAAATACTGGCCAATATCGTAGCCAACTAAAATATCACTTACCTTTAACATACTTAAATTACCAAAGGTCTGATAAATTTTTGCATTTTTTGAAAGCTTATAATATCCTGACTTTTCTAACTCAATGCCATCATTGCTTGACGATAAAACCTTACCTAATACAACCTCTTTTTTTATTGTAAAATCATCCAGTTTTCCCTTTTTTACCTTTATATCAGCTACTACATTACTATATGAAGTGGTTTTTGAGGTAATCGTAAACTCTCTTACAACGCCTTCGATATATGCCTTGATTTTTCCAGCATCTATGGTAATCACCCAGGCATTATTATATTTAACCTCATTGCTGATAACCTTTGTAACCATGAGCATCTGTTCATCTCTTACATAGGCTACCACCTCTTTATCTATATAATAGTCTAAGGCTAATCCACTAAAGGTATATTCTCCTGTGGAGGTTTTAGTATTCCAAGCCCTTATAGTTTCATCATTAGAAGGTGTTCCAACTATAATTGTCTGCACCTTTTTAACATTATTATTTTTGTCCAGCTTGCTGATAATAGTTTCATACATTTCTCCCCAGTCAGATAATGTTATTTTGCCACTGCTTTTGTTGTTATTTACATAGGCTAAAAGCTCCTTGTCTCCTACTCCCATATTAGTAAATAACTGGTCTAATTTGCCATAGGTAAAATATTCTCCTATACCTGCTGGTGTTGGTTTAATATCATTTTTATTAAAAAACTCATCTTTATACATCATATTAACATAAGGCACATACCATTCATCAATATTTTTGTCCATATATGTTTCGCTGTCGTTATCAATTTCTTCCTGTGAATGAAATATTAATGAAATATCCTTCGCCACTATAGCACTGGTTATATAATTGTCCATTGGATTACTTTCTTTGTTTGAAATAACTCCATACGCAATAAGCCCTACGCACAAAACTGCACATATTAAAAGTAAAATTATATTCTTTTTGTCTTTCATTTTATTTCCTTTTTCTTGTCCTATATTTTCAATAATATGATAATAATCCTATAAAAATAACCTAATTCATATTAGATTATTTTCTTTATATGTAGATAAAATATTAAAGCAGCATATATATGCTGCTTTAATATTTTATTATGCCCAAAATGCCGTCCCTGCCTTTTGAGTCCTAGCAAAGCTAGGTGGGCAACCGCAATGCTAACATCTGCCTTCCACTTAAAGAGGCCTGACATCAATTAGATAATATAGGAATCCCTTTTTAAAATTGTAGGTTCAAAATATACAGGCTCTCGAACATTTCAGGACATTTCTTATGTCTTATATTATACTTTAATATACCCACCAATTCAACTATTTATTACTAAAATCTAAATCTTTTTTTCAACTATAAAATGCTTGCTATTTCTGTTCTAAATGCCACATATATAGGAATAGTTATCCTTGCCTTATATATAAAACAAAGAGCTGCCTGACAATCGGCAGCTCTTTTATCACAAAGGGAGTATGCACTGGCACTTTACTCCTTTTACCAACATAATTAGTTGTTGATTAACTTTTCGTTTTCGTTGTTCCAGCTATAAAGCTTTCTGATTTCTTCACCAATAATCTCTGATGGATGCTCAGAAGCTAACTTTCTCATAGCCTTGAAGTGAGCCTGACCACCTGCTGGTGACATATCTAATAAGAAGTCTTTTGCAAATGTACCATCCTGAATATCCTTAAGGATTTTCTTCATAGTCTTCTTTGTTTCTTCTGTAATAAGCTTAGGACCTGTAATATAGTCACCATATTCTGCTGTATTTGAAATAGAATATCTCATTCCAGCAAAGCCTGACTGATAAATAAGGTCAACAATAAGCTTCATTTCATGAATACATTCAAAGTAAGCATTTCTTGGATCATATCCAGCTTCTACTAATGTTTCAAAACCTGCCTGCATAAGTGCACAAACACCACCACAAAGAACTGCCTGCTCACCAAAAAGGTCTGTTTCTGTTTCTGTTCTAAATGTTGTTTCAAGAACACCAGCTCTTGCTCCACCGATTGCTAAAGCATATGCTAAAGCTAAATCCTGAGCCTTGCCTGTTGCATCCTGATGTACAGCTATTAAACAAGGAACACCCTTGCCTGCCTGATACTCGCTTCTTACTGTATGACCAGGTCCCTTAGGAGCTATCATAGTTACATCAACATTCTTTGGTGGAACAATCTGTCCGAAATGAATATTGAAACCATGTGCGAACATAAGCATATTTCCTGCTTCAAGGTTTGGCTCGATTGATTCTTTATATAACTGAGCCTGCTTTTCATCATTAATAAGAATCATAATGATGTCAGCCTTCTTTGCAGCCTCTGCAGCTGTATATACTTCAAATCCCTGTGCTACTGCTTTGTCCCATGACTTGCTGCCTTCATATAAACCAATTATAACATTGCAACCTGACTCCTTTGCATTTAAAGCATGAGCATGGCCCTGGCTACCGTAGCCGATAATAGCGATAGTCTTTCCTTCTAATAATGATAAGTTACAATCTTCCTGGTAAAATATCTTTGCCATTTTTATTTCCTCCATTTTTTTAATATGTTTTATATAATGCGTATACACTATGTGCTTATGTACATGGCATAACGACATATAAACTAACTAATTAGTCCTCAATGCCTCTTGTAAGACCAGTTATACCTGTTCTAACAAGCTCTAATATCTTGAAACCGCCTAGCAAACCTATAAATGCATCAAGCTTTGCCTGATTTCCAGTAAGCTCTACCATAAGTGACTCTGGTGCCACATCTACAATCTTTGCTCTAAATACATCTGCTATAGCAATAATCTGTTGTCTATGTTCAGCATTTGCAGCAACCTTTACAAGAATAAGCTCTCTGCAGACAGACGAACCATCCTTAAGTTCTGTAATCTCCTTAACATCAACGAGCTTGGAAATCTGCTTTTCTATCTGCTCAAGAATTTCATCTTCACCATGTACAACTATTGTCATTCTTGAAAATGCTGGATTTTCTGTTTCTCCAACTGTCAAGCTGTCAATGTTGTAGCCTCGTCTGCTGAAAAGACCTGCAACTCTGTTTAACACACCTGATGTATTGCCAACTAATACTGAAAGAACCATCTTTCTCATAACAAAATACACCTCGACATCTTCTAATTTTTTGTCTTTTTTCCATTTTTTGAGTGATATAATATCTCTCTTTAATGTCTTACTATATATTAGCATAAAAATGCTTTTTGTCAATAACTATACGATTTCCTTAATATCATCCCAAACCTTGCAGGCACCCTTTGTAGTCCTTTTAATATAATAAAGGGTTTTGTCAGCATTTGTAACAGCCTTGCTAATATCCTCTTTTATATTATTTCCACATACCTTTGCCACTCCGATAGAACAAGATATTCTATTTTTTTCAGGTATTTCTGCTGCTTTTTTTAAGACCTCAGATATATTGTTAATGTAATAATTATTATTTTTTAATTCATTATAAAGTTCATTCACTCTTCTGGCTGCCTCATAGCAATCATTAGTATTAAACAAGATTAAAAACTCATCACCACCATATCTTACAGCGACATCATTTTCAGTACAAATATTCTTAAGTGCTACCGCTACTTTTTCCAAAACAATATCACCTATATCGTGACCAAAGCTATCATTATAATATTTGAAATTATCTAAGTCGATATAGGCTACGCAAATATCTTTAACGCCCTTTTGTACAAACTCATCAATTTTATAATATAAGCCCTGTCTGTTGTATAAACCTGTAAGTCTGTCAATATTTGCCATATCCCTAAGCTTTTTGTTGACGGTTTCCAGCACAGCTTTGTTTTCTATTTCTATTTTGTCATTTATTCTATGGATAGCATCTACCAGCTCCTGAAATACAATATTATAGAATTTCAAGTTGTTTTCATAAAGCTTAAGTCTGTTGCCCTGTCTGTTCCAGGTATTTCTTACTCTTGAATATGTAATAACTATAAAATCCAGCTTTCCCTTATCAAAAAATGGCACTGCATAAAAGGATGCTATAATATCACCTTCAAATAAATCTAAAATGCCCTTATGATATTCATAACCTCTTTCAAACTTTGAGGTATACAAGGCACTTTGATTTTTCTCAAAATACTCGGTAATATTGTTCATTCTTTCTCTGTCCATATATATATGGGCATCATTATATAAAACAGCCGGCTCATTACCTGAATACTGAATAACAATAAAGTTTGTTACATTGTAAGTATTTTTAAGTGAATTAGCTGCATTTTCAACAAGCAAGAAGGTATTTGTACCCAGATGCTTTAATAAATCCTTCCAGGATTCAATAAACTCTAAATCATTGCTCATTGCTTCATTTTCTATTTTTACAGAAATATTATTGATAGTTTCTACAATATCTTCAATTTTATACTTCTTCATAGATAGGAAGTTTTTTGTTTTTTCACTTTTATTTTTTTCAAACCTCTCAGCAAATTCTTCAATAGTTGTGCAATCAAAAAGTAATACTTCAAAAGTACTGCTCCTATTTACTGATAACTTAATTGCTCTATCCCAGAATTTTTTTCCATTTTCTATATTGCCCCTTTTTATTTCTATACAAAGGCTTGCGTAATTGTATAGGAATAAATCATCCCTCCAATACTTCATATATGGGTCATCTACATCTATCTCAAGGACATTTAATAAATACTCCCTTTCCTTTTCTATGTAATTTTGGGCTGTATACATATTGCCATTCATTAATGCACAGACAGCTTTAATACCATATAGCTTTGATAAATGGCACACTCTTATCATACTAATTTTTAATTTATCTAGTATTCTAATAACAGCAGATACAAACTCCTCACCATTTATAAAATCATTTGCCATTACACAATTAATAGACATATTGTAAAAGGTTTCTGCTATATAATCATATTTTTCATCCTTAATGAATAAGCCCAGTGCTTTATTGAAATAATCATTGGCAAGTCTGAAGCTCCCTTCCATACTTTTATTAAAGCCTAGACCGTTATAAATATTTGCCTGTTCAAAAATATCATTAGTTCTTAAAACAACAGGTGTTGAATAATTTACATATATATAATCACTAACCTCATAATACCCGCTGGTAGAGGCTAACATAATTACTTTTTTGCAGCCATCTAACATGAACTTAAAATTATGTATTCTGTTAGCTAAAGCTATGCCTTTTTTCCAATGATATATTCTTTTTTCCAGCCCCTCTACCTGCTTATACAAAGCAATATCATTGTCAAAGGCATATACTAAAATGTGTGCTAAATGATTTATAAAGCCATACTTTTCAGCCCTTGCCACTAATCCTTCATCAACCTGTTCATTACACTCTCCAAACCAGACATCATCCTTCCAGCCGGAAAATCTGGACATATGCTCTATAAGTTCAGCAACAAATACTGCTCTATCATCACCCATCTTTTTAGCAATTTCAATACTTCTTTTTGCTGATATATTTGCATCTGCTTCATGCTCATTGTACATCTGTGTATAAGCTAATAAATAATTACTAAAAAAATCAATTTTCATTTTTAACTCATCAGTACAGCCAGGACTATTTTCAAGCAGCTTGATTTCACTACAAAACAGCACAGCATTAGCTATCTTATCTGCATAAATTGAAACAACTGTAGCCAGACCATATATGCCGTATTTAATTCTAATATCAATATTTTCCCCTTCTCTTATTATAATATTATGTATTTTTTCTATATAATAGAATGCCTGTCTAAAGGACAAGGTTTCCTTTAAGTTTGAAAGTTTTTTATAATACTCTGGAATTTTATCTACATCCTCACAAAATACCTCATATTTATCTTTATCAAAGTATTCATTTTGCCATTCGATTATAAGGTCATATTCTTTAAGGATATTTAAAAACTGCTCCCAGTCTTCTTTCATGTATGGTGCCACATCATATGTATTATCATAACTTAAAAGGAAGCCCATTTCCTTGTAGCCAGCCCTGACCAGCCTGTTTAATAGATTTACAGTAGTATCCATTGCAAACTGGATTTTGTTGAAAATAAATAGTGTAGGTTTTCTTTTTGTTATATATTTAAGCATAAGAAATATTGAATTGTTTATGGCCTCAAGCTCATATTTGTATTCATTATATATAACCATTTCTGTCCTGGTAAATACACCCTGTCTGAAGTAGCTTCTAAACATATCTCTTTGTACAGGTAAAACCTGACAAACCTGCAGCAGCTCTTCAACATCAATTTTTTGTACTTTTATCTGTTGTACAATAAACTGTAAGAAAGGCTCATAGGGGTCACTTACTCCTGTTGTTTCAAACTGGTGGTAATATATATTGACCTTGTCGTCAATCGGATTGTATTCCTTTTCTATCATGCTTACAGCTTCATCACCGTCTACATCAAGTGAGCTATACTGGCTTATAGCTACTACATTTCTACTTTTTTTGCTTATGCTCTTATATAACCTTAAATAAATATCTATTATTATTGTATCTATTCCTTTTATCATATTTGCACACTTTCTTTCTCTGTTACTTTTCCTTTATTTTCTTTACAAATTCGTCTGGAGGTAATGGCTTTGAAAAGTAAAAGCCTTGAGTATATTCTATACCCAGTTGTTTTATCTGCTCGTACTGTTCCTTAGTTTCCACACCCTCAGCTAGTGATTTTAAATTAAGCTCCTTAGTCATATTTACTGTATAATTTAAGATTACTCTCCCTTTTTCATTATCAAAATATGACCAAATCATATTCTTATCATATTTTATTAATGAAATAGGTAAATCTAAAACATAGTTTATATTTGAATATCCCGAACCGTAATCATCTAATGAAAATGATGAATTTTCTCCCAGCAGTTTTTTCATATTGCTGAGCAAGGTGCTTTCGGAATTACTAGCAGCCGTTTCTGTTATTTCAAAATTGATGAAAGACGGCGGAACATCATACTTTTTCATAGTCATTAACAGCTTATCTGCCAAATCCTGCTGCATACATTGTATAACTGACAAATTAACCTCTATGTATTTCAAGCTGGTATTTTGTAAATCATTTTTTTGTATTAACTCACATACCTGCTCAAAAAGATTCATCCCCAGCTTTATAATAAGTCCATTTTTTTCGGCTATGGGAATAAATATATCTGGAGGAATAAACTTTCCATCCTTATCCTTTATTCTCATAAGTGCCTCTGCACTTGTAAATTTGTCCAATTTATTGTTGTAAATAGGCTGATAATTTACTATTACCTCTCCATTATTTATAGCATCATTTAAAGCTTTTTCAATTTTTTGTTTATTAAACCTTTCTTGTATTGCCGTCTCGTCTATAATGATTTTTCCGTCAGTTTCTTTTATTTCCTTATCGTTCATAAAATACCTGATAAGCTCTATTTTTTCAGGTATGCTCAGCTTAATATTGTTGTGCTTGAATATACAATATCGTACCGGAAGCACTGTATCAATATCTAAAATACTGAAGTTTTCCTTAAATCTTTGCTCTATTGTATGAACAATCTGGTTGAATTTTTTCTCTGACCCAAAAAATGCTACAGAAAACACTGCTCCACTCATACGAAAAGCAAAGGTATCATTGATAGAGGCTAAAAACTGTCCTACTGTTTTTAGAAGCTCATTACCTAACTCTGAGCCAAAGGTTTCATTAATAAATTTAATCCCGGTTATTTCTATTGTAATAAAATTTATATGATCATTTTTTTCTAACCTATTATTCAAAAATATATCAGCCGCATCTAAATTAAAAATACCACTTACTTTGTCTATGTAATCATTAGGATTTTCCAAATATATGTACATATACATCATTGCTACTGACAAAGAAAAGCTTATTAATAAAAGCTCATTGTTAAAAAACTGAATAGCTGTTGCCATACACAAGCAAAACAGCACAAATGCAACAGAACGGCTTTTCTCACTTTTCATATGCCGCCAGAGTGATACTAAATAAACAATACATATTGCCACTATTAAAACAGCAACAAAATATGTAAGGATTACATATGCACCATATGTATATATTCCATTTCTTTCAACATGGTATAACACTGGCATAAACAAGCTTAGAAGCATATAAGCTGCAATAATTATCCTGACTATCCACAATGTCAGCTTTATATGTTTTATCTGATCTTCCATCTGACATATAGTGTACTTCAATATGAAGTATGCTACTATGGCTATTGAAATTAAATATAGTCTGCAAACCACTGCTGTAAATATACTTTTCTCATAGTCTGCCATATTTAACGCAAATATAGACTCAATATCCAGACATACGCACACAAAAACGCTTATCAGCAGGTTTCTATATGCTGTAAATGATGGAATATCCAACACTGATCTTTTTGAAAACATGACCATTATCAATACAAGAATAACCACCCCACATACCTGAAAATAGATATTTAAATTCATTCTGACCTCGTTTGTATCACTAAATATATATGAGCATTATATCAATTTTGAAAGTAAATAACAATTATATTTTTTGTTTTTCACATTTTTTTAAAATATGTGGATATTTGTTTGTTTTTGTAGTATAATCTTTCTAAACAATTCGTGTTTATATTATACAGTGAAAGGGGATTCTTTATGTTTGAAGAATTTTTTGGAAAGTATCTTGTAGAATCAGGAAAAATATCAAATGATGATTTTTATAAAATTAAAGACACAATGAAAACTACAAGAGTAAAATTAGGACTTATTGCGGTTTCAGAGAAACTGCTTACTGAAAAGCAGTCTGAGGAAATCAACAGATTACAGGTAGCAATGGATAAGCGTTTCGGTGATATTGCTGTTGAGAAAGGTTATTTGACAAACGAACAGGTATCTCACCTGCTTAGCTTGCAGGGCAATGCTTATATGCAGCTTGTTTCAGCTATCACAGAGGGTGGCTACCTTAGTATGGAAGAAATCGAAGCTTCTATCATTTCCTTTAAAGAAGCTAAGAACATATCTGATGAAGATTTCTCATTGCTTAAGAGCAATGATGTAGATAATGTTATTTCTGTATTTGTAAAATCAGAAAATGAGCTTGCAAACAGACTTATTGGTCTTGCTATTAGAAATATTATCCGTTTCATTTCAACAGAGGTTACTTTTGAAAGCTTAGAAGAGGTTGGATTCTTATCCTTTGAGCACATTGCAACCCAGTCTGTAAAAGGTGACCATTCAATTCTATTAGGCTTTGCCGGTAATGATACTTCACTTTTATCAATCGCAAATCCTTTCGCAAAGGAAGAATTTACAGAGGTTGATGCAGACTCCTTTGATTCAGTTTGCGAATTTATTAATTGTATCAATGGTTTGTATGCGTCTGCACTAAGCAAAGAAAATATTGAAGTTGATATGGAACCACCTCTATTCTTTGATAATGGTTCGATTGCTTCAGATATAGTCTACAAGTTACCAATGACTATTGCCGGAAAGCCAGTTGACTTGGTTGCTGTAGTTGATAATGACTATAAAATAAATTAGGAGGATTGCTATGGCATCGATATTAATTGTTGATGATTCACGAACATCAAGAAAGGTTCTTCGTGGTATTTTAGAAGGAGCTGGTCATACTGTTTTAGGCGAAGCTGTAAATGGTGATGATGGTTTTAAAAAATGCAAAGAATTTAAGCCTGAGATAGTTACTTTGGATATTACAATGCCTGTACTTGATGGTATTGAAGCTTTACAGATTATAAAGACCAGATACCCTGAAATCAAGGTTATTATGGTTACTGCTGCCGGACAGAGCAGCAAAATTGTTGAAGCTGTTAAATATGGTGCTGATGACTTTATTGCAAAGCCATTTGAGCCAGAACAGATTTTAGCTTCTATCGAAAAAGTTCTTAAATAAGTTTTTTGGTATTTTTTCATATCTCCTTTATAAACAAGAGTTTTACAAAAATGGACTGTTGCACTAATTTCTTAGTGCGACAGTCCATTTTTAATTCATATTCATTTTTTTCTTTACTCTCTCTATTTTTTCTCCTATAGGTTTTGCCATTAACCAAAGAAATATAATATTTGAAACTATATATATTGCCATAACTGGCAGGCTTGTAACCACGCAGGCAATATATCTTTTTATATTAAATACTCCCTCCTGCCACATAGCTGTCCATATGTCCATAATCAAGGAATACATTATTCCACTAGCTGCACCATATATACATAACCATATCCTGCTCTTTTTAAGATATTTTGAAAATATACCGGCTACCAGTCCTGTCATCCCCCAGGCGAACATTTGAAAAGGTGTCCACGGACCCTGCCCAAATATAAAATTTGAAAGTACCGCTGAAAATGCACCACATAAAAAGCCTGTTTCTCCTCCCATATATATTCCTGTAATAACCACTAAGGCTGTTACGGGCTTAAAATGTGGAAGCATTGAAAAACAGTATCTTAATACTACACACAAAGCAATCATTACTGATAAAATAACCATTCTCTCCGTAGAGCCTTTTTTGTTTTCAAAGCGTAATGCAAAGGGAATAACTGAGCATACTGCTATTGCCATTGTTATAAAAGCATACCTTTTTTCTCCAAAGGCTTTATATCCTATTATAAGTATCATAGGAATTATAATTAAACAAACTATATATTTTACATATTTTCTTTTATCATCCATACTAATTCCTCTAATTTTATTACATTATCATATATATCTTTTGACATACGATTTACTGCTGTTGTATAAAAATTATTTTTTCCGAAGAAGTTATGTGGTGTTTCCACTGCCAGTATTTCTCCGTCAAATAACATTCCACATCTGTCGGATATATCCGCTGCAAATTCAACATCATGGGTTACTGTTACAACTGTTACCTTTTTTTCCTTTAGCTGATGTATGATTTTTACTAACTCCTCTTTGCCACAACCGTCAATACCCTTTGTAGGCTCGTCCAATAATATTATTTCCGGCTCAAGGAGCAAAAGCTTGCCTATGGCACACTTTTGTAGTTCTCCACCACTTAAATCATATGGGTGTTTCTTCACTAATCCTTCTATTTTCAAGGTATCTGCTACCTTTTTTATTTTGCTTTCCTTTTCTTTTAAGGAAAAGCTGCTATCTAAAACATCAATATAATCCTCATATACCTGTGTTTTAAAGAATACATTTATAGGCTCCTGTGGCAGCATACATATTTTCTTGCCATAAAAATCCTTATCCTTATATTTTCTAATATTTAACTTATCTATTAACACCTTGCCTCTATAGGGTTTTTGAAGTCCACAAATAACAGAAAAAAGTGTGCTTTTTCCAGCTCCATTACCACCTAAAAGAGAAAATACCTCGCCCTTAGCTACTGATAAATTTACACCTCTAAGCACATCACTTTCCTCTTTTTCATATCTAAACCAAATATCCTTTAATTCCAATATTTTCTCTCCACTTACATTTCCTTTGTTATATGCTTTATCTTTATTACTTAAATTATTCGTACTTTTTGTTATTTTTGCATTACTTACACTAATCTCTTTATTTTTTATTTCAATATTACTTTTCTTCTTTTGCCCTAATTTGTTTTTAATGCAAAATGCCTCTGGCTCAAATATATTCTTTGTATTTGAAAAATTATCTCTTATGTATTCCTTTCCCTCTTTTACATTTAAAGGACAATTCTCTTCAGGTATCGGCATTTCCTTATACAATACCACAGCCTTTGGTGCTCCTGCAATCATCTTGTGATTGACCAAAAATTTGCCCACCTGTCTTGGTTTGTCAAAGGCTAACAGCTTTCCCTCCTCCATCAGCATTACCCTGTCAGCAATAGAAAAAACTTCTTCTAAGCGATGCTCTACTAATACTATTGTTGTGCCTAACTCTACATTTATTTTATGTAAAGTAGAAATAAATTCACTTGCAGCAATGGGGTCCAGCTTTGAGGTTGGCTCATCAAGAAGTAACAGCTCTGGTCCTGTGACCATAACTGAAGCTAAATTAACTAGTTGCTTTTCCCCACCAGAAAGCTCATCGGTTTTTTTTCTAAATAAATCCTCTATACCAAAATAACTAGCCATTTCCCCTACCTTTAATCTGATTTCTTCTGTTTTGTAGGAAAGACTTTCTAATACAAAGGCTAATTCGTGATAAACTCTGTCCGTGACTATTTGTGCATCAACATTTTGCATTACAAAGCCGATTTCAGACACCTTTGTCCGCTCCTCTACTTCTTCTATTTCCTGTCCTTTATATAAAAGCCTTCCGCTTTCCTGTCCTGCTGGTAAAAGCTCACTTTTAATCATTTTAAGTAATGTACTTTTCCCACAGCCACTTTCTCCCATTATTACTACAAATTCCCCTTTATTTATTGTAAAATTAAGCTTAGAAATTGCATCTTTTTCACCCTCCAGGTATTTAAAGCTCAAATTCTCTCCACATAATATTTCCATTTAACTTTCTCCTTGATTTCAATAAATGAAGGTATAAACACAAGTATACCAAATGCACCATAAACACCTACAGAGAATAGATTAAGTTCTCCTTCAGCTATACTAGGATAAAAATAAAACTGTGTAATTTTGTTTGTCATTCCCCAAAACACTATTACATCTATAATAATTGTTAAAATCAAAAGTATACCATCTCTATATCCAAATCTGAAGTTATGAAAGTGGGTTCTTCCCTTTAGTCCATATCCTTTAATTTTCATTGACATAGCTGTATCTAGCGAGGTTTCAAAGCTCCAGGTAATTAACATACTGAATACTGTCAGTTTATTTTTTACCTTAGTAAAAAAATCCTCAGAATTACAATAACCCATATATTTTCTGGCATCGCTCATTTTCCTATACTGCTTTTTTAATAAAGGAATATATTTTAATGCCATAGATAATACTAAAGACAGCTTTGGAATAGTTTTACCAAATAAGTAAATAAATTTTTCATCACTAAAAACTAAATTGTAGGTCTTACACCAATATATTACTGCTAAAATCATTATTCCTATATCTAAGCCATATAGTATTGCTTCTAAGGTAATAGGATTTCCATTCAAAAAAAATAGCGGGGTTACTCCATTATGAGAAAATAGTGGATTTGTAATAACTATTAATATAAAAAATGGAATTTCATATATAATACCTTTTAAAAAGCTTTTTATATTGGTTACAGTAAGTATATACATAATTCCACCTGCAAGTGCTATGGAAAGCATAATTGGATTTATAGTAAACATTGTAATTACAATTACTGAAATTAAGTATATAAATAAACCTATAGGATGATATAAGGAAAACATATTATTTGCCTTCATTTTTATCCTCCTGATATTTTTTTACATCTTCACCTAAATCGCAGGTATAAACCCACTTTATATCATCGCCGTCCTTTAATACATAATTTGAACAACCATATTGAACAAATTCCCCATTTACCATATACATCCATCCAGATAAATTACCACAGGAAAATTCATATAGATAATTAATTCCCTCTACATAAGCGGTACCATAAGTATTGCTGTCTGCTCCCTGATATTCCATTTGAATTTTATTAAGACTTACAGCTCTTTGCAATACATCAAATACAGTATCTCCCTGTCTTAACACATATTCTGTTCTCTCTAGTATTACTCCGTCCTTTGGAATGTACTGTTCTAAATTATCGTTTAATTTATCCATATTATCAAAAACTGTATCACATAATATTGTTAAATAGACGGTTTCAGAGTCTTCACTAATATCTGTAGCATGTTCCATATAATATTCATCTACAGACTGTATTTTTATATTGCTTACAATTACAGCCAATATAGCAATAATACAAATTGTTATTATTACTTTAGGCTTTGTAATAAACTTTTTCATATTAATTCTCCTGAATAGACTTTTTCCTTTTAACAAAAACTACTGTGCTTATTATAAACAATATAACAATTCCTGCAAGGCAACCATATATAATTATATTATTGTCTTCTGTTTTATTATCTTCTGTATTTTTAACTAATTCGCTGCTAAAGTCATATAGCCTGCCTTTGTTTTCACCTTGTCTTACTATAGCCCCTACTGCCAACAGAGCCTGTTCAGTTTCAATTATATCTGACAAATTCTCATTACCATTTTTTCTGTAAAAGCTGCCATTATCCATTTTGTATTTCATTAATCCGTCTAATAGATTATTACCCTCTTTTATAAAATCGTCAGCCTTTAAAATATCTATATTTAATGAAGTAAGTGCAATTATTACCTGACTTGTAGAGGAGGCGTTTGCTATATCCTCTGACGCATAATCACCCAAAGCCAGCTGTAAATTTGATAAAGCCTCTAAGGCCTTGTCTACTACAGCCTTAACCTTTATCTTTCTTACTTCCTTTGTATTCTTATCCTCAATGTCATATGTTCTATCACTATCATAATAAGTGGAAAGTGCAGTTACAGCCATTGCTGTTATGTCTGCATCTGTTTTACCCTCTATTAAACCAAAGCTGCCGTCTGCCCTTTGCTTTGAGATAATACTGCTAATAATTTTATCTCTTGTATAATAAGCTTCCTCTGGAATTTGATAATTTCCAGCATCTACTGCTATGAGTGCCCATATTTCTCCATTAATTCCCTGAGTGTCTAATGGTGCCACTTTGTTTCTGTCATAAACACCATCCTTTATTAAATCAATTTTATCTTCACCTACACACCTAGGATTTCCATTGCAGGCTAAAATAGCTAACGCTATTCTATGGTATTCTGTAGCCTTAACATTACTTAACCCACCCTCCTCTTTATATTTAGTAGTAACATAATCTGTAAGCTTTTCCAAATACAAGGAATAATCATCCTTCATTCCAAGTCTTGACAAAGCAATAACCAGCCAGTCCATTGTAGATGTTCCTGCCCCCTTTGCAGTTTCAGCAGTTATAAAATTACTACTGCCATTTACATAGGTATCCTTAATAAAAGCATAAGCCTCGTTAACTACAGCTTCTAAATCTACCTCAGCACCCTTTACCTGTATACTAATACTTGTACAAAAAAGCAGGCATATACAAAATAATGCAATTATTGTTTTAATTTTTTTACTCATATATACATACTCTTTCATCTTAATTTTCCTTTCTTTTTCCTGACAATATTTCGTCATCAAATATATTTATAATTTTACTACAAAAATAGCTTAAATTTATCTTATCTATTCTATAAGTAGCCTTTTTTAGTCCGAATTAGCAAAAACGGATTTACCTAAAACTTACATATAAGCTTACTTTTTTCCTACAAATCATCCATCGTACAAGTATAATTCCATTCAATTACATCATTACTTTTCAACACATACTGGTCGCAGCCAAAGGATGGATATTCTCCATTTACACAATACTTCCACCCTGACAGCCTTCCACAATCAAACTCATATAAATTATTAATACCTTTTACATAAGCTGTCTGAAAAACCGTTCCACCGGTATACTCCATTTGAATACCTTTTTGTTTACAAACTCTTTTCAAAACATCAAAAACTGTTTCATTTTCATATACTGTAACCTCCAGCTTTTCAAGAATAACTCCATTTGCTGGTACATACTGTTTTTTTGAGGACTTCAAATTATCCATATTATTTAATATA
The DNA here is from genome assembly GCA_900539455.1 of uncultured Eubacteriales bacterium. Taxonomy (GTDB): domain Bacteria; phylum Bacillota; class Clostridia; order Lachnospirales; family Lachnospiraceae; genus SVEL01. Next base: position 294,225 of record UQCD01000001.1, read on the forward strand.
GTTTTACAATATATTCCTATGTAACATTTAAAGCTTTTCCGATTTCCAGTAGTATTTTCCTTAGCTGTTGTTGTATTTACACTAGGATTATAAGCACTGGTGGTCTTAGATGTAGTTGTTTGTGGCGCAATTTGCGTAGTTGCCTGTGCAGTTGTTTGCGTAGTTGCCTGTGCAGTTGTTTGCTTACTGACTTGTGTGTTATTTGGGGAATTGCTTTGTGTATTATTATCAGGATTTCTATTATCTATTAATGAGCTGCCGTTCTCGTCACCATTTGCAGCTATAGTTTCATCAGCTTTACTTGTCGATATATTTGCATCTAAGGTACTATCCAAGGTGCTTTCCACTTGATTTTTACTATCTTTAACCTGAGTTATTGCCCCTTCATCTTTGCCATTTTTACTTAATACACTTATTAATATAACAATAATGGCTGTTATTAAAACAGCCATTACTATACTAACCCCAGATATTATATTTTTACTTTTATTTCTCATTTTTAAATTTCTTTCCTGTATACAATACAACTATCATTCCAGAAATCATAAGCAGCATTACAACTGGGATAGTATTTGTCATATCAAGTGTTTGTGGTGCCTGATTGTTTCCATTATTATCATTATTATCATTATTGTTATTATTGTTATTATTGTTGCTACCGTCATCGTTATTATTAGCTTCAAATGCGTCGTGCATATCGTACAAGCTGTTCTTGCCGTTTAACATTCTGTCATTTGCAACTAAAGCATATGATGCCTGCTGAGTAGCTGCTGCCTGTGCATTTCCACCATAAGAATATGCAAAACCAGCACCCTGTACATAATAATCTGCTAAAGCCTGTACAGCAGTATAGCCATTCTTTATAAATCTTGCATCAGTATTTGGATTAATATTCAATTCAGTAAGTGCTACTATAACCTGTGCAATACTGCATGAGTTAGTAGTACCCCAGCTTGCATAGCTTCCATCTGGATTTTGCAGCATAGATAGAACTGTTAAGCCTCTTTCAACAGCTGCATTTACCTGTGCATTGCTTCTATATGGTGCTAATGCCTGTAAAACCATAGCAGTCAAATCTACATCTGGATTAGTAGTAAACCAATCCCAACCACCTGCTGCAATTTCTTTTTCTAATATATAATCAATAATATTTTCTACTGTAGCCTGTGTTACTCCAGCTTCAACAGTCGGAATTTCGTATCTGCCTGAATTAATTGCTAATAAAGCATATGCCGCAGCATTTATTCCCTGGTTTTTAATTAAATCAAGGTTTGCAAGAGGTGTTAATAAATTGTGACCGTCCACATCTGTAGCATCTATTCCCACAGCTGATAAAGCAAGAATAACTCTTGCATTTGTAGTTGGTCTATTTGTTTCTATTAGATCACCATCTACCTCTGCTAATTTATTTACAAGACTTTCATAATATTTTTTTGCATCAGCCTTGCTTAACTTTCCTGCTCTGGCTGCTGTCATAATATTCCACTCATTGCCAAAAACAAGCTTGTCATCTGTTAAGCCTTCTGAAACAACATTTACAATATCGCTATACATATCGCTTACTGCAACTGTTGATGCTTTCTTTACAGTAATTGTATATTTTGCTTCCTCAATAGTTGAAGATGAATAATCAGGAGCCCATACAGTCTGCTGTGTTATGATTTCTATTTTACTTCCGTCTGAAACACTAACCTTCTGTGATGTTCTGCATTCTGTATCATTTACCTTAACAACTAAATTTTCAGCAATATTTTTGACCTTAGCTAATACATATAAATCTGTTGTATCTGATACTGTTAATGTATAATCTTTTGTAGCATTACTAAATGCTGGCGATAATACGCCCTCACTAAAAGAAAGTGCTTCAAGTCCTGCAGATGTAGTTGCACTATAGTCAGCACCTAGATCTGCACCACCATTTAAAGAATACATAAATTTAATTTCATCACCTGCTACAAGTGTGCTATCTGCAACTGTGTAATATGAAATTCCATTATCTGCCATAGTTTCATTAACAGAGAACATCCAGCCTGCATATGCTGCTCCGGCTCCTTCTGTTAAGCCATTAATACTCTTAATATAAAGACCATCATATGATGAAGCAACTATTTCGCTATCAAGGGTATCTAATGCGTCCTTAAGAGCAGTTGTCAATGTACTACTATTATCTATGGTTACCCACTTATCTACTAATGTTCCACTCCAGCCTGCTCCCTCGGTCTCAGAGTAGGTAGTATTTTCTACTACAATATGAATCTGATTTGCATGACTATCATCTGCTGCAAATATATTCATTGGTAATAATGTCATAATAAGTAATGTTACAAGAACATATGACATTGCTTTCTTCATTCTTTCTTTCATCTTGACTCCTTTTCCTTTAACGACCTGCGTCTACTTTTTGAATAAGATGAATGTAGCGCGCCCTCCTAATGCCGCCTCGTGCAAGCACGAGCGTCGCTCGTCGGGCTTTTGCCTCCGCTCGAAATTATAATTTCTCGCTATCCTTGCGCCCTCCTAATGCCGCCTCGTGCAAGCACGAGCGTCGCTCGTCGGGCTTTTGCCACAAAAAATAAATATCTTTTTGCCTAAAGATACTTAATCTTATGTCCCGTTTTATGTATTGTGTTCCGACTCTGATTCGTCCTAATAAGGTCGCCTTCCCGGATAAACTCCAGTGGCTTATTGACCTATTCGTCCTCATTACGGCTGGGATTAACAGTCTGGCCTTTCACCATGTTCCTTTAAACAGATATTATCTGACCATAAAACTAATAGGATTATTCACTTTTCAATACCCCTTATTCTATTTATTTATACATCTTTTGTCAATATAATTTTATCATATCGCAAAATTTGACATATATAAACTTTTATTTATGTACCTATTTTGTAAAATTCTTACTTATTTTTATTTATTCTTCTTTTTGTTTTTCTTTTTAGCTTCCTTTGCCTCAAGCTCAGCTTCCAATTCCTCAGCCTCGTACTCTTCAATCAGCTCCTCTTCTTCGGCTAATGCTTTCTCCTGCTCCTTTTGAATATGTGGGAAGTAAGAAAGCATCGGCTTTACATCAAGATTGCCTTTGAATTTTCTTTGCTTATAGTTATTTGTTATGGCAACAACGGTTCCTGACAAGGTAAGCACACCAATAAGGTTTGGTATTGCCATAAGACCATTAAATGTATCTGATAAGTCAATAACTAAATCTGCCTGCAATACTGAACCCACAACAAGTATTATTATAAAAATAACCTTATATATCATAGTTGCCTTTGTTCCGAATAAATATTCCCAAGCCTTTGTTCCATAATAGCTCCAACCAAGTATAGTTGAAAAAGCAAATAATGTAACTGCTATGGCAATAAAAATTCCACCTGCTGTTCCCATCGACTTAGTAAAGGCTTCCGTAGCAAGTCCAAGCTTTGTAGCGCCACTAAGTGCTGCTCCTGTATCTAAGTCAACAATACCTGTTGTAAGAATTAAAAGTGCTGTTAAAGTACATACAATAATTGTATCAAAAAATACTTCAAAAATACCCCATAAGCCCTGTGTAACAGGTTCTTTAACATTTGATGCTGAATGAACCATAACTGATGAGCCAAGTCCTGCTTCATTTGAAAACACACCACGCTTAAAGCCCCAGGTAATTGCCTGTTTAATTAAAGCACCACCTACACCACCGCCTACTGCCTTAAAGGTAAAGGCATTTCTAAATATTGAAGCAAATGCTGGTATTATCATATCGTAATTCATACCAATAATAACTAATGCACCTGCAATATAAAATCCAGCCATAAATGGTACAATCTTTTCATTCGCTTTTGCAATTCTTGAAAGTCCGCCGATAATAACTAAAGCAGCTACTACTGCTACAATTACACCTATTATAAGTGCATTTGTATTTACATTTCCTGTAAAATCAAAAACATTTAAAACACTTTCTCTAATAGAAGCAACCTGTCCCATATTTCCAATTCCAAATGAAGCAAATATAGCAAATATAGAGAAAAGAATAGCAAGCACCTTGCCTATTTTCTTTAAGCCTTTTTTATCACCTACACCATCATGCAGGTAATACATAGCTCCTCCACTCCATTCGCCCTTAGAGTTTCTTCTTCTAAAATATATACCTAAAACATTTTCAGAATAATTTGTCATCATTCCAAAAATAGCCGCAACCCACATCCAAAATACTGAGCCTGTTCCACCCATTGTAATAGCATATGCAATACCAGCAATATTTCCTGTTCCTATGGTAGCAGATAAGGCTGTACATAATGCCTGAAACTGTGAAATAGATCTTGGGTCCTTATTTTTAAGAATATCCTTCTTTTTAAATAAACTGCCTATCGTTTCCTTAAAGGTATATCCTAAATGTGTAAACTGAAATCCCTTTGTGAGAATTGTCATAAGTACACCTGTTCCAACAAGCAAAATAAGTGCTGGAACTCCCCAGACAACACTGTTAACTGTTTCGTTTATTCTTGAAATTGTATCGGCCATATAGCCCTCCTTTGGTTATTTTATCTTTCACATTAACCTCAACACTAACTTAATGAGTATACGACAAATTTCTACATTTAACAAGTTTTACTTTTTGCCTGTTTGAACTTAATCACTTATATACCTTTATAATTTAATGTTATATACCTTCATTGCATTTTTGTACATTAAACACTCATATGCAGTCCTTCCAATTTTTTCTTCAATTATATTAAAATAATCCTGATAAATTGACCTTTCTCCCTTCTTGTTACACAAATAGGTATCCAGCCCATCTATAGGAGCATCACTTCCAAACATCATTTTTGAAATACCATATTTTTCTATGGCCTTTATGGTGCTTGCCATACTTACCCATGCTGTATCCCCATATAAATTGTCTGCCATGCCTAATAAAGAAATAGCCTCCTCATTATCACTGCCTAAGCCCATATGTGCCATTACAAAGGGAATATCTGGAAAAAGCCTTGCTGCCTCCAGCATATGTATAGGTGCAGCCGCCTCACAGCCTCCTGTGTGAGATACAACTGCCAGCTTATATTTGCTTGCAATCTCCAAATATGGAATAACTCTTTTATCTACTGGCGATATATTGGAATGATATGGGTGAAGCTTTATTGCATGTATTAAATCTATATTTTCCTCAATCAGTTTTAAAAATTTTTCTGAAGGCTGTTGCAGATATGGCTTTACCCAGATTGCAATACCTATTTTGTCCTTGTGCTGTCTTGCAAATTTAATCACTTTAAGCAATGAGGCTTCTTCACTTATTTGAACATTCTCCGGAAGAAGCTTTTGATTAAGGTCAAACTCTGTCGAATCTGCATTGGAAACTATACAATAATCTATTTTGTATTTTTTTATCATTTCCAATACTAATTCCTCACTCATATTAAACCATAAATTTTCTCCACCTATATGAACATGTGTGTCTATTACCATTGTCTTTCTCCATTCTTCTATATTTTTACTATATGCTGCAGCTATTTTTTCTTCTTGGTATTATTAACCTTTTCCATTAAGCTTTTCTTATTTTCCTCAAATCTTTCCTGTTCTTTTTCTATATAATTCTTTAAATTTTCAGCAAAGGAGCTTTTTTCAGAACGGAATACAAACATAAATCTTCTCTTTTCCTTTAGCTCCTCATTCTTCTTTCTAATACTTTCCTTTAAAGCTTCCGTTTTAACTATTATGTTATTTTCATTTGCAAATTTTCTAATTCTTGTAATCATATTCATCGAGTAACACAAATCTACTACAAATATTCCATAGAAAAAGCCTACTACAAAAGAAAAAGCTAAATGGTCTGCCAGCCATTGTAAGGATTTAATTATATTAGGGTGTATTAAAAAGTAATATATTGCACTTAAAATTGCCCAGTATAATGAATATCTAGGGCAGATTATTCCCTTAATATTTCCCCACTCTTTTTCGTAATCCCATAGCTTTATCTTCATTCCCTTTATAAAAATAAGTCCTGTAATATATTCTATAAAGGTAACTATCAATGCCATAACCACAAAAAGAATAAGCTTTTGTAAAACTTGATTTTTAATAAAGGACAAATTTATTTGTGCTAATAAAAAGACTATACAAAGGCTAAATCCGTATAGTGGCAGATATGGACCAGTTAAAAAGCCTGGATTAATCCACTTTCTTTCTGGATTTGCAGCAGAAAAAAACCTTCTGTATACAAGCTCCAGACACCAGCCTACAAAGCTGCCCATAGAAAACAAAAAAGCAATAATTAAAAATAAATTCATATGTCTATCTCCTATTCTTCTATTTCCACATATCAGCTGCAAAATAGGCTAATGCAGACCATGTATATACTGAGTAAAATAAGCCTTTATCATCAACACCTGATTTCAAGACTTTCTCTGCTTCTTCCTTTGTAAGCAGTACAAAACCGTCAAAGCACTCACTTCCAACTGCGCCCTTTGATGATATACTCTCTATATCTGCATTGTTAATAACTACCTTTACTAAGGCATTGCTTTCATCTGTCATTCCTGGTGTACTAAATAAAAACGGATTGACTACCTTTATTTCATCTCCCTCCTTTATCTCAATATTAGTTTCTTCCATAAGCTCCCTTTTAGCTGTTTCAATTAATGGATTTGCTTTTTCCTTATCCTCTTTATCAATAAGACCTGCAGGAACACTAAGCAAAAATTGTCCTGCAGGATACCTGAATTCCCTGCTTAATAACAATTTCGGCTCACAGCCTTCATTTTTTATAATAACAATAAGACTTACTGCGTCAGGCAGCATTTTTTTGAAACCCTCTATAGTTTTAGTAGCTACCAGCTCACTTTTTTCTCTTCTGGTTGCATCGTAATAATGTCTGTTATTTTCCAGTTCCAAATCAAACACCTTTATAAATTTTGTTTCAAACAATGACTTTACATTTTTAATCTTATCACCCATAGTCTGCCTCCAACTAAAACTTATTTTTCTAAGAAAACTTTTATGTTTCTCCTATAACCACCCTTAAATTAAATCTACCTGCTATATCTTCAAACACATATTTCTATAACACATAACCAAAACATATACCTACATAGGTTTCTTATGTAATTATAAAATACTTTTATCTATATTTCTACATTTTTTTATATTAAAAAGCCCGCTAAGTATAGGCTATGCTTGTACAAGCTTATACTTAACAGGCTTTGTAATAACAAACTATAATTTACAATTCTTATATTGCAAGAAAGAACTTAATAAGGAATATAATTGATAATACATAAGTAAGCATCGAAACTTCCTTACCCTTTCCTGTAAATAACTTAATAACAGTATATGAGATTAAACCAAGACCGATAGCGTGTCCAATAGAACCAGATATAGGCATTGCAATAAGCATAATTGCTACTGGCACTACCTGGTCAATATCATCAAACTTAATGTTCTTAAGTCCTGACAACATTAATATACCTACATAAATAAGTGCTGATGATGTAGCTGCGGCTGGAATAACTGCTGCAATAGGTGCGATAAATATACAAGCAAGGAATAAAATACCTGTTGTAAGTGCTGTAAGACCTGTTCGTCCGCCAGCTTCAACACCTGATGCTGATTCAACGAAGGTTGTAACTGTAGATGTACCTGTAACTGAACCTGTAACTGTTCCGATTGCATCTGATAAAAGTGCCTGCTTCATATTTGGCATTTTACCATTTTCATCTACCATACCAGCTCTAGTAGCTGTACCTACTAATGTTCCGATTGTGTCAAACATATCGATAATACAGAAGGTAATAATAAGTGTAACCACTGTAAACCAGCCTATTTCAGCAAGTCCTGAGAAATTAAGCTTGAATAATGTCTGGCTTCCCAAATCGCTAAATGGTGGTATAAAGCCTGAAGCCTTAATCCCTGCAAATGGATTTGTCTTTAAGAAAATAGCTTCGCCAGCCCAGTAAATAATGCTGGCCACAAGCATACCAAGTATTACAGAGGCTTTAATATTTTTCTTTGCAAGAATAATAATTACAAATAATCCTATAAACATAGTAACTACTGTAAGAACCATCTGTGAATAACCACTACCCATACTATCTTTAGCTACCTTAGGTGTTAATGCTCCAAAGAAATCTCTCATAACATAAAAAGGTCCACCTTTTTCTGAGTATACACCTGCATTAGAGCCTAATCCAATATTTAACAGCATCATACCAATAGCTGGAGCAATTCCTAAACGAACTCCAAGTGGTATAGCATCAACTATTTTTTCTCTTACATTAAGAACTGAAAGTATAATAAAAAGAACACCTTCAATAAAAACAATACATAATGCTGTCTGGAAGGACTTTACATAAGAAAATCCTGTCATACCCACAATATTTGTTACTACCAGGGCAAAGAAGCTGTTAAGCCCCATACCTGGTGCCATTGCAAATGGCTTGTTAGCCATAAATGCCATACAGAAAATGCCGATGGCAGATGCAATACAGGTTGCAAGGAATACCGCATTCCAAAGTGACTGACCACCATTTGCTCCAAAACCTGTAAGAAGATTTGGATTTAATGCAATAATGTATGCCATTGTCATAAAGGTTGTGAAACCAGCTATAATTTCTGTTTTCACAGTAGTGTTGTTTTCTTTAAGTTTGAAAACCTTCTCTAGCATCTTTTTTCTTCCTCCTAGATGATTAAATAATATAAATTGTATAAATATAATGAGGACCTTTAGCTTTTCACCAAAAGTCCTCAATAAATACCAATCTAAACGAAGTATTACTTAGAATTTTCCTTCATCTGATGCCTGCTGGATAGAAACAGCTACAGAAACTGTCATACCTACCATTGGGTTGTTACCAGCACCGATAAGACCCATCATTTCTACATGGGCAGGAACTGATGAAGAACCAGCGAACTGCGCATCTGAGTGCATACGACCCATTGTATCTGTCATACCATATGAAGCAGGACCTGCCGCCATATTGTCTGGATGAAGTGTTCTACCTGTACCACCACCTGAAGCAACTGAGAAGTATTTCTTACCAGCTTCAAGTCTTTCCTTCTTGTAAGTACCTGCAACTGGATGCTGGAATCTTGTAGGGTTTGTAGAGTTACCTGTAATAGAAATATCTACATTTTCCTTCCACATAATAGCAACGCCTTCTGTTACATCATTAGCACCATAGCAGTTTACTTTTGCACGAAGTCCGTCGGAATATGACTTTCTGAAGATTTCCTTAACTTCGCCTGTCTTGTAATCCATTTCTGTTTCAACATATGTGAAACCGTTAATTCTTGAAATAATCTGGGCTGCATCTTTTCCAAGTCCGTTTAAGATAACTCTTAATGGTTTCTGGCGAACTTTATTTGCCTTTTCAGCAATACCGATAGCACCTTCTGCTGCTGCGAAAGATTCATGTCCTGCAAGAAATGCGAAACACTCTGTATCTTCCTCAAGTAACATTTTTCCCAAATTTCCATGTCCTAAACCAACTTTTCTCTGGTCAGCAACTGAACCTGGAATACAGAATGCCTGAAGGCCTTCACCAATAGCTGCTGCTGCTTCTGAAGCCTTTCTAGCGCCCTTTTTAATTGCAATAGCTGCACCTACTATGTATGCCCAGCACGCATTTTCAAAACAAATTGGCTGAATGCCTTTGATCATGTTGTATACATCTAATCCAGCGTCCTTTGTGATTTTTTCTGCTTCTTCAATAGATGAAATTCCATAGCTGCTTAAAACTGCGTTAATCTGTGGAATTCTTCTTTCATATGATTCAAATAATGCCATTTCTTCGTCCTCCTTTATTATTCCTGTCTTGGGTCAATAATCTTAACTGCATCTGCAACTCTGCCATACTGACCTTTAGCTTTTTCCCAAGCTGTGTTAGGGTCATCACCCTTCTTAATAAAGTCTGTCATCTTTCCAAGACTTACAAACTGGTAACCAATAATCTGATTATCTGCATCGAGAGCGATACCTGTAACATAACCTTCTGCCATTTCAAGATAACGAGGACCCTTTTCAAGAGTACCATACATTGTACCAACCTGAGATCTAAGACCTTTACCTAAATCCTCAAGACCAGCACCAACAGCAAGACCATCTTCTGAGAATGCACTCTGTGTACGACCATAAACGATCTGTAAAAATAATTCTCTCATTGCTGTATTTATAGCATCACAAACTAAGTCTGTGTTTAATGCCTCCATAACAGTTAAGCCTGGTAATAATTCTGCTGCCATAGCTGCTGAATGTGTCATTCCTGAACATCCGATTGTTTCAACTAATGCTTCCTGAATAATACCTTCCTTAACATTAAGTGTAAGCTTGCAAGCACCCTGCTGTGGAGCACACCAGCCCACACCATGTGTGAAGCCTGAAATATCCTTTACTTCTTTATTTTTTACCCAGTTACCTTCTGTAGGTACTGGTGCAGCGCCATGATGAACGCCTTGTGCCACTGGACACATGTTTTTAACTTCGTTAGTGTAAATCATTATGAGTCTCCTTTCGAAAATAATTCTCGAACTATTCTCTCACATTATTTGAAAATAGTCTACTTATTTTTTCTTTTTTTGACATTCATTATTTAGTTTTTATACTCTGCTACCACAGGAATCACAAAATCTTTGGAATTTTTTTAGCTTTGCTCCACAGTGAGGGCATAAGCCTTTGCCATAAGATATATTTTCCCCATTAAGATTATATGATCTTTCCTGTGATGCCTGCTCCTCCACAACATCTCCATATAAGCCTGTATGTGTATCATTGTGTTCCTGATGAGATTCACATACATTCATTCCACCATTGAATTTGTAATTTTCACTGTCAATAGTTTCTGTTCTAAAAGCATTTTCACTATTATTAACTGTATCTGTAAACGGATTTATATTTTGCTGATAGCCATTATTCTGTTGATAATTACTACCTGTTTGCTGATTGTTATACTGCCCATAATTGTTTCCCATTTGCTGATTGTTATACTGCCCATAATTGTTTCCCATTTGCTGATTGTTATACTGCCCATAATTGTTTCCCATTTGCTGATTGTTAAATGTACGATTATCAGTGCCTCCGTTTTTAGCTGCTAAGATAATAAACATAGCAACTATTCCAAATATACCAAATATTCCTAAAAAAGCCATTGCCTTTGATTTATTGGCCTTGACTGCCAGTTTGTAACACACCAATATACAAACAATGGTAATTATGATTCTTGGCATAATTGATACTAAAAGCCATCTAAAATTCCATTCACTTGTTAATACTTCCTGTAAAGACATAATTTTCGGTACTTACCCGTACCTTACCTCCTTCTGAACTGTTTTTTAATCAACCTGCTACAGATACAATTATACGAAAATATATGTTAATGTACAAGAATTTTTAATATACATTTTTCTAAAAAAGTGCTAAAATTACAGCGATAAAAATGTAATATCAGATATTGTAATATATAAATATGGAGGAACTTATGTCAATTTTTGAAACAGCTAAAAAGAAAAAGTTTAAAAGAAGACAGACCCTTTGTAAAGAGGCTGAAATATTTGTTCAAGTACATTTTGTGCGTGATCGAAATCTAGGAAATAACAAATATAATACCTTATCTCTAAAGGATGACCCTGACAGAATTAAGTGCAATGAATGGTATAAGTCCCACAGCAATCCGACAAGCTACAGGGATATTGTTACCTGCTATATTAATGACAAAAAGTTAGATGAACATACTATTGAGGACAAATGTCTTCTTACTAAGAATTATTTTGAGATTCTTCGTTCTAACAAAAACTATATTCCTGGCAAGGGTGAGGTTTTTATTATGTGCTTTGCCCTTCATCTAAATTATGAGGAATCCAGAGCATTATTAAAGTCTGTAGGCTATGCTTATTCAAATTCAGAAAAGTCTGATTTAATTATTAGATATTTTATAGAAAATCATGAATATAATCTTAATGATCTAAACTATTGTCTTGACCATTTTGACTTGCCAAAAATACAAAATTTATAAACCCAAAGGAAAAATAAAAGTGTAAAAGCAGCTATATTAAGCTGGATTTTTACACTTTTATTTTTTACTGTTTATTTGTAAGCACCTCTTTATTGTCCGCTTTATACCAATAGATTTTACTTCTAACAAAAAACACCAGCATAAGTATTGTATTTATCACAAAATATACAAACTCTAATACAACCATAAATAACATATAATGTATGCTTTCAGACATCAGCATTGAAATTAAAGATAGAAACACTACCGCCATTGCTATGTTAAAAACCTTGTTGGTAACAATATTATATTTGTTCATTAAATACATTTCATACCCTTGTCTGCAATCAAATTCTATATTGCAGGGGCTTATTGCCGAACAATATTGTAGCAGATATGTAAATACACATATTGCCAAAGAAATCAAAAATGTTAAAACTAAGCTTGATAAAATATCCATATAAAGCATCTCCTTATTCTTTCAAAGTTTTATTTGTTTGAATTTTAATAGCTATCCTTCATAGCTATATGATACTCTATATAGATGTCCCATTAAACGGACTTTCTATGACAATAAGGAATATTCCTCAAGATTAACCACTTTATCTACCAAACCCTCATAAAATTCTGGTTCATGGCACACTAAAAGAATTGCTCCTTTATATTCCTTTAAGGCTCTTTTTAATTCTTCCTTTGCATCTACATCTAAATGGTTTGTAGGCTCATCTAAAAGCAATACATTAGTTTCAGTATTAATAAGCTTACATAGTCTTACCTTTGCCTGCTCACCACCACTTAACACTCTAACCTGACTTTCAATATGCTTTGTTGTAAGTCCACATTTTGCAAGTGCCTGGCGAATTTCATACTGGGTAAAGGACGGAAACTCCTCCCAGATTTCTTCTATACAGGTGTTGCTGCCTGCTTTTATTTCCTGCTCAAAATAGCCCTTGTACAGATAATCACCTAAATGACTTTTTCCACTTACCGGTGGTATTATCTCTAATACACTCTTTAAAAATGTACTTTTTCCAATACCGTTAGTTCCAATTATGGCTATTTTTTCTCCTCTTTCCATCCTAAGATTGATAGGCTTTGAAAGTGGTACATTGTCATAACCTATAACCAGATCTGTTGTTTCAAAAACAACCTTTCCAGATGCTCTGGCATTTTTAAAATAAAACTCTGGTTTTGGCTTTTCCTTTGCAAGCTCAATTACATCCATTTTATCCAGCTTTTTTTGTCTGGACATAGCCATATTTCTTGTAGACACTCTTGCTTTATTTCTGGCTACAAAATCCTTTAAATCCTCAATTTCCTGCTGTTGACGCTTGTAAGCCGCTTCAAGCTGGGATTTTTTTACCTCATAAATCTCTTTAAATTTGTTGTAATCTCCTACATATCTATCCAGCTTTTGATTTTCCATGTGATAAATAATATTTACAACACTATTTAAAAACGGAATATCATGAGAAATTAAAATAAACGCATTTTCATAGTCTAGCAAATATCTTTTCAGCCATTCAATATGGTTTGCATCTAAATAGTTAGTAGGTTCATCTAATAACAGAATATCTGGTTTTTCCAGCAACAGCTTTGCCAGTAATATTTTTGTTCTCTGTCCACCACTAAGCTCTGTAACATCTTTATCTAAGCCTAAATCCATTATTCCTAAGGCTCTTGCTACTTCCTCTATTTTTGCGTCTATTACATAGAAATCATTATTGGTAAGAATATCCTGTATAGTTCCCAGCTCTTCCATCATTTCATTCATTTGGTTTTCGTCTGCTGTAGCTAAATTGTCACAAATTTCATTCATATGCTCCTCTAGCTGAAACAAATACTTAAATGCAGATTTCAATACCTCTCTGATAGTCATTCCCTTCTCAAGCACAGTATGCTGGTCCAGGTAACCAACTCTGACATTTTTGTTCCATTCCACCTTTCCCTCATCTGGCATAAGCTTTCCGGTAACAATGTTCATAAAGGTAGACTTACCCTCACCATTTGCACCCACAAGTCCTATATGCTCTCCCTTAAGCAATCTAAAGGAAACATTGTCAAATATTGCTCTATCTCCAAAGCCATGACTTAAATTTTCAACATTTAATATCATTCTTTTCTCCTATAATCTCTATTATTTTATTCTCTTCACATATTTATCTGTTGCAAAGCTGTCCACATTATATAGAACTAAAATATCCGTAATCTGGTTTTCCTCAATAAATCCGTCTATGCTCATATTGAAAAATCTCAAGTCTACAACATATGTTTTTTCAAAGTTTGCTGCATATACCGGCGTAATACAGTTTGCATAGGAATCCTTGATTATAAGCAGCTTTCTATTGTTTTTATTTGTGGAGGTAATGTCTACAAGACCTGGATTTCCACCTAAGAAATAGCTATACTTATCCTTTTCCTGTAGATATTCCTTAAAGAAGAAAGTATCTGTCACATTAGCACCCATATTGTAATCAACTGTAAAATCAACATTTTTTACGGTATACTGCAATATTGTATCTGCCTTCATTTTCATATTCAATTTTGAATTGATAGTTCCATAAAATTCCTTTGAAACCTCTTTTTTATCTATATCCTCAAGGCTATAGCCTTCTATATTTTTCTGCTTTGCCCAGCAATTATAAGCAAGGTATGCACCATAGGTAGTCCAATGGTGATCGGTTTTGTAATATATGTTTTCTGTACTATGCTCCTTTAGCATATTGTAGGTATCAATATAAATATTTTTTCCTATTTCCTCTTTGATTTTTGTAAGATATTCATTTTGATTGTAGGCATACATACCTGTTTTAAATTTATTTGTTAAAACACTTTGAGCAGTAGGCACAATCATTGCACTTACATGACTATCTCCCAGCGACTTTTCGTATCTGCTGCAAAAGCTTTTTAAGGCATTTAAGTTTGTGTCTGCTATTTCACTTTCATAGTTTTCACGGCTATGGTCCTCAATATAATAATCGTCCTTTGCCAACAAAACATTGTTAATTTCTTTTTTTCCAATCATAGCCTCACAATAATTTCTAAGAGCTACAAAAGTATTTCTAAACGGAAACTGATCCCTTACATACTCCTGATATTTTGATGTGTAGCTTCCGTCAAATAAGCTTTCTGCACTAAACTGTGGTTTTTCTGTTAATACTCTGTTTTCAGTTTCAGAAAAGCCCGTATCCTTCTTTATAAGTGAGGCTGCTGTAAATATTCCTATTAAAAATAAGAATATTATTACTGTTACTAAATTTTTCTTGGGAATTTTATTTTTTTCTTTATTATTAGCCATTTTCATACAAAGCTCCTCTAAAATCTAAAATACAAAAACGGATTGTAGCTTCCTGCCACCAAATAGAAAATACATAGCATAAATATCGCCACAAGCACAACA
The DNA here is from genome assembly GCA_900539455.1 of uncultured Eubacteriales bacterium. GTDB lineage: Bacteria > Bacillota > Clostridia > Lachnospirales > Lachnospiraceae > SVEL01. The sequence continues at coordinate 309,586 of UQCD01000001.1, forward strand.
TTTTCAGTAATTGTTGACAATGCTACTCTATCTTTTATTTTATCCATTAACTTAACTGCTATATTTTTTGAAAGCGGAGTAGCTCCAATAGCTGCAATAATTAAAACTACTAATCCATTTAACAACAAAAATACAGTGTAGTGATTTATAAATTTGAAGCCTCCAAAGCCAAACATACAAGATAAAAATCTGCCCATTTTTGGCATTGACTCAAATTCAAATAATACCCAGCCAATAAGTACAACTATTAAAAGATATATGTGCGAAAAAACACCATTTATTTTTTCTAAAGCTTTTAATAAAAATACCTTTTCTATTACTAATAATATCCCGAAGTAAAGTCCCCATAATATAAAATTGTAAGAGGCTCCATGCCAGAAACCTGTTAATATCCATACAACAAGAATATTTCTTATTAGCTTTAAACGGCCTTTACGATTGCCGCCAAGTGGAATATATACATAATCTCTAAACCATTTACCTAAAGAAATATGCCACCTTCTAAAAAATTCTGTGACCGATTTTGAAATATATGGGTAGTCAAAGTTAATAGGAAAATTGAAACCAAACATTTTGCCAAGGCCAATAGCCATATCTGAATAGCCAGCAAAATCATAGTAAATTTGTAACGCAAAACATATAATACCAAACCAGGCAGCCACTATACTAAGGTCAGTGTCAGGCAGTGCCTTTACTGTCGTCCAGATAGCACCTGTACTATTTGCCAATAGTACTTTTTTTCCTAAGCCTAATATAAACCGTCTTACACCTATGGCAAAATCATCTATATTTTCCTTACGCTCCCTAAGCTCTTTGGCTACTGTCTTATACTGTACAATAGGTCCTGCAATTAATTGAGGAAACATTGCCACATACGCACCGAAACTAATAATATTCTTTTGTGGTGCTTCATTATTCATATAAATATCCAAGGTATATGACATTGTCTGGAAGGTATAAAAAGAGATACCTATTGGTAATGCCACATTTAAAAAACCAATAGATGTTCCAAATATACTATTGACTGTTCCTATAAAAAAATCTGCATACTTAAAAAATCCCAATAGTCCAAGATTTATGACCATTGAAGACATAACTACAAGCTTTGCTTTTTTTGTTTGATTATTATTTTTTAATCTATAAACCAAACGCCCATGAATATAGTCAACTAAGGTTGAAAACAACATAAGTGATACATAAACAGGTTCTCCCCAGGCATAGAAAATCAAGCTTGAGAAGAACAATACTGCATTCCTAAATTTTTTAGGTGAAGCAAAATATACTATAAGTACAATAGGTAAAAACCTAAAAAGAAATAATAAATCACTAAAAACCATATATTCCTCTTACTATTCAAAAAATCCCTTGATTACATCTGCAGCAACCTTATTGTCTTCCTTTGCTTCCTTTACCACTGCATCATCACCTGCTGTCTGTGCCTCATCAGAAATAACACCAAGGCAGGTAAAAAATACATAATCACCATACTGGCTAACAACCGATGTCTGTGCTTTAATAAGTGTATCAGGATATGCTGTTGCTATAAGACTTTCTCTATAATCATCTAGCTTCTTCTTAACTTCATCTGCTTTACCTGCCTTCGCCTTAATTGCAACGAAAGTATCTACATTTAAGGAAACCTTTGGTCCTTCAGCATAAACCTCATCATATAAATCACTTGTAATTCCAAATACATCCTCCATATATGCTTCATCAAATGTATAAGAAGGAAGATAATCCTCTCCGTATGCCTTTGCAACTGCATCATGAATTTCACTTAAGCTTACAGCCTTTGTTGTTTCCTCTGTCTTTGTATTGCTTCCACAGCCGCTAAGAGCAAGGCAGGATGCTACTGTAATAACTGCAACTACTTTTTTAATTTTAATGTATTTTCTCATAATAATCTCTCTTTCTTTAATGATGATGTTGTTTTTATTATTATCTCTTAAACCCGCTGTTTTACTATTAATTTTTTATTACTATATATTTAATTTGCTGTTGCTAATATTAAATAATTAACTAATCTCCTAAGTCCCTTTGCATTTAAATGAATACCATCTGTACTTAACTCACTAGGCAATGTTCCCTTCTCATTAACAAGTGCTGCTGAAACATTGATTAATGGTACATTTTTTTCTGTACATACACCCTTTAAGGCTTCATTAAATTTTGCAATTATTTCATTATTATATACCTTATCTGTTCTTTCTTCAACCATAGGAATAACTGGCATAATATATATTTCACTATCAGGCTCTGCCTGTCTTACCTCATCTATAAGCTCCTTGTAGCTATCTGTGTATGTGCTTAACAGACATCCTAACTCATTTAAGCCAAGCATTATATATACCTTTTTAAATTTATGCAGCTTTAAGTAATCAACAATTGTTCCTTTTCCATTGCCTAAATCAACAAATTTGTCTGTTAAAGCACTGCTTGCCATTAAGCCTCTGGTTGCAAGCACTGTTGAAGTTGTCAAAACATTGTATACTGTAAGTCCTTCTGTTCTGGAATCTCCAATGAAAACTGCATCTGAAAAATCATAGCCCTGAAGCAGTCTGTCCTCCGGAAGATTAACTCTTGCTGCATTTATATTAAAATCATCAACTGACTCTATTACCTTTGTTGTATCCTCTGTAGTCTGTTCTGGTGTAGTTGTTTCCTGTATAGTTGTTGTTTCAATATTTTTATTGGTTGTAGCTGCAACCTCTGTATTACCCTTTGTTATTTTATTTTCATCTATTGCTCCACATCCACTAACAGCTAACACAACTCCTGCCATAACTACTGAAAATATCTTTTTTCTCATATCTTTTTTCCTTTCACATTATTGTATCTTAATATAATCTTAACTCTGATTAAAGCAGACCATCTTAAGTCTGCCAGCCAACTCCTTATCTTGAAATAGTATTTATCAACAACACACTATATGATATAAAAGTTTGTTATAAAAATCAATCAATTTTATATATTAATTTAATAGTACTAAAGTACTATTTTAGTTTTATATTTGTAATAATTTTATTATTTGTGAAATAAATGACATTATTTTGTAACAATAACAAAAAAACTATAATATCAACAATTTAAAATCATTAATATTATAGTCTTTTTTATGCTTTGACAGGAGCTAACCTATCTTCAATCCCTGCTTATAAGAATTGAAATTTTAGTATATTAGGATCTAATTATAGATAAAAAACTATTTTGCTTCAATATAACCTAAAGCCTTTAACATTTCTGCTGAAAGGATAGCACCACCTGCTGCTCCTCTTATAGTATTATGAGAAAGTCCTACAAACTTGTAATCATATACTGTATCTTCTCTTAAACGGCCAACTGAAATTCCCATACCGTTTTCGTAATCAACATCCATCTGAACCTGTGGACGGTTGTCTTCCTCAAGATACTGTATAAACTGCTTTGGAGCACTTGGAAGCTCAAGCTCCTGTGGAAGTCCCTTAAAGCTTACAAGCTTTTCAATAAGCTGTTCCTTTGTTGGCTTTTTGTTAAACTTAACAAATACTGCTGCTGTATGTCCATTAAGTACAGGAACTCTGATACACTGAGTTGTAATAACTGGTAATGATGCCTTTTTAATAACACCATCTTCAATCTTGCCCCAAAGTCTAAGTGGCTCCTGCTCACTCTTTTCTTCTTCTCCACCAATATATGGAATAATGTTTTCAATCATTTCCGGCCAATCCTTGAAGGTCTTTCCAGCTCCTGAAATAGCCTGATATGTAGTTGCTACAACCTCTACCGGCTCAAATTCCTTCCAGGCATTTAATACTGGTGCATAGCTTTGAATTGAACAATTAGGCTTAACTGCAACGAAGCCCTTCTTTGTACCTAATCTTTCCTTCTGAAATTTGATTACCTCGTAATGCTCTGGATTGATTTCTGGAACAACCATAGGAACATCTGGTGTCCATCTATGTGCACTGTTGTTTGAAACAACTGGTGTTTCTGTCTTTGCGTATGCGTCCTCAATAGCCTTGATTTCATCCTTTGACATATCTACTGCTGAGAATACGAAATCTACCTTTGAAGCAACTTCTTCAACTTCATTTACATTCATAACAACAAGCTTCTTAACGGCTTCTGGCATAGGTGTTGTCATTTTCCATCTATCGCCTACTGCAGCCTCATATGTCTTTCCTGCTGAACGAGGACTAGCTGCAACTACAACTACCTCAAACCAAGGATGATTTTCTAATAATGAGATAAATCTCTGGCCTACCATACCAGTAGCTCCTAAAATTCCTACTCTTAACTTCTGATTCATAATTTGCTTTCTCCTTTATTGTCCGTCTAGTACGGACATTTGTTTTTCAATGCTTGTTATACTATAGCACACAAACAATAAATTGCAAGCACTTTTTTTATTTTTTATGAGGAATTTTTAATACTATTGACTTTCCTGCATATTTTTTATAATATTTACTTATTGGCTTCCATAGTTCAACGGTAAAACAGGTCACTCGTAATGTCCAGTTGTCGGTTCGATTCCGATTGGAAGCTTTATTTTTTTGCATTATTTTTTACCAGGCTTAAAAACTTGTCTTTTACGCTGTTTACTATATCTGATGTCATATCCCTGCTGGTTTTTTCATTGTAAGGAACAAAGCCTCCTGCCATTATAGAATGTCCGCCACCTGTGCCAATGCCTCTCAAAGCATCTATTATAAGCCTTCCTGCATTTATTCCACTGTTTCTGGTGCATCTTATAGAAAATTTAATCCCTGTATCCTTTATAGAATAAACCATTGCTACATTTACATTTACTATTTCAAGCATAAAATCGGCAATAGTTGCAATAAGTGCCTCCGGGCAGTTATTTCCTGTATTTGCGAAGCTTACATTATCACTGATAAATATTGATTCTATGGCACTGCCAAATGCCTTTAAATCCTCTAAGGATAACACCTCACTTTCCAGTGTATTAATCCTTTTCCTATCTGTATGCTGAAACAGTTCATAAAATATATCCAAATCTAATTTTGACACACCTCTGGTCATATCTGCCGTATCAATTTTTATTCCATATAATAATGCCTCCGCCACATTTTTTTCCATAGGTATATTGTTTTCAATAAAATAATAGGCTATTATTGATGCACAAGCACCAACATCTGTCCTAATATCAGCAAATTTGTATTCAATATTGTTGTTTGAAGGGTGGTGGTCCACACATGCAATTTCATTTCCTATAATATCATCCGTATTTCCATTTCCCTTTTGGGCATCTATAAGTATTACCTCATCACTCTCCATAAGATTTTCTATATCATGTACATTTACTACTTCTATTTCAAAAAGCTCCAACATTTTTTTAATGTTGTTTCTATCTATTTTCCCCTTATAGCATATTGTTGCCGCTATATTTCTGGTTTTTAAAAGCTTTTGTAATCCAAACGCACTAGATATGGCGTCTGGATCAGGAAAATTATGTGTCTGGATATAAACCTGTTTTGAATTTATAACACTTACAAGCTTGTCAAAATTTGTCATATGTTCTCCTATCTATTTATCTAATATTGTACTGTAAAGTACACACACTTATAGTGGGTATTATATCATATTTTCATAACTAAAAAAACATAAAAATGTTTATAACCATTGATTTTTCAACCTTTATAGCCGTTCATAGTAAAACACTATATCTTGTGTCCACATTAAATATTTTTTCTATATTTTGTAGACAAATATATATAAGGGTGTTATAATACATATTGTTCGTATTGGGAAAAACCCATAAGCTATGTTTATCAAGGGAGAAGACGAAAATGAAAGTTATTAAACGAGACGGCCGACAAGTAGAATATGACCGGAACAAAATTGCTATTGCTATTGAGAAAGCAAACGAAGGTGTAGAAAAAGAAGAACGAATTAGTGAGGACAAGATTTACAATATTATCGCCTCTATAGAATCCAGAGGCGCAGATATGATGCAGGTCGAGGATATTCAGGATATTATCGAAAAAAAGCTTATGTCTGAGAAAAAATACGAGCTTGCAAAGGCATATATTAAATATAGATATACCCGTGAGCTTGTTAGAAAATCCAACACAACCGACGATTCCATTTTAAGTCTTATTAAAAACAGCAACAAAGATGTTATGGAAGAAAATTCAAACAAAAATGCAATTATTGCATCTACCCAGCGTGACCTTATTGCTGGCGAGGTTTCAAAGGACTTAACAAAGCGTATCCTTTTACCTGAAAAAATTGCAAAGGCACACGAACAAGGTATTCTTCACTTCCATGATGCTGATTACTTTTTACAAAGTATATTTAACTGTTGTTTAATAAATATTGGAGATATGCTTGATAATGGTACTGTTATGAATGCAAAGCTTATTGAAAGTCCAAAAAGCTTTCAGGTTGCCTGTACAGTAATGACACAGATTATTTCTGCTGTTGCCAGCAGCCAGTATGGTGGACAATCTGTTGATATTAAGCATTTAGGTAAATACTTAAGAAAAAGCAAAGAAAAATACAAAAAACATTTTACAGAGGTTTATGGGGACAAAATGTCACCAGAGCTTATAGATTCCTTAGTAAGTGACCGTGTTCAGGACGAGCTTCGTTCCGGTGTCCAGACTATGCAGTACCAGATTAATACTCTTATGACAACTAACGGTCAGTCACCTTTTGTTACTATATTTATGTATATAGAAGAAGGCTATGAATACGAGGAAGAGGTTGCTATGATAGTTGAAGAAATTTTAAAGCAGCGTCTTCAGGGTATCAAAAACGAAAAAGGCGTTTATGTTACACCTGCTTTTCCAAAGCTTATATATGTATTAGATGAAAATAACTGCCTAAAAGGCGGTAAATATGATTACATTACAAAGCTGGCTGTTAAATGTTCTTCAAAAAGACTTTATCCGGATTATATTTCTGCAAAGAAAATGCGTGAAAACTATGAAGGTAATGTATTCTCTTGCATGGGCTGCCGTAGCTTTTTAAGTCCATGGAAGGATGAAAACGGAAACTACAAATGGGAAGGTCGTTTCAATCAGGGTGTTGTAAGTATAAATCTTCCTCAAATTGGTATTATTGCCAAAGGTGATGAAGAAATATTCTGGCAGTTGCTTGAAGAAAGACTTGCTCTTTGCTTTGAAGCGCTTATGTGCAGACATCACGCCCTGGAGGGAACACTGTCTAATGTCAGCCCTATCCATTGGCAGTATGGTGCTATTGCAAGACTTGAAAAAGGCGAAACTATTGATAAGCTTCTTCACAATGGATATTCAACTATATCCTTAGGCTACATTGGATTATATGAGGTTACAAAGCTTATGACAGGTGTCAGCCACACAGACCCTAAGGGTACAGAATTTGCTTTAAAGGTAATGAATAGATTAAGAGATGCCTGCGATACCTGGAAGAAGAATACTGGTATAGCCTTTGGTTTATACGGTACTCCTGCTGAAAGCCTCTGCTATCGTTTTGCCCGTATAGACAAGGAGCGTTTTGGCGACATTCCAGATGTAACTGACAAAGGCTACTATACAAATTCCTACCATGTTGATGTCAGAGAGCATATTGACGCTTTCTCTAAATTCACCTTTGAAAGCCAGTTCCAGAACATTTCCTCTGGTGGTGCTATTTCCTATATTGAAATTCCAAATATGAGAAATAATCTTGAAGCACTTGAGGAAATCGTTAAATTCATATATGACAATATTCAATATGCTGAATTTAATACAAAATCTGACTATTGCCATGTTTGTGGTTTTGACGGTGAAATTATTATAAATGACGATTTAGAGTGGGAATGTCCACAATGTCACAATAAAGACCATTCTAAAATGAATGTAACCAGACGAACCTGTGGTTACTTAGGCGAAAATTTCTGGAATGTTGGTAAAACAAAGGAAATCAATGCCAGAGTATTACATGTATAATTTCAGGAGATATTATGAACTATGCTTCAATTAAAATAATGGATGTTGCCAATGGTCCCGGAATTAGAATGTCACTTTTTGTCAGTGGTTGCAGACATTACTGTAAAAACTGCTTTAACAAAGAGGCTTGGGACTTTAACTATGGCGACCCCTTTACTCAAAAGGAAATTGATTACATTATAAATTATGTTAATAATCCTCACATTGCTGGTCTTACTATTCTAGGTGGAGAGCCTTTAGAAAGAACAAACCAGCAAGGCTTATTGCCTCTTTTAAGACAATTTAAGGAAGCTCTTCCTGACAAAACTATCTGGTGTTTTACCGGATTTGATTATGAAAAGGATGTTTTAGGTTATATGCTGAAGGAATTTCCCGAAACTAAAGAGCTTTTATCCTATATAGATGTTTTAGTTGATGGAGAGTTTGTAGAGGATTTAAAGGATTTATCGCTTAGATTTAAAGGCTCCTCAAACCAGAAAACTATCTTGCTAAAAGAATCCTTAGCAAGTGGAAAAACAGTTCTCTGGGATGATAAAATCCACTAGAAAGGAATAAATATGACACAAAATATTAATATTAAGAAAATTAAAGCTGATGCTGTAATACCTGTTTATGGTACTGAGTTTTCTGCTGGTGCCGACCTTTATGCCTGTATGGAGGACAGTGTTTTAATAAAAGCACATACTACTGAATTTATTCATACAGGTATAGCCTTAGAAATTCCTGCCGGCTATGCTGGTTTAGTATTTGCCAGAAGTGGGCTTGCCTGCAAAAAGGGGCTTGCCCCTGCCAACAAGGTTGGTGTTATTGACTCTGACTATAGAGGCGAAATAATGGTTGCCCTTCACAATCACTCTGATAACGATTTGTTTGTTGAAAGTGGCGAGCGTATTGCACAATTAGTCATTACACCTTACTTAACTGCAAACTTTGTAGAGGTTGATGCCTTAAACGAAACTATTCGTGGTGAAGGTGGCTTCGGCTCTACTGGTTCAAAATAAGTAATTATCAAAAATTTTTAGTTGGCAGCTACTCTCCTTTAAATACACTATCCAGAAGCTTTGCCAATGGCTCCATTGCATTTTTAGCTTCTTCAAAGGTATTATTTTGAGCCCCTACCTCTATTAACATTGAGTTTCCACGCAGATGCAGATTATATTGATAAGCATCTACATAATTTCTTCTTGAAAAATCAGGAAATAATTCCATAGCCTTAAGCTTCATTTTAAAGCTTAGGGCTAAATTTTCTTTTCTGTGCTTATTGTACAAATATTTTATTTCCCCATTTTTATTTCTGCTGATACCATTAAAAAACATAACCTGCGCTGTTGGCTTATTGTTAATATATGTAAGCAGCTTGTCACTTCCCTCTTTTAGTCCATCTCTATGTATATCCAGTACCACCTCAACTGTTGGATACTGCTCTAGTATCTGCTCCAGGGCAGGTGTGGCATAGGTGTATGCCTTTGACCTGTCAAAAACTCCATCTACCTCGTCAAAGCTTTGTGTACAATGAATTACATTATAGCCATACTCCTTAGATAAAACCTCTGCCAGATATGCACCTACTGCAACAATATTTGAAGTATTTGTCCCCTGTGTATCTACAAACCCCTCGTGGCTATGGGTGTGATATATAAGAATTTGAGGATTTTCATTGCTGCCCTTTATAGTATTATCAACACTCATAATTTCATCATAAATTAAATCACCAGCTAATAAATTTGCCCTTTCAGTTACCACATAAAAATTATTACATACAAAATTAAAATCTGAAAGCTGCTCCTTAGTATACTCAATTCTATTATTTTGCAGGCTTGCACCTGTATTTATATTTCCATTTTTGCTATTACCTTTATTGTCTGATGAATTATTACCCTCTAATGTGTTATTTTCATTAGTATTATTATCTACAACCTTTCCACCTTCTATATTTTTATTGTTCTTTGTATTAGGGTCATATACATTTAGTCTTAACGCTTTATCATTGGTGGCAATATACGAAAATACACTGATATTTTGTCCAAGTTTTTTATATAAACTAAAACTCTCCTCCTTCTTTGTTACATATTGAATTATATTAAGATTTTCATTAACTGCAAAGCAAAGAAAGTTTTTTAGTTTAATCTCACAAAAGCTGTTTATTTCCTTTAACATACTATCACTTATACATTGCCTAACTAAACAAGCAGACATAAAAACCATAAGCAGACCCAGCCCTAATTTTACTCTTTTATTCAGACAGTAACGCCTTCTCACAAAATCCCCCCTAAGTACCTATTGTTTATTTTAAATATTATTTATCCTTAAACATTCTAATTATATGTTTTTAGTCTATAAAAATATTCCACCCTAAAAGGTCTTAATGTTATTTCCATTAGTCGCCTTATTTATGGCTGCTGATATAATTTTACTCATAATAACTACATTTTCATCTATATCCTTAGGTGTTACATATAGTGTGCCGATTTGTGGCTCTAATAGTTCCTTAACCAACTGGTATTTATCTTCATTATGAAAATCGCTTATAATCTTCACGAATCCGTCTGTTTTTGAATTTTCATCTAACACCTTTATTAAAGCGTCCATTGTATCTAACACTATAGTTGCTGCATCTACTACCATTGGCACACCAATAGCAATAACAGGCACATTGATTGTATCAATATTTAACCCACTTCTATAATTGCCTACACCTGATCCCGGAGTTATGCCTGTATCTGTAAGCTGAATTGTATTGCACAGCCTTTTAACACTTCTGGCAGCCAGAGAGTCAATAGCTATTACACATTTTACATCTATTTCCTCTACAATACCCTTTACTATTTCTGCTGATTCCATTCCGGACTGTGCCATCACTCCCGGAACTACTGCACATACCCCCCCGTTATCAATTAAATGTCTGCTTATATTTAACTCTCCTGCAACCTGTGGTCCTAGTGCATCAGGTGTTACCTCTCTATTTCCTAAGCCCACCACTAATATTGGTCCGTCTATACCCTTTGGAATTAATTTTTTGATCTCTTTAGATAATACACTAATAATATTTTTACTCTCATCGTATAGCATATCTGAATTCATTTCTAATGTTATATACTTGCCCAGGGGCTTGCCCATAAGCTTTGCCCCCTCCTTGGTAAAAATGTCTACTGTGGTAGTTTTAACTCCCTTATATTCCTTTTCCCATATACCTACACCATCAATTTCTACATTTGTGCCACTATAGCTTTCTCTTCTTTCTAGTGCCAAATCAGTTTTTATCTCAAATTTATCCATTATACACCCTCCATATATCCCATATATTTTAAATATTATTCCCCTATGCAGAATATTTAATCAACAGCATTTCCACAGCCATTTTTTCATTAATATTTCCCAGCTTAATTTTTTCTTCTAATTCAACACCTTCATATAAGGCTTCCTTAACACTATTATATTTAAAATTTGATACCTGCTTTAAGGTTTTAGTAACAATAAAAGGTGCTATTGCCATTTTTTGTGCAATGCCTTTACTATCCAGTCCCTGTGCTTTTAGTTCCATTATTTGAAGCATTATATTAAATTGTCTGGTTATCATATACAAAATCATAAGTGGTGCTTCTTTATTGGATATTAAATCGTAATATATGTCTAAGGCTCTGGTCCTGTTTTTATAGCCTAACGCATCTATCATATCAAATACCTTCGAGGTAATCTGCTCTGTACATATAGCCTCTATATCCTCTTTTTCAATAATCTGTCTATCCCCTACATAGCATATCAGCTTTTCTACTTCATTACTAATATTATCCATATCCTGCCCCACTTTTTCAATGAACCTTAAAAGTGTAGGCGCTGTTATTTTTTTATTATTGGCATTCAAAATACCTAACAGCCATTTTTCCAAAGCCTGTGTGGTCTGTCTTTGCATTTCGCATATATACCCAGTATCCTTAATACTTTTATACACCTTATTTCTTTTATCAATCTCTGTTTCCACAAAAAGAATAATGGTGGTTTCCGGAATTTCCTTTATATAATCTGCCAATTCATCATTGGTGCTTTTTAAAAAGCCTGTATTTTCTACCACAATTAATCTTTTAGGTGCAAAAAACGGTAAGGTTTCCGATATATCAATAATCTCCCTTATATTTGTGTTTTTCCCATCAAAATAAGAGTAATTCATAGTATCCTCACCACAAATTGCTTTCTTAAATTTTTCTTTATATTGTTTTTTTAAATAGTCTTCTTCTCCATAAAGAAGGTATACTTTTTTGTATGTATTATTTTTTATATCTGCTAAAATATTACGCATTTTTCAAACCTTTATATATTTATTATTGTAGCAGCCCATAAGCAATTTTTATTATATTTCATAGCTTAGCTGCAAATCTATGTTTACTATTATAGCAAATATTATTCTCCAATAAAATATTTAATATAAAAAACTGCCGTATTATTTCTAATACGACAGTTTAACTGCGAATATATTACTAAGCCATTTTATTAACAGCAGTTGCTAAACGAGAAACCTTTCTTGAAGCATTTTTCTTATGGTAAACACCCTTTGTAGCTGCCTTGTCAATTTCAACTGTAGCTGCCTTAAGTGCTGCTGCTGCTGCTTCCTTATCGTTAGCTGCGATTGCTGCATCAACCTTTTTTATAGCTGTTTTAACCTTAGATCTGATTGCTTTGTTCTTTTCTGTTCTAATTGCTGTTACTTCGATTCTTTTCTTTGCTGACTTAATATTAGCCATTTTGTTACCTCCACAAAATCTTACTGTATCACTGGTTTCTTTGAGAGAGTAAGAAACCAATCAGTTTCGCAGTTTGCACATAGGTTATGCGGACGCTATGCAAACATCCTTATCATTTTAATTCAAAGATATGTATCTGTCAATAGCTTTTTTCCTTTAAAATCAATAAAAACTGCCCCTTTCTCCTTCGTCATTTCATAATAAACATTATAGTAACAAAGGGTATCTATGGTTTCCTTATGAGGATGCTTATACCTGTTATTAATACCACAGGAAATAATCGCAGCAGCAGGCTTCAAGGCACTAATAAATTTCCTGCAGCTACCTGTTTTAGAGCCATGATGTGATACCTTTAGCACATTAATATTCTCTATGAGTCTTTTATATTTTTTTGTAATTTCATCCTCTATATCAGCGGAAATATCACCTGTAAAAACAGCCCTTAATCCTTTAATATCACAATATAATACAAGTGATTTATCATTAATATCACCTATTAAATTATCACTTGGACTTAAGGCCTGAAAATAAGCATTTTTTATTTTTAGAAAACTCCTCTCCTTCATTGTCTGAAAGGGAATATTATATTTGTTTAAGGTATCTATAAAAGCATTGGTGCTTTCCTCCTTTACATCAGGAATATACACCTGCTTAATATTTAACATATTATTTTCTATAATCTCTAAAATTCCAGAAATATGGTCATTATCTGTATGGGAAACTATTACTATATCTAAATAATCATATCCATATGACTTAATAGCTGGTACTATTCTATTTTTCCCTACATTTTTTATATCACTGCTGCCACCATCAATTAATATTGTTGTTCCGTCAATATTAATAAAGGTACAATCCCCCTGACCTACATCTAAAAAGGTAATAAGTGTATTATTTTTCTTTAAAATAACCATTACTAACATTACTAATAAAACAGCCATAGCAGCTGCATATAACTTCTTAGCATTTATAATATTTCTGCTGCCTATAGTATTCAAACTATTTTTAATATTTAACAATTTTAAAATAAGCATAATTAAAAGCAATATTCCATAGTATATGTACACATCTGTTTCCTTCATTTTTCCAATACATATGTTATTCATAGGAAGCTTATTTACAATAGAACAGATAAAATCATATAGTTTTAAAATATAAATATCTATACCAATAAAAAACACTCCGGCCATTGTAGAAAAAACAGATACTAACACAGCACCAAAGCCCACTAACAGTATCAGCGTCATTAAAGGAATTACTATAATATTTATAATTACTGAATAAGTGGCTATTTGAAAATATATTGAGGCTATTATGGGGGCTGTTCCCAGCATTACTGACAGACTTACAAAAAAAGAGCTGCTTATTTTATTAAAATAATGTCTTTTTAGTATTTTTTCTATTTCATTATAAATATAAGCTATGGAAAAAATAGCCATTACTGACAACTGAAAAGAGCTGTTATAAAGATAGTATGGATTATAAAGAAGCATTAGCAGGGAAGCTATTGCTAATGATGACTTAATATCATAGGTTAAACCTATAAATCTAGCAAGAAGAGAAATTCCAAACATTATTACTGCCCTTATGGTGGATATTCCTGCTCCTGTCATAAGAGCAAATAAAAACATTATTATTCCACTAAAAATAGTAGCCGTATAATATTGAAATCTTTTTTTTAATAATCTAAAAATAATTTCTCCTAAGGCACTTATATGCAGTCCGGAAACACTAAGCAAATGAAAGATGCCTGCCATTTTATATTCTTCCTTAAGCTTCTCACTAATATCCTGTCTATAGCCAAATAGCATAGCCTTAAGCACTCCGCCTTTATTACTGTCTGCTATTCTGTCTATCTGCTTACATAAAAAACTCTGAAGCTTTTTTGTATAAACAAATATTTCATATGTTTCCCTATTAACAATCTGTACACTCTTAGCATTAATCTTTCCACCAACCTTTATACTGTGTAAATAGTCCCTTTCATTGTAATTACCCGGATTTCTGGATACATTCATACTTCTTACTTCACCATATACCTTAATTTGATTTCCAACCTTAAGCTCTTCTAAAATAGTATTTTCAACATTATAAACATATATATAAATATCATTGTTTTTTACAACTACAACAGTCCCATATTCGCTTTCTAAAAAATCTGTAACTCTCCCACTAATTACTACCGTCTCCTTGCTTTTTTCAAACAATTTATATTTATTTTCAATGGAAATAGTTAAATATCTTCCTAGTAACAGCAATATAATTCCTAGTAAAATAATCACATAGTTTCTTTTTATATTGAAGCTTTTAAGATATTTTGAAAAAATAATTAAAGATAATAGAAAAACTAATATTAATATAACCACCAAATTAATTATCTTTTTGTGATAAAGCACAATCCCCATTGCATAAAATATGGTTAAGAAAACCAAAGGTCTTTTTATTAAAATCACTCCTATTCACTTGTTTCTACAATGTCTAAATTTCTTGAAAAAGCTTTATCTATAGATATTGTATCATTTATCTTATTGCCTATCTGTCCATCAACAATTATTTGAACCTTACTAATATATGTAAGTTCTGATAATGAATTGACAATAGAATAAATCAGTACATCATCCTTAACAGATACAAGAGAATTGCTCATCTTACTATCAAAATATACATAACATATGCCATTTCTGGTAAAGGCATCTATGACTGTAACTCTTTCAGACAATGTTCTATAATAGCCTTCCTCCTTGGGTCCTTGAATCAATGCATCTACAATGCTCTTTTCTAGTGTCGAATTATTATTATATTCAATGGTAACCTTTTCAGTTTTTAATTTGTCACCAGTTTCATTGGCAAAATATAACAAAACCTCTGTAGAATTATTCATTCCTCCATTGGTAGATATATCTACAAAATCTGAAGCCTTCATAAGAGATACTGTATTATTTCTAAAAAGCAGGGGCTGTTCATTTATGCTCATACCCAGAAAATCAATACCCTCAATTTGTGTTATGGTTTTTACAAGGGCTGCCCTGCATAGTAATTCTTCAACATCCCTTTGAGAGGTATATTCACTGGAAAAATTCAAATATACTATATTATCAGTAATTGAATAATCCTGTATTTTAACTCTGGAATTAATTACTGACTGGTTATCCTTATTGTCAGGATTCATCATACAATAAATAAGCCTGCTAATCAGCTTGTTTTTGTCGGTTTCATTAATTATATGTTTTTCACTAACCAGCTTATACTCATCTTTCTTCATATAATATATGTCATAACCTTCTGTATCCTCAGATGATGTTGTCTGTCTGCTACAGGCTGCCATTAAAAATACAAATATAAATACAAGACTTAAGATAATTTTTTTAGATTTAAGCATTTTTTGTCCTTTCTAACTGTTCTTTGTATATGCTAATGGAATTCTTATTGTAAATGTTGTTCCTTCATCCTCAACACTATACAGCTTGATTTCACCATTATGCAGATGAACAGCTCTATAAGTAATTGCCAAACCAAGTCCTGTTCCGCCAGTCTGCCTTGACCTAGCCTTGTCAACTCTATAAAATCTTTCAAATACCTTTGTCTGGTCCTCCTCAGGGATACCAATTCCTGAGTCTTGTATTTTAATATAAAAATATTTTAAATCAGCATTTAAGGAAACTCTTACCCAGCCGTCCATTACATTGTACTTAATGGCATTTTCTACAAGGTTTGATACAACCATTGTCATTTTAACCTCGTCTATTTCAGCCATTACAGGTCTAAAGCTTTCCAATACAAGTTCAATATTCTTTTTAGCAGCAAGTGGCTTTAAACGCTTTAAAACTCTTTCAACCATTTCGTTCACATCAACACTTGAAATATTCAAATCACTTGACTTTTTATCTAACTTTACAAGCTCTAATAAATCTGTAATAATCTGATTTTCCCTGTCAATTTCCTCAGCTATATCACCTAAAAATTCCTGATACATTTCTACAGGTATGCCCTCCTGACCTAAAAGACTGTCAGCTAACACCTTAATAGATGTAATAGGTGTTTTTAATTCGTGAGATACATTTGATACAAATTCCTGTCTGGAATTATCAATGTCACGAATCCTTCTAAGCATATGATTAAAGGAATTGCCAATATTGCTAAGCTCTGTATATCCACTTACCGATAACTCCTCCTCCAGCTTACCTGTTTTTATCCTGTCAATTTCTCTTTCCATCTTTTTAAATGGTCTTACAAACAAAATGGTATATCCAAGGGCCACTCCAATAAGAATAAGAAAACATACCAGCAAAAACTCCTCTAACACCAGCTTTATCTGTTCTGTTTTTTTCTCAATATCTGCTGTTGTAAAATTAAAATAAATTACACCCTTTGCACCATTGCTTCCATAGACAGGCATTGAGATTTCTATATTGTTAAGGGTACTGTCATAATTGTTAATTTCTTCCCCTGAAAAGCTTTTCAAAACATTTTCAGCAATACATGTCTTTTTTTCATCAATTACATATGTATCCTTTATAATTGTAAAATTGGAATCTATAATAATAATTCTTCCAGAATAAATACCTGTTAGCTGTTCCAGCTCTACAGAAACTGCATCTACACCAGAGCCTGCACCAGCTGTCTGCTGTCTGGTACCACTACTTTGACTGTTGTTTGAGTTATTAAGATAATCTGTTGAAATAATAAGGTTTTTAATCATATATGCCATATTATATATCTTATCCTGTCGCTCCTTTATCTGTGTAGCCTCATAGTATCCAGAAATATATAAAGTAACTGCTGATATTGGCAAAATCCCAACACATATAATTACAATAAATAAATTAAACTTTATCGACTTAATTGATTTTATTAGTTTATTTAATATATTTTTCATTTATTTAACCACGGAAAAAATATCCGACTCCCCATTTTGTATATACATATTTTGGTTCACCTGGATTTACTTCTATCTTCTCTCTAAGTCTTCTAACATGAACATCTACGGTTCTGGCATCTCCTGGGTAATCATAGCCCCATACTGTATTGAGTAAGGATTCTCTGCTATATACCTTGTTTGGATTCATAACTAATAGCTCTAAAAGATCAAATTCCTTAGCTGTCAGATTAATCTCAGTATCATTAATAAATAGCCGTCTACTGTCTATATCAAGCTTTAATTCGCCTTTTTCAATAACCTGTGGCTTTTCTTCCTTTTTGTTATTCTTTGAATTTCTTCTAATAATAGCTTTAATTCTGGCTTTAACCTCAAGTATGTTAAATGGCTTTGTAATATAATCGTCTGCGCCATATTCCAAACCTAGAATTTTGTCCATATCATCGCCTTTTGCTGTAAGCATAATAATAGGAACATCTGAAAATTCCCTGATTTGCTGGCAAACTTCATATCCATTCAGCTTTGGCAGCATTAAATCCAGTAAAACTATATCATAATTTTTGTTACGGACACATTCTACTGCCTCCTCGCCATCATAAGCACAATCAACCTCCATCTGATCCTGCTCTAACGAAAACTTTATACCTTTAACGATTAACTTCTCATCATCTACAACTAAAACCTTCTGACTCATGACTACCTCTTTCATTTTACCTATCATTCAACACATATTAAAGCTTTTATCTTTTCATATGCTGCTTCCTTAATTCCTGTTACCTTCATAATGTCCTCACAGGAATTAAAACAGCCATTTTTATCTCTATATGCAATTATACCTTCTGCTTTAGAGCTGCCTATCCCCGGCAAGGTGGTAAGCTGCTCCTTGGTTGCTGTATTAATATTTATTAAGCTGGCATTTTCCTCAACAGACTCTGGCTTTATATTATCCTGTACTGAATATATATGTATATGCTCTCCATCCTTTAGAGCTCTGGCAAGATTTATAAGACTTGTATCTGCCTCTTTTAAAAAGCCTCCTGCAGCCTCAATGGCATCCACAACCCTGCTGTTTCCTGCCACCTTGTATACTCCTGGCACTTTCACACAGCCCGACACATAAACATATGCCTCCTCTACTGTTGTAGAAGCTTCATACTCATCAGCAGTGCAGTCCTGCATATTTTCTAAGGTACCAGTTTCTATCATAGTGTCTTCAGTAGTACGATTTTTCTCTAAAAACGCAAACAAATACACAAATCCAGCCACAACCACCAGTGCAATTATAATAGCATATTTAGTTTTATTATTTTTAAGCATTTTACCTCCATATAGAAGTTTCTCACAAATGCCTCTTATTTAATTTTACATAACTTTACATCAATTTACAACCTTAAAATGAAGATTATTTCTACATATTTTTCCCTCTTTATTCCTTCCATCTGAATATTATAAAACCAATTATGGCAATGGCCACACCGATAGCCTTTTTCCACATAAAGGGCTGCTTTTCTACTCCAAACATTCCAAAAAGCTCTATAATATATGCTACTACAATCTGTGCAATAATTATTACTAAGGCTGACTTTGCCGGTCCTAAGTTTCCAACGCTTTTTATAACCGTATATGTGATAGCTGCACCTATTACTCCTCCTAACAGCATATATTTACTATCCACCTGAAATAATTTTCCAAAATTATCCCTGCCGGTAACAAACCAGGCTATAATACATACCAAAAATGCTGTTAATTGTACAAAACTGTTGGTTACCCACATTCCTGCAGTTTTTGTTACCTCCGTGTTAAATACACCCTGTATACTCATTAACGCACCTGAAATAAGAGCAATAATATATCCCATAAAAAAACCTCCCTAACAAGATATTCCTATTATTTCCTTTTAGGGAGGTTTTATTCGTATTATTTAATTCTCTCTGAATACTTTTTTTGTAATTCGTTTAAAGCTGTTTCTATATCTTTACCATTCCAGATTGATTTTAATGATTCCTCCATAACAATACAAAAATCCTCCGTTTCCAAAAGATTTGGCATTGTAAGTGACTGGTCATATATATTAAGGCACTCATTTATATTTTCATTTTCATATTTTATGTCTTTTCTGCAAGAAACCAAATCAACTATGTCGTACATATTTTCACTATAATCATAGGATATATATTTTGCTAAATCTCTCGCCAATAAAATATTTTTTGAATGAGGATTTACGGCTAAAAGATCTGTATAGGATAAGCTGTTGCTCTTTATAGACGCAGTTAAATCAGGTAATTTCTGCAGCTTATATTCTACCTCTGTTTTGTCCTTTAAAACATCTGTGCCAACAATACTGAACACTATTTTTCCCTCTAAAAAATCCTTTTTAATTTTATTATAATCATCCTCCCCGGAAAGCGAAAAATAATCCTTTAACAAAAGATATTTTGATATAGCCTCTTTTGTATCAGCATTATTAATATTTATTTTTTTGTTTCCTTTTTCATAGAAGGATATGTTAGCTCCTGCAAAACCATAATTAAACAGCAGGCTATTTACATCCCATGCTAATATTCCGTTTATATTGTTAATCTCAACTGCTGTGGTGCTTTCCCCGTTGCTTATATCATCAGATATGTCATTAAAATTATCTGCATAGCTTTTTATGTCCTCAAAGGTATTAATCTCCTCGGTAACATATTTCTTGTTTGAGGCAAGCATTGCAACATCAAAACCTAATGGATAGCCATATATTTTGTCATTATATGAAGAAGATGTTATAGCAGCCTTTCCATAAACACTGTCATTAAAAACCTCATATCTATTCTCGTCTAACAGTCCTAACAGATATGCCTTTTCTAAGTATTCACTGCCTAGCACAAACAAATCCGGTCCTTCATTTTCCAAGGTCTTTTTATTAATATAATCAAAAAATCCTGGATTGCTAATAAATTTAAGCTCATAAGAAAAATCACTATTTTTTTCTTTTTTATAGCTTTCTATTGCACTTTTTATATATTCCTCATATTCTGAATAAGAATACCAGATTGTAACCTTGTCCTCTTTTGTGGCTGCTATTTCCCCCTCTGCCTTTGTAGCATTTTCTTTGTTTGAAGCTTTATCCTCCTTTGCAGCTATGGCAATTAATAAAAATCCAACTACGCACATTATTACAGCACTAATTATTTTGTTTTTCACTGATTTATCTCCTTAAAAATATTATGCCCCGCACATAATCATTGATATTATGAACGAGGCATCAATGTATATAAAGGTTATAATGATTTATCCAAAATGTCAATCATCTTATCAACATCTTCTTTTTTAATAATAAGTGGAGGCACCATTCTAAGTACATTGCTTCCTGCTGATATTACAAATAATCCATTAGATATACATTTTTTTACAACCTCCCCTACAGGTGTAGTAAGTACTAAGCCCTGCATAAGTCCTTTACCACGGCGTGCAACAACATTTTCGTGCTTACTTACCAGCTCATCTAGTTTTTCCTCAAGATATTTTGACACTTCATTTACATTATCTAATATTTTGTATTCCTCAAATAAATCAAAGACTACATTTATAGCTGCTGTTGCTAAAGGATTTCCACCATAGGTAGTACCGTGGTCACCCGGCACCATAGCCTTTGCGACCTCCTCCTTTGCAATAAATGCACCAACTGGAACACCACAGCCTAATGCCTTTGCTGAAGTTACAATATCTGGCTTTACTCCATAATGCTCATATGCGAACATCTTTCCTGTTCTGCCCATTCCGCATTGAATTTCGTCACAAATCATAACTATATCTTTTTCATCACAAAGCCTTCTGACTTCCTTCATAAACTCCTCAGTAGCAGGATAAATACCACCCTCGCCCTGAACCGGTTCAAAAATAATGGCACAGGTCTTTTCATTTACTAAGGCTTTAACACTTTCAATATCGTTAAATTTTGCAAACTTAATTCCACCAATAAGTGGCTTAAATGGCTCTTGATAATGCTCATTACCTGTAACTGATAATGCTCCTAAGCTTCTGCCATGGAAGGAGTGTTCCATAGCAATAATTTCATGGTCTGTTTTGTTGTCCTTTAAATACGCATATTTTCTAGCAAGCTTAATTGCTCCTTCAATAGCCTCTGTACCACTATTTGTAAAGAACACTCTGTCAAGTCCGGTTGCTTTTACTATTTTCTTTGCTGCTTCAATAGCCGGAACATTGTAAAATAAGTTCGAAGTATGTATTAGCTTGTCTATTTGTGCCTTTAAAGCATCATTATATTTTTTGTCATTATAGCCAAGTGCAAAAACAGCAATACCTGCGGCAAAATCTAAATATTCTTTTCCGTCTATATCGTATAAGTTGACACCGACGCCTTTGTCTAATACTACCTTAAATCTATTATATGTATGCAGTAATACTTTTTCTGCCTCTTCTATATATTCTGCTGAATTCATATTAGCTAATCTCCTTTTTTTATTCGATTTTAGTTTTATAATCAATTTTTATTTTATAGTTTTACTTTATAGTTTTGTATCCAATTTTAATTTTATATTTTCTATGTGTTTTTATATTTGTTTCTACTTAGTTTTTTCACTATAAAATCTTTCAGCCTTATTATTAATAATAGCTGTACCAATACCTTTATTAGTAAATATTTCAAGTAATAAGCAATGTAATATTCTTCCGTCAAGGATATGTACTCTTGATACACCATTTTCAATAGCATCTATACAGTTTGTAAGTTTTGGAAGCATTCCTCCACCAATGTTGCCATTTTCCATCAGTTTTCTGGCATCATCGATTGTAAGCTCTGATATAAGTGTATCTGGATCTTCAGGGTCCTCATATACTCCTTCAATATCAGTAAGAAAAGCAAGCTTTTCAGCATTTACCTCTCTTGCAATGGCACAGGCTGCATCATCAGCATTTATGTTGTAAGCGTGATAATTTTCGTCCATACCGATTGGGCTTACTATTGGTAAGTAATCCTTTTCTATTAAATCATATAAAATTTTTGCGTCTACATTTGTAACCTCACCAACATAGCCTATGTCCTCGCCCTTTGAAAGCTTCTTCTTACAGGTAAGCATTTTTCCGTCTTTGCCACTAATGCTTATAGCCTTTACTCCAAGCTCCTCTACTAATGAAACTAACTGCTTTCCAACCTTGCCTAAAACCATTTCAGCTATTTCCATAGTAGCTTCATCAGTAACTCTAAGTCCATTAACAAATTTTGGTTCTTTGCCTGACATCTGTACCCATTTGCTTATTTCTTTGCCTCCACCATGTACGATAATAGGTTTAAAGCCTACTAATTTAAGTAATGTTACATCTTTAATAACATTTCTTTTTAATTCTTCATCTACCATTGCACTTCCACCATATTTAACTACTATAATCCTTCTATTAAATTTCTGTATATAAGGTAATGCTTCAATTAATACCTCTGCTTTATTCTGATAACTTTCCATTTCTCGTTCTAACATAACTAATCTCCTTTAATACATTTGATTGCCTGCCCGATAAATATACAACCATTTATTAATATATTCAACTACTTTTTTTAATTTTTACAATATTCATATTATACATTTTCTATGCAATATCAAGAATAATTTATATATATGCGTTTTATTCATTATTCGTTTTAAATTAGTTTTTTATGTCATAAATATGCAGATTTTTTAAAAAGTGCTTGCACAATCATTTTACATAATGTATATTAAACTTTAGCAAATAAAGGAGGACTTACATATAATGAAAGAAAAAGTTGTTTTAGCTTACTCAGGTGGTCTTGATACTACTGCCATTATTCCATGGTTAAAGGAAAATTTTGATTACGAAGTTATTTGCTGCTGTATCGACTGTGGTCAGGGAAATGAGCTTGACGGTTTAGAGGAACGAGCTAAACTTTCAGGTGCAACAAAGTTATACATAGAAGATATCGTAGATGAGTTCTGCGATGATTATATTGTTCCATGTGTAAAGGCTGGTGCAGTATACGAAAACAAATATTTACTTGGAACCTCTATGGCTCGTCCAGGTATTGCAAAGAAATTAGTAGAAATTGCCCGTAAAGAAAATGCTGTAGCTATTTGCCACGGTGCAACAGGTAAAGGAAACGACCAGATTAGATTTGAGCTTGGTATTAAAGCACTTGCTCCTGACATTAAGATTATTGCTCCTTGGAGAATGACAGATATTTGGACAATGCAGTCAAGAGAAGACGAAATCGAATACTGTAAGAAACATGGTATTAACCTTCCTTTCTCATCAGATTCAAGCTATAGCCGTGACCGTAACTTATGGCACATCAGCCACGAAGGTCTTGAGCTTGAAAATCCAGCAAATGAGCCAAATTATGACCATTTGCTTGTACTTAGCACAACACCTGAAAAGGCTCCAGATGAACCAGAATATGTTACAATGACCTTTGAAAAAGGTGTTCCTACTTCAGTAAACGGCAAGCAGATGAAGGTTTCTGATATTATTAAGGAGCTTAATGTTCTTGGTGGAAAACATGGTATTGGCATTGTAGATATTGTTGAAAACCGTGTTGTTGGTATGAAATCTCGTGGTGTTTATGAAACTCCAGGTGGAACAATTCTTATGGCTGCACACGAACAGCTTGAAGAGCTTGTTCTTGACAGAGCTACTTACGAAGTTAAGAAGGATATGGGCAACAAATTTGCTCAGATAGTTTACGAAGGAAAGTGGTTTACTCCTCTTCGTGAAGCTATTCAGGCATTTGTTGATGTTACACAGGAATATGTAACTGGTGAAGTTAAATTCAAATTATACAAAGGCAATATTATTAGAGCTGGCGAAACATCTCCATACTCATTATACAGCGAATCTCTTGCAAGCTTTACAACTGGTGATTTATATGACCACCATGATGCAGATGGATTTATTACTTTATTTGGACTTCCACTTAAGGTAAGAGCTATGAAGATGCAGGAGCTTGAAAAGAATAAGAATAAATAAAGTATAGTTAGCTATAACTGTACTTATAAACACGTCCCACTTAGTAAAACATTAGTTCAAACTTTCTACTTTTTCTAATGGAGCATATAAAAGCTAAATATCTACTTTTTGTTCTACAAAATATAGATATTTAGCTTTACTAATTTTGGGGTTGAATGTTTTATTAGATAGCCTCTACTAATTCTGCTATAAATCCAATTATGCCAACTACTAAGAGAACTGTAAACAAAACTGTCACTAAAACTCCCAATACAAGTATGAAGCTTTTTTCTTGTTCTATTTCTAGTATAGGTTGATTTTTATAGCATACGCTTCCGTCTGGAAGGTCTGATGTTCCCAAATCGTTAGGGACAATTATTTTTACCTGCTTACCTTCCTTGTAAAATCTTACTCTAAAGGAAAGGCTTTTAACATTATATTTTTTCCCGTCATCAGTCATAATCTGAAGTTCATACACTCTTCCAGAAAATATTCCTGAGCGTGTTATACTAAAGCTTTTGCTTATGATTACACCATTTTTTATTGTAGCCTCTTTTTCATAGTCCTTTTTACTTCTAAAGCCTGCTATAAGTGCAATCCAAAAAAATACTACAACTCCGGCGAAACCTATTACACCTACTAAATCTCTAGCAATTTCCATAAATCTTCTCCATTATATCTTATGTAACCTAAAGTACACCTGCCAAATCCAACCTAAAACAATTTACAAGGAGTATTTTACTAAACTCTTTCATATTTTCTAAAGTAATACTCTACATCAAAATATGTTTGTTCTTCGCTTTCCTCTGTCAATTTCCATTCCTTACTATTGTCTAAATTAGGAAATTTTGTGTCTGCCTCATATTCAAAATCAATGTATGTAACATAGGCTGTATCTACATAAGGCAGCATTTGTTCATATATACTTCCACCACCAATAACATAAACATTTTCTGTATTGTATTTCTTTACTTCCTCTAAGGCCTCCTCAATACTATTAACTACAACAGCCCCTTCTGCCTTAAAGGCTTTATCGTGGGTAATTACTATATTTTCCCTGTTTTTTAGAGGCTTACCATTTGGAAAGCTAAGCAGGGTATTTTTTCCCATTACCACTACATTTCCTGTAGTTGTTTCTCTAAAGAATTTCATATCATCAGGAATACTTATTAATAACTTGTTTTTATATCCTATGCTCCAATTTTTATCAACAGCAACTATTAAGTTCATATGCTTCTCCTTCATACATTTACTTATCATACATATTTTTATATTTACATATATCTTCTACACTGCTACAGGAATATTTTTAACCTGTGGTCCAGTAACATAATTATCAAGTCTTACATCATCAACTGTAAAATCATAAAAATTCTTAATTTCTGGATTTAACCAGAAGGTTGGTGCGTCATAGGTAGGTCTTGTAATAAGCTCCTTTACAATAGGAATATGTCTGTCATATATATGTGCATCTGCAATTACATGCACTAACTCTCCCGGCTTAAAGCCACAAACCTGTGCTAACATATGCACAAGCACTGCATACTGACATACATTCCAATTATTTGCTGTTAAAATATCCTGTGAACGCTGATTTAATATAGCATTAAGCCTATCACCCGTTACATTAAAGGTCATACTGTAAGCACAAGGATACAGGTTCATTTCAGATAAATCCTGATGAACATATATATTAGTCATAATTCTTCGGCTGTATGGATTGTTTTTAAGGTCATAAATAACTCTGTCTACCTGATCCATCATACCCTCTTTATACTTGTGCTTTACGCCTAGCTGATAGCCATATGCCTTGCCAATAGAGCCATTTTCATCAGCCCAGCTATCCCATATATGAGAATGTAACTCGTTTACATTATTGGACTTTTTCTGCCATATCCATAGCAGCTCATCTACACATGATTTAATTGGTGTTTTTCTAAGTGTAATTGCCGGGAACTCCTTTGATAAGTCATATCTGTTTACTACACAAAACTTTTTGATAGTATAAGCATAGGAGCCGTCCTCCCACTTTGGTCTTACCTTTTCACCTTCTGTGCTGACACCATTTGCCAGAATATCCTCACACATTGATATAAATAATTTGTCTGCATTACTCATAATAAATCCTCACTGCTATAATCTTCCGTATATTTCATTTGGAACATTAGCCTTTACAAGTATGCCTTCGGCTACATATTCCTCTGAAATAAGCTGACCATATTTTCTAATTAATTGTATTTTTCCTGCTTCATTATATCCAAAAATTCTTTCAAGATAAATACTTCTCTCTCGTAGAATTTCTTCAATAGCTGTTACAAGCTCATCTAGTCCTTTGTTGAACTTTATACTGGCTTTTATAATATTTTTTGCTCTTTTATCCTTTAAAATAAGCTGGTTTTCCTCTAAAAGTTTATCCTGCTTGTTAAAGATAGTAATAACTGGCTTTTCGCCAACTCCCAGCTTATCCAGAGTTTCATACACTACCTGCATATGAGTTTCTGCCTGTGGATTTGATGCGTCTACCACATGAACAATTATATCTGCATATTTTGCTTCCTCCAGAGTAGACCTGAAAGCATCTATAAGGTGATGCGGCAGTTTTCTAATAAATCCTACAGTATCAGTAAATAAAACCTCCTGTCCCATAGGCAGCTTATAATTTCTGGTTGTAGGGTCAAGTGTTGCAAACAGCTTGTCCTCTTCTAATATTTTAGCATCTGTAAGTCTGTTTAAAAGTGTAGACTTACCAGCATTTGTATAACCTACAATAGAAATAACCGGAATGGAATTGTCACTTCTTCTGCTTCTTGACAAATCCCTGTGTCGTTCCATATCCTCAATATCTCTTCTAAGCTCTGCTATTCTATCAGATATTAATCGTCTGTCAATTTCAAGTTTTTTTTCACCAGGACCTCTTGTACCAATTCCTCCGCCTAGTCTTGACAGAGAGGTTCTAAGACCTACAAGTCTGGCTGAACGATACCTAAGCTGGGCAAGCTCTACCTGAATTTTACCCTCTTTAGTTAAAGCTCTCTTAGCAAAAATATCAAGAATAATAAGAGTTCTGTCCATTACCTTTGTATCAAGCTGTTCCTCAAGATTTTTAAGCTGGGCAGGTGACAGCTCATCATCACATACAATACCTGTAGCCTCTAAGGCAGCTACATACTCTTTTAATTCCTCTATTTTCCCTTTTCCAATATATGTGCCACTATTTACACTTTCCCTGTTTTGTATCATTCTTCCCACAGGAATCGCTCCTGCAGTTTCTATAAGCTCCTCTAACTCGTCTAAGGACGCATTAGTTTCCTTTTCATCCTCTGTATTGACCGCAACTAGAATTACCTTCTCTATCTGGTCTTTAATTTCGTATAGTTCCATATTTACCTCATATTTAGATTGTAATAGTAACTGTTGTATATTCTCCTTCTACACTTTCGATATAACAATCTCCACCATGTACCGTAATAATTTTTCTTACAACAGCTAATCCCAAACCATTACAGCCCATATATCTAGACTTGGCTTTATCCTCTCTGTAAAAAATCTCAAATGCCTTATCTATTACCTGTTTGGACATACCCTTTCCAGAATCTGTTACCTGTATAATCACCCTTTCATTTTCCTTAATTATTTTGATGCTAATACTTACATATGGTAATGATGGGTTCATTTTAAACTCATTATTGCCATGAAGTACACAATTTTCAAGAAGCTTATACATCAACTCCTCAAACATTATTTCATCAACCATAATCTTGGCATTTCCTGTTAAAACTATGTCTAATACTCCTAAATGTCTATATTTTGCCTTTATCCTATCAATAGCGTTGATAATTATTCTGTCAGCCACCTTGTCGTACAGCTCTGGTATCAATTCATCATTATAAGCCTTTTCCATATATACCATATCATCCACTAATTTTGACATTCGTGTTGACTCACGATAAATATTGTTGGCGTACCTCATAGTTGTTTCTTCGTTAGTAAGTCCACTTCTGATAATATCCGCATATCCACAGATTGATGCTATAGGTGTTTTTACTTCGTGGGACACCAATCCTATGTAATCCATTTTTTCCATATCTACCTCGAATTATCCGATTTTGTAACCTACATTTCTTACTGTCTTTATTAATTTCCCTTTTTCACCTAACTTTTGTCTTATAGTCTTTATGTGCATATCAACAGTTCTGGATTCACCCTGGTAGTCAAAGCCCCAGATATTCTCCATAATCTGTTCTCTTGATAATACAATTCCTTTGTTCAGAATCAAATATTTGAGAAGTTCAAATTCCTTGTATGTAAATTCGCATATATTATTCTCTACCTTGACTTCTCTTTTACTTTCGTCGATTGTTATACAATCAAAAGACATAACCGCACTCTTAAAATGTTCAGAAACATTAAATCTACGAAGAACCGCATTTACTCGTGAAACAAATTCCATTATTCCAAAGGGCTTTGTAATATAATCATCTGCACCTGCATCTAATAGCTTAACCTTTTCGATTTCCATATTTTTTGCTGTTACCATAATAATTGGGATATTCATATATGTATTATCCTTTTTAAGCTCCATTAGAATATCTCCTCCACTCTCTTCACCTAGCATAATATCAAGGATTATAAGTTCTGGAGCTTTTCTTCTTAACGCATTATATAAATCAACTTTTTTAGTAAATGTTGCTACATCGTAACCTGTGTTCTTTAAAGCATATGTTTCGATTTCACACATATTTTCATCGTCTTCTACAATGTATATCATTACAAACCCTCCCTATTCTTCGGTTCATAGTTTAGTTTCTTTTTTATATCCTATATGTAATATTAAGCCTTAATGTAATACCTTGTAAATACTTTTAACTAACTTTACATATTTTTTACTTAATTGTGCCTATATTTCTATAATTTTCGACTATTTTTTATTTTTCACTACAAAATTCAACCTTTTTGCCTTCCAAAATAAGGTTTGTAGTTCTAACAGCACACATCTTTCCACACATTGAACAGGTATGTCTTTCTGCTATTGGTGTACTTTCATAATAAGCTCTGGCTTTTTCTGGGTCTATAGCATATTTGAACATTTCTTCCCAATCCAATTTGTGACGGGCCTTAGCCATTTTATTATCGATAGCTCTTGCATTTGGTATGCCCTTTGCAATATCAGCAGCATGGGCTGCTATTTTACTTGCAATAATTCCTTCCTTTACATCATTTAAATCCGGAAGTCTTAAATGCTCTGCCGGTGTTACATAGCATAAGAAGTCAGCTCCGTTGGCTGCGGCTATAGCACCACCTATGGCTGATGTAATATGGTCATAGCCAGGTGCAATATCTGTAACTAAAGGTCCTAAAACATAAAATGGTGCATTGTGACAAATCCTCTTTTCGATTGCCATATTTGCTGCTATTTCATTTAATGCCATATGTCCCGGTCCTTCAATCATTACCTGGACATCCTTCTCCCAGGCTCTCTTTGTAAGGTAGCCTAACTCAATAAGCTCTCCCACCTGTCCTGCATCTGTGCTGTCATCTATACAGCCCGGTCTTAAAGCATCACCAAGACTAACCGTTACATCATATTTTCTAAGAATTTCAAGGACCTCATCATAATATTCAAAGAACGGATTTTCATTTCCTGTCATTTCCATCCAGGCAAAAAGTAATGAACCGCCTCTTGAAACAATGTTCATTGTTCTTCCATCTCTCTTAAAGCCCTCTACTGCTCTTTTGTTAATTCCTGCGTGAATAGTCATAAAATCAACGCCCTCTTTAGCGTGAGCCTCTATAACCTTTAGGAAATCCTTTGCTGTAATTTCAAGCAAATCCTTTTCTAAATATCCAATAGCATCATACATTGGCACTGTACCAATCATAGCCGGTGATTTTTCAATAAGCTGTTGTCTAAAGGTATTTGTCTTTCCATAATTGCTAAGGTCCATAATAGCTTCAGCACCAAACTTAATAGCCATATCTACCTTTTGCATTTCCACATCATAGTTTTTGCAATCACCGGATATACCTAAATTAACATTTATCTTCGTTTTAAGTCCACTACCTATTCCCTCTGGCGAAAGCGACTTATGATTAATATTAGCCGGAATAACTACTGAACCTGCAGCTACAAGCTCTCTTAATTTTTCAGCCTCCATATTTTCCTTTGCTGCAACAATTTCCATTTCTGGTGTAATAATTCCCTTCTTTGCAGCTTCCATTTGTGTAAAATAATCTCTCATAATATCTCCTTTTTTCAAAATTTGATGAGGGCATACCTCACCTTATAATATTACATAGCCGGATTAACCTCCAGCTAACCATTGTCATCATATCTTTAAAGTATAACATATTTTTTTAGCTTATGATATAAAAATCTAAATAATGTTTAAAAGTAGTGGTTAAACCAGCCTTCAAAGCTTATTTTTCTTAAAACAAACCCATAATACTAAATAAAACCGCCTAGAATGTGCCTTATGTAATTTAAGGTCATATTCTTAACGGTTTTACTGTAATTATTGTTGCTGGAAATTAATTTAAAGCCTATTTTCTCTTACTTTTAATAAGCTGTGTCCGGACTGGTTGTAATTGTATTTTTGGGAATAATCTGCCCATTTTCTATAACAAATACATTCCAATAATTGCCTGAGCCCATATTAGAAGGCACATTGAATATGGCAACCAGCTTTCCAGCCTGATATACCTTGATTTGTGCTTCTGAGCTTGATAATGTTCCACTTCCTGAATACTTATGAATATAATAATAATATTTTTCATTGGCAGGAGCATTTAATGTAATAGTTTCCGGTCCATAGCTTGTAGTATCATCAACATCTAAAACACATCCTTCTCCATTATAGCCGCTGCTTCCCTTAGCAGCAAAGTATACATGGAAGTCATTTCCATTTAACCACCTTCCCTTCATATGAGAATCTAAATCTCTTGGATTTGCTCCCCAGGTAAGAACAATTCTAAAATCACTTCCAGACAACGCAGGGGAAATAGTTCCATTTTGAGAAGCTGTTGTACCCTTTTGCACAATAATATTTACTGGTGTTGTTACATATCCTGACTTTTCTGCAGTCAAGGTATAATTACCATATGGCAGATGAACAGAATAATTACCATTAGCATCAGTATAAACAGTTTCCAGCACATCAGTTTTATTTAAATTATTCCATCCTCTACGGACAGATAATTTAACCTCTGCTTCTCCTATTCCTGTTAATGCGTTACTTATAGTTCCCTTTGCAATACCCTTAGAAAATCTGTCCCCTGCTACCATTAAGAAGGTTTCCATATATGTAGTATTTTTTTGTGTTACCTCGGCGTAGGATGTAAATGAAATATAGTTTGTTGCATATATATCTACCTGATACTCACCTGCTGGAACTGAAATAGAATAATTTCCATATTCATCTGAGGTTGTACTATCATATACTATTCCATTCTTACATATCTGAACTAACGCACCCTTTATAGGTGTAATTCTATCAGAGGCTTTGCAAACCTTTCCTTCCAACTGTCCATACTTTTCCAATTCTGCAATTTTGGCATTAACACACCTTGCATATGCCTCTGCACCCTTTGCATTTGGGTGAATAGAATAAGCACTGGCAACACCAAAGGTTTTTAAATCCTCCGACCTAGACCCTAATATTACCTTATTAATCCAGGCATTCTTTGAATATGCCTGATGTCCACCGTCCTTGTCAAACTCCGCCTCAACATCGACAAAATAAATATTTATACCTGTATCTTTTAGTTCTTCAATAATACTTTCGATTTTATCATTAAAACGGCTTACATTTTCATTTACTATTGTTGCCTCTTCTTTGGAGATTAATGCTCCCTTTCCATCACTGTTTAATAATTTTGGATAACCTGCCACAATAATTTTAGCCTGAATACCAGCTTCATTAGAAATCGCAGTATAGGTATTTTTTAAATTTGCCTCTACTTCATCAAAATTCTCCCAAAGTGTATTTAACTTCTTTTCCAATTTAGAGCCAACATATGGAACCTTTTTCAAATATGTACTTCCTGTTACACAGTCAGTTATTATTCCTGAAAAATCCACATCATTGCCACCTATTGTCAAGGTAACATAATCAACCGACCCCTCTATCTGATTAAATATATCTAACTGCTTTGGTAAATATGTAGTTCCCTTTACTGCAGAAGAAAATGCCCTTTTCTTATCATACTCCTTCTTTTGCTCCTCTGTTGTGATATGCTTTGTTTTAGCACCAGATGATGCAGCAAAATACCATTTACAAGCAGTAGAGTCTGTGCTTTCTGACCAATAGTCCTTCATAGTTCCACTAATTCCGGGAATTTCTAATAGTCCCGGCCAGCTTTTAGCAGACCTATGTGCCAGCCAGTTTAAGTCCTTTACCTTATTTTTCAGGCTTTTATCCTGTCCATAGAAGGGTTCTATTCCCTCTCCTGATGAATAAGAATCCCCCAATGAAACCACTACTACCTTATCCTGATTATTATCTGCATATGCAGTACCCCTATTTATTTGTATTGCAGATATTAATACAACAACAGCAAGTAATGCTGAAACCACTTTCCTTACACTATAATTTATATTATTTTTCATTACCTATTATCTCCTCATATTCTATTTTGTCCAACCTTGCAGCGTCAATTTTTTCCACCTGCTTTAAAATAATAAAGCTCTCATAGGGTATTGTTACATAGAATTTATTACCCTCAACAGCATAACTTGTAAGTGTTTCTGCCTCAGAATATAAAACCTGTGCCTCTATCTCTGCTTCAGCATTAACGGATGCTGGATTTGCAAACACACTTCCGTTAATTACATAAATATTCCATACCACTCCATTTTCAGATATATAAATAGTTTCATACATAGGGTGCTTTTGATTTGATTTTTCTGTTATCTCTAAGCTATCTACATATTCTCCACTGGTTGAATAGCTGTCATATGTAATAGGATAATTGTCAAAGCCTCTAGCCTTTAATAAGCTGATTACCTGCTTTTCACTATAAAGCTCCTTAGACTTACTTGCATCAATAACACTTATAACCTTTGAATTACTCCAGAAATAATTGTCTGTTTCTGTTGGATTATTTGGCTTTTTCAACTCTGTACTCTCTTTCTTATCTGCTTCAACCTGATATTTTACATTAATCTTAAGTGTAACCTTTAAATTATTTACCTTTACTGTTGTAGCTGTAGAAATACAAGTCGTATTGGCTTCTTTTGCATAATTTAATTCTGCATTTCCAAAAGCAATAAATGGAATAAGCACCATAAAAGGAATAATTTTCTTTCCTGCTTTCTTTCTGACTATTATATATACAATAACAACTCCACCAACAATAATAAATAAGCTAAGCACGATTTTGTAGCCTATATTATCTTTGTTAGTCTTGCTTTCTTTTACAATAGTTTTTTCACCTGCTATAGTTTCTTTTTCATCGTTGCTTTCCTTATTATCTACCTTTATTATATTTCCCTCATTTTTTACCTCTGTATTATACTCTTTATCTATACTCTCAGCTTTTTCTATGTTGTCTGTTTTTTCTATATTATCCAGCGTTTCTGTACTATCTATGCTTTCTCTGATAGGCTGATTTATTACCTGTAAGCTTTCCGGCTCATATTCAAACTGAAGGCTTACAGCTTCACCTGGATATAACACAGCAATATTCTTTTCAATATTAGAATTAGCTGCAATTTTATAGTTTTCTGGGATAATACCTTCAATAGAAATGTTACTTACCTTATCTGAATTTGTATTTTTTATAGTCACCTTAGTTAGAATATGCTCATTTTCCTCATATTCCTCTTTCTCCGAATTAAAATTAACCTCTACTCCATCCTGTACCTTTGTTTCAGCAAATGCCTGTATAGATATGACACCTATAAACAGTATTATAGCCACGCAAAAAGCACTTGTCCTTTTTTTGATTTTCATAACCCATTTTCTCCTTTTTAATATAAATGAAAATTTTTATTTTTTAAAATGCTTATTCCAAGAATTGTACTTACAACAATTTTACATAAATAAGCACCAAAAAATACTACTGCAATAATTATGTATGGTCCCATATCAGACAGGGTATTACTTTTCCATTGATTTATGTCCATATCAAGGATTTTTTGTACTATTATGGCGCCATAATTTATACAGCTGAATAATACTATTGCTATAAACCTTTTCCTTTGTTTACTGGTGTACCTTTTAAAGTAAATACTATAAAGCACAAGACCTATAATATCTCCTATGAAATATGTAATATCCGTTCCTTGAATTGTATATCCTGTTTCTAGAATACAATTAATAGGAAAAATAGTAAAAAACATTGCCAAAACAATTAACTTTTTCACAGCTTTTGCTCCACCTCCTTTTGCAATAAAAAAAGCTGCATATGAAAAGCTTCATCTGCAACCGAACTATCTTGATTTATCCTTATAATTTAATATCCAAGACTCCTAGCTTTGCGTGCACATCGTCACCGATGGCTTGCCCATAATCACAACACATATTTCAAATGTGTCTTATATGTGGATTGTAATATATCTATATAATTATGTCAATATTTTTATTACAACTTATAACATATTTTTTATTACAACTTATAACAATAAAAAAGGAAACAAGCCCATTTCTTTAATCAGATATAATATCCAATTAAGAAAACCAATGAACCGCTTCCTTTTTATATTTTAAATTATTTCACAAGCAATATCTATTCGATACCTTTATCTTTTAAATAATTTATAACATCTTCAACTGTGTTGATATTTGTTAAATCTTCTGAAGGGATTTCTACATCATACTCCTCTTCCAAAGCCATAACTAATTCAAATAAATCTAATGAATCAGCTCCTAAATCATCCTTGAAATTTGTATCCATTGTTATTTCATCTTCATTGCAGCTTAACTGTTCTGCCACGATTTCTTTAATCTTTTCAAACATTTTAAAAAGTCTCCTTCTAGTTCTCTAAATTAATTGACATTCCACAGTATAATAACACACTTCTACTTTGTCAATACAGTTCAGATATTTTTAATATAATTTATTTATCATATCACCTGCAGAATAATTATATGTATATGTCCCACTACCTGTATAGGTGTTAGATTTAGTTGCCTCACTTGAAGCATAATAATTAATCATAGATGCTCTGGCAGATGTTAAATAGCCAAAGGAACCATTTCCATTAAATAATGATTTTGCTCTGCCCATATCTGCTTCCTTAAAGGTTTTTTCATCTAAGGATAGCTTTCCGTCCTTATCAATAGTAATACCAAGCTTTGATAAGCTGTTGGCATTAATTTTTGTAGAAGTCATCATACTAAGTGATGTGTTTGCAATATTTTTAGTATTTGACTCCTCTGTTGAGTCAATAACTTCATTGTAATTCTTTACAAAGGAATCTACTGCCTTGTATATACTATCTACATCATACTTTCCACTGGCATCAGTTTTAAATAAAGATTTGCTGCCTGTTTTTAATAAAGCATCAGCAGACTCTTTAAGAGCATCTGTGCTGCTTTTTATAGCTGATAATGTTTTTGTAGTATCACTTGAGGTTGAGGTGCTGGCTGTTACCTTTGTTTTTTTATTGTCATCTATTGAATAATATGCGTTAAGTAATTTTTTATAACTACCATTTCTAATACTGTAATAGTCTGACAATATGTCTGTTGTACCTGACTTAGCAGATGATGCAGACGAAAATAATGTACTCACAGCACTACTGTTAATTCCAAAAAATGTTGACATATAAATCACTCCTTTGCTGTCAAATCAACTTCCATGTTTAACTGTAGTCATACTAAAGGTGCTTTAATTCAGCTCTTCTATAAGCAAAATAAAACATACAACTACGAAATCCTTCTGATTTTATGATATACCAACCACAACAATATTTCAATAGGTTTTTGTATTGTTAGTCCACTAATTAGATTTATTTTCCATTATTAAACAGGGTTTCAGATATGTCGTAGGATTTTGAAACAAGGTCCTTTTCCTCATCTGTAAGTTCCCCATATATTGTCCCATCTCGATAAATCGCATAGCTTCTATTTGTTTTAAGTAAATTTCTGCCCATTGCGTCCATCATATATTCATCGTCCTTTATACCCATTAAATATGATAAGGTAGGCATAACATCAATCTGACCTGCAACAATATCCTCGTCTGCAACGCTGTCTTTAAAATCACTACAGCTAATAATTAACGGAACTGTATAATAACCATTTACATTTGCAAAAGGATAATCCTCATACCATTCCTCAAGAGAATATTCATAATATTTGTGAATACCAGTATGGTCGCCAATTACAACTATAACTGTATTTTCCAATACGCCTGCTTTTTCTAACTCCTCTAACATATTTCCAATTTGAGTATCCACATACTTAACACATTGGAAATATCCGCCTAAATATGAATTATCTAATTCTTCGCTTAGCTTAAGCTCCTTTAAATCATCAGACAGCTTAAAAGGCATATGGCTTGAATTTAAAACAACATGAGCATAATAAGGCTTGTTTAAATCCTTTAAATATGGCAGCACCTGTTCAATAAAGTCCTTATCATTGAGTGTAAAGCCAATTTTATCACCACTCATATCATAGCTTTCAGAACCTACAAAGCCATCTGCACCAATCATATTACTCCAGCCCTCTTTATAATTCCAGAAGGTACCTCTTACAGCCTGATGATAAGTAAAATCATAGCCTCTGTTTATAAGCATTCTAGGTAAAGAATTAAGCTCACAGGTGCTTGCAAATCTAAAGAAAGTACCACCCTTAGTTGCCGGAAGTCGTGAAGTAGTATACATCAGGTCAGCATCAGAGCTGTTTCCACCCTGTACCTGTTCAAATATATTTTTAAAATAAAAGCCATTGTTTATGAGCTTGTTAATATTTGGGCATATTTCCTGTCCGTTTACCTTTTGATTTATAATAAAAGACTCTAAGGATTCAATTTGTAAAAACAATACATTTTTCCCTTCAAATATGCCTGCATATTCATTGTCAGGTAGATTTTCATTTTTCCATTGATAATATGTTTCTATTAACTGTTCATCATCATCGGTTATATCATCATTAATATTTTCATCTATAAGCTCCTGTATATCCTTTATATGAAAGCCTAAGGAAGAAAAATATTTTGCCTGTGCTGCTGCATCCTTAGTATTAAACATATTCTCTTTTGCATCATTAAATACACCAAATTTCTGTGATAGTGGTATCGCTAATAATATAGCAACACCTGCTAATAAAAATACCAGACCACTTCGTCTTAAAATAGTCTTTCTAACCTTTTCATTTTCTACAACTCTTCGTCTGAATTTAATAATAAACAATGTAAGTAATATAATATCTAAAAACATAATTACATCATAGGCACATATAAGAGAGGTTACCTCTCCTCCGTCAAAGCCACTAAAGTTTTTAAATATATACACATCTGCTGCCGATGGCATTGTAAAAAATGAACGGGTATAAATTAAATCTAAGCATATTAATAATGTAAAGAAAAAGTTCCAGCAGTATACATATATTACTCTGTTTCTTTCTCTTTTAAACAGAAAAGCTACACTAAGTGGTATAAGTATCAAAGCAATATAAATCAGCCAATATTTCCAGGTTTCTTTTATTGCCAGATCAAAAGCTGGTGTGTATAAATTCTTACCAAGTAAATACGCCTGCAGCAAAACATTCTTAAGCACTACCCCAATAATAGGTATTGTAAATAAAATACAATAATATACTCTGTTAGCCAAATAAATCTTCTCAGCAAATACTTTTTTTAGTATCTTTTTTATCTTTTCCATATATTTCCTCTTTAATATCTGTTAATTAATATCTGTTAATTAATGCTTGTTAATTAATGTCTGTTGAAAATCTTTCCTTTGTATACCTTTCCTGTTGCTAAAATCATTATTACAGAGAAAATAATTAAAAATAACAAGGAAATTATTCCTTCAGCTATGGTTATATCACCTAAAATTATACCTGATGGTGTACTAAAAGGCGAGGTTAAAGGTATATAATATATTGCCATTTGGACTGCTCTGTTCACACCACTTCCCATACCCTGTGCAATTCCAACAAGATATGCAGCCAAGAAGGATATAACTACTGGTAACTGGAAAATCGTATTAGATGCTGATAAGTCCTCTATTCTGCTTACAAAAGCACCTGAAAAGGCTGCTAAAACACAATACATAAAGAAGCCTATAATTACCACAAGTATAGCAATTATTACTGCACCTGCTGAAAAAGCTACGCCCTGTGTATCACTTTGCATAATTTTTATTACTTCTCCAACATAGTTTATATATTGTGAATTCATTGTCTTTGCAATTTCATTACCTATTAAATATCCCATTACACCTGAGCCAAGCCATACAAGCATCTGACCTATAGCAACTGTTGCTACGCCTAATACCTTACCGGCTATAATGGCATATGGCTTAACGCTTGTAAGAAGCATTTCAATAAGCTTTGAGGATTTGTCTGCTATAATAGCCTTTGATATTGATTGTCCATGGATAAGAATTATCATATAAAGTGCTAAGCAAAATATCATTGGCACAAGAAGTCTTGCCATCATCATACCTAATGACTGTACCTCTGTTTCAGTTCCTATATTTTTAACATTTGCAGGCAGACTTACAAAGCCTATTGCCTTTTCGTCTAATTTTCCCACACTAAATACTGCATATTGTGCAGATTTAGAAACAAAGGTTACAAACTGGTCTAACTCCTCCTCCTCAACTGTTGAATTAAAGGTAGTAAGAATATTTACACTTAATCCACCAGCCACTCCACTGCTTTGTTCAACCTTTAAAATCACTATATCTGTTTTATTAGTTACAGCCTTACTTAAAGAAGAAACAACCTGGATTTCTGTTTTTTGCTTTTGTTTAAGTATATTTTCAGCTTCAACAAAAAGCCTTTTTACACTATCTGTCTTGTAATCTGTTTCATTTAACAAATATACCTCTTTTATAGTTTCAAATATATCCTCTGTATTATAGTCTACATTACCTCCATATATATCGTCATCACTATCATCAAAATTTATTGCCTGTAATACACATATTCCCCCGAAAATAATTGCAATTACTATAGCTATAATTACAGTTGAGGAAATAAAGCCTTTTCCCTTTATAGTCTGTGTAGCTGTAAAAGAAAATATTTCCTTTATTCCTGTAAACATACCTTTTTTATTTTCCTTCATTACTTATTTCCTCCTTTCGCAAGTTTAAATAAATCTTTAACCTTCAAAGGACTGCCATTATGGTAAATTAATTGTTCATATATTTTTGATACAAGTATAATTAACACTACTATACATACTAAATTGATAGCTATTACCAATAATCCTACAGCGGGCGGAATTATACCAAACAGCATATATGCCGGCACAATAAATGGTGCTGATAATGGTAACAGATAAACTATGTAATTAAGATTTCCCCAGCCTTCTCCAGCAGCACTAGATGCAATTAGAAGTGCTAGTGCTAAGTAGGCACCAATAATCATTGCAAAGGTAAACATCTTTATACCTTCTGAAAGTTCTTCCACCTTTGATACCATTGCTCCACAAACGCCAGCCAAAAAGCCATAGAATATAAAGCCTTCAATAAATATCAGCAATGAAATAGTAATACATAAGGCGTTTGCACCTACCATAATCTTTGGATCAAAGAAATTAGTTAAAATCTCCGGTAATACAAAGCCGTTTCCACTTGTGGCATTAATTGCTCCATTTATAAAGCCTGAGGCAATAAAGGATACTACAACTGAGCCTAACATAGTAAGCACTACTGCCAGAGAAGCAAATACCTTTCCTGTAATAATAGCCATTGGCTTAACTGAGGTCAGAATATATTCGATTACCTTTGAGGACTTTTCAGTAACAATTTGTTCAGCAACCTTTGAGCCTGCAAAGGATATACTTAAAATCATAATCATAAGTAATGTATAATTAACAGTATATTGTGCCTCGGAAATACCGTCGCTGACAACATTTCCCTGCTCATCTAATGCGTAGGAATTACATTGAATATGCTGTGAAAACAGCTTTGCGTCATCCTCAGCTATGCCTGCCTCCATATACTGTATCTGTGTGCTGTCACCTTCAATAAGCTCTGTAAGACTATCACTTTCGTCCTCATCAAAATTCTCATTGTAGTAGATGCTGTAGGTTATTCCGTAATTATCTGCATTTTTATCCTTCTCTACAGTAATATTTATAATTACATTTCTGTCTTTTCCGTCAGCAATAAATTCCTTTTTTGCCTCCTCAAGGCTTTTACCCTCTACCAGATTTACTTTTACATTTTCATAGCCTGCACTATGGTTTATAACCTTTGTAAGACTTTGTGCTACATCTATATCTTCCTGTAAAACATAAATATTTTCTATTTTTGACTCTTCAACCTTTGTTACAGCGTCAAACAGTGACATTACAGGGAAAGATACCAGTGCAATAATACAAAATATTGCCATAGTAATAAGTGTAGCCTTAGATTTCATAGACTGTATGTAAGTAAATTTAAACACATTACCACAGCCTGTAAATTTGCTGCTTTTACTGTTCTTCATGTGTTTCTCCTACCTTTTCAACAAATATTTCATGTAATGATGGCTCACGAAGCTCATATTTTATAATAGTAATATTATCTTCAACCAGCTTTTGCAGGAAATTTTTTGCCTCTGACTCACCAGAAACCTTTATCTGATAACCGTCAGGTGTTTTATTTACTACCTTCATATTCATTTTTTCAATATAATCATCAATATCCTCTTCACATTTGATTATCA
The DNA here is from genome assembly GCA_900539455.1 of uncultured Eubacteriales bacterium. GTDB lineage: Bacteria > Bacillota > Clostridia > Lachnospirales > Lachnospiraceae > SVEL01. The sequence continues at coordinate 350,900 of UQCD01000001.1, forward strand.
TATTTACTCTGCCGTAGCTTTTCTTAATCTCATTTAAGTCGCCCTGTAAAACAACATTACCACGATTTAATATAGTAATATCTTTACAGAATTCTTCAATAGTAGCCATTTGATGACTAGACATTATAATATATTTTTTCTTTTCAATAAGCTCTCGGATAATAGATTTGAATAAATCTGAATTAACTGGGTCAAGTCCACTAAGTGGCTCATCAAGTACAACAAACTCCGGGTCTGAAATTAAGGCACACATCATCTGTATCTTTTGCTGATTACCCTTAGATAGCTGGTCTGCTGTTTTTTCCTTTTGCTTTTTTTGCTTTACAGTAGTCTTTTCAGGATATAAGTATTCCTCTACCTCTAACCTTTTTGCCCAATATGCTATTCTTTCCTTAGCAACATCCTTTGGGATTTTCTTAAGACTTGCAAAGTACAAAAGCTGGTCCATTAAAGAATATTTTGGATAAAGACCTCTTTCTTCTGCTAAATATCCAAGATTTACATTTAAGGGATCCATAGGCGCACTATTCCATAAAACCTCGCCCTCATCATAGGAAAGCATTCCTAATATAATCCTTATGGTTGTAGTTTTTCCTGCACCATTAGTTCCAAGAAGTGCATACACTCCCGGTTCTTCCATTTTGAAACTAAGGTTATTAACAACAACCTTATTACCATACTTTTTTACAAGATTTTTTACTTCTAAAGACATTTTATTTCCTCCATTATCAGTCTTCCATTTACCACTTATTAGCCGCAACTTCCATAATTTCACTCTAACTGTACTACAAAATACATACACATTCTATACTACTTTATAAATAAATACAAGCAGTACCGATTTCAATGCAAGGTAATTTGTCTTAAATTGGAAAAAGCAATTAATGATTTACAAAAAATAAACTCCTTAAACACTAAAAAGCCATAGTCAAAATTATGACTATAGCTTTCGTTTCTAAACTGCTTTCTTTTATTAAATATAATATTAGTAAGGTGATCTGGCACCAAACTTCATATTATAGTTTCCTATACAGTTTTTAATTATTCTGATTGCCTCATCTGGTCCGCCAAACTCATCAACCTGTGTTTCTTTTCCCTCTAAATCCTTATATACATTAAAGAAATGCTTGATTTCTTCAAAAATATGATTTGGAAGCTCTGCTATATCTGTGTAGCTGTTGTAGGTTGGGTCATTGAATGGAATTGCAATAATCTTTTCGTCACCCATTCCATTGTCAAGCATTTTCATAACGCCTATAGGATAACATTTTACAAGCGTAAGTGGCTCTAATGGCTCACTACATAATACCAATACATCTAAAGGGTCCTTATCATCACCATAAGTTCTAGGAATAAAACCATAGTTAGCTGGATAATGTGTAGATGTATATAAAATACGGTCTAAAACAATAAGTCCGGTTTCCTTATCTAACTCATATTTCTTCTTGCTGCCCTTTGAAATTTCTACAACCGCCATAAATTCAGTAGGGTTAATTCTATCCGGATTAATATCATGCCATATATTCATCTTTGTGTTCCTTTCTTCTAAGAGAAAAACATTGTTTTTAACTTTTTCACATTATATACATAATTTGAAATTTCTGTCAATAAATTTCTTTCTATGATTTTTATAACAAATTTTCTTTATAAACCTATGCTGTTATAAAAGATTTGTTTCACTCATAACGCATACACCAAAGCAGCCTGTCTGTAAAACCTTTTCTACATTATCAAGATGTATTCCACCTATGCCATAAACCGGAATATTGCTATTTTCTACAATATTTTTAAGAAAATCCAAACCTCTGCCCTTTAAGCCTGATTTACAGTTAGTTTCAAAAATATGACCTGCTGTAACATAAGTTGCATTATGCTCCTTTGCATCTATCATATCCTCTAAGCTGTGTGCAGACGCACCTATTACAGAAAATTTTTTAATATCTGTCTGGCTTATTTCCTTAAGCTTAGACAGAGGCATATGTATTTTGTCAATGCCTAGCTCTAATGCTGCCTGATAAAAGCTGTGAATAATAAGTGGCACATTATAAGCCTTACATATTGGTATAATCGCCTGTGCCAGCTTAAAATATTCCTTTTCCTCTAAATCCTTTTCTCTAAGGACTATTGCATTAGGTTTATTTTTAGCTGTCTTTTCTATTTGTGCCAGAAAATCTCCGGTACAGTTTTTTCTGTCTGTAAAGGCTAATATATTAATATTCTTATGATTTTCATATTGAAGCAATAAATTATTATACATAAATATAATCACTCATTACAGGCTGTAGGCCTCTTTCCTTAATTGCAGCATAAACCTGCTTTACACTTCTTGAGTCGTCTATTTCAAACTGACCGTCACCCTTTGTGTCCTCATTTTCAGCATGCTCACCTATACCAACGGAAACACCTGCTGAAATCTTTGTTGCAGCTATTGATATAAGATTATTTCTTACCCTCTCACATTCTCTGGTAGATATAGTAATACTTGCATATGGCATAAATAATCTATATGCACAAATAACCTGCAATAGCTGTGCCTCATGAACATCCATAGGATTAATTTTATCATTATTAATAATAGGTCTAAGTCTTGGACAGGAAAAAGCAATCTCTGCGTGTGGGTATTTTTTTTGTAAAAGATAAGCGTGCATACCTGTTGCAAAGGCATCCTTTCTAAAATCATCCAAGCCTAAAAGTGCTGCAAAACCAACACCTCTCATACCACCCATAATAGCTCTTTCCTGTGCATTAACTCTATATGGGAATATACGCTTATGTCCTGCCAGATGAAGTGTTTCGTATTTGTCAGAGTTGTAGGTTTCCTGAAATACAGTAACATAATCTGCACCACACTTGTGAAGATAAGCATACTCATCACTATTCATTGGATAAACCTCAAGTCCAACTACATTAAAATACTTTCTTGCAATTTTACAAGCCATACCAATATATTCAACAGCTGACATTTTCTTACTTTCGCCCGTAAGTATAAGTATTTCCTTTAAGCCAGTTTTTGCTATAGCCTGCATTTCCTTTTCAATACCAGCCTCATCAAGCTTTGCTCTTTTTATTTTGTTGTGGCAGTTAAAGCCACAGTAAATACAATAATTTTCACAATAATTAGCAATGTATAAAGGTGTAAACATATATATACTGTTACCAAAATGCTTTCTGGTTTCCTTCTGGGCTGCCCTTGCTATTTCTTCAAGGTGGTTCATTGCTGCTGGTGATAATAAGGCTGCAAAATCCTCTGGTAATAATACATCTTTATTTATAGCTCTAATAACATCTTCATCTGTATACTTGTCATAATCATAATTGTTCATGGCATTAATAACCTTGTCCATAATGTCATGTGGAATTTTTTCCATATCGTCAAAATATTCCATATGATTTACTCGGTTTTCCTTAAGATGCTCCTTTATTTCATCACTTAAAATACTTTCGTTTATATGTTCGTTTGTATGTTCGCTCATTTTGTTTTCCTTTAACTTTCTATTTCTTATTTATCCTGCAAAAATCCAGTAAGTGGAGAAGAAGGGTCTGACCCTTTCTCTAAAACCCTGCCCATTCCTGTCATATAAGCACATCTGCCAGCCTCAATAGCCTTTTTAAATGCCTCAGCCATTGCTACTACATTGCCGGCTGTTGCAATAGCAGTATTTGCCATAACTGCACTTGCCCCCATTTCCATAGCCTCACACGCCTGAGAAGGCTTACCGATACCAGCATCAACTATAATTGGTAAATCTATTTCATCAATTAATATCTGGATAAATTCCTTTGTACAAATACCCTTATTTGAGCCGATTGGTGCTGCAAGCGGCATAATTGTAGCAGCTCCGGCGTTGTATAAATCCCTTGCCACATTTAAGTCAGGGTACATATAGGGCATAACTACAAAGCCTTCCTTTGCTAACACCTCTGTAGCCTTAATGGTTTCTGCATTGTCTGGAAGCAGATATTTTGAATCTCTCATAATTTCAATTTTTACCATATCACTTTCGCAGACCTCTCTTGACAATCTGGCAATTCTAATAGCCTCATCCGCATTTCTTGCACCGGAGGTATTTGGTAAAAGCCTTACACCCTTTGGTATATAATCAAGAATACTATCTACTCCTGAAACTGCTCTTCTAAGTGCCAATGTAATAATCTGGGCACCTGCATTTTCAACTGCTGCCTTAATAAGATCTAAGGAATACTTTCCTGAGCCTAAAATAAATCTTGACTCAAACTCATATTTTCCTATTATTAATTTGTCATTTCTATCCATTTTTATATCTTCCATTTCTATTTCTATATTTTTTAATATTGTATAAGTAAAATTTCTATTTTATTATTTGATATTCTAAATCAACCCCCGCCTACAAAGCTTACAACCTCTACCTTGTCCATATCCTTTACTATAACATTTTCAAAATTATTTTTTCTTATTATCTGGCCATTTAGTTCAACTGCCACTCTGACGCCTGCTAATCCTTCCTTTTCTAGCAGTTCCGTAATGGTAATCTCCCTGTAGTCCTTTTCTTTTCCGTTTAGAGTAATCATAACTTTCTCCTTACATATGTTATCCTTCTGAATATAGAAAAATATTTTTTAACACATCTTATAAATGTCTAACAACTATATTAATGATAAGATTTATTGGACAAAATATCAAGACAAAATTTTTTACTTTTTTTCCCTTGTTAATATAGTCAGATTTCATTTGACATAAAGTATTAAAATTCGTATAATTTCCTGGTAGACAAACGAAGATATTGGAGGCAATTATAATGAAACCTAACAAATTTGTTATTATAGGTCAGTCAAATACAGGAAAGTCATATCTTATGGATTCTCTCATTGAAAAACTAGGTCTTCGTGCAGTTGGATATAGAATGCACAGCATACAGTTTGAAAATGAATTTAAAGGTTATTATATCCATAGCATTGATGATGTTGAAGGCTATCATAATAACATTCCTGTACAGACTGTTCTTAGAAGCAGACATCGTATAAATCTAACAGAGGTTTATGATACCTTTGGGGTTTTGTGCTTAACAGATGTACTAAACAAGCCAACAGATGAGTATGATTGTATTATACTTGATGAATTAGGCCGTGGCGAAGATGCTTCCCCTGCCTTTGTAGAGAAAATAAATGAAATTCTTGACAGCGATGCTACTGTGTTTGTACTTATGAAAAATGTCGTTTCTCCTCTTATTTCTGATATTAGAAAGAGAAATGATGTACTTTTATATGATATGGACAATATGTCACAGGATGAAATAGAGCTTAATATAGAAAGTAAATTAAAATAATATGACGAATAATATGATTAATAAAGAAACCTTTAAATTGTATGGTATTACCGATGACTTACTTACTACACCTTCTACCATTGAAAAAATGGTAGAAGCTGCCATAGTTGGAGGTACTACCATTCTTCAGTTTAGGAGTAAAAATTTAGCCCCTGATGAAAAGGAGGCTTGTGCTAAAAAGGTTTTAGCAATAACTAAAAAGTACAAGGTGCCTCTTATTATTGATGATGATGTAATGCTTGCAAAAAAAATTGATGCAGACGGTGTTCATCTAGGCTTATCCGATATGCCTATATATGAGGCAAGAGGTATTCTTGGCCCACATAAAATCATTGGTGCAACTGCCAAAACCTTAGAACAGGCTGTTACTGCAAAAGCTTATGGTGCTGACTATATTGGAACTGGTGCTGCCTTTGCTACATCTACAAAGACTGACACCTATGAAATATCCCATGATACTATTATGGAAATTGCTAAAAATGCAGGTATTCCTGTGGTTGCTATTGGCGGCATTAATCTTTCTAATGTTTCAAAGCTACAGGGCTTAGGCATTTGTGGTGTTGCTGTAGTATCTGGACTTTTTAAGGGTGATGTAAAGGAAAATGCTACCCTTCTTCGTAAGGAAATCGACCAGTTTACCCGTATTAAAAATGTATTATCTATAGCCGGCTCTGATTGTAGTGGTGGTGCTGGTATTCAGGCTGATATGAAAACCATTTCAGCCCACGGAATGTATGCAATGACAGCAATCACCTCACTTACAGCCCAAAATACAACAGGCGTATACGGTGTATCTGACTCTGGTATTGATTTTCTGGCTAATCAGATTGATTGTATTTTTAATGATATAAGACCTGACTCAGTAAAAATCGGTATGCTTTCAAATAAAGACATTATTAAACTGGTAGCAGATAAGTTACGCCAATACAAGGCTGCAAATATTGTTGTTGACCCTGTAATGGTTTCCACCAGTGGACATAAGCTTTTGCAGGAAGACGCTATAGAGTGTCTTACCAAAGAACTTATTCCTCTTGCTGCAATTATTACACCAAATATTCCTGAAGCTATGGTGCTTACCTCTACAAACATAAATAATCATACAGATATGGTTAATGCTGCTCATTCTCTGGCAGCTAATACCAATGCTGCCATTCTGATTAAGGGTGGTCATTTGTCCGAGGACGCCTTTGACCTACTCTATGACGGCAAAACTGATTATTGGTTTGAAAAGGAAAAAATCAACAATCCAAATACACACGGAACTGGCTGCACTCTTTCCTCTGCTATTGCCTGCAACCTTGCTGACAATATGAGCGTGTACAACAGCGTAAAATATGCAACCCAGTATGTACACGGTGCTATACAGTATGGCTTTAATGTAGGTAAGGGCAGTGGTCCTTTATTCCATATGTACCGCCTGTAAAATCGTGCTATAAAATATTTTATAGCATAACTTATATAATATTGTACGATAGTTGGTTAATTCTAGTATTTACCAACTACCATACAAATAACTACAAACTACACGAAAGGATAATCCTATGTTTCCAGAAATTTCAATCGGTGCTTTAACACTTCCCACCTATGGTCTTGTATCTGTAGTCGGATTTGCTTTAGCTATACTTGTTGCCTGCTATCTTTCCCCAAAATGTGGATTGCCAAAGATAGATATATTATTTGCTTCCTTTTACGGTATTATTGGACTTGTACTGGGTGCAAAGCTTTTATACTTTATTACCTATCTTCCAAAAATAATACATTACTGGAGCTACTTTAAAACAAATCCTTTTGCCATTTTACTTATGGGCTTTTCAGGCTTTGTATTTTATGGTGGTCTTTTGGGTTTGCTTTTCGGTATATGGGTTTATTGCAAACAATTCCATATAAATATGCGTCCAATGCTTAATATACTAGCTCCTTCTATCCCATTAATGCACGCCTTTGGCAGAATAGGCTGCTTTCTTGGTGGCTGCTGCTATGGTATAGAATACCACGGACCATTTGCAGTACAATTTCCAGCAGACAGTGATGTTAAAGGACTAGGCGATGTTACCAGATTCCCAACACAATTAGTTGAAAGTGGTTTCAATTTTATATTATTTGGACTATTATTACTATATGTAAAAAAAGGCCTGCCAAAACAAGGACAGGCCTTAGGAGTTTATTTTATAGCCTACTCCATAGAACGCTTTTTCCTAGAATTCTTAAGAGGCGACAGCATTAGAGGACATTTTCTCTTTCTTTCAACCTCACAATGGATAAGCTTAATTCTACTCCCTGTTGGACTTTATCTTTTCTTCAGAAAAGAAAAAACAGCAAAATAAAAACAAGTAAGCCATAAAATATATCAATATGATAAACGATATATTTTATGGCTTAATCCAACTCTATTCTATATTATTCTTAATTTCATTATTGAAAATAACTATATGCTCCGGTATTCCATTCTTATATGTTGGATTTACTTCTCCTTGTATAAGTGGCTTTAAGTATGTCATCATTTTTTCTGTAACATCATGACCATCTTTAGTAATCCACTCTAATGGGACTGTTTTTTCTTTATTGGCAACATCCTTTACTCTTACTCTTCTAAATACAATTTCATAAGGATTGTCATTAATTCTTACTACAGATGACATTACACCTGTCATACCTTCCATTGCGCATTGGAAAGCGTGCATACCTAAAAGCTTTGACTCTTGTATATCTGTTTCACTAGCAACATGTGCTGCACATCTTTGCATAAGATTCATTTCAATAGAACGAACCTTACAGCCAATTCTATCTCTAACCACCTGCTCTAGTACCTTTGCTGCACCGGCAAGATAGCTATGGCCAAACACATCTGTCGCTCCAGACTGGTTTACCTCAGATATATATCTGCCATTTTCGTCCTTTATACCTTCACTAATAGCAACTATTACATCAGGGTGCTTTTCAAGCTCTGCCTTAACATCCTCAACAAATTTGTCAATGTTAAACGGTATTTCACATAAATAAATAAGACTTGGACCTCTTTCTCCATTAAGTCTGGCAAGGGCTGATGCAGCAGTGAGCCAGCCTGCATTTCTGCCCATAACCTCTACTATAGTAACTGCCGGAATATTGTAAACACTACAATCTCTTTCCAGCTCTGAAAAGGTGGTGGCAATATATTTAGCGGCTGAGCCAAAGCCCGGACAATGATCTGTTTCTGCAAGGTCATTATCTATGGTCTTTGGAGCACCAACTACTTTTATATCATCAATATTATTTTCTATTAAATACTTTGACAATTTATCAACAGTATCCATAGAGTCATTTCCACCAATATATATAAAATAGCCTATATTATGCTTTTGTAGCACCTCAACTATACGCTCATACTGGCTGGAATCCTCCTTTGGATTTTTAAGCTTAAATCTACATGAGCCTAAGGCTGCCGCAGGTGTCTGGCATAACAGCTCTACACATCTGGTATCTAAAATCAGCTCATTAAGGTTTACAAAATGGTCCTCTAAAACGCCTTGAATACCATTAACTGCTCCGTATACCTTATCAATACTTCCTGAAACACAAGCTCCTGTAATTATTCCTGCAAGCGTTGCATTAATCGCAACCGTTGGTCCACCTGACTGTGCTATCAAAAGATTTTTCATTTCTTTACCTCTAAATATATATTTTTTCTATAGTTCTTCCTGATTTTTATGATCCTCAAACCTTTTTATACCTAAGAAAATTCTTTCAAATTCTGTATAAGGTACTGGCTTTCCAAACAAATAACCTTGTATCATAGATACATGCATTTCTCTAAGTGTGTCTAACTGATTTCTCGTTTCCACACCCTCTACACATACCTTAACCCCCAGCTTATCTGACAATTCTGTAATAAGTTTTACAAAAGTCTGTGCATAATCATCTGATACAATATCATCTACAAAAATTTTGTCAACCTTGATTATATCAAAATTCATCTGTTTTATATAGTTAAGTGAAGAATATCCTGTGCCAAAATCATCAAGTGCAATTTCCACACCTAATTCTTTTATTTTGTTAATTACCTTCTTCATATTGTTCATATCATTTATAGCAAGACTTTCTGTAACCTCTAATACAATATTGTGAGGATTTACAGCAGTTTCTTTAATAATATTTGTAATAACCTCAACAATATTGTTTTGAACTAATTGGACTATAGACAGGTTTATATGTATTTTCCTATCTATTCCCATGTCTGACCATTCTTTAACAATAGAACAAACTCTTCTAAGAAACATCTCACCTATGAAAACTATTAGTCCTAAATGCTCAGCTAATGGTATAAAATCATTTGGAGCAATAAATCCCAGCTTTGAGCTGTTCCACCTTATAAGTGCTTCACCAGCTATACACTTTTCGTCCTTAGTATCAATAATTGGCTGAATGTACACCTCAAACTCCTCACCTCCAACAGCAATGGCTCTACGCATATTTTTTTCCAAATCCAGCCTTTTAATAGAAGTTCCCTTCTCCTGGTCATTATAATACTCATATCTATTCTTACCAGCCTTTTTAGCCTCATACATAGCAATATCTGCTTTTTTTATAAGCTCATTTACATCACAGCCGTCATCCGGATACCTTACAATACCCATACTCATAGTACAATAATATTCTGTACCATTTAAGTCCCATGGCTTATTAAATAAATAATTAACCTCATTTAAAATAAGCTGTATATTTTTTCTTTCCTTTGGCTCAATAATAATTACAAACTCATCTCCGCCCATACGATAGCAGCTATTTTCTATGCCCTTTATCTGCTGTAAGCCTAGAGAAATCATCTTTAAAAGCATATCTCCATACTGATGTCCTAAACCGTCATTAATATGTTTAAAATTGTCTAAGTCAAGAAACAATACATAGCCATGCTCCTTATTGATCTCTGCCTGTGAGATATATTTTTCCATATCAGACTCGCAACGCATTCTGTTGTATAAGCCTGTAAGAAAATCATTATTTGCCTGAAATTCAATTCTCTTTTCAATTTTCTTTTTCTCGGTAATATTATTTACATTGCATAGTGCAACCTTTCTGCCGTCTACCCATGAAATCTCATTGAATTTAATATCAAACCAGGACTGGTTTTCTGTTACATAGGTTTCAAAATACGCACAGGATTTGTTAAGGATGTCACATTTTTCGCAATTATGCTTCATTCCACAATAGCCAAAGTTATTGCAGTACATTCCCTCCATATCATTCTTTGACATTAGCTTCATAGTGTTATTGGCAAACAAAATCTTTTTTGTTTTTTTGTCAATAACAAAAAGACCGCTTCCAACATTGTCCAAAATCTCTTTTAATGCTGTATATGAACTGACGAGAGAATTTCTGTTAATTCTTTTCAATAAAATATTTTGGATTACTCTTAAAACATCCTGTACAAAATTTATAAATTTATCATCAAAGGTATTGTCTTTATTTGTATCAGCAAGACCTAAATACATTGCTGGTTTTCTATTAATAATGATAGGCACTATCAACAGGGAATGTATTCCTAACTCTTCTAACACACTATTCTTTTGTGAGGTTCTGTAATCATATAAAATCATATCCTCATCTAAATGCTTTGTAATGTATTTTGTCTTTACTTCATCGGAAATCAGGGACAACAGTGGAATACCTGTATCCGGTATCCATTCTAAAATAGATGTCATTTTTTTACCATCTGGATTCCATTGGCATAAAATAGCATTTGATATTTCTAAAAACTCACCAGTAATCTTTAAAATCTTAGAAATAATTTCTTCAAAGGTCTGCTCACTCTCTAATAATTGGAGTATTTCTGTAATTGATTCATTTTTCTTGATTTCGTATTCCATATTTGATGCTTCTTCTGACAATCTTAAATTTTCATCTTTTGTCAAAGTCTCTGTTTTCTTTGTCATACCAAAATATCTCCTACACATTTTTCACGATATTGTTCTCCAACTCAACCGTACAATTATTTAAATTTTACCATACATTTAACAAAAAAAAAATAGGAATTTTAGTCTATATTAAGTCTAAAATTCCCATTTATATAAATTAGTTATTCACTTCTAAGAGCTTCTACTGCGTCCTTTTTAGCAGCCATTTTTGCCGGAATATGTCCACCAATCATTGTAAGTATTGTACTTAAAACGACTAAAAATACTGCATGTTTAATCTGAAGCACAGCTACATTTTCAAGCCCTGATAAATTATATATTACTTTATTGATTGGTATAGTAAGAAGATATGCAATAGCTATACCTAAAACTCCTGAAAATACACCTAATATGCAGGTTTCAGCATCAAATACTCTTGTAATATCCTTCTTTCTTGCACCTAAGGCTCTAAGAATACCTATCTCCTTAGTTCTTTCTATTACAGAAGTATAAGTAATAATACAAATCATTATAAGACTTACTACTAAAGAAATTGCAGCAAAGGCAATTAAAACAATAGTAATTGCGTCCATAATGCCGCCTGTCATATCAGACATAGTAGCCGCCAGGTCAGAATATACTATCTGCTCTTCTGCCTCCTTGTCCTCATTATACTTGTCTAAGTAGCTGATTACCTCGTCCTTTGAATGGAAGCTGGTTGGATATACAAATATCATATAAGGCTCTGCCTTTGCACCTAAGGTTGCAAGCATCATTGTCTTTGTATCTTCGTCTATATCCTCAAAGGTAATTACATTTTTGTCAGAGTCAGTCTGTGCCTTAACTATATCAGACTCGCTTTGAAGCTCAATTACCTGCTCGCAAAGCTCATCACTATAGGCAATACCTGTTGCTAAAAGAGCTAAACTAGCGTCTGCCTTTACTCTCACAACACCTGTTACAGTAAGCTTAATATTATTTTCATTGCCATACATACCAGCATAATCTGTACCCGGCACAAATGAGCCATATTCTGTCTTTTGATAATAAACATTGTTGTCTACTACCTCAAAGGTTGTACCTACTACCTCATCAAACTTAATTTTGTCCCCTGCCTTAACATCATAGCCTAAGGCAGTAAGAATATTAACATCTACTCTGTTTTTTTCATCTACAACTAAAACAATATCTGTAGGCTTCTTTGGATACTCACCAGCTAACACATCATAATTTTTTTCCAGGTATGTTGGTCCGTTTTTATCAAGTGTTGTAGGATATGAGGATAAACCGGCGCTACTCATATTTGTAATACTCATTTTTCCTGTAAGGGCAGTATTTACAAAGGAGCTTGGCACTATAGTTCCGTCTGCATCCCTAACTAAATTCATTGATACAAGTCTTAAGTACCCAATGCTTGAACAATATTTTGAATTTATGTTCTTAAGATAATCCATAAATTCATCAGAAAATTTATTTTTGTGAATTTTAATTCCTTTGTTTGCATCATATACATCTATTTCATCAGTATTAGCAAATTCCGCAGTCCGGGTCATTTTATCTGACCATTCACCAGACAGCTTTTCCATTGTTTCTTCGTCCATTGAGGCTGATTGCTTTGAAATGGTAATAGGAAATTCTGCTAAGGCATCCTTTTGGAAATCATCTATTACTACCTGAAAGCCTGAGGACAAAGACAAAATAACAGCTATACCTATAATACCTATACTTGAAGCAAAGGCTGTTAGCGCTGTACGACCTTTTTTTGTCATTATATTGTTGAAGGACAATTTTAATGCTGTGAAAAAGCTCATACTGGTCTTTTTAAGCTTAAAAGTATCCTTATCATTTTCTTCATCAAAAGGATTTGTGTCAGATATAATCTTTCCGTCCTTAAATTCAACAATTCTATCAGAATATTCCTTTGCCAAATCAGGATTATGTGTAACCATAATTACAAGCCTGTCCTTAGATAAGGACTTGATAAGCTCCATTATCTGTACACTGGTAGCTGTATCTAAGGCACCTGTAGGCTCATCACACAACAATATGTCCGGGTTATTGGCTAAAGCTCTGGCAATGGCAACTCTCTGCATCTGTCCACCTGATAGCTGATTTGGCTTTTTGTGCATATGCTTCTCTAAGCCTACCTGACAAAGTGCTTCTACTGCCTTCTTTCTCTTTTCCTCTCTGGACACACCACTAAGTGTCATACCCATTTCAACATTTTCAATAATTCCCAAATGTGAAATTAAATTGTAGCTTTGGAATACAAAGCCTATTGTATTATTTCTATAGGCATCCCACTCTGTATCCTTAAAATTCTTTGTAGACTTTCCATTAATAATCAAATCACCTTCATCATATCTGTCAAGTCCGCCTATAATATTAAGGCAGGTGGTTTTACCTGAGCCACTTGTTCCTAATATTGATACAAATTCCTTTTTTCTAAATGAAACAGATATACCGTCAAGTGCCTTTGTAACAGTTCCGCCCACATCATAATATTTCTTTATTCCTTTGAGCTGTAGCATAATCTCCTCCTGAAATATTTTGTGCTGTATATAATTTTAAAACTCATATATTAAAGCTTTCATTATATAATTGTTAGCTCACATATACTTTGGTATTATATTCCTATATAATAAATAATGACAAGTTAAATTTCTATTAATTTAATTTCTATTAATTTAATTAAATTAAACTACTTGAATTAAAATATATATGCTTTAAAATAATATATGATTGCCAGATAGTTAAAATTTACACAGGAGATTTTTATGAATACTAAAAAAGTTGTTTTTTTCGATATAGACGGAACATTATATGCCCCAAACATTGGAATTCCAGCCTCTACTGTTGAATCACTTAAGCTATTAAAAGAAAATGGTGTTTCTACAGTTATATGTACTGGCAGAGCCCGTTCTATGGTTCCTCAAAGTATTATTGATTTGGGCTTTGACGGAATAATTGCAGGTGCAGGGACATATGTAGAGGTAGCCGGACAGAAAATCTACGAAAAGGATTTGGATTTTATATCCTACAATAATTTAGTAGATGATATATTCAGGTTAGGACTTATTCCTATATTAGAGGGACATTCTGTTTCATATTATGACAATGATACAAATGATGAGGACTATAAATATGTCCTTAAACACTATTTTGATGAAGCAAGACCTTTTATGAAGCCTATTCCAAAAGATTATTCCAAACTGATAATTGCCAAGGTTAGTGCCAGATTTACTAAAAATGGAGATAATAAGGGACTAATGAGATTATATAGGGATAAGTTTAATATATGCTGTCACGGAGATGTCCTTATGGAGTTCATTCCAAAATACTCTTCTAAAGCAGTAGGTATTAGTGAATTTCTTAAACACACAGGTATTCAAAAAGAAAATACCTATGCCTATGGTGACAGTATGAATGATTACGAAATGCTGCAGTTTGTACAATATGGCGTAGCAATGGGAAATTCCTGTAAAGAATTACTGGATATATCCAAGTACAAAACAGACACTATAGAATGTGACGGTATTTATAATTCCCTTAAAGCCTTTAAGCTTATATAAAAAAACTCTGACTTATTTTTAATATGTCCCCCTGTTTCTGACAGGGGGACATATTTTTTACCAGCTTCACTAGAATAAATATTATTCAACTGGCTTTTCTTCTGTTTTATTTGCAGATTTTTTCTTTTTAACAACCACAATTATTATTACTACTACGATTACTACCACCGCAATAATAAGGATAATCCACCATGGGAAGCTGCTGCTGTCTGATGCTGCAGGCTCTTTTCCTACTAAATCACCCTGTACCATTACTAAACAAGAAATAGCATCAACTGAAACTTCACTGCCTGTAAAGGTTTCAATAGCCTCTGTACCAGCTTTTCCGTCCTTAATACAAAACTTCCATTCGCCTTCTGGTACTTTAACTGTCTTAGCTTCTTTGTTTGCATTGTAAATAACGCAAACCTTGTCTGAACATTCGTTGTTTGGCTGATTTTCAATAACATAAGCAACAACATTTGCATCACTTGCATCTAAGAATTTCAGGTTGCTCTGAATATCCTCAGCAGTTGCCATTCTAAGACCAGCATGTGTCTTTCTAAAGCTGATTAAGCCCTTGTAGTATGCAAGTACATCTGCTGTTGTTTCATCATTTAAAGTATCCCATTTAATACTGTTTGTTTCATCAGATGATTTGTAACTGTTATGGTCAAAACCTTTACCATTTGCCTTTGGCTTTGTTCTTAAAATTTCTTCACCACTCAGCATAAATGGAACACCCTGTGCTGTATAAACAACACTCGCAGCTAATTTGTTCATCTTAACCTTGTCTTCCATTGTATCATCAGCATTTGAAGTATTAATAACATCCCAAAGAGTATTGTTATCGTGGCAAGATGCATAGTTAATTGTCTGTATAGGTTTACCAGCCCATGGAGCCTTTACATCTGTTCCGGTTCCTTCCCAATTAATTGAAGGATAATCTGTTGCTGCTACAACAGCAGACTTAATTCTTTCCTCCTGTCCATCCTTGCCTGTTGCAAAGCCTTTGTCTTTGGCATCAAATACACTGCCCTTAAGACCATCTCTAATATCATCAGAGAACGCTCCTACACCTTCCATAAGATGAGTATTCTTCTTTAATGCTCTAAGACTTTCACCAAGAGCACAATCACCGCTTGACCAGCCTTCACCATATATAATGATTGAAGGGTCAACCTCATTTAATGCTGTTCTAATTGCATTCATAGTTTCAATATCAAGACATCCCATAAGGTCAAATCTGAAGCCATCAATGTGATATTCTGATGCCCAGTATACTACTGAATCAACGATATACTTTCTAACCATTGCTCTTTCAGAAGCAACTTCATTACCACAACCAGAACCATTTGAATACTCACCATCCTCAGTGAGTCTGTAGTAGTAATCTGGAACTGTAATATTAAAGTATGAATCAGCTGTTTCTGCTGTATGGTTGTAAACCACATCCATAATTACACCAATGTTTTCCTTGTGTAATGCCTGAATCATCTGTTTCATTTCATTTATTCTGACTTCGCCATTGTATGGGTCTGTTGAATACGAGCCTTCTGGAGCATTGTAGTTGTATGGATCATATCCCCAGTTAAACTGAGCTTTGTCTAACTTTGTTTCGTCTACTGAATTTGGAGAGTAATCATACATAGGCATTATCTGTACATGTGTAATACCTAATTCTACAAGGTAATCAAGACAAGTTGACTGACCTGTTGCATTTTTTGTTCCTTTTTCCGTAAGACCTAAGTATTTACCTTTGTTCTTAACTCCAGAGCTTTCATCTATTGAGAAATCTCTAATATGAATTTCGTAAATAGCTGCATCTGTCTGGCTCTTTAATGTAGGACGCTTATCGTCCGACCAGCCTTCTGGGTTTGTTGTAGAAAGGTCGATTACCATACCTCTCTTACCATTTACACCAGTTGTTCTTGCATAAAGGTCTACTGCTTCCTTTGTTTTACCTGCATTAGTGAATGAATAGGTATAATATACCTTATTTAAATCACCATCTACCTTTGCAGACCAAACACCAGCTTCACCCTTTTCCATATCTACTTTTTTGTATGCGATACTATCTGTACCATCTTCGTAAAGATTTAATATAACCTTTGAAGATGTTGGTGACCATACCTTAAATGTTGTAGAATCCTTTGACCAATTAGCTCCTAAATCATTTCCTGTGTAAGTAAACTGATTTTCAAAATCTGATGTTGAGTATACCTCACCATATCCTACATCGATTGTACCATATGTTTCTGAATAAATATGGTAGCTGTTTGCTAAGTCAAGAGGCTCCTTCATATTAATGTTGAAGGTGCTTGTAACCTGTGACTCTGTTGTTGCGAATACATTTAATAATTCGTATCCGTTTCCGTCCTGATCAATTACCTTAAAACCATCCTTAGCATTTTCAGCAGAGCAATCATAAGGGGAAGTTACCTTTACTGCGATTCTCTTTGCTGTAGTAAGTGCTGCAGATAAGAATTTTGGAGAAAGGTCCATTTCATCAGCACTAAAATATATATTTTCATCACCTTGAACAAGGTAAACATCTAAAACGCCATTTACAGCCTTTGATGTTTCAATATATCTGTCTGAATCTATATCCTTTTGCTCCCAATCATTAAGTCTTACAATCATACCAAGCTTTCCAGCTGAAGACTGAGCCTTAATAGTAGCAATCTTACCAAAATCATCACTTCCGGTAAAATCATAGCTCGCTCCATCACCACCATCCGGCCACAACCAAAGATTCCAGCCATCATAGATTTCATCATATCTGTGATAATGTACATTTACGGTTATATCGCCTTCTCCTGCTGGAGTAGCTTGTGTATTCTTGTTATCCTCTGGTGTGTCTGTAGCACCATCTGGTATTACATATGGTTTTGCTCCTGCTGGTGCTGTAATTTCAAAGGATTCCTCACCACTTGTAATCCATATTTCAGCAACTCCATCTTTTATTTCGACAAATCTGTCGTCCGCATAATCCTTATCTGTCCAATCATCTCCACCTTCTCGTACTATAAAGCCAACTTTACTTGCGCCAACTTTTGCTTTAAGTACACCAACTTTTCCGAAGCTGTCTTCATCTGTAAATTTAACAGCAGTTCCGTCAGAGCCATCCGGCCATGCCCAAATGTCCCATCCGTCGTAATTCCCATCATCTCTCTGGTAGTGGAAAATTACTGTACATGAGTCTGCTGCATATGCTTTACTTGGTGTGTAATCTGCAATCATACCTGTAAGAGCTATAACTACAGTCAAAACCCATGCACCTATTCTTCTTAATATTTTCATAGAAGAATTTCCTCCTTTTGGATTTATTAATAAAAAAGTCCTTACAGATTAAAGTAAGGACTTTTTTGTACCTTTATAAAAGATATATATTATCTGTTTGCTTTCTTTGTATTTAATACAACTACTGCAAGACCCATAAGTACAACTGCTGCTACAGCTGCTGCTACTGGAGTAGCATCTGCTGTTGTTGGAGCTGGTGTTGGAGCTGCTGTCTGCTGTGATGAAGTAGCAACATACTTACCATCTTCATTCTTATCTGCTGTTACAGTAATTTCTACTGTATCTCCTGTAACATCAAGACCAACTATATCTACTGTCTGTTCACCATCGCCATTGTTAATAATCATATTGTAAGCTGAAACATCTACATCTTCTAATGTATATGTATAAACATCACCATCTTTTGTCATCTCAACACCTGGCCAAGCAACGACTCCCTCTGAGCCTTCTGCCCATACATAAAGGTAAGCTTTTTCCCATCCAGCTGCTACTTTAACTTTAACAGTAACATTATGAGCTGCTGCTGGAGCTGGTGTAGGTGTTGGAGCTGGTGTTGTAGGCTGTTCAGCAACTTCACCTGAAGGAGCTACTGATGTAGCTTTAACCTTCTTTGTAGTCTTATCAATAGTGATTGTGACTTTGCTGTTATCTGCTGCTACTGTAACAAAACCATTTCCATGTTCATTTGCTGGATCTGTAACATATGCGTGATCCCAACCAAAATCTGCTGGATCCTGAAGAACCTTAAACTGATATTCTCCTTTGGCAACACCAACAAATGTCTTTGTGAACACACCATCAGCACCTTCTGCCATTTTACCTGTTTCAGGTGTTGTTCCTTCTGTACCATTTCCCCAATCAGCGCCTGTTAAACCAGTATCACCAAGTACATAATAAATATCATCCAATGTAGGTGCAACTACTTCATTTGTACAAGCTTTTTCTTTGTACCACTTTCCTGATGCAGAATCAAAATATGCCTCATTAAGTCCTAATGCAGCTATTGTTGCATTCCAAATATTATTATTTCCACCAGCCTCTAATGCTGTTCCTGACTTTACAACCTGTAAACCCTGTACCTTAGATGTATCATCTATTGTAACATATCCCCAATCACTACCATCAGCAATTAATGAAGGACCCGTCTGATATGTGCCATCACCGTTACTCCATGTATTAGCATCTGCTCCACCAGTAGCAGTAGCTCCACCCCAAACATTCACACCGTATTGTGTAGCATCTGCAACCTTAAAATATAATTTTACATTTTCTGCTGCTTTTGCTTCCATTGTAGGCATCCCTGCAACGAGTCCAGCCATCATAGCTAAAGAAGCTACAGCTGTGACAACTTTTTTAAAAATCTTTCTCATTTTTAAAATCCCTTTCTTTCTCTTTTTGTTTTGTTATTGTCATTTGATTGACTATTACTATCACGCAATAATCTATGCTATTTATTATAGCAATATTATTATTTTTTTCAATATGTTTTAAAAGTTTCTAAATATTTTGATATTATTTTAATATTTTTGATATAAATGCACAAAAAAAGAATCGATACAAGACCGATTCTTTTAAAGTTTGTTTTATTATCTAGATTTCTTTGCGTTTAATGCAACTACTGCACAACCCATAGCTAACATAGCAACTACTGCTGCAACTACTGGTGTAGAATCAGCTGTCTGTGGAGCTGAAGGTTTTGTTTCTGCTGGAGCTGCTGTTGTACTGTCTGTAGAAGCAGCTGCTGCCTTAACTTCAACTGAAGCCTTTTCGCCATCAAATGAAACAACTACTGTAGAACCATCTTTGTCAACTGTAACTGAAGCATTTGAGCCACCACTTGAAGCATCTCCTTCAAGGTTGTATTCACCATTGTCCCAAGCACCGTTTGTAGCAATCTTGAATTCATATGTACCTGCTGCGATATTTGTGAACTCTTTTGTCCAAACACCATCAGCACCCTGTGTCATCTGGTTTTCTGCTGGATCCCAGTTTGCACCACATAAACCTTCTGCACCTGCTACATTGTATGTGTCTGCAGCAAATGCTGTAGCACACATAGCCATTGTCATTGCTGCTGTAGCAACTAAAGCAGCGAATTTCTTAAAAATCTTTCTCATTTTTAAATTCCTTCCTTTTCATAGAAATTTTTAGTAATCAAGTTACCATTAAGGATATTATAATACCATTTTTTAAAAATTCAACCCTTTTTTGCACTTTTTCTACTAAATTATATTTAAAAAATATTTTTTTGTACAATACATACAAAAAAACCATTGGTGCATTATTGAAAATGCCCAATGGTTATCTTTATCTATCCTTCTCTAATATATTTATTTCTATAGAAGGATATTACAAGCTGTATTGCCATAAGGCACCATACAACCGGCTCACATATAATAACACCTGTATATTTTAGTGTTGGTATTAATAAAAATGTAAATACGATTTTTCCTAAAAGTTCAATTACACTTGATATAAGCGGCAATATTTTATAGCCAATTCCTTGCAGTGAACATCTCATATTAATAAGAATTCCTAAAGGTATATAAAACAACACATTGAATTTTAAATAATTTGCTCCATTAGTCAGCACTACTGCATCTGTAGAGCCTGATAAAAGCTCTACCAATGGTTTTGACAATGGTATTAGTATAATAGCTGCTATTATGCTCCATACAGTAGTCATAATATTTGCATATCTTACACCCTTAAGTATCCTGTCCTTTTTGCCAGCCCCTTTATTTTGTGAGGCATAGGTTGTAATGGACAGACCTAAGGTTGTAATCGGCAATGTTGAAAATGCCATTATTTTTCTTGCTGCTGTATGTCCTGCTATAATCATAGTTCCAAGACCATTTATTGAATATTGTAAAATAACTGTACCCATTGATACTATTGATGACATAAAGCCCATTGACAAGCCCTGCGCCCATAGCTCGTTGTACAAGTTTTTTTCTGCCTTCATATCTTCCTTTTTTGGAAGTATATCCGGATATTTCTTCCATATATATATTGCACACAAAACAGCAGAAACCAGCTGTGCAATAACTGTAGCAATAGCAGCCCCCTTTATGCCTGTATTCATCATTGCTATAAATACATAATCCAAAATCACATTTACTACGGTAGAAATAATTAAAAATACTAATGGCATAAAGCTATTGCCTATTGCCTTTAAAAAGCCTGCCAATAGATTATAGGCAAACATTACACCTATAAATATTCCAATAATGCCTATATAGGAATATGCGTCATCTATGATTTCTGCCGGTGTATTTAAAAGCTCCAGCATAGGTCTAAGTAAAAACGCTGAAAAAATCATCATAACAACTGTAATTATTACGCTTATTACTATTGATGCCGCAACTGACTTTCTCACCTGTTTTTCATTACCCTCTCCAAAAAATCTGGCTACTACAACGCTAAAGCCATTTCCTACACCTACAGCAAAGCCTACTAACAGCTCATAAATTGCCCCACAGGCACCTATTGCCGCTAATGCAGTTTCGTCTAAGGTATTACCTACTATATAAGTGTCAATCGTATTATATAATTGCTGAAATATATTTGAAAACAGAAAAGGCAGTGAAAATAACACTAAGGATTTCAAAACCTTTCCTCTGATTAAATCTATACTTGTATCCATTTTTTATCCTCTTATAGTTGTACTTTTATGATGTATATTTGTAATCAGTTTGTCTTTTATATATTATACTTTTTCTACCTAATGTTTTGTTATATCTACTAACCTTAATCTACAGGATAAACTCCTCCAAATTCGTAGCCCTTCTCTCTAACAGCATCTATCCAGTCACCAAGAAAGGCTCTGTTTGTTGATGAGCTTGCGTGTAACAAGTATATTGCTCCCGGATGAACATACTTAACTGCTCTTTCGTAAGAAGGCTGAACCTCTGGCTGTGTTGATGAATAATCATTGTACGCATATGACCAGAATACTGACTTAAGTCCGAGATTATTTACAAGCGCTAATGACTGATCTGAGAAGCTTCCTTCTGGAAATCTAAATAATCTGCTGTCATAGTTGTAATCCTTCTTTAATTTGTTTATGACATCCATTATTTCTTCCTTCTGTTTATCAAGAGAAAGAGTTGGCATATCTAAATGATTTATTGTATGACTTCCAATTCTATGTCCTTCATCTATCATTCGCTTTATCAAGTCTGGGCGTGCATCATAAAACATTGATGTCACAAAGAAGGTAGCCTTTACATTTTTTTCTTTTAATATATCAAGAATTGGTCCTGTTTCTTCATTATCAAAGCCGCAATCCATAGTCAAATATATGATTTTTTCTGTGCCTTCTCCTTTATTACACTTTATACCAATATCAGATATAAAATCAGCATTGTACTTGCTCCACTTTGATGTATACCAGAATACACCTGATGGAATACCGTCTGCTGTCACATCATCCTGATTATTTCCATATGGAGTTTTATCATTTGGAAGTGTTGATAAATCCCACTTTCCAAAGGTCTGCTCTGGAAGGCTTGGGTCGGCAGTAGTTTCATTCTGACTATTGTCCGTAGTAGTTTCCTCTATTGTTGTAGGATTATTATTTGCTGCATTATTATTTGCAGTTGTTTCTGTCTGTTTGTCATTCTTCTTTTCTCCTGCAAGCATTCCAATAAGAATTACAAGAAGTATAACTATCACTACACATAATACTATTAATCGCACAAGTGCAGGATTAACTCTCTTTTTCTTTCTTCTTTTACTAGCCATAATACTTCGTCCTTTCTCACATTTTACTTTTCTTTTAAATTTTTCCCATTTGTTTTCAACCCCGCTGCAACTCCACATCATGCCACAATTTTCCGTCTGGTATTTTATTTTTTTGTTTCTTCCCAAGACGCCACAATTATAGTCTAATTCCATTTATAAAGCAAGTTTATAATTTTTAATAAACTGTTAAATTTTAGTTTCTTAATAATGTATTTTTCAATATCCGTTACTTAAACCATACTCTATAATTTTTACACTCTTAATTTAATATTTTTTCCATACCAATTTTTTGAATTTTAAGTCCGATTTTTTCATAAAAGCCTACAGCCTTTTTATTATCAGCCCACACATTTAATGTAAGATTATAAAATCCATTATTTTTAGCATAGCCAACTACATATTCATAAAGTCTTGTGCCTATGTGATACCCCCTCATATTTTCATCAACGCACAAATCATCAATATACAAGGTTAAAATATCTGTCATATTATTATCATTAATATACTGCTGTTTCACACAAAAAGCATAGCCAACTACTTTTCCGTTAAAATCAGCTACAAATACTGGTGTTTTTTCGTTTGAAATAATCTGTCTTATTTCATCATCATTGTACTTCTTTACCCCTTGCTTAAATAAATCTGGTCTTGCATCGCTATGCACTTTGTGAACCTGATACAATAGCTTGTCTATATATGGAATATCGCTCTCCTTTGCAAGTCGGATTAATATATCGTTGTTTATTTTATTGTTGGCTTCCACTTTAGTAACCTCCACTTTTGTATTTTTTTGTTTTTCATTACTTGTCCATTAATTTATATACCTAATTTTTATTTTCTTGTATATGGTTATAACTTTTATCCTTTAATCTATATGGCTAATTTTTTAATTTATGGTTTTTCTCTATCCACCCTTTTATCAGTTCAAAGCCTTTTCTTGGAACGCAAAAATTTGTATCTCTATTTTTTAGTGCCTCATCAAGCAGCTTAACATCAAACCACTGTACATCCATTATCTCTTCCTTTTGAAGCACAAGCTTTTCAACATCTACATTTTCCTTATATACATATACAAATGCAGTTTCTCTATCCTTAAAAAGTTTTTCCCTAAACACCTTATCAAATTCAACATGAAATTTTCCAATAAATTCTAGGTCATTAGCTGTTGCTTTAATTCCCAACTCTTCCTCTAGTTCACGGATTGCTGACTCTAACGGCTCATCACCTGCTTGAATATGTCCTGCTGAGGATGTGTCAAACCTTCCCGGAAATGAATCCTTATTCATAGCTCGCTTTTGTAAAAGCACCTGGAGCTGTCCATTATTCATACTTACTACCCAAACATGTGCGGTCCTATGATTTATCCCCTCAGTATGTGCAACATTTCGCTCAACGGTTTTGCCTGTAGGTACTCCGTTTTCATCACATATGTCTAAAATTTCCATATTTTCCTCGCTTTAGTATATTGTTTAATATTAATTTTAACTGTTAAAATAATAAAATCAAGGAGATATTTTTATAAATTCCCTTTTGTTAAAAAGCATTTTAAAATTGTGATTATAAAAAAATAATAGAGCCAACCTTTTGGCTGACTCTAATTTACTCAAAGCACATTACAATTTACCTTGATAATTTTCTAGCTGGTGAAAAATGCCAACCACATTTACTACATCTGCTCTCACATCAAAAATGATAATATAGTTCATTTGTGGCACAATCACCTCTCGATACCCATTTTTAGAGAGATATACATCCCTACATTCTTGAAACTGAAACGGATTACTCTCCAATCTGTCATAGATAACATCAATACTATCTAACAGATGTCTTGCTGCCTGTTTATTTTTCAATCTATAAATTAAATGATACACAAGATTATCCAGCAATTCATTAGCATGCTCTGTAACATTTAATTTATAAATCATACTTTGCCCTCGTTTCTTTAAGTGCTGCTCTGGCATCCTTTATCTTTTCTGCCTCTATCTGCCTTTCAGAAATTTCAATATCTCTATACATAGCAATCTTTTTTATCGTCGCCTCATAAATCTCCATACTCATAATAACCATATCACCATAGCCATTTTTAGTAATATAAATTGGTTCCTCTGTCTTATGGCACATATCAGAAATTTCTGATGTATTCTTCAAATCTTTAATTGGAATTATTTGTGGCATAATATTCACCTCCTTACCTGTGGTCTAATTATACCATAATTAGACCACTTTTCAATTCCTTTTATTTATCAAAAATATTAAAAGCGAATTTTTTAGTTTCTATTTTACCCTTTTTACCATTACAACACTTCAAACTATTCTTTAACCCATAAATAACAAAAACCCCAGACTACACTTTTACGCATAATCTGGAGCTTATTAAACTAATATATTTGCTATATTAAGTTTTAAATTGTCTTATTTGTTAGGGATTGCTGCCTGTAGAGTTTTGGATGAGGGGCATGCTATTATCACTTTTCATTGTAGTTCCTTACGCATAATAATTATAAAATTTTACCAAATACTCAAGAACTAATCACTAGTTTTTCTTGTTGTTCCATTGGTTTAATAAACTTTTCACTAAATTCAATCTTATTGTAGGTATGTGTTTTTTTGAACAAATATCCTTCAAATTTATCAATTTCAAACAGTCGTTTTTCTGTCTTAGCCAAATTTAAAATGTAATCATAATTCTCACTACGACCTTCTGATTTTTGAATCTTAGGATATTTTTCTGAATTATAAACTAAAATATAATTGAAATTATCCCTAACATATTGAAAATTAGGTACAACTCCTAATTCTATCAATATAATCAGACTATCATATATTTTTCTATATAAACTATCTTTTTCTATTGAACCATTCTTAAATTCTATAAAATACCATTCTTGTTCATTTATTATATATAATGCGTCATTGGAACAAGGTACATATTCCCAGCCTTTTCCTCGCGAATATTCATTGGGTATTTTATCAAAATTTATTACCTTCAACTCACTTTCTGTCATTGGTTCCTTTCGACTATCATCTAACGATGCCTTACTCATTGTGCATATATGTTTCTTCAAAATTTCTGATAGTCCATTTAACACTTCTTCTGTCATAACTACTCCTTATTTATTATTTAATTCATATCGTAATGATTCAAGCACTTGAATAGGTGATGACATCTTCTTATAGATTGCTTCAATATTATCTGTAACACATTCTAATTCAACATGATTATTTTCCATAGTAGATACATAGTAATTGACTTTTTTATCTATACCATATTTATATGAAAACAAATTTATCGCATCCATAAAATATGGACTATGTGTTGTAACTACTACTGACAAATCAAACTGTTTCTGTAACAATACAATCATTTCCGCATAAGTAATTTGCCATTGTGGATGCAAATGTATTTCTGGTTCATCTAAAATCAACACATCTTTATCCTTTAAGCACCCCTTCTCAAGCAACATTTTTAATATCACAAACGACTTTAATCCTGTTGAAAGATTATGAAAACATATTGGCTTATCATAGTCCTTATTTTCTAAATAAAATTCTTCATCTTTACCTAATATTATATTTCCATTAACAACATTCTGTAATTTTTCATATATATCACTCAACTTTTCTTTTGCAAGAACTGTTTCAATTATACCATCAAACATATTTTCTCTATATTTATCAACAAGTAAATACTTAAGCATGTTATTCATTGTTGAAAGATTATTATACTTTGACAACTCATCTATAATGAATGGATTATCAATATATATTGCTTTATGAATTATGTTAATCTCATCAACATAAGATTTACACTCATTGTTTTCAAAAATAATCTCATCAACTTTACCCTTAATCTCCAATTTCAATATTGCTTTCAAAGCATCTCCTAACGCTAAAGAATTTATTTGCGAATGAAATACATCATTAAAAAAACTTGTAATCATTTCCTCAACAATTGTCTTTTCTGGTAAACATAATATTTCGCTTGTACTTTCAGTAATCTCATCTATCAATTCTTCTGGAAAACTTGAAAATTCCCATAACTGAATTGATTCACTAACAATTTTTCTAATCTTTTCCAATGAAATAGCTATTTCATCATTCATTAATTGGCGAACACCATTTGAAATCCTTCTCAATATTCTTGATAAGTTTCGAATAGCCATAGATTTTGATCCTTCAATCAAATCGATATTACTTCGAAGTATGGTTCTATTTGCATTTTCAATAACTCTTATTCTTTCATTTATGATTTTATCTTCAATATCAGATAAAGAATTAAAAATTGAAAATATTACTTTTCCAATTGTACTTTTTCCTGTATTGTTTTCACCTGCTATCACTGTTATGCCATCAACAATAATATCAGCTTTTTTAATTTTTGCAAAATTGTTTACGCTAAGTTTCATTTAAGTTCCCTTTCTTCAATCAACAAAGAGTATAACTATTCTCATTTTATACCAATTTCTCTATAAATACAATCCCCAAATATTTTACTTACAGCAAAAAAGTTCATTTTTCTTCTTTATTATGTTATTAAAAAACACAACTTATGATTCCTCATACATTGGTTCTCATTTTAATAACATAGCTCACTCCTATTATGCCACTCCCAATCATTCTTTACACCAATAAATAATCAGTACCACCAGCTTAGTTGGTGGTTTGCTCTGCGGCTATAAGCCTGTGATACCTGCTAGCTCTAAAGAGCTATGAAGAGTTCGCCAGCCGCACTACTATCACAGGCTGCCCCTTAAAGGTGCTTTTTTATGCCTTATTTACTGGCTCACCCGTAAACGGATCAATGTACTTTTTCAACGACCATTTGGTCATACTCTAAATCCTCTTGTAATTGATTTCGTACATACTCTTCTACTTTCTTTGTATTTTTTCCTACCGTATCCACATAATACCCTCTACACCAAAAATGTCTATTTCCATATTTATACTTTAAATTCGCATGTCTTTCAAATATCATTAGCGAACTTTTTTCTTTTAAATATCCCATTATCTGCGACACACTATACTTTGGTGGTATACTTACAAACATATGAACATGATCTGGCATACACTCTGCTGCAATTATCTCAATACCTTTTCTTTTACATAATTCACTTAGTATATGTGACACATCCTGTCTTATCTGTTTATATATTACTTTTCTTCTAAACTTTGGTGCAAATACTATATGATATTTGCAAGTCCACTTTGTGTATGCTAAACTATTATTGTCCATTTTGGATACCTACTTTACTATTTAGTACGATTGGCGAACCTTTACTAATTATAGCACTAGAGTTTTTTTACTTGAAGCTAAAGCTTATTGGAAACACACCTGCATAGCAGGTGGTTTATTTTTATGTGGATACAAAAAACCCCAGACTACACTTTTACGCATAGTCTGGAGCTTATTAAACTAATATATTTGCTATATTAAGTTTTAAATTGTCTTATTTGTTAGAGATTGCTGCCTGAGCTGCTGCTAATCTAGCGATTGGTACTCTAAATGGTGAGCATGATACATAATCAAGACCAATTCTATGGCAGAATTCAACTGATGAAGGATCTCCACCGTGCTCGCCACAGATACCAACATGAAGCTTGTTGTTTACTGGCTTACCAAGCTTAATAGCTGTTTCCATTAACTTACCAACACCTGTCTGGTCAAGCTTAGCAAATGGATCGTTTTCAAAGATCTTAGCATCATAGTAAGCATCTAAGAACTTACCAGCATCATCTCTTGAGAAACCGAATGTCATCTGTGTTAAGTCGTTTGTACCGAAGCAGAAGAAGTCAGCTTCCTTAGCGATTTCATCAGCTGTAAGAGCTGCTCTTGGGATTTCGATCATTGTACCAACTTCGTACTCAAGTTCAACACCTGCTGCTGCGATTTCAGCGTCTGCTGTTTCAACAACTGTCTTCTTAACGAATTTTAATTCCTTAACTTCACATACAAGAGGAATCATAATTTCTGGCTTAACATTCCAATCTGGATGAGCTTTCTTAACTTCGATAGCTGCACGGATAACAGCCTTTGTCTGCATCTTAGCGATTTCTGGATATGTTACAGCAAGACGACATCCTCTGTGACCCATCATAGGGTTGAATTCATGTAATGAAGCGATAATAGCCTTAATGTCTTCAACAGATTTGCCCTGAGCATCAGCAAGCTTCTTGATGTCATCTTCTTCTGTTGGAACGAATTCATGAAGAGGTGGATCAAGGAATCTGATTGTAACTGGGTTGCCTTCAAGTGCTTCGTAAAGAGCCTTGAAATCTCCCTGCTGATATGGAAGAATCTTTTCAAGAGCTGCTTCTCTTTCTTCTACTGTATCAGCACAAATCATTTCTCTGAATGCTGCAATTCTATCTTCTTCAAAGAACATATGCTCTGTACGGCAAAGACCAATACCTTCTGCACCAAGCTCACGAGCCTTCTTAGCATCTGCTGGTGTATCAGCATTTGTTCTAACCTTTAATGTTCTAAACTTATCAGCCCAAGCCATAACTCTTCCGAATGTACCAGCAATCTGAGCATCAACTGTTGGGATAATACCAGCATAGATGTTACCTGTTGTACCATCGATAGAGATTTCTGAACCTTCTGTAAATGTCTGTCCAGCTAATGTGAACTTCTTGTTTTCTTCGTCCATATTGATGTCGCCACAACCAGATACACAGCAAGTACCCATACCACGAGCAACAACAGCAGCGTGTGATGTCATACCACCACGAACTGTAAGGATACCCTGAGCAGCCTTCATACCTGTAATATCTTCTGGAGATGTTTCAAGACGAACAAGAACTACCTTTTCTCCTCTTGCAGCCCATTCAACAGCATCATCAGCTGTGAATACAACCTTACCACAAGCAGCTCCTGGAGATGCACCAAGACCTTTACCCATTGGTGTAGCAGCCTTAAGAGCAGCAGCATCAAACTGTGGGTGAAGAAGTGTATCAAGGTTACGAGGGTCAATCATCATAACAGCTTCTTCTTCTGTCTTATGTCCTTCATCAACAAGGTCACAAGCAATCTTAAGAGCAGCTGGAGCTGTTCTCTTACCATTACGACACTGAAGCATATATAACTTCTTGTTTTCTACTGTAAATTCCATATCCTGCATGTCATGGTAGTGATTTTCAAGAATATCACAAACCTTAATGAAATCAGCATATGCTTCTGGGAATTCCTGTTCCATCTGAGCGATTGGCATTGGTGTACGAACACCAGCAACAACATCTTCACCCTGAGCGTTAATAAGGAATTCACCCATAAGTTTATTTTCACCTGTAGCAGGATCTCTTGTGAAAGCAACACCTGTACCAGATTCATTATTTAAGTTACCGAATACCATAGGCATTACATTTACGGCTGTACCCCATGAGTAAGGGATATCATTATCTCTTCTGTAAACATTAGCACGAGGGTTATCCCATGACTTGAATACAGCTTCGATAGCAAGCTTTAACTGCTCTACTGGATCTGAAGGGAAATCCTGACCTAACTGCTTCTTGTATTCAGCCTTGAACTGAGCTGCAAGTTCTTTAAGGTCTTCAGCTGTAAGTTCTACATCGAACTTAACACCCTTCTTTTCTTTCATTTCGTCGATAAGCTGTTCAAAATACTTCTTACCAACTTCCATAACTACATCAGAGAACATCTGGATAAATCTTCTGTATGAGTCATATACGAAACGAGCAAATGAAGGATCTGGATTGTTAGCGATCATTGCTTCTACTACTTCGTCATTAAGACCAAGGTTAAGAATTGTATCCATCATACCAGGCATAGATGCTCTAGCACCTGAACGAACTGAAACGAGAAGAGGGTTCTTAAGATCACCGAATTTCTTTCCGTTTACTTCTTCCATCCACTTAACGCCTTCCATAGCCTGAGCCATAATTTCGTCGTTAATCTTTCTACCGTCTTCATAGTACTGTGTACAAGCTTCTGTTGTAATTGTGAAACCCTGTGGTACTGGAAGTCCGATTTCTGTCATTTCTGCAAGGTTAGCGCCCTTACCACCAAGTAAGTTACGCATGGTCATGTTACCTTCTTTGAAGGTATATACCCATTTGTTTGCCATTTTTAGTTCCTCCTAAATATACTTTATCCTATAAGGTTTGTCCTTATATACATTCTAACGCGTTTATGCACGCAAAAAGAGCATACTAACGCACTTACTTTTTCATTATATCAACTACACCCAATTTAGTCAATAATGATAGCTTACTTATTTTCTTGTATTTCCCTTATATTTCCCTTATAGCCTTTCTGACCTTAAATATCATTGATGGTGATACTGAAAGCTCATCCACTCCCATATCAATAAACCTTTTGGTCAATGAAGTATCTGCTCCTAATTCTCCACATATGCCTACCCAACAGCCATTTTTATGACCATTTTTTACTGTCATTTCAATCATTTTAAGGACTGCTGGATGGTGCGAGTCATAAAACGGCTCCAGCCTTTGATTTTGACGGTCAATAGCCAATGTGTACTGGGTTAAGTCATTTGTACCTATACTGAAAAAGTCCACTTCCTTGCTTAATTCCTCGCTCATCATTACTGCCGCAGGAGTTTCAATCATAATGCCCTGTTCCACATCACCGTAAGGAATACCTATTTCATCAAGCTCTGCCTTAACCTCTGCTACTATCTCCTTAATTTTTTTTACTTCGTCTACAGAAATAATCATTGGATACATTATTGAGATATTGCCATAGGCACTGGCTCTATAAATAGCTCTAAGCTGAGTTTTAAAAATTTCCGGCTTGCTAAGGCAGATTCTTATTGCTCTAAAGCCTAATGCCGGATTATCCTCTTTTCCAAGTTCAAAATAATCTGCCTGCTTATCAGCACCTATATCAAGAGTTCTAATAATTACCTTTTTGCCTGCCATATTTTCAGCCACAGTCCTGTAAGCATTAAACTGCTCCTCCTCGCTTGGAAAATCCTTTTTTCCAATATATAAAAATTCACTTCTAAATAATCCGATGCCACCAGCATCATTTTTCAACACTGCCGCCACATCTGATACACCACCAATATTTGCATACAGATTAATTTTCCGTCCGTCAGTAGTAATGTTTTCCTTACCTTTAAGCTCCTCTAAAAGTTTTCTTTGATTTTCGTCCTTTACCTGTTTTTCCTTCATATCCTGCAAAACAGTGTCATCAGGTTCTATGTAGACCACTCCCTCGTAGCCGTCTACAATAGCCATTTTTCCTTCAAGACCATCTTCAAAATCCACATTAATAAGTGCAGGTATATTCATTGTCCTTGCAAGTATTGCAGTATGGGAATTTGTTGAGCCTTTTCTTGTTACAAAGGATAATACCTTTGATTTATCCATTTGAACAGTTTCACTTGGTGCTAAATCTGTTGCAAAAATAATTGCCGGTTCGTCACCTAATATTGCATTTTGACCTTTTCCCTGCATAATCTCGATGATTCTGTTAGAAATATCCTTTACATCTGCTGCCCTTGCCTTCATATAATCATCGTCCATTGCAGCAAACATTTGTGAAAAGTTATCTGCTGTACATGCTACTGCATATTCAGCATTAACCTTTTGTGACTCAATAATATGGACTACAGACTCTATATAATCCAAGTCATCAACCATCATCTGATGTACCTCAAATATCATAGCATTAGCCTGTCCAACCTCATTAAGTGCTTTCGTATAAAGCTCTCCCAACTGTTTTTTTGCTTCTGCTCTGCTATTTTCAAATTTTTGCTTCTCGGCATCTGTATCCTCTGTATGAACTCTTTTTACCTTGCTATCGTCTTTTTCATACACATGAACTTTTCCAATAGCAATGCCTTTGAAAACACTTTTTCCACAATATTTTTTCATGGGCTGCACCTCCAAAATTTGTAAAACCTGCTTTTAAATACCCTCTGCAATCTATAAATTTTCTTTTAAAAATTCACCAATACCGTCAATAGCAGCCTGTTCATCTTCACCCTCTGCTTTTACGGTAATTGTCATATCCTTCTTTACTCCTAAGCCCATAATCGCAAAAATTCTTTTTGCATCAGCTTCCTTGCCATTAATTGAAATGGTTACTTTGCTGGCATACTCGTTTGCCTTTTTTACTAATAAGCCTGCTGGTCTAGCGTGAATTCCTTCTGGGTCTGTTATTGTGTAATTAAATTCTTTCATTTCAAATACCTCGCTTTTTTATTTTTTGATGCTTACCTTTTTTATTTATCTTCTCCCCTCAGTTTGTTTTTGTCTGCGTTTTACTTATCACTTATTAGTTTGTTTTCTTCTTTTTTAATAAGCCTAGTAATATAGTTGACACGATTGTTCCTACTACTAATGCTACCACATACATAAGTGGTTTTTCAACTACTGGGAAAACAAATATTCCTCCATGTGGTGCCATAAGCTCACAACCAAAGAACATTGATAATGCACCAGCTATTGCTGAGCCTACAACGCAGGATGGAATTATTCTCAATGGATCTGCTGCTGCATATGGTATCGCACCCTCTGATATAAACGAAAGTCCCATTATGAAGTTTACAGGTCCTGACTTTCTTTCCTCTTTTGTAAATTTATTTTTAAATAATAAGGTTGCAAGTGCTATTGCACATGGTGGCACCATACCACCTATCATAACTGCTGCCATTATATCGTAATTACCAGAGGCAATACTAGCCACACCAAATACATACGAAGCCTTGTTGACTGGTCCTCCTAAGTCCACTGCCATCATGCCTCCAAGAATAAGTCCAAGTATTACCTTACTTGTATCACCCATTCCTTTAAGTGCATTATTAAGTGCCTGATTTAATGCTCCTACAGGTGGCTCAATGACAAAGGTCATTAATAAACCTACAATCAACACCCCAACTAATGGATAAATAAGTACCGGTTTAATACCATCTAATTTTTCTGGAAGGAAGCTGCATAACTTTTTTAGTCCCTCGATAATATAGCCTGCTGCAAAACCAATTACTAACGCACCTAAAAATCCACTTTTTCCTATAGATGCCATATAGCCACCTACAATACCAAGTGCAAGTGCCGGTCTGTCGCCAATACTCATTGCTATATAGCCTGAAAGAACTGGCAGCATAAATGCAAAGGCATATCCACCAACAGTTTTTAAAAATCTTGCCGGAGCTGTAATTGTTCCGAATGTGGATTTATCCTGTATTGCTGAAATATCTACTGATAAACCGTCTATCAAAAAGGCAAGTGCAATAAGAATACCACCGCCTACTACAAAAGGAAGCATATGTGAAACACCATTCATAAGGTGCTTATAAATTGTATGCCAGCCAAACTTTTCACCTTCGCTGGTGCTTTCCTCAGCCTTTGAATTTGAGGTTGCCTTGTAAACCTTTGCATCACCCTTAGCTATTTTTTCCAATAATTCCTCTGCTTTACTAATTCCATCAGAAACCTTACAAAAGATTACCTTTTTTCCATTAAATCTTTCTATTGGTACCTTTGTATCTGCTGCAATAATAATTCCGTCAGCCTCTTGTATTTCTTTTTCTGTAACAATATTTTTTGCTCCACCTGAGCCTCTGGTTTCAACCTTTATGTCATATCCCAGCTTTGCTGCTGCTTTTTCAAGACTTTCAGCTGCCATATAAGTATGGGCAATACCTGTAGGACAGCCTGTAACAGCTAGTATTTTTACCTTTTTGGACTGGTTTTCTGCTACATCTTCATCATTTTTTTCTTTAGTCTCCTGCTTTTCATCCCTGTCACTTTCAGCTTCATCTATAATACTTAAAAATTCCTCCGGAGTAGCCGCAGCCTTTAGTTTTTTAGTAAAATCTTCATTCATAAGCATCATTGATAATTTACTAAGCACATCTAAATGTACATTATCCTCTGTATTTGGTGCTGCTATTAAAAATAATAGATTTACTTTTCCCCCGTCAAGAGAGTCAAAGTCCACACCTTCTGGAATAACCATTGCTGCAAGCCCCGGACTTTTAACTGCAGCACATTTTCCATGTGGAATAGCTATTCCTTCTCCAATACCAGTTGTCCCCTCCTCCTCTCTTTTATAAACCGTATTTCTATATTCAGCCTCGTTGCTTACATTTCCCGATTTTACCATAAGTGAAACTGCCTTATCTAAGGTTTCACTTTTACTTGACATTTTACAGCCAAGCTCAATACTTTCAATGTGTAATAAATCTTTAATTCTCATAAGTATTCTCCTTCCAACATTATATATTTTTTATCATCTGCATTTCTCTTTTCCAAAATGCAAATGAATTTTTTATATAGTTTTTATAAATTTCAGACTTTCTAATCCAGCTTTTTCATAAGCCCCATAACCTCTTCCTTTGTAGCAAGATATTGTGAAAATGCACTTGCACTTCCTGTAGCTACACCCATTTTAAATGCCTGCTCATAAGAGTAATTCTCAAGATACCCTGCAATAAATCCGGCTACCATTGAATCTCCTGCACCAACAGAATTAACCAGCTTTCCTTTTGGTGCTTCGCTTTTATGCACTACATCCTTTTCGTCAATAAGCAAGGCTCCATCACCTGCCATTGAAACTAACACATTTCTTGCACCCATTTCCTTGATTTTTTTAGCGTAAATTAAAACCTCCTCCTTTGATTTAATTTCAACTCCAAACATTTCTCCTAGCTCGTGATTATTAGGTTTTACTAGGAATGGCTTGTATTTTAATACATTTAAAAGCAAATCCTTTGTAGCATCTACTACTATTTTAATATCCTTATTTTGCAGATATTTCATTATGTTCATATAGATATTGTCGCTTATTGTATTAGGAATACTGCCTGCCAATACCAATATATCGCCAGCTTCCAGCTTATCCAGCTTTTCATATAATCTGGCAATATCCTCATTTGTTATATCTGGTCCAATACCATTGATTTCTGTTTCTACATTTCCCCTGATTTTTACATTAATTCTGGACATTCCCTTTGATAATTTAATGAAATCCGTATTACAACCATAATTTCTAAGCATAGCTTCTATGGTTTCTCCTGTAAAACCTGACAGGAAGCCAATGGCTGTGTTGTCATAGCCAAGATTTTTAAGGACTATAGATACATTCACTCCTTTTCCACCAGGTAAAATCTGCTCTTTACTAACACGATTTACACTTCCGGGAGTTAAATTATCAACCTTTACTATATAATCTATAGCCGGGTTAAATGTTACAGTATAAATCACTTTAATCTACCTCCTTTATGTTTTTATGTTTTTTTAATTCACTGCTTTCAACCTTCATTGTAATAATTGTTGCCTCGTCAAACTCTCCAAATTTTACAGGTGATATACCATTGAATTTTGACTTATCAGCAAGTACATATTTTTCTTTTGTGTGTATAAATGCCTGATGCTTTACTGCTGCCTCCTTTACATCAGGTGTTGTATAGCCTCTTTCTATGCTAATGGCATTAGTACCGAAAAAGCCCTTTGTAAAGTTATATTTTTCTAATGTTCTTACTGTATCTTCTCCAACTACTGCCTCTGTTATTCCTTTTAATTCGCCACCCAGCATATAAACTGTTAAGCCTCGTCTGGCAAGCTTTTTTGCATGGCTGATTGCATTGGTAACAAAAACTGTTTCTTTTGTTGTAATATAATCAATCATCAGCTCTGTTGTAGTTCCTGCATCTATAAATACAAAATCTTTTTCTTTAATAAGTGATGCAGCATATCTGGCAATGGCTTCCTTTTCTTCTCTATAAAGGCTGCTTTTTTCCTCTACATCAATATCAGCTACTAAATAATTGTTGCAGGCAACTGCTCCACCATGAACCTTTATCAATCTTCCCTGATTGTGAAGCACCCCTAAATCTCTTCTGACAGTAGACTCTGAGGCTTGTAAAAAATCCATTAATTCTTGAACTGTTACGCTTTTCTTACTATCTACTAATTTTACTATTTCCATAAATCTTTCTTCCTGAAGCATATATTCCTCTTTTCTGGATTATCATTTTCCGTCATATTCGTTCATTTTCGTTCTTGTTATCTGTAGTATATATCCATTTTCGTTCATTGTCAATCATTTTCGTTCATTTTCGTTCAAAATATTTCACTTACTTTTAATATACGGATTACTCCGTTGCTTCGCAACTCTCGTAATCCCCCACACCTCGAACTTGCGTAAAATTTCGCTTCGCTTCATTTTACTTCGTTCTCGGTGCGGGGCGTGTCAAAAATAAAAGAAAGCTATTTTGTGCTAGCACAAAATAGCTTTCTTTTATTTTT
>UQCD01000002.1 GCA_900539455.1 uncultured Eubacteriales bacterium
AATATCTCACAGAGTGGTTAGTTAATCACATTCTGTATGTCGATGGTCAAATTCCAAAAGGCTGATATAGTAAGAAAGGCTGTTATTTTTTAGAGAGTAGCAGCCTTTTTTATTTTGAATATAAAATATGACATATACACTTGACAATATGCATACGTAGAGGAAACGCATCAAGTGCTTGCTAAGCGAAACTTTGTGCTGGCAGTAAGAGGAGGTAGCTTTGGTGATAAATCAACTGCTTACCCTAGATGAAACAGAAAATACCCTAGATGAAACAGAAAATACCCCAGATGAGAGAAAAAATACTCTAGATGAAACAAAAAATACCCCAGATGAATGTATGGACAGGCGAAGAAATTCAGCAGAATATATTTTGGATTTTTGTATAACACCGAGGCGTATTTTGGAAATTTCAGAGTTCTTGGGATATAAGGAGAAAAAATCGGTGAGAAAGCACATAAAACCACTATTGGAGCAGGGAAGACTGGCTATGACTTTACCAGACAGACCAAACAGTAAAAATCAGAAGTATATTACAATCAAATAAATCTATAAACACAAAGCATTATGCAATGGAGATCAGCCATTATGGAGCTTAACCTCTCTGTAATGGCTTTTGTTGTCCCAAAACGCAAGAAAGAAGGTGAGAGCATTGAAGATAAAAAAGGTGGATGACAAGCCGATGGTTATTCATACAAAGGAAAAAGCAAAGATTCATACCCACAATCCGAAGCAGGCGAACCAATTGTGCAGACAAATATAGTGCAGGATCTATTGATGAAAGCATGTTAAGTAATAATGAAAAGGAAATGGTTGCACAATTTGCAAATGAGATTGATATTTCAAATGCTACAGTCCTGTCAGTTATAGGTTTTGGTTAATTGCAACGAAAAGCCAGAAAATACACAAGCCAATATGTAAAACCTATTGACATAATGTACGACACACAGTATACTAAATTAAAACTATAGTGTGTGACGCACAATACAGCGGAGCAAAATTATTACTTTGAATCAATAATAATTTAAAGAAAGGTGGAAATTGGATGAATTGCGATGAAATTGTTTCAGGATTAATTTTAGAATTCCGAAGAGGAACACTCATTATGGTAGTGTTAGCACAACTAAACAAACCGATGTATGGATATTCTCTGGTAAAGGAATTGGAGGGAAAAGGTATTTCGATAGAAGGAAATACATTATATCCGCTACTGAGAAGACTAGAGAGTCAAGGGCTGTTAAAAAGTGAATGGGAAACTGGTGCAGCGAAGCCCAGAAAATATTATATCATCACTGAAGATGGCAAAATGGTTTATAAAAAAATCAAAGCTCACTGGGAAAAGTTTTCTCAGTCAATCAATGTTCTTATGGAGGAAAAATAAATGGAAAAAAATGATTTGATTGAAAGATATATTTATGCAGTTACGAAACATATGAAAACTGCCATGCAAAAAGATGTGGCAAAAGAATTAGAAACAATAATACAAGATATGTTGGAGGAACGATGCGAAGATGTTATTCCAACTGAGCATGATGTCAAAGTCATTCTAACAGAACTTGGAACCCCGGCAGAGCTTGCTTCGAAATACAAAGGTGAAACACAGGATTGTCTGATTGGACAACCTTATTACAGTCTGTATGTGTATGTATTGAAAATTGTAACAGCCTGCGTTATTAGCGGAATGTTACTCGCCCAAATCATGGCAGCAGCAATATCTCATACGATTTGGTATATTGCTGTCTATCAGATTATAAGTGGAATTCTTGGTGGTGTATTGGCGGGATTTGCATTTGTGACATTGTTGTTTGCATTCCTGTATAAAAAAGAAATTAAAATAGAAGGATTAAGTGATGGGATAGACAATTTACCGCCTGTTCCACAGAAAACAAATAGAATTTCGAAAGCAGGTGCCATTATTGGTATTATTTTTTCAGTTATCTTTACCATTATTTTTCTCGTATGTCCACAGATTATATGCATTGCTTTTGTAAAAAATGGAGTTGGAGTGTATGAACCACTTTTTAATTTGGAATATATCAGACAAACCTGGTATTTGATTCTTGCCTTTGGAATTTTGGGAATTGTAAGGGATAGTGTGAAATTTATTGATGGAAGTTATACAAAAAGGGTGATGTTTGTCACTATTATTACCAACCTCATTGATGGTGCGTTAACAATTATTTGGCTATTAAACGACAAGATCATGAATCCTAATTTTTTTGAAGGTATTGAGCAGTTGTTTGGAGAAAATACAGAAGTTATTTCGCAGGTTTTCATACAGTTTAATAAGGTATTTCTTGCAATTATCATTTTTGCGCTGGGAATTAATTGCATTGAGACAGTTATAAAAGCATTAAAATATAGTCGAAAATAAATAATTTGTAAAAGGCATATCTGACATTATGGAATCAAACAATTTTCAGATATGCTTTCTGCCGTTATAACGCTTCAAGCGAAAACTATGCATTTCTATCAGTTCACCATGTCAGTTTCACTTTGTGTTATATGATTTTGTTTCCCTTGAGAGCAGTAAGGATTAAAAAGGTGGATGATACTAAATCGGGTGCTAAGAAGTCTTATTGTAAGGGCACTATTCATCAGGCGGAGGCAATCATTTCCTGCAATCAGTGAGATTATTGATATGAGGAAGGTGAAAATAGAGGACAGGCTTGAAGATATGGAAGATTAAGGCAGAACATTAATTCAATATAAAAGGGATGATTATTGGACAGCCAAAGTAGTACTATATAATCAGAAAGAAACAAGATAATTAGGAAAGCTTTAGAAAAGCACAATACAAGAAAAAATAATCCTACAGGAGGACAGGACAATGCGAGATTGGATGGATTTTAACAGAGATGGAGAAGTTGATAGTACTGAAAGATTCTTTGCAGACGAAATGCTTTGCGGAAGCAGAGAAGAACATAAGGCATTATTTGGTAATGCCGGAGATTTTGTCGAAGAAATTGATGAAGAGGAGGAACTGGAAGATGAGCTGATGTATGCAGGACTTGATAAGGATGATTTGGAATTGATGGACGCAGATGAGAGAAGAGAAGCATTAGAAGATGCAGGGTTAGATCCGGATGATTATGATTTTGATTGATTAAATACAGAGAGAAAGGTGGCGCATTGCGTAAAGGTTCATTTGGACAATAGCTGGCAATATTTCTTGTTGCTATAGGAGTTTGCTATTTCATAGGAGCAATTAGTGATGCCGGTGAGCAAAAATGTATAAAAGCTGGCTGCGATAATAAACAGGCAAGTGGCAGTAGTTATTGTTATCTGCATAAACCGTATACAAGTAAATCGTTCTCACATAGTAGTTCTTCATATAGCAGGAACAGTAAAGCTTCGAATATTACTTCTTCTGGAAACACGAGTGGTTCAAGCAGATAAGGACTACATAAAATGGTTAAAAAATGATGGTTTGCAGATTATAAGAAGAATGGATAAGTAAGAAATACCACTTGAATATTTTTATAAAATAAATTCAAGTGGTAAAATTTAAAAAATATAAAGCCAGCAAAAATATTGCAAAAATCCAGCAAAAAGGTCAATATACAAACGCAATTTAGCCTTATGAAGGTAGTAATTCCTATTACTCCAAAATATTATTCTCACGCATATATTCCCCAATTTTTTTATCCAATACCAATATATGATTAGACAGCCAGCCAAGCAGGAATTGAATTAGGTCAAGAAGATAGCCAGTTTGATTATCGTCAATATCATCCAAATCTGAAATGTCAATTTCCACAAGACGCTCAATGAAAATAGAATGAGCCTTTTGCTGGCTGGAAAGCTCTGGATAATTAATTCGTTTCATTAATTCTTCTTCATCATGAAAATGTAATTGGGTATAATCCTTTAATTCGCCTAAAAGATGTATAATTTCATCATATTTATCAGGAATGAATTGATTATGAATAAGCTCATTTGTAGCACTAATAATCTCAAATAATCTGGAATGTTCACTGTCTATTATGTCAATTCCAGTTTTGTACTTATCAGTAAAGGCAAATGGATTTTCTACAGTTTCGTTAAGAGAAGTCATTTTGCCAATCATCATATCACTGGATAAAATGTGATGATACAACCAGCGAACTAAGTAGGAAAGAAGGTCATTAAGTGACTTTTTTGCATTTTCTGGTGATGAGGTATCAAGCACAAAATCATTCATCTTTTTGGTAAAGGCTTGATGCTCTGCTTTCTGTAAGGAAAGCTCAGGGTCATTAATACTTTCCATATAAGCTTCTTCATGGGCAAAGTGAGTGCTTGCATAATCCTTTAATGAGGTAATAAGATTTTTTGCGATAGGTGTTACATCCTCTGTGACTTCAACTAAAGTGAACGCCTCGTTAAGTAGTTTAAAAAGTTTTTTGTGTTCTTCATCAATATTGTCAATATGTAATAAACAATCATTTGTAAACTCGTACATATATTTCTCCTTTTTATGTTTTTAACACTATATTTATTGGGATAAGTATAGCACTAAACAGGGAAAATTTAAAGGTAAACTATGGTCATATACTGATAGCTTTACATAGCTAATTTTGCATATTAAAAATGTGTTTAATATTTTCAATAGACCAGCTATAAAGAGGTTTAAATTATTTCGTACTGTAAAAGCTCATACTTTAATTTACAGCCTTCATATATATTTTCAGGAAGTAATGCCCTTGCAACCAGTTTAACATCGTCAGTTTCAATGTCTGTTCTTTTTAAGTTGGCATAATCACCTGCTATTTGTATTACTTCATAATAAAATGTTTCCATAAGTATCTCCTTTAATGGTTTGTTGTATTTGATATATTATAAATTGTTTTTTAGATAAAAGGAATACTTTCTAAATAGCAACAAAAACAAATATGGATATTAATTAGAATTATTATATAGATTTATAGTACTCTTTAAGGTAATATATAATAAATTAATATGTAGTTATCAAATACGCAGTTACTATATATGAAATCTACATTTAAGTAATTATCTAATATACAATCATTAGCTGGAAAATCAACAACAATGTAGTCATCGGCTATGCAATTAACACATAATTAACCAACATAAAACAGGAGAAAAAGCTATGAACATACAGATATTTGGAACAAAGAAATGTAATGACACAAAGAAGGCACAGCGTTTTTTCAAGGAGCGTGGCATTAAGTTTCAGTTTATTGATATGAATGAAAAGAAAATTAGTAAGGGAGAGCTTCGCAGCATATGTCAGGCAGTAGGTGGCATTGCAGCAATGGTTAATGATAATTGTAAGTATAAGGACGCACTTGCACTTGTAAAATATATTTCAGAGGAGGAAAAGGAAGAAAAGCTCCTTGAAAATCAGCATATAATAAAAACACCTATTGTTAGAAATGGTAAGCGGGCAACACTAGGATACACACCAGAGGTTTGGAAGGGATGGTCATAGCAATAATAAAAGCAATAATAAAAATAGCAGGTAAAAAATCCTAGTGTCCGGATTATTGTACAGTATATATGATATTATCTTAGTATAGAAACAGTAAGAATTAATTTCTTACATATTATAATCATTGTTAAAGAGGTGACCATTATGGAGAAAAATTCAAATGTAACAAGTGTAGGCTTAGGATTAGTATGTATGGTGTGGATGACGCATTAGAGGATGAGGATTGGGATTAAGTTTGCTGAATACAAGGGGATATTCCAGCTATGAACATACGGATATTCCAGTTATGAACATACACGAGTTGACACAGCTATTTTAATATGTTAAAATCAACAATAGTTTTGTTACAAAACACAGTATATAGCAAGGCATTGAAGATGCAAAGTAGATTATGAAGAAATCTTATAGAGAATAGCCGCCATCGGCTGGAAGCGGTTTAAGAGGTTCATATATTGAAATTTCACATCGGAGCTTTATCTTTGAAAGAAAAGTAGGAGATAGCGTGAGTGAGCGTTAATCACATAGAGAGTTTACATATCTGTTTATATTAGATTAGATGTTGATATTAGATGATATGTAAAAAAATGGGTGGTACCGCGGATAATATTCGTCCCAGCTAGGAAATCCTGGCTGGGGCTTTCTTTTTTTCAATTTTTAATAATAGTTGAAAAAGTAATACAGCATAGGATTAACCCAATAAAATAAATCAATAAGTGAATGGAGGATAATCATCGATGAATGAAGCATTAGAAAGCATTAAGCAGAAAATCTTAGATGGTGAAAAAAAATTAACAAATTCCAAGGCTGTTTATGACTTTAAAAAATCATTTCTTGATTCTAAGGTTGGTCAGATTGGACAGTTAATGAAGGAAATGCGTAATATTGCAAGTGAAGAGCGTGCTAGTTACGGTAAAGGTGTAAATGAGTTAAAGGAATGGGCAATTAATCATTTTGCTGAAATAGAAGAAAAGATTAAGGCACAGGAATTAGAAGCAAAATATGAATCTGAAAAAATAGATGTTACAATGCCTGCAAAGACAAAACAGACAGGCAATCTTCATCCAATCACACAGATGAGAAATCAGTTAATAGATGTATTCCAGGGAATGGGCTTTGAGGTGTACGAAGGCTCTGAAATTGAAAATGATTACTACAACTTTACAGCCCTTAACACACCAAAGGATCACCCGGCGCGTGATATGCAGGATACCTTCTACTTATCACCTGAATTTTTACTTAGAACACAGACCTCAGCAGGACAGATTCATGTAATGGAAAGCAAAAAACCTCCTATTAAAATTCTTTCTCCAGGTAAGGTTTTCCGTTCAGATGATGATGCAACACATTCACCAATGTTTACACAGATGGAAGGTCTTGTTGTAGATGAAAAGATTACACTTTGCGACCTGAAGGGTATGTTGGATGTATTCGTACAGAAAATATATGGGGAAGGAACAGTAACCCGTTTAAGACCATCATATTTCCCATTTACAGAGCCATCAGTTGAAGTAGACTGCAGCTGTTTTGAATGTGGTGGAAAAGGCTGTAAGCTATGTAAGGGTACTGGCTGGATTGAAATTCTTGGAGCAGGTATCGTTAATAAAAAGGTATTGGAAAACTGTGGAATTGATTCTGAAAAATACAGTGGACTTGCCTTTGGTATTGGTATTGAAAGAACAGCAATGCTTAAATATGGCATAAATAATATTAAATTATTATTTGAGTCAGATTTACGCGTATTAAAGCAGTTAGATGACTAGGCGAAAAGGAGGATTATTATGTTAGTACCATTA
Organism: uncultured Eubacteriales bacterium; assembly: GCA_900539455.1. GTDB lineage: Bacteria > Bacillota > Clostridia > Lachnospirales > Lachnospiraceae > SVEL01. The sequence goes on from UQCD01000002.1 coordinate 7,225, forward strand.
AGCTGGTTAAAAGAATATGTAGATATAGATGTTACTCCAGAGGAGCTTGAGAAAAAATTATTTTCAAGTGGTTTTGAAGTAGAAGAACGCTATGAAGTAGGTAAGGACATCAGCAATGTAGTTGTTGGTCTTGTAGAGGAATGTGAAGGTATTCCAGAAACACATTTAAGTCTTTGCAAGGTAAATGCAGGCGAGCATGGAACCTTTCAGGTGTGCTGTGGAGCAGACAATGTAAAGGCAGGCGGAAAATTCCCACTTGCACTTGTAGGTGCGTCAGTATATGCAACAGCTAAGGACCACAAAACAGTTGAAGGCGTTATGACCATTAAGAAGGGCAAGCTTCGTGGCTATGAATCTTTCGGTATGCTTTGCTCAGGCGTTGAGCTTGGTGTAAATGAAAATATGTTCCCTGGCGGAGATTACAACGGACTTTTAGTATTGCCAGAGGATGCAGCGGTAGGAGCTGATGTTAAGCCAATTCTTGGACTTGACGATTGGATTTTCGATATAGCTATTACAGCAAACAGACCTGACTGCCAGAGTATTCTTGGCATTGCCAGAGAGGTTGCAGCTATTCTTAATAAGGAATTAAAAATGCCTGCAACAGATTATACAGAAACAGAGGTTAAAAAGGACGGCTTTAATGTAACAGTTGATGCTGCAGACTTATGTCCAAGATATATTGCACACTATGTATACGATGTAAAAATGGGTGAATCACCACTTTGGATGAAGAGAAGACTTCAGTTAGTAGGAATAGGTGCTATTTCAAATGTAGTTGATATTACTAACTATGTTATGAAGGAAATCGGTCAGCCAATGCACGCTTTTGATTGCTCATATCTTGAAGGCAATTCAATTAATGTAAGACGCGCTAAGGAAGAAGAAAAAATTGTTACCTTAGACGAGCAGGAATATACACTTAACCCAAATAATCTTGTAATATGTGACGGGGTTAAGCCAGTAGCATTAGCAGGTGTAATGGGTGGACTTAATTCAGAAATCAGAGATACAACTGCTGCTGTAATGTTTGAGTCAGCAAAATTTGCCCGTGACAACATTAGAAAAACAGCCAGAAGTCTTGGTAAGCGTTCAGATGCAAGTGCCAGATATGAAAAGGGTGTTGATGAATATTCAACAGTGCTTGGTATGAAGCGTGCATTACACTTAATAGAAGAATTAGGCTGTGGCAAGATTTCCTCAACACACATTGATGTAAATGTTGGCAATTCAATAGAACCACATGAAATGAAGGTTAGCGTTAAGAAGGTAAACGATGTATTAGGTATAGTTGTTCCTGATGACGAAATAATTAAGATTATGAAAAACCTTAATTTTGCACCAGCTATTAATGGTGATGAATTAACCTTACAGGTACCTGCCTATAGAGAAGATATGGACTCATACCCTGATGTTGCAGAGGAAGTTATTCGTATGTATGGCTACGATAATGTTGTTCCAACCTTTATGCCGGATGCAAAGGTAACAATGGGTGGAATGAATCAGAAGCAAAAGAAGGAACTTAAGCTTAAGAAGGCACTTTGCAGCATTGGTGCATATGAAGCAATACATTATTCCTTCTTCTCACCAGCAGATTTAGATATGCTTAAATTACCAGAGAATGCAAAGGAAAGGAATGCTATTAGAATTTTAAATCCTATTAACGAGGACCTTTCATTAATGAGAACAACCTTAGCAGCATCTATGATTAATGCTATTGTTAGAAACTTAAAGAAGGACAATGAAGCAGGAAGATTATTTGAAGTAGGTAATATTTTCATACCAAAGTCACTTCCACTTACAGAGTATCCTGATGAGAGAGAAACTCTTTGCGTAGGTGTCTGGGGCGAGGAGGAAGACTTCTTCACTCTTAAGGGCATTGCTGAAACTGTAGCAGAAACTCTTTGCCTTGAGTTTGAATATGAGCCGGCTAAGAAATCCTACCTTCACCCATATCAGACAGCAATAATCAAGTGTGAAGGACTTGAAGTAGGCTATTTAGGAAAGGTTGCATACGATATTGTCAAGGAGCTTGGTGTTCGTGGCGATATATATGTAATGGAAATGGATCTTAAGCTTATGTCACAGTGGTATGACAGAAAGACAATGTTTACTCCGTTATCAAAATTCCCAGAGGAAAAGCGTGATCTTGCACTTGTTATGGATAAAGAAATAACCTGTGGTCAGGTTGAGGAATGTATAAAGGAATCATGTAATTACATTAAATCAATTACATTATTCGATGTATACGAGGGTGCTCAAATTCCGGCAGATAAGAAGAGTATGGCATTTACAGTAGAGTTTGCACCAAAGGAGGAGGCTTTTGAGGCTGAATCAGTAGACAGATTTGTAAATAAAATCCTTAAAAATCTTAAAAAAGAAATGGATATTGATTTAAGAGCATAATATACAGACAATAAAAAAATAAAAGGTGTCAGCTATTAGATTAGAATAGTTGAAACCTTTTATATTAAGTCAGAAAAAGAAAACCCAAAGAAGTGCTGATAGGAAAGAAGAAAAACGGGGCTGAATGTGTTAAGTGCATTAATGAGGTATGGAAACAGCATAATTAACGATAAAGTATATCAACAAACATAATTTGTTCTATATTATATTGACACTTAATATTCATAATAATATACTTACAGCTAATGCTAAGAAGCGGCTGGTTGAATACATATACTCTCACTTAGGGGAGTTTCATTTGCTGGTGGATAGCTCATATGGTACTAAATACCAAAACTTTATACATAGGTTAGTTAAAACTTACTTATGGTAGACATATATAACAATAAATAAAAATCACAAGGAGGATTAAGTAAATGGCTAAAAAAAATAGCGAAAAACAAACACCAATTCAGCAGTTGTTTCAATATGCTGGAAATTATAAGTATCTTACAGTTGCCTCTTGGGTGTTGGCAACAATAAGTGCATTTATAGCGCTTGTTCCATTTTACTTTATATGGCGTTTGGTAAAAGAGGTGTTACGAGTTGCACCGGATTTTGCAAACGCGAAAAATTTATCAGCTTACGGCTGGAGTGCTGTAGGCTTTGCAATTCTTGCAATGGTTATATACATAGGAGCATTAATTTGCTCCCATTTGTCAGCCTTTAGAGTTCAGACAAATATGCGTTCAAGCTTAATGAAGCATATTTTAACCTTACCTTTGGGGTTTATGGATGATGAGGGAAGTGGAAAAATAAGAAAGATTGTCAATGAGTCAAGTGCTGCAACTGAAACCTACATTGCACATCAACTGCCGGATAAATGTGTGGCAACTGCTACACCAGTTGGCTTAGCTGTACTTCTTTTAGTATTTGACTGGCGACTTGGACTTTTATGTCTTATTCCAGTAGTAATTGCATTTATGGTTATGGGTGCAATGATGGGTGAGAATATGAAAAAGAAAATGGCAGAATATCAAAACGCCTTAGAGGAAATGTCAAGCGAGGCTGTTGAATATGTAAGAGGAATTCCAGTTGTTAAGACCTTTGGACAGTCAGTTTTTTCCTTCAAAAGATTTAGAGAGTCCATTGAAAAATACGAAAAATGGACAGTTTCATATACTAAGGATTTAAGAATACCAATGATGGGCTATACAGTAGCTATAAACTCTGTATTTGCTATAATTATTGCAGCAACCTTCCTTTTAGGAGGAGTAAAAAGTGGAAGCGTAAATAGCACATTTTTATTAAATCTCCTATTTTATATAATTATTACACCGATTATTACAGTAACACTTACAAAAATGATGTATGCTGGTGAGAATACAATGGTAGTTGAGGATGCACTTACAAGAATAAACAGTATTCTTGAAAGAAAGGCTTTAGCACAGTCTATAGAGGAAAAACAGCCAAAGGATTCCTCTATTGAATTTAAAAATGTATCTTACAAATATGAGGGTGCTAATAATAACGCTTTAAGCAATGTAACCTTAACAATAAAGCAGGGTGAGCAGGTGGCATTTGTTGGACCATCAGGTGGAGGTAAAACTACACTCGCCCGTCTTATTGCCAGATTTGCAGATACAACAGAGGGTACAATATTGATAGGTGGTGCTGATGTAAAAAGCATTAACCAAAAGGAGCTTATGGATAAGGTTTCTTTTGTATTTCAGGATAGTCATATATTAAAAATGTCTATATATGATAATGTAAGAATGGGAAAAAAGGACGCAACTCGTGAGCAGGTAATGGAGGCATTAAAAAATGCTCAATGTGAGGATATTATAGAAAAATTGCCTAAGGGTATTGATACTGTAATAGGCTCAAAGGGTATATATTTGTCTGGTGGTGAAGCACAAAGAATTGCCATTGCAAGAGCAATGCTAAAGAATGCACCAATATTAATACTTGATGAGGCAACAGCTTTTGCTGACCCGGATAATGAAGCAAAGGTACAGGCTGCTTTTAGCAAATTGTCACAGGGTAAAACAGTTATTATGATTGCACACAGACTTTCATCAGTTAAGGATGTAGATTGCATTTATGTGCTTAAGGACGGAAGGATATGTCAAAGCGGAAAGAACGATGAACTGGTAGCGGCAGACGGAATTTATTCCCATATGTGGAATGAATACAACAAGTCAGTATGTTGGAAGGTAGGTGTGTAATATGAACCTTAAAGAAAAGCTTATACATAGATATGCTCTTTCAAAGCAAGGGGCAACAGATATGATAAAGGCATTTATATCAGTTACAATATCAGATTTGGTACTTATGATACCTGTTTCACTGTTATATTTTTTAGTAAAGGATTATATGGAAGGAAAACTTTCACAAAGAGTAGGCTTTTATGTGGCAGGAGTTATTACAACTCTTATATTAATAGGAATAACAACCTATATACAGTATAATAACTGCTTTTTATCAACCTATGTAGAAAGTGGTGTCAGAAGAATTACTCTGGCTGAAAAGCTTAGAAAAATTCCACTTTCCTTCTTTGGCAAAAAGGATCTGTCTGACCTTACAAGTACAATTATGTCAGACTGTGCAATGATGGAAACTGCTTCCTCTCACTTTATACCAGAGCTGGTAGGTGCCTGCATATCTACAGCCCTTGTAGCAGTTGGAATGTTTTTCTTTGATTGGCGTATGGCACTTGCAGCCTTATGGGTGCTTCCAATTTCCTTTATAATTGTGGGCTGCTCTGGAAGGGTGCAAAAGAAATTAAGTAGAAAACAAATGAAATTAAAAATGGCCTGTGCTGATGGAATACAGGAATGTCTTGAAAGTGTAAGAGATATTAGAGCATATAATACACAGGATGATTATATGAAGGGGCTTGATTTAAAAATTAAAGCAGTAGAAAAGCACGCCATAGTTACAGAACTTGGAACAGCTATATTTGTCGGCAGTGCACAAATGATTTTAAAGCTTGGCATTGCAACTGTTGCTTTAGTAGGAGGAAGTCTTTTAGCTAAGGGTGAAATAGATACTATTACCTTTTTTATGTTTTTATTGGTAGTATCAAGAATTTATGACCCAATGCAGGTATCCTTACAGAATTTAGCTGCAATTATTTCCTCAGAGGTACAAAGCAGCAGATTAGACGAAATCTTATCCCATAGCGTACAGGAAGGCTCATCAGTTATGGATAATAAGGGCTTTGATATTGAATTTTCAAATGTAGGCTTTGCTTACAATAAAGATGAGGTGGTTTTAAAGGATGTATCCTTTGTGGCAAAGCAGGGTGAGGTTACAGCACTTATAGGACCATCTGGTGGTGGAAAAACTACAGTGTCCCGTCTTGCTTCAAGATTTTGGGATGTAAATAAGGGAAGGATTACAGTAGGTGGAATGGACATATCAAAAATAGACCCAGAAATCTTAATGTCCTTATATTCTATTGTATTTCAGGAGGTCACATTATTTAATAATACTGTAATGGAAAACATTAGAATAGGTAAGATAGGTGCAACAGATGAGGAGGTTATTGCAGCAGCAAAGCTTGCTCATTGTGATGAATTTGTAGAAAAGTTGTCTGACGGCTGGAATACAATGATAGGTGAAAACGGCTCTGAGCTTTCAGGAGGAGAAAGACAAAGAATTTCCATTGCCAGAGCATTCTTAAAAAATGCACCTATTATACTTCTTGATGAAGCAACTGCTTCCTTAGATGTAGATAATGAAACTATGATTCAGGAGTCCTTATCCAGACTTATTAAGAATAAAACTGTTATGATTATAGCTCATAGGATGAGAACAGTTGCAGATGCTGATAAGATAGTAGTATTAAAGGATGGGGTTGTTGCTGAAAGTGGTAAACCAGATAAGTTAAAGGAACAGAAGGGTATATATTCAAGTATGATTAATACACAGCTGCTTGCAACAGACTGGAAATTGTAAAATGATTAATATGCCAGATAATATATTATAGACAATATGACATAAATAATGTGATATAAATAATGTGATATAAATAATGTGATATAAATAATATGATACAAATAATGTGATATAAAAATTATATTATACACAGTATACAAAATATGTATATAAAATACATAATCAGGCAAAAATATACAATATCTTTTAAAAACTGCCAATAGAAAAATGGGATACTATTGGTAGTTTTTTTATACCGAAATCTAATATTTTCTTCAAAAACTGCAAATTTGGGACATAAAACTGCAAATTTGGGACATTGGAGTACAAATCAGACAAAAAGTGATATATTTATACAAAGTAAATAAAGGAGGTTTGAATAGATAGAAAATGTATAAATTTAAAAATGAATGAGGGAGGGTGTATGCTTGAAAAATTAGTAAATAAAATAATAAAAAAGCAAATTGAAAAAAAGACAATAGGACAAGAGGAGGCAGATATATACAGATATGGATATTTTTTGTTGTTCGAGGTTTTCCTTAATATTACAATAGCTTTTATTATAGGAATATTATTTAAAGACCTAAAAACTATAATAGTTTTTTTAGCCGTATATATTCCAATAAGAACCTACAGTGGAGGCTGGCACGCGGATAAGCTATGGAAGTGTACAGTTATATCAAATATAATGATAGTTGGAATTGAGCTTTTGGTGAAATATTGCACAAAGGTGTTAAATAATAACATTGTTTATATAAACAGCTTTGTAGTGCTGCTTATATGTATAGTATATATATGTGTGGTTTCGCCTGTGGACACAAAAAATAAGCCCTTAAATGCTAAAGAGAAAAGGATATATAAAAATAAATTACTAAGGATAATAGTTTTTCAAATATGTATATTGCTGATATTTGTTTTTTCAAAAGCAAAAGCTGAGATTTTTGTATTAGAATACGGGTATCTTATGCAGACTATTATGTTATTAATGGAAAAGATGAAAAATAAGGACTAAAGGAGGCGGGAAAATATTGGAAAATATTGAAAAAAATGATATAATAAAAGCTATGAATTCGTAGAAAGAGTGAGAACGACTATGATACACATAGCTATTTGCGATGATGACAAAAATTTTATTTCATATGTTAAAAAAATGATAATTAAAGCTGGTGTAAATCCGGAAAATGTATACTTTTCAGAATATACCTCTGGACAAGAATTTGTATTTAAAATAGATTCTGCAAATGAATGTGATTTATTAATATTAGATATGCAGTTAGGAGATATGGATGGAGATGATGTTGCTAAAATTTTCAGACAGGCATATCCATATGCTGTTTTAGTATTTTGCTCAGGCGTTCAGCTGCCTACAGTTAAATCATTTAAGGCTACCCCGTTTAGATATTTGCTAAAATCCTACAGCGATGAAGAACTGATTGGTGAAATGAAGGAAATATTAGGGGAAGTAAGAAGAAATATGAATGAAGAGTATATTATTGGTCATTATAGGGCTACTACAGTTAAGGTAAAAATAAAAAATATTATGTATATTACCAATTCAAAACGAGGCAGTAGAATATTTGTATCTGCTGACAGCGAGGAATATGGTTTTGAGGAGCCTATATTAGTTGATGCAAAACTATCGGAGTTGTATGAACTGTATGGAAAATTCGGGTTTGAATTTGCCAGCACAAGCTATATTGTAAATATGCGACATGTTAAAAAGATTGTCGCAAGCGATTTAATACTTTACACAGATGAAAAATTGACTATCACGAGGCCATATTTTAAAGAGTTTCGTGAAAAGTTTACAAGAAATTTGGCAAGAAAATATTAGAATGGATATAGGAGATTAATTGTGGATGCATTGGATAAAGTAATAATGTTTTTAGGGTGCATAATCGAAGTTTTTTTATTGTTCGACTATTTTTATAATTTTTTTCCAATCAAGGAAAGGTGGACAAAGAAAAATGTATGGGCTATTGCAATAGGGATGTGTTTGATATTATTTTTAATTAATTTATTTAAAAACGGTTTTTTAAATCTTGTTTTTATACAAATATTATTATGGTGTTTTGTATGGATAGTATTTGAGGCTAAAATAAGTGTAAAGCTTGGATATTTTATAATTGCATATGCAGTTATGATTGGGGTTGAGTTTTTGTATTTGATAATGTCAGAAACAACACTGGCTTTAGTGACTAGAACGGGACTTGTTCCTTTTTCACAGTATATATGGCAGTTGATATTTATAAAGTTTTTGAATTATTTGGTCTTTGCTGTATTGAAGCAGACCTCAAGTAAATCAAAAAAGCGTCTGTCAAATAAAATGTTTGCAGCATATATGTGTCTGCCTATATGTACAATAGGCTGTATGATAACAATATTTTATTCAGGAGTAGATTTTTCAAGTAATTTTGCACCAAAACTTCTAATGACAGTATTTTTTGTATTTATGCTGTTTGGCAATATTTTTGTTTTCTACGCATTCCAGAAATATACAGAGGGACTGGCCTTAGAAAGTGAAAATCAGGTTGAGATAATGCACCAGAAGGCTGAGATATATCGTTTAAATCAGATAACAGAAATGAACGACAATTATAAGGAAATAGTTCATAACACCAGTCACTTTTTAAAGGTTATTGGTGAAATGGCTGCTGAAAATCAAAATCAGGAGATATATGACTTAGTCAAAAAAATTGATAAATCCTTTGAAAAGAATGTGGTTACAGTATATAGTAACTACAAAATAGTAGACACCTTGCTTGCAGAAAATGAAACAAAGGCAAAGCAGAAGGGAGTCACCTTTGATGTTTATATTGAACAGGGAACTAATCTGGACAATATATCAGAGGTGGATATGATTTCAATGTTAGGAAATCTTCTGGACAATGCAGTAACAGCAGCATCAAAGAAGGAAAAGGATTCATTAGTAAAAGTAAGGATATTTATGCAAAATGAGGGCAATATCTGCGTAGTAAAAATAGTTAATGATTTTGTTGGAAATTTAGTAGAAGAAGGTGGAAGACTTTTGACTACAAAGAAGGATGGAGGCTTACATGGCTTAGGAATATCAAGTGTAAAGCGTACTGCTGAAAAGTACAATGGATTTCTTGAGCATTATGTGGAGAATAATCAGTTTATATCAGTTTTGATATTACCAACAGCATCATAAAAATAATTTCATATAAAAAGAGGGGGAAAGAGAGCTTTAAACATAATTATAAAGCTTATCTGCCCCTCTGCTTATGAAAGATACATTAATCGACAAATTATATTGGCAGATGCCGAAAAATAGGGAAAAGTTCTTGAATAAACAGGGGCATATATATTGACTTTTGCATATACATAGGGCATATTATTCTTAGGTATTTTCACAATGTAATTTAGGGATGCGTACTAAAAAGGGGTACAAGCAGTAAACTAAATATTGCAAAAATACATAAAAAATACAAGTGTACATACGACTATACTTTTTGTGTTATAAGGAGGAACGATGAATGTATAGAGAACAAAAATTATCACATGTATTCGGTATGCTTTTTGCATCAATTATTATCTTAGGTGCATCTGTTTTATGTATTAATATAATACCAGTTGCAGATATGGTAAAGGAATTTGGTATTCCTGCCGCAGTAGCAGGCACTGTACTTAATATTGTAGAAGCTGGTGGCTGGGTATCACTTATTGTTTCAATATTGACAGGTGCTGCCACAGGTGGATTATCTTTAATAGCTGCGGCTGGAAAACAAGGTATAAAAAAGTATTTGAAAAAACAGATAAAGAAAAAAGGGAAAAAAGCAGTTATTGCTTGGTAGTATTATAAATTAAGGATGGCGTATGTACACAAGTATTTTTAAAATTATACTAAATAGAAGATTAAATATAAAAATTAAATCCTTTATGGTACTTGCAAAAAAAATAGGGTTTAATATACATAGTGAAAAATTGGTATATAGTGTATATTTTATTTTCAAAATTATTTTTGCCGTTGGAGCAGGAATAGGGTTATTTGCCTGGAGTAACAGGTGCAAATATTTTGATTTAATTATAGTTAGTACCACATTGCTGAATGTTATTTTTAAAATAATAGATGGGGGAATAGAATACAAGGATTCTTTTATATTCCCTTTTGAAAATTTATATAAATTATCTGTAGCAAATAAACAGAAAATATTCAGAACACAGTTTTTTGCATTGCTATCATATCATATTATGACAGATGAAATACAATGGGCATCTATACTTTATGTATTATGTTGTGTAATTACAGATAAAGTGACAATAGTATTTTTTATAAATTTTATTTTAATGTTACTTTTTGGGTACTTATTTGCAAATATTTTTATAGGAAAATATATGTATACTGTAATTATGAAAAAAATATCATTTATTAGGTTTGTATCATATATTGCAGCTTCAATATTAATAATTTTTATTACATATACTATCTTTGGGAAAATAGTTGATTTTATAAGAAATCAAAAAATTATAAATAACCAGAATATTAAACTTCTTTTAGATGATGATTATGTAAAGTCGGTGTTTAATGCTTACGGAAATAAAATCTTAGAAGCATTAGCAGGCATTTCCTTAAAGCTTAAGTCATTGAAAAAAATATTTAGTAGTATTGAAAGCATACTGGTATGGACAGCAGGTATATTAATATTATCTCAAATTAAAATAGAGTTTATTACCATTAAAGATAAAATCAATAAAAAAAGATTTTGCGATTTGTATAGCAGGTACATAAAACTTCTAAAAAAAATAGTATTCAAAAAGAATACACTGGTTTTAAATCTAATTGAGAGCATAGAAAAATACAGATGGTCATTTGCAAAGAATTTTTTTCAGGTAGCACTGCTGGAATACGAAACATTAACATATGTGATTATATGTATAACTGCAATTTTAAATACTGAAAATAATATACTTAGGATTCAGATTTTGCTATGTATGAATTTACTTACAACGGTTACACAGGCAAGTGAATTAAGAGATAGTGGATATGCCCTTTTTTCATTGTCTGGGGACAAGGAGCATATTAAATTAATAAAAATGTCATTATTGAATAAAAATAAAATATGGAAATATAAGGAAGTGGTTTTCAGAAGTATCTTAATAATACCGTATACAATAATATTTCTAATTAATATTCTAATTTCAATATACATAAGATTACCCCTACATTATTTTGTAGTGTTAGCAGCAATATTTGCAGCTTGCATATTTGTTATGCCTATAATTCAGCTATATATGATTCCGTTAGTATATAGTGATGAATATTTATCAGAGGTACAGGTTGGAGAAAATTTTGTTGAAGAGGAAATTGCAGATAAAATGCAGGAATTTCCAAGAATTTTAATAGTTGTAGTTCCAATGCTGGTAACTATATTTATGATTTTTATAAAAATGAGCAGAAGCATATTATTGATTTTAGCAGAGCTAATATATTTGTCTATAAGTATAACAATTTTGTACAAATATATGATGAAAATAAGAAATAGAGGAATAGATAATGCAATTAAAAACATTTATTAAAAGAGAAAAAAGGTATTTTGTATTCTGGCTAATAAGTATTATTTCTTTTTTTCTAGGAGTAATATTTGGAATAATATTTGCCGGAAATATAAATAAAATAAATCCTAATGAGGTACAAGCTGTAAATGTGTTTAAAAATAATATATTAGTAGGTAGTTCTATGATGTTTCTAGGCAGTTTAACAGGTGGTGTATATGGAATTATAGTATTATATATTAACGGATATATAGTAGGAAAATTAGCTGTTTACTTGATTACAGCCAATATGGGAAAATACATATTTTTAGGGATTTTTCCACACTTTGGTTTAGAATTGCTTGGACTAAGCATATTTGCAATAATTGGATTTATACCAGCTAGTGAGTTTATATGCTGGATAAGAAAGGGCAGCTTTAGACTGTCTGTTAAAGAAATATTGAAAAAGTATATTGCAATGATGTCAATAGGCAGTATTTGTTTGTTTTTTGCAGCACTTATAGAAAGCTATGTAAGTGTTGTAATTTAGAAGCGGAGGTATATATGGGAAAAAGTAGAGAAATAAAACTAAGTATACTTCAGGGGGTAGTATCTATATTATTGTCTACATTAATAGTAACTAGAATTATTTCAGATGTGGCAGAGTATGAATTTGAAATATACCAATATGTAATAATTTATACAGTATCAGTATTAGCAACACTTTTTATTGTTACAATAATTATGATGTTTGTAACCAGCTTAGAGGCTTTTTTAATAATACTGATAGATAAAAAATTCAGCTTGAGAAATCTATTGCTGGTTAATTATAGTTTTTTTGGAAAATGTATTTTGGCAAGCTCTGTTTTGATTTATATATTGTATGAGGATTTTAATAGTACCATATGCCAAATTGCTGTTTTAGTAACTGTTTTGCTGGTGGCTTTATTTATTTTTTTGAACTACTACAGTTTGGTAAAGGTTGCTATTGTAAATAAAAAGGCTGCAAAGGCTATTACAACAGTAATGCTAATAATAATGGCAGTATTTAATACAGCAGCATTAATATAAAAGCAAAGCTTGCTATGACTTTTTTGTACTGATGAAAGAGGTATATATGTATTTGAATATTGATAAAATATCCTTTTCTTATGAGAATAGTGAGAAAGATATTTTTAACAACTTATCCTTAAAAATTGAAAAGGAAGGGATTTACATAATTGAAGGTGAAAATGGAAGTGGAAAGTCAACATTGTTGAAAATACTTGCATCAATTATTAACATTAAGCCAGAAAAGGTTATGTTTAATGGGGTATGTGTAGGACAAAAAATGTATAAAAAAATGACTGGGTATATTCCGGATACGCCTATTTTATATGATGAATTAACAGGATATGAGCATATGAATATTTTTATGGATTTGTGGGATATGGGGCGAGAGGAAAGAAAAGCTTATGTAGGTAGGTTTAATGAAATATCAGAAAAATTGTCCCTTGATACATTTCTTACAGAAAAGGTAAGAGTATTGTCATATGGTACAAGGTATAAGCTGTTTTTTACATTAATGTTATCAAGAAGTCCAAAGCTGTTACTCTTAGACGAACCTTTTACATCACTGGATATAAGGTCGCAGCACACAGCTATAGATTACATAAAAGAATATGGAAAAGGTGCAATAGTAATTGTATCAAGTCATCAAAGAGAAATAATAAATCAGCTGTCAAAAAATATATACCAGCTGAAAAATGGAGCTTTAGAGGAGGCAGACAATGAAGAAATTTTGGAAAATATACACAGCAATTAATCTCATTATAATTATTGCAATAATATTAACGGGTGCAGTAAATTATATGATAGGAAAAATTATGATAGGTATATGTGCTGGATTTTTTATATCAGGAGTATTTAAACTGATAGATAGAGAAAATTAAATATTTAGGTGAAATTGTTGGTGGAAATATTGCTATATAAATGATAATATGAAAGTGTTTATAGTTGGACGAAAATTCAATTTATTTGAAAACACAGGAGGCAATATGACATTACAGCAATTAACATATCTGGTAACTGTAGCAGAATGTGGCAATATTACAGAAGCAGCGGAAAAGCTCTATATTTCCCAGCCTAGCCTTAGTGCTGCAATTCAAAAGCTTGAAAAGGAGATGAATATTACAGCATTTGTCAGATCTAGTAAGGGTGTTGTGGTTACCAGAGATGGTGAAAGACTTTTATCCTTTGCAAGAATGTTATTAGAGCAGGCTGAAAATATGAAGGAGCAATTTGTTGACGAAAAGAAAAGTACGCCAAAGTTTTCTATATCTTGCCAGCATTATTCCTTTGCTGTAAATGCCTTCGTGGATTTAATCAAGGAATATGATGCGAATAAATATAGCTTTATTATGAGGGAAACACAGACAGGGGAAATTATTGAGGATGTTGCAAATGGAAAAAGCGAGGTAGGAGTTTTATATTTGTCACTACATAATGAAGCTATACTTAGTAAGCTGATAAAAAATAACAACTTAGAGTTTAACGAACTGTTTGTAGCCAAGCCCCATGTTTTTATACAGAGAAAGCACCCTTTAGCAAAAAAAGAGGTTTTAACCCTGGAGGATTTAAAACCTTATCCATATCTGGTATTTGAACAGGGGGAGAAAAATTCCTTTTATTTTGCAGAGGAATTTTTAAGTATGCTGGATTTTCCTAAAAACATACAGGTAAGAGATAGAGCTACATTATTTAATCTTGTAATAGGTCTTAACGGCTTTACTGTAAGCAGCGGTGTTATTGACCAGAAGCTTAATGGCAGTAATATTGTTGCAAGAAGGCTGGATGTTGAAAACACAATGAAAATTGGAATTATAAAAAGAAAAAATACCATACTTAGCAGATACGGTGAGGCGTATGTAAAATTCTTAAAAAATCATCTTCCCATAGTTTAAAACTATGGAAAACCATACAAAATATATATTTTTCAATAAATTGTCTTTTTGCTAATATAATTAAAGGCTTAAGGCTTTAGAAAAATAGAAGTGAGGCAAAAGAATGTTAAATATTAAGTACGATATTGTAGGTTCATTTTTAAGAACTGATGCTATAAAGAAAGCAAGAGCAGAATTTAATGATGGAAAAATTCAAATTGAGGACCTTAGAAAAGTTGAAGATGAAGAAATTGCAAAGCTTGTAAAAAAAGAGGTAGAGCATGGCTTAAAATATGTTACTGACGGCGAGTTTAGACGCAGATGGTGGCATTTAGACTGGCTTAAGGAATTTGACGGATTTTCAACAAAGCATTTTGATAAAGAGAGAAATGGTGTTGTAAATCATATTGAAATAGGCTATATAACAGGAAAAATTTCCTATAATCCTAATAGAAAGCACCCTGAAATAGAAGACTATGATTTTCTTTATAATGAAGCAAAGAAATATGAGGGTGTTGTAGCTAAAAAGTGTATTTCAGGACCAAATATGATACTTGTAGATAATTACCTACAGCTTGGCATTAAGGAAATACCATATTATGGTGCTGATATAAATTTATTAATTGATGATATTGCGAAGGCATATCAGGAGGCAATATTAGATTTATATAATCATGGCTGTAGATATTTACAGATTGATGATACCTCATGGACTTATATGATAGATGAAAACTTTTTAAAGAAGGTTGATGGACTTGGTTATAAAAAGGATGATGTACTTGAGTGGTTTAGAGTAGTATCTACAAAGGCTCTTGAAAATAAGCCAAAGGATATGATTATTGCTAATCATTTCTGCAAGGGTAACTTTAAGGGACACCCATTATTTGCAGGCTTTTATGATACTGTAGCTCCTGTAATTGCAAAAATACCATATGACGGCTTTTTCGTTGAATATGATGATGAACGCTCAGGTTCCTTTGCACCTTGGGCAGTATTAAAGGATACAGGTGCAACCTTTGTAGCAGGACTTATATCTACAAAAAATCCAACCCTTGAAACAAAGGAGTACATAAAGCAAAGATATGAGGAGGCTAAGGCTGTAGTAGGAGATAATATAGCATTATCACCACAGTGTGGCTTTGCGTCTGTTGAAGAAGGAAATTGTATAGATGAGCAGACACAGTGGAAGAAGATAGATTTATTGGTGTCTTGTGAGGATTTTATATAAGATAATGCTTTTGTAAGCTGCTTTCTGATAATAAATTTACAGGTGGGACTTTAATGTATAAGCTTTTGGGTTAAGATTATGAAAAAATATTGCTATGCTTTAATAATGAAATTATAGTTATAATAAAATTATTAAGGCATAGCTTTTTTGTATGCTATAATACAGGTGTTTGTAATAATACTATTTTTGTTTTGCTAGTTGCAAAAAGATAAAAGGGTATGTTATTGAAGCTGTATAGTTGTAATTAATGATAGTATTTGTAATAGAAGAAATTAAATAAAAAAGGAAGGAAACGGGAAATAAAGTGGAAAAGAAAATAGATAGTAAAGCAAGTAAAAAGGCAGATAATGAAATTATAAGAAAGGAAATACGATTTACAGGAAATGTACAGGGTGTGGGCTTTAGATATAGGGCAAAATATGCCGCTGAGGGACTAGGTGTTACTGGCTGGGTAAAAAATGAATGGGATGGGTCGGTGCTAATGGAGGCACAAGGAACACAAAAGCAGATAAATGAAATGTTAAAATTAATAAATCAAAGCTCATATATAGTCATTGACAATATAAGGTATAATGTAATACCATTAGAGGAGTGCGAGTATGGGTTTCACATTAGATAAAAGGGATGTTGTATGGTTTGTGTAACACTAATAATTTCAAAACAGACACGCTCTCGCTCGATTTCAATGTAGCGGTACATAAAGCCAGCAAACTATTACAAGTAATAGCTTGCCAGCTTAAGTACCGACATTTCCATACGGTCTGTTTTTGAAGTTATTAGTGTTACACAAACCTGTACACAAATCTACATCTTGGCAAAAACAGGGTGGATAGATATATGAAGTAAAATGCTGGGACATACGAATTGTCAAGGGCAAGGCTGTGTATGGATATAGAGCAGAGTGCTGTATAGGAAAAGGCAAAGTTACAATAGCTAATGTGAATTACATATAAGTTTATGTGAGAGGTGGTAATATGTGGAAAATTGAAAGAATTACAGAGGCAGATTATGGCTGCGAGGAAAGGCAGGAGGGGGAAAAGCTTAAGGCTTTGGTGATTGTTGTTGATGAAAATGGCAATAAAAGGTATATTGAAGTGGAGGAGGAGTGGTTAGAAATAAATAATATTAATGAGAAGCAGGAATGGCTGGCTTCTTATGAAGAGGATAGGTTATAGGCTTGTTGGTTAGGTTTTAAGTTGACTAAAAATATGTATAGTTGCAGACTTATATAGTTGTATAATCGCAAAATTGTATAAAAGTAAAAGAAATGGAGAGCTAAAGGAAAATGGAAAAAACAGACATTACTGTTGAGGAGATAAAAAAAGCCTCAGGTATAATCGGAAGGCTGGGAGAGTATTATAAAAGCAAGGTAGTAGGGCAGCAGTTTCTAGGATATTCATTATTAGTTTCAATGATTACAAATGGCCATATTCTTATTGAATCTGTACCAGGACTTGCAAAGACTACAGCAGCAAAGGTAATGACAGATGCTGTAGACGGAAGCTTTTCAAGAATACAGTGTACACCAGATTTGTTACCAAGTGATATTATTGGAACACAGACCTACAATGCTGCAACAAATTCTTTTGAAAATAAGCTGGGACCTGTTTATGCAAATTTTGTACTGCTTGATGAGATTAATCGTTCAAGTGCAAAGACACAAAGTGCTATGCTTGAAGCAATGCAGGAGCATATGGTTACGATAGGTGGCAAAACCTACAATATGCCAGAGGTGTTTGTAGTTATTGCTACTCAAAATCCTGTAGAACAGGAGGGTACATATGTGCTTTCAGAGGCCCAATTAGATAGATTCTTATTAAAAGTCAATCTTGATTACCCAAATAGAAATGAAGAAATGGAGATATTAAATAGAATAGAGGGAGATGTGTTCTCGAAATCAAATGCTGTTTCAAATGTAGAGGAAATAGTATTTTTGCAGGATTTATGTAAAAAGGTATATATGGACCAGTCTATAAAGAAATATATTGTAGAGATTGTTCAGGCATCAAGAAATGCAGATAAACTTCTGCCACCAGAATTAGCACAGTATGTAGCTATGGGAGCTAGTACCAGAGCAGCAATTTCATTTATGGAGGTAGCAAAGGCAGTTGCCTTAATAAACGGCAGGACATATTGTATACCTGATGATGTTAAGACAATGAGATATTCAATATTAAGACATAGAATTATGCTTAATTTTGCTGCAATGGCGGATGATATAAAGGAAGAAACAATTATAGATGCAATTATAGGAACAGTTAAGACACCATGAGAATGAATTATATAGCAAAAATTCAATCTAATTTAAAGGGAAACAGAGTTATACAGACCAAAAAGGCTACCTCAAGGCTTTTAGACGGCTCATATTATTCCATATACAAGGGAAGAAGCATGAATTTTGATGAGCTGAGGGAATATGTAGCAGGCGATGAGGTGAAGGATATAGATTGGAAAGCATCCTCAAGAAGCCAGAAGCTTTTGGTCAGACAGTATATAGCTGAAAAAAAACATAATATTATGATTGTGTTAGATACAGGAAAGCGTATGCTGGCAGATACGAGGGAGGGTCAGGAGAAAAGAGAAGTGGCTCTTATGTGTGCTGGAACTATGGCCTACCTTATCAATAAAAACGGCGATTACATAAGTGGTATTTATGCTAATGAAAAGCTTGTTTCATATTTTCCCTTTAAGACAGGATTATTTAATATTGAAAATATTCTGGCAAATTACCATACAAAGGTTACATACTCCAATGAATCTAACATAAATATACCCCTTTCTTATATTACTAAGAATTTTAGAAAAAGAATGATAATAGTTATATTCACAGATAGGGAAGGAGTCCGCACAATGTCTGAAACAGCCTTAAAAAAGCTGCTAATAATGAATGACATATTGTTAGTAAATATAGGAGATGCAGTTAAAAGTGGGCAGAAGGTATATGATGTTATAGACAATACATATCTTCCAGATTATTTTACTGAGGATAAAAAGCTTGCAGATATAGAAAAAGAAAATATATCAAGGGTTGAAGCAGAGTGCAGGGAAAAGCTGAAAAGGCTGGGAATTTCTTCTGTAACCATAAATCATACAAATCAGATTGAAGAGAAGTTAATAGAGCTGTTTGGAAAACATAAAGGAGAAAAGAAAGCTAATGGAAACCTCAGTTAAGTTAATGGAGCCATTTTCCTATAGTATTTTACCTATTGTAATTTTAGGTATTATTGCAGTAGGAATGTTTATATATTTTGCTGTAGATATTATTTTAAAAAAATGTAGGCAAAGAGAAAAGCAGCCGGTAGTGAAGCAGTTATCTAAGGACACAATTATACAGATAAAAGAAAAATATATAAAAGAGCTTGAAAAAATAGAAATGGATTATAATGCTAAAAAAATAACATTACGAAGTGCATATCAAAAAATGAGCAGGTGCATTAGAAAATTTGTTTTTGATGTAACAGGCATAAGAGTACATAATTATACCTTAGAGGACATAAAAGCACTACATATGCCTATACTAGAGGAATTAATAAAGGAATATTATGCACCGGAATTTTCAAAGCAATCCTCAGGTGATGTGACAGCTTCATTAGAAAAAACGAAAAGGGCTATTGAAATATGGAATTAAGATATTTTTATATTATTATTTTAGGGATGATAGTTGTACTAAGCCTGATTGTTCTGTGTTTTGTTAATCTAAGAAAAGATAAAGAATACAAGGGTGGAAAAAAGGTTGCAGATAATACATATATTGTGGATAACCCATATTTTAAAAAGAAGGTTAGAAGATACAAAATATACAAAATTATTACCACAGGATTATGTATATTAGCTGTGGCAATATGCTTTTTTATGCTGGCAGGACCATATCAGGTAAAGGAGGAGGACAAGAATAAATATAATAGAGATATTATATTGTGCATAGATGTATCTGCATCTGTAGATGAAACAAATTTGCATTTAGTAGGGGAATTAAAGGAAACTGTGAAAAATCTTCAAGGGGAAAGATTTGGAATAGTTATATTTAATACTACACCAGTTACCCTTATACCTCTTACTACTGACTATGAATATGTGATCAGCCAGTTAGATTTAATTGAAAAATGCTTAGATGAGCGTTTAAGCCCAGAAGGGTCTGATGAGGATATATATCAATGGATGTATATGCAGCATTATATGACAGAGGGAACAATGATAGATTCAGACACCAGAGGCGGCTCAAATATTGGTGACGGATTAGCTGCCAGTGCTTATGAATTTTCAGAGGAAAAGGAAAATGAGGATAGAACAAAAATAATAATATTTTCAACTGACAATCAATTAGCCGGCACACCAATATTTACTCTTGAGGAAGCAGCCAGCATATGCAAGGAAAAAAATATAGTTGTATTTGGAATAGGAACAGAATTTATAGGCACAAATGAAGCTTCAAGTATGAAGGCAGCAATGGAAGAAACTGGTGGTAAGCTTTACATTGACCAATCCAAAGAAAGTTTAAATCAAATAGTTGAAAACATTGAAAGTACAAGTAAAAGTCTGTTAAAGGACGAAACAGAAATCAGGAAAGTGGGAATAGTTAAGGTTCCATTTATATTACTTGTAATAACTGTATCTACTATGCTTATACTTTTAAAGGTTACAAAGAGGTAAAGATATGATAATAAATCCAATTATTCCAATATGGCTTATGGCAATTATATGTATAGCCCTTGCCATATTTAAAAGAAAAGGAAAATTTGCTTATATCAGACAGATAATAATGATTATTTTATTATTTATGATTAATTTAAGAATGATGATACCTACCGATGTTGAGGTTTCAACAAAAAGGATAGATGCCAATGTGTTTTTTGTTATTGATAATACAATAAGTATGGCAGCAAATGATTGTGCTGATGGTACAACTAGAATGGACGCACTGAAAGCAGACTGCAACAATATTACAGGTAGCCTTTCAGGCGCAAGGTTTTCCTTAATTACCTTTGCCAATATTTCAAAGCTGGTTTTCCCATTAACTGAAAGCACCAGCTTTGTTAATAGCTGTATAAAAGGAATTGGTGTGACTGATGAGTTATATGCAAAAGGAAGCTCTATGAATATTTGCAAGGATATGCTGGTGGAGCTTGTAAAGGCTGCAAATGAAAAAAATACTGGAAAGGTCATCGTGTTTTTTATAAGTGACGGCGAGATAACTAATGGAGATACCTTAGACTCCTTTAAGGAAGCGGCAAAATATATTGACGGTGGTGCTGTATTAGGTTATGGCACCAGCAAGGGTGGAAATATGTATATAAAGGACTATTTTAGCGATGATTTAGTTACTATTGAGGATAAGTCAGAATACCCATATAAGAAGGCTGTTTCTAAAATTGACGAAGAAAATCTTAAAGCTATTGCAAAGGATATGGGCATAGAATATATAAATATGACTACAGAAAATAAGCTTGATACGGTTATTGATAATATAAAGAAGGATACAGCCTCATTAGGGGATGAGGATAGCAGGCTGGACGGATATAAGGATATTTACTTTATATTTATTATTCCACTTGTGGGAATGTTAGTATATGAATTTATAAACTGGAAGAGAAAGGGAGAACTATGAAAAAAATATTATACATAATATGGGGAGTAGTAGTGATTATTCTTATTTGCTTTGTGGTTAATTATATTAGTAATGAGCAATTTATTAACAATTACCAACAAGAAAAGTATGAGGAAAACAAGCTTACAGCTTTTGGCTTTTTAGAGCCATATATTGAACATTATAATAAAGGTGATTTTTATTATCAAAAGGGCGAATACGAAAAGGCTGTTGAGGAATATAAAAAGGCGATAGATAGTGGTATTACAGAGGAAAGAGATTGTATGGCAAGAATAAATATTGCTTTGTGCGAAATTGCACCAATTAATTTGGATAATGCCACTAAGGATAATATAGAGGAAATATTAAATACTTTAAAGGAGGCACAAAATACCCTTACCTTAAAGGGCTGTGCCAATGTGGACGGAAAAAGTGGTCATAATGAGGCAGCGCAGCAGCTTTGGAATGAGCTAAATGTTCAAATAGAGCAATTAGAAAAAGAACAACAGCAAGACGATGGCGATGATGGTGATGATGAGGAAAACAAGGAAAATCCCACTAAGGAGCCTGTAGAAAATAAAGATAAAAAGGAACAGCAGCTTAAGGAATACAGGGATAAAGGGCAAAACGAGAGAGGGCAAAATATAATACTGCCAGAGGAAGAAGATTTTGATGATTATTATAGTGGCCCAAAATGGTAAAAAACAAAAATGCTATTAACTAATGGAGAATAAAATGGTATAATAAAAGGATAATTATGGAAAGTAAAGGAGTGCTCAAAATGGAACAAAAAAAGGAAAAACAAAGCTTTGTAAGGTCGTTGCGTTTTAGAATTATGATAATGAATTTTCTTACAACAGTTTTAGCTGTTATAATAGTTAATTTCATCATTATTCCAGAAGTAAAAAATGACATAAGAAGCGATGTAGAGAGTAATATTTTTAATATGAGTAAAGCGTATGGAAAGCTATTAGATGAATTTGAAAAGAATAATAATGAGTTGTCTTATGACTTATTGTCAAGCATATTAGGCGATGCAAAAATTGATGGAATGAAAAGCTCATATGTTTATTATGTAGATGAAAAGGGCATTATGTGTTACCATCCGACAGAGAGTAAGGTAGGAAAAAAAGTGGAAAATGCAGTTGTAAATTCCATTATAGCAGAACTTAATTCGGGCAAAAAAGTAGATGACAATCTTGTAAGCTATGAATTTAAAGGTGTAAACAAATATGCTGGCTATCATATTACAGATAATCATAGAATACTTGTAATTACAGCTGATGAAGCAGACGCTTTTGATGAAATCAATCAGATACAGTCTATTTCAATAGCTGTTTCAATAGGTGTATGCTTATTGGCTTTAGTTTTGGCATTTGTTGTTGCAGGAACAGTTTCAAAGCCTATTATGAATGTTTCAGGTGTAATAGAAAAGGCTGCTAATTTTGATTTTACCGAGGATGAGAGAAATAAAAAGGCTCTTAAGCAAATGGGTGAAACCGGTATTATGGCTAGAGCAGTCGATAAAATGAGCAACCAGATGACAGATATGGTTAGAAATATTGATACTGTAAAAAATCAGATAATTGACAATGCAAAAAACCTTAAAAATGTGGGTGAGCAGATTAATGAGGCGTGTACAGACAATTCAGCTACTACACAGCAGTTGGCTGCAAGTATGGAGGAAACCTCGGCTACAACAGAAAACATTAATACTAATATTGAAAATATGCAAAAAGAAGCAAATTCTGTTACAGAACTTTCTGCACAGGGAGAAAGCTTATCTGAGGAAATAAAGACCAGAGCAGAATCCTTACAAAATGATACTAAGGTGGCTATTGAAAGAACAAGCCAGATGTTTAAGACAGTAATGGAAAAGAAAAATGTTGCTGTTGATGAAGCAAAGGCAATGGACAAGGTACAGGAATTAACAGCAGCTATTATGGAAATAGCTACACAGACAAACCTGCTTGCGTTAAATGCTTCTATTGAAGCAGCAAGAGCTGGTGAGGCAGGAAAGGGATTTGCTGTTGTTGCCTCAGAAATAGGAAACTTAGCTACACAATCTTCAGATACAGTAGAAAACATTAATACAATTATTAGTGATATTAGCCATATGGTAAATAATATGCTTGCCTGTCTTGAAGAAACCACTGATTTTATGGGAAATGTTATCCTGAAGGATTATCAGCAGTTCAGACAGGTAGGAGATCAATATAGGGATGATGCTGATGCTATGAACAACAGTATGAGAAATATTGAAGACTCAATGGAGTCATTAACAAAGAATATTGATGATATTAATTCAGCTGTTTCTACAATTAATATCACAATAGGAGAGGCTGCAGAGGGTGTTACTGATATTGCAGACAAGACCACAGAGGTTGTTGCCAAGACAGCTAGAAATGAAGAATTAGTCAGTGAATGTATTGAAACTATAAGCGAGTTGGATAAGCTGGTTCAGAAATTTACACTATAGTTTTTAGAAATTATATAACTTGTTTTTGTTACATAAATATTTGAAAAGCAACATCTTTTTTCCTTGAAGCCTTCTAAAAAAATGATATAATAATATACAGAAGTACTGTGAATTTCTGCAAATAAGCAGAGGAGTTTTTTTAGTCTGCGTGCTCAGAAGTGAAGGGCACTTTTTGTAGACGGAAAGGAAAGATATGGCGAACAGAATTGTACTTAATGAAACTTCTTTTCATGGAAAAGGAGCCGTAGCAGAGCTTTCAGGTGAGGTATTAAGAAGAGGTTTTAAGAAAGCATTTGTATGCTCAGATCCAGACCTTATTAAGTTTGGAGTAACAAAAAAAGCAACAGATGTGCTGGATGGGGTAAATTTCCCATATGAAATTTATTCAGACATTAAAGCAAATCCAACTATTGAAAATGTACAGGCTGGTGTGGCTGCATTTAAAAGCTCAGGTGCAGATTGTATTGTTGCAATAGGTGGCGGATCTTCAATGGATACGGCAAAGGCGATTGGCATTATTATAGCAAATCCTGAGTTTGAGGATGTAAGAAGTCTGGAGGGTGTTGCGCCTACTAAGAAGCCTTGTGTTCCAATTCTTGCAATACCTACAACAGCAGGTACAGCAGCAGAGGTTACAATTAATTATGTAATCACAGATGTTGAAAAAAAGCGTAAATTTGTATGTGTAGATACACACGATATTCCAGTGGTTACCTTTGTTGACCCAGATATGATGTCAAGTATGCCAAAGGGTCTTACAGCTTCCACAGGTATGGATGCACTTACCCACGCTATTGAAGGTTATACAACAAAGGCTGCCTGGGAAATGACAGATATGTTCCACTTAAAGGCTATTGAAATTATTTCTAAAAGCCTTAGAGGAGCTGTTGCTAATACACCTGAGGGACGAGAGGGAATGGCACTTGGTCAGTATATAGCTGGTATGGGCTTTTCAAATGTTGGCCTTGGAATTGTTCACTCAATGGCACACGCCTTAGGAGCAGTTTATGACACCCCACACGGAGTAGCAAATGCAATTTTACTTCCAACAGTTATGGAATACAACGCAGATGCTACAGGCGAAAAATATCGTGAAATTGCAAGAGCGATGGGTGTTAAGGGTGTTGACGAAATGTCTGTAGATGAATACAGAAAGGCAGCGGTAGATGCAGTTCGTCAGCTTTCGATTGATGTAGGCATACCACAAGACCTTAAAGCGATTGTTAAAGAGGAAGATGTTCAGTTCCTTGCAGAAAGTGCAGTAGCAGATGCTTGTGCACCGGGAAATCCAAAGGATGCTTCCTTGGAGGATATTATTGGATTGTATAAGTCACTTATGTAGGAGAGAACTTGTAGTTTAATGGAGTAGGGTAGTTGATTTTAAATAATGTCAGGAGAGGCCTTCGCCTAAGCCTATGGTAAAGCTATAGACTTTAGTGTCAGCCTTGCCTGACATTATTACATTATCCATCTTATATTATTCTCCCGTTCATTATAAGAAAAATACAAAAGCTTTTAATCTTTATTTACAAAAATAGTTCTATAATAAAAACCAACAAACAGCAAATTACTGATACTGGAAACAGACCTGCACCAAACCACGCAGCAACTATTCCTGCAGCAAGAGCAACTGCACCTGAAATTGGACTCTGTGTAGCGTGAAGAATAGCTGGAAAGGTCATTACAGCTAAGGTTACATAGGGAACATAATATAAAAAGGATTGTATAAATTTATTTTTTATAGGTCTGCGTATTAAAGTAAGTGGCAAAACACGAATAGCATAGGAAACTAATGCTGTTACAATAATATAAATATAATTACTTTTCATTATTTTGTACCTCGCTTGTTAAACTGGTGTCACCTTCAGCAGCCTTTACAGGGAAAATAATAGCAGCTGCACCTGAAATAAGTACAGTCAGTATAATAGTTCTGGTACCGTCAGACAGCTTTGAGATAACAGGAGTGTAAGCACATATATAGCTAAGTGCAAAGCTTATAACTACTAGCACAGCAACTATTTTATTCTTTTTAGCAGGTGGAATAATAATAGCCAAAAACATTCCGTAGAGTGCTACACTAAGGGCGCTGACTATGTTTTTTGGAAGTGCATTTCCTGCCATAATTCCAAAGGAGGTTCCAAATGCCCAGGCTGGTGCGGCAACAATAATTGCACCATAGGTATAGAAGGGATTTAGAAATCCGGGGCGTGCTATAGCTATACCGAATAATTCATCGGTTACATCATAGGCAATAAGCAATCTGTGAAAAAATGGCATTCCTGGAGCACATTTTTGAGCTAAAGCACAGCTCATAAGAAGGTATCTGGCATTTGCTATTAAGGTAATAATAGCAATCTCCAAATAGGTTGCGTGGGCTGCAATAAGGCTGAAGGCAGCATATTCTCCAGCAGAGGCATTGTTAAAAAGACTTGCAAAAAAGCCCTGTATTGGAGTTAGTCCGGCATTTCTAGCTGCAATGCCCAAAGAAAAGGAAACTGCAAAATATCCTAGTGCAATGGGAAGTCCGTCACGAATACCATCGCATAATACCTTTCTGCTATAGGAATATGCAGGCATTGCAGCCTTTTGTGATTTGTCTAAAGTCGAATTCATACTAATATATCCTTTATATTCTTTTAATCTTTCAGAAATTTTAAAGTTTCTGGTAATCTTTTTTCACAAATAATAAATTGTAAAGCAAAGGGTATTATAACCCATATTGCAAAGGGTGTCAAAATACCTTTAAGGGTACTAAAGGGGAAGTTTAAAGAGAAATTTTAAAGGTACTTATAATATATTTTTTATATTGACAGATAAAATATATGAAGTATAATGATAAAGGATAAATGAATTAAACCGTTGAAGCGGAGATAACGGCGATGATGCCTATAAAGAGAGCCTGTGTTGCTGAAAGTCAGGTTAGAAACAAGTTGTCAAATGGACCGCGGAGGGCATAGTCAAAAGCAAGTGACATATTAGCTTGCCCAGTATTCTATGACGAGATGACATGCGTTAGTTGTCGAGGATATGTAGGTATCCTGCTAAGAGCATAAGCTCAAGCTTATGAATTCAAGGTGGCACCGCGGATAAGCTTAAAAAATCATTAAAGAAAGTTATTCGTCCTTGATAGAATGTAAAAGGTAACATTCTGTCAAGGATTTTTTTGTATACATAAGGAAAATATACAGAAAAATGTAGCTTACTGTATATAACCTGTAAGGTGGAATTGCTTTCACTGTGTTATAGGGATATAACAGCTTTACAGGATAAGAAATTGACAGAAGCAAATTTAAAGGAGGAAGCACAATGATAAAAGAAGCTATTGTAAAAATTGTAAACAAGGGAGATTTAACCTATGATGAAGCATATGAGGTAATGAATGAAATAATGAGTGGAGAAACAACTCCTACACAGAATGCAGCATTTTTAGCAGCATTATCAACAAAAAGCACAAAGGCTGAAACTACAGATGAAATAGCAGGCTGTGCAAAAGCTATGAGAGATAATGCAATAAAAGTGGAAACAAATATGGATTTATTTGAAATCGTTGGAACTGGTGGCGACAATTCTGGCAGCTTTAATATTTCTACAACAGCAGCAATCGTGGCAGCAGCCGGTGGAATGAAGGTAGCAAAGCACGGAAATCGTGCAGCTTCCTCAAAATGTGGTACAGCAGATTGTCAGGAGGCTTTAGGCATTAATATTGAGCAAGATCCAGAAAAATGTATAGAATTATTGGAAAAGGTTGGTATGTGCTTCTTCTTTGCACAAAAGTATCATACCTCAATGAAATATGTAGGACCAATTCGTAGGGAATTAGGCTTTAGAACTGTATTTAATATATTAGGACCTCTTACCAACCCAGGAAGCCCAAGTATGCAGCTATTAGGTGTATATGATGAGTATTTAGTGGAGCCATTGGCACAGGTACTTATAAGTCTTGGTGTTAAAAGAGGAATGGTCGTTTATGGTCATGACAAATTAGATGAAATATCTATGAGTGCACCTACCACAGTATGTGAGTTTAAGAATGGCTGGTTTAAAACCTACACCATTACACCAGAGCAATTTGGATTTGAAAGATGCACAAAGGCTGATTTGGAGGGTGGCACACCAGAGGAAAATGCAAAGATAACCAGAGAAATCTTAAACGGTGCAGCAGGACCTAAGAGAAATGCTGTACTTATGAATGCTGGTGCAGCACTTTACATAGGTGGCAAGGCAGATAGCATAAAGGAAGGAATTGACCTTGCAGCAAGCATAATTGATTCAAAGAAGGCACTTGAAACCTTAGAAAAGCTTATAGAGGTAAGCAATAAATAATTAAATAGAATTACATAATAAATAATTGAAATAATTGAGTGTGTATTTATAGCCAGATAAAAGTAGGGATATTTTTATCTGGCTATGTTAAAAGTAGGTGTTGGGTAAAAGATATGTATTAAGTAGGAGGTAAGTATTAGGTAAAGGATAAATATTAAATAGAGAATAAATATAGTCTAAAAAGTATGTAGAAAATTGTAAAAATATAATGCTTTAATCATTTTATTTAAAAATATAAGATTTAAATAAATAAACTTTAGTCCCAAGTCAAAATCCTAAATTAATATATTAATTTAAGTATTTGGCTTGGGATTTTATGTTTCTTATCCAATATTATAAATCATTTTTGTAAAAAACTGAAAGTATTTGACTTAATAAAAATTATAGTATAAAATAAGTACGATTTCGTACTTAAACCACAGGAGAAAAAATATGAAAGCTTCAAAAAAGAAAAGTGATGTAGACAATCAACAAATTGACAATAGTATTTTTAAGAAAATTCATCAGATTAATTTTTTAATGGCAGAAATAGATGGAATATATCATCAGGCAGCTTTAAAGCTACAGGTATCAGATAGTGTTATGTGTGTGCTGTATGCCATTTATGACAATGGAGATAACTGTCTGTTGAGTCAGGTTTATAAGCAATCAGGAACAAGCAAGCAAACTGTAAACTCAGCACTTAGAAAGCTTGAAAATATGGGGATAATATATCTGGAGATTTACAAGGGAAAGTCCAAGAAAATATGCTTGACAAAGGAAGGCATTGATTATGTAGAAAAGACTGCTGCAAGATTGTATATGGCAGAAAATCAAGCCTTTGCCAGTTGGAAACAGGAAGAGATAGATATGTATATTAGTTTAATGGAAAAATACAAAGCTACATTACAAAAACAGGTTGAAGAATTGTAGCTAAAGTCTACAATGACAAGAAAACGGAGGAAAAAATGAATATAAAATTATCAGATCATTTCACCTATAGAAAGCTTTTAAGGTTTACCTTACCGTCCATTGCAATGATGATATTTACATCAATATATGGTGTAGTAGACGGATTTTTCGTATCAAATTTTGCAGGTAAAACACCTTTTGCAGCAGTAAATCTTATAATGCCATTTTTAATGATTGTAGCAACAGTAGGTTTTATATTTGGTACAGGTGGTACAGCTATAGTAGCAAAAACCTTTGGAATGGGTGATAAAAAGAAGGCAAATGATTACTTTTCATTATTTGTTTATACAGCCTTTATTATCGGCGTGATTTTGGCTGTTTTAGGCTTTATATTTATAAGACCTATTGCAGCTAAGCTGGGGGCTAGTGGGGAATTATTGGAAAATTGCGTGTTATATGCGAGAATTATATTAATAGCATTGCCTTTTTATGTTTTACAGCTATTATTTCAAAGCTTTTTTATAACAGCAGAAAAACCACAGCTTGGACTTTGTGTAACTATTGCCTCTGGTGTTACTAATATGATATTAGATGCAGTGCTGGTAATTTTATTACCAAAGGAATATAAGCTTTTAGGCGCTGCTGCTGCAACAGGAATGAGCCAGATTGTAGGTGGTGTCATACCAATATTTTATTTTGCCAGAAAAAATAGCAGTTTATTGAAATTAGGAAAAACCAGATTTAATGGAAAGGCTATTTTAAAGGCTTGTACAAATGGTTCCTCAGAGTTTATGAGTAATGTGGCAATGAGTGTTGTAGGTATGCTGTTTAATAAGCAGCTATTAAAGTATGTTGGTGAAAATGGAGTTGCTGCATATGGAGTAATGATGTATGTAAGTATGATTTTTGCTGCTGCATTTATTGGCTATTCCATAGGAACCTCTCCTGTAATCGGATATAATGACGGAGCAGGCGAGCATAAGGAGCTACAGGGAATACTGAAAAAGAGTATTAGGATAATAGGTGTATTTGGAATTTGCATGACTATATCAGCACAGCTTTTAGCAATACCATTAGCCCATATTTTTGTGGGTTATGATACAGAACTTATGAATTTAACAGTATCGGGATTCAGGGTTTTTGCACTAAGCTTCTTATTTATGGGCTTTGCAATTTATGGCTCGGGATTTTTTACTGCATTGAATGATGGAGTAACATCAGCTATTATTTCCTTCCTTAGAACCCTAGTATTTGAGGTGCTTGCAGTATTATTGCTGCCTAAAATATTTGGCATTAATGGAATATGGGCGTCTGTTGTAGTAGCCGAGTTTATGGCAGTAATACTGGTAGTAATATTTATGATTATAAAGAGAAAAAAATACAATTATTAAGAACTACTTGACAACACAGAGTAGCAGTTATATTATAGTGCCATATCTACTTGATATTACATAGTAGGTGTGGCATGAATTGTTTCATTAAGAAAGGAGCAATATTAGTGGAAGATTCACAGCTTCTTAGAGGTGTGCTGGAGGGGTGTGTGCTGGCAATTATAAAAAGAGGCGAAACCTATGGATATGAAATTATTGCAAAATTAGAGGCTTCTGGCTTTAACAATATACAGGAGGGAACCTTATATCCGGTTTTAACAAGATTAGAAAAAAAAGGTCTTATTACCTGTCGAAAAGCAAAATCTCCTTTTGGACCTATTAGAAAGTATTATTCTATTTCAAAAGAAGGAAATGTTTACTACGAAAGCTTTGTTGAAAATTTTGAAAAGCTGGTTAAGGCTGCAAATATTGCAATAAAAGGAGGAAACCAAGATGAAGAACAGTTATAGTTATTATACTGATAAATTAGAAGGAAAATACAAGTCAACCTTTTGTGATATAGAAACCTACGGATGGACTGTGGATATGGACAGCATTTTGTATGAGGAAAAAATGAGTGAGCTATTAGATATTTTTATAAATGCACAAGAGGAAAATAAGGAAATTGATTTAATTGTAGGAAGTGATATAAACAGCTTTTGTGAGAACTTTTTTTCAGAAGTACCAAAAAACTCAAAAATCAAAGAGTTTTTTGATACTGTGAAGCGAATGGCATGGATTCTGGTTATATTTGATGGAATAGACATTTTGTTAGAATTAAGTGAAGAAAAAACAGCTACATCAGACATTGGTGGTTTCATATTTATTTTTATATGTACATATGCGATTTCCAGATTAATTGCCATTGCTACAAGAAAGTTTTTCTATAATAAATTAAAGATTAAGTATAAAACCAGAAGAACTTTAATTATTGCTACCCAGATAGTGTGTGCAGTAATTATTTTTATGGTCGCTTTTATTAATTTAAGAGATGTGGTGGTAATTCCTAGTTATATAGAAGTAGGCATAGCAGCAGTATATTTGGCAATATATTACATTTTTAATTATAAACGCTTGAAAAAGGACAAGTTGGAAAGAGGGAAGGCAGAGCTTATTGAAAATATAGATATTAGTGGAGAAATGATCAATAAGTTTGACAAATTAAATAAAAAACGAGCAAAAAAGGGTAAGAGTCCTTTGACAATGGATGAATTTGTAGCTAAGGAAGAAAAATTTACAAACAAAATACCATTAATTAATAAAATGTATCTGGTATTGCCTATTCCTTTTACAATAATAGGCTTTGTAGTAACACTTATCAGTGATGGCTTTGAATCAGATTCAGATATGGCTATATTTGTTGTAATTATGCTGGGAATAGAGTATTTGATTATGATAGCATTTTATAAGATGGAATCAAAAATATATGTAATGAGAAAAAAATGGCAGGATAGTTATTACAAAGCAAATAATAATGTAGAAGAAGATTGAAGCATATTTACAAAATAAGGTATTTATAATATAATAATATATAGGTTATTTGCGTAAGAATGAGTATAGAAATTAGAAATTAAAAAAATTGAAAAAATCACTAAGGATATTTCTATTTTAGCCGATATACATATTAGTTGATATAATAGAAATGGTTAGGAGAAAATTGAAATGGAAAATCAAGACAAAGTACAAAATGATGGCTCCAAAAAGGTAGATTCAAAGACTATCTGTATATTGGTACTTATTGGAGTGATTTTAGTCGGAGTTATAGTGGGCATTTGTATTTTCTACTTTGGAAATAAAAAAGAGAAACAGCAGGAAACTACTACAGTAAATAGCAAATATGATTCAAATATAATTTTAGATAAAGATGATGTAAATAAAAGCTCTGAAACAGTTGAAAATGGGCAGATGAGTTTGGAAATGAAAAATGTTGCCATCAGCAAGGACGGAATTAATTTTAATTGTTATCTTTGCAATGCAAAGGAAAATAAATTTGATATTTTCATTACCATACAGGACTATGACACAGGTGCTGAGCTATTTCGTTCAGGTGTTATGCCTGTGGGCTCAAGGATAGAAAAAATGAAGTTCAATAAAGAGTTAGAGGAAGGGGAGTACAGTACAGTTATTACATTTCATCAGTTAGAAAGTGATGGAGAAACGGAACACGCAAAGGTAAGTGTTGCTTATACTTTGAATGTTACTAAATAGTTAGTATTATAAATTTGTGCTACATTAAATGTTTAATATACACGATGATTGGTCTATAGACTTATAGAGGCAATCAAATATAAATCATGGAGGATTTTTATATGAGAGCAAAGAAATTATTAGCAACTTTAATGGCAACAACAATGATTTTTGGAACAACAATGTCAGTATATGCAACTGAGATATCTACACCAGATGCTAGTGGTGCATTTACATCTACAGTTGAAGGTGATAGTACAATCGCAACACCTACAATTAAGATTACAGTTCCAACAGATGTTTCACTTACAATCGACCCTTATAAGATTAACGCAAAAGGACAGATTGTATCAGAGGATAAGTTCATCAAGAACGAAAGCAATGTTCCTGTTTCAGTAGGTATGGGACTCTATGCTACAAAGAAAACAGACGAATGTGATATTACATTAGCTACAGGAGCATTAAAGGGAACAGAAACCACAAAGAGCGTATTCGCTTATGCAGATGTAGTTTCATCAGATGATGGACAGAGTGCTACACATAGCGGAACATTTGATTCAAAGAGTGTTTCACAGTTCGCATTAGCTTATGGTACTGCTGAAAAGCATACAACAAAGGCAAATATGATTACATTAGCAAAGGGTAGTGAAAATGCTACATATGCTGCATACAATTTCCAGGGTGCCGTTACAACAAAGAATGCAAAAGCTTGGACAGACAAGGATGTTTTAACTGTAACTGTTGTATTTACATTTACACCAGTTCTCGCAGATTAGTATATTAACAATAACAAACAAATTTAATATTAAACATTAGTGTATATATTAAAAGAGGCTGTGTTGAAATTTTTCAACACAGCTTCTTTTATTGAAAAAATATATTATGATGTGATATACTTGTGTGTGGTAAGTTTTCATTTATCAAAAGCGAAAGAGAGGCTTTTATATGAACATTAAAATTTCAGATGCAATTAAGTACATAGGAGTAGATGACACTACCTTAGATTTATTTGAAAGTCAGTATGTTATTCCAGAGGGAGTATCCTACAATTCATATTTAATTATGGACGAAAAAATAGCACTTATGGATACTGTTGATGCAAGAGGTGCAGAGGAATGGGAGAAAAATCTATTAAATGAGTTAAATGGAAAAAAAGTAGATTATGTAATTGTTTCACATATGGAGCCTGACCATGCAGGCAGTTTAAAAAGAGTAGTTGAGCTATTCCCAGAGGTAACATTGGTAGGCAATGCAAAAACCTTTGTTATGATAAAGCAGTTTTATGAGGATATGGAAATTAAAAATACACTGGTGGTTAAAGAAGGAGATACACTTTCTCTAGGAGGTCATACACTTAATTTTGTAATGGCACCAATGGTTCATTGGCCAGAGGTAATGGTTACATATGAAAGCAGTGAAAAGGTATTGTTTTCAGCAGATGGCTTTGGAAAGTTTGGAGCATTGTCACTTACACAAAATGAGGAGGATTGGGCGTGTGAGGCTAGAAGATACTATTTTAATATAGTTGGAAAATATGGTGCTCCAGTCCAGACCTTACTTAAAAAAGCAGCAGCACTTGATATTGCTATGATTTGCCCATTACACGGTCCTGTTTTAAAAGACAATTTAGAATATTACATAAATCTCTATGATATTTGGAGCAGCTATAAGCCGGAAAACAAGGGAATATTCGTAGCATATGCTTCTATTCACGGAAATACTGCTTTTGCAGCTAATGAGTTTGCAAAAATACTTAAGGATAAGGGTGAAAAGGTGGTTGTTACAGATTTGTCAAGATGTGATATAGCTGAAGCTGTAGAGGATGCCTTTAGATATGACAGAATGGTATTAGCAGCAGCAAGCTACGATGCCGGGGTATTTCCTGTAATGCAGGATTTTTTACATCATCTTCAGGCAAAGGCATATCAGAATAGAACAGTCGGTATCATAGAAAATGGTACATGGGCGCCAACAGCAGCAAAGACAATGAAGGGTATATTAGATACAATGAAGAATATTAATGTTGTCCAGCCAGTTGTAACAATAAAATCTACACTTAAAGAAAGTGATGTAGCAGGTCTTAATGAATTGGCAGAGGCTTTATGCAAGTAAGGATTTAAGTACAAGTAACAGGAGATGCGAGAAGTGAAAAATGGTCTTTTCCTAACATTAAAAGGATATAATAAGAAAAATATTTTAAAAGATGTTTTTGCAGGCATTATTATAATGGCAGTGTCTATACCTATATCTATGGGATATGCACAGATTGCCGGATTACCTGCTATTTACGGACTTTATGGCTCAGTATTTCCTATACTTGCATTTGCTGTGTTTTCAAGCTCTTACCAATTTATATTTGGAGTAGATGCAGCACCAGCAGCACTTGTCGGCTCTGCACTTTTAGGTCTGAATATACAAAGCGGCTCTAAGGAAGCATTGGCGGCCGTGCCATTGATTACACTATTTGTGGCACTTTGGCTGTTTGCTTTTTATTTAATGAAGGCAGGAAAGCTTGTAAGCTACATATCTGCACCTGTAATGGGAGGCTTTATAACAGGCATTTGTACTACCATTATATTAATGCAGCTTCCGAAGCTTATGGGAGGAAATGCTGGAGTAGGAGAGTTTTTTGAACTGGCAGAGCATATAATTGATACAGCAAAAAATATTAATATTCCGTCATTAATACTTGGAATTAGTACGCTTATTATATTATTAATATCAAAGAAATTTATTCCTAAGTTTCCAATGGCAGTTTTAATGATGGCAGCAGGAGCCTGTATGACAAAGTTTCTTTCTATAAGGGATTTTGGAATACAAACCTTAGCATCAGTTGAAAAGGGCTTACCTGCCTGGAGTATTCCGGATTTTTCGGCTGTACCAATTAAAGAAGCAATAACTATCAGCTTGTCTGTAGCAGTAGTTATTATGGCAGAAACACTACTTGCCGAAAATAATTTTGCCAGCAAAAATGGATATAAAATAAATGATAATAGAGAAATATTAGCATTTTCAGTTGGAAATCTTATGGCAGCACTTACAGGCTGTACTCCAATTAATGGCTCAGTTTCAAGAACCGCTATGGGAGAGCAGTATCAGGCAAAGACACAGCTTACCAGTATAGTGGCTGGTATATCTATGATTATTGTGTTAGTCTGTGCCACAGGATTTATCGGATATTTGCCAATTCCGGTTTTAACTGCTATTGTAATATCTGCATTAATGGGAGCTACAGAGTTTGAGCTGGTAGCAAGGCTTTGGAAGGTAAGCAGAACAGAATGCTTTATATTTATTGGGGCTTTTGTAGGCGTTTTATTTTTAGGAACTATAAATGGCGTTTTAATAGGCATTATTCTTTCATTTACAGAAATAATTATTAGAACCTCAAAGCCTAATCGATGTTTTCTGGGTATACAGCCGGGACACAAGCATTTTCGTAATTTAAACAGTACCAGTGCAGTACATCCTATATCGGGTGTTGTAATATATAGATTTAGTAGTAATTTATTTTTTGCCAACATTGATGTTATGATGCAGGATATAGAAGATCATATTAAGGAGGACACAAAGGCAGTAATATTAGATGCAAGTGGTATAGGCAATATTGATATTACAGCAGCAGATAAGCTGTCTATGCTTTACAAGAATTTAAAGGCAAAAGATATAAGATTTTATATGACTGAGCATATAGCTGATGTGAATAACCAGCTTAGAAGATTAGGACTTTCCTATATGATAGAGGAGGGACGAGTAAGAAGAACTATACATATTGCACTTAAGGATATGGGAATTAACAGACCATATCCACTAGAAAATGGTGTTGATAATGAGCAGCTAAGCGCTTCTAGAAGGCGTGCAGATAATCGAGTGCAGGAGTTTGTATGGGCATTTGGTGAGGAGTCAGAGGAACAGATAGAAAAACAGATAGAAATGCAAATCGAGCAGCTAAAGGAAACGAAGGATGTTGAAAACTTAATTCATGGCCGCTGGTCACATATGGAGGACTTGGACCAGGATGAATGGTTAGAACATTTAGAGGAACATTTAAAAGAAATTGTTAATATGTCAGGTAAAGAAGAAAAGAGCTTAGCTATAAAAATTGAGGAGCATAGAAAAGAAATTCATGATAGAATAGCAAAGGAGCATCCTGAGCTGGCAGAAAAGTTTAAGGAAAGAAGACATTTGTTAGATGAGCATTTAAAGGCTAAAAAACCAGAGGTTTATAAGCTGGTAATTGAGTTTAGAAATAACAAAAAGCTATAAGATGTATAGCAAATAAAAAGCAGAAAGGAGCAGATACGATGAATATTAGCTGTAAAGATATGACTAAATATGTTAAAAAGATAATAGTGCTTTTATTATTCACATTACTTTGTACTAATATATTATCATATGACAGCAATCTATTTAGTGATTATAATAGAACACTAAGTAACGACCCTTTTAGCTTTCAGACTACAGGAAAATCGGATAGTGAGGACGATATTTGCACAAGTGAAATGCTTGGCAAAAGTGTAGGGGCATTGGTTACTAATGTTTTAAGCAATAATATTAACCAGAAAAACAACCTTAGACAGCAATATAGTATTGTTTTTTTAGATATGATTTTCCAAAATAATGGAAGTCAGTTTTTGTATGTTGAAATTTTAACACCATATGTTCATTTACAGCAAATGAATGTTACAGAGTATATACATAAGGTGGACGGTAAAAAAAGAGAAGTTCTATAGGTCTGTTATTCAATAGGCTTATTCCAGTGCAATTAAAGATATTGTTTTACAGCCTCATTTTGTGAGGTTTATTAGTAGTGCGTATATTTTACGATCACTAAAAGGTTTGATTAAAATATGAATGTAATAAAGGAGAAAATATATGGTTCAGGATATAATAGTAATAGTGTTTTGCGTAGTTGCGTTTGGAGCAGCTATTTGGGGCTGGTGGATTGATAGTGGAATTGGAAAGAAGAGTAATAAAAAGGATAATGAAAAGGATAGTGAAAATGAAACAGTCAGTAAAATAAATATTAATGCAGGACAGAATAGTTAAATATGAAAGTCGAGGATAAAATAAAGTGAATTTTACAAGCATAATGGGACTATTGGGTGGGTTGGCATTGTTTTTATATGGTATGCAGATGATGGGAAATGGGCTTGAAGCTGCGGCTGGAAACAAAATGAAATTGATTCTTAAAAAGCTGACAGCCAACAGGTTTGTTGGAGTTTTAGTAGGTGCATTAATAACTGCAGTAATTCAGTCATCTTCAGCAACTACAGTTATGGTGGTGGGCTTTGTAAATTCCAGATTAATGACATTAAATCAAGCTATATGGATAATTATGGGTGCAAATATTGGTACAACCATTACAGGACAGTTAATTGCCTTAGATGTAGGGGCAATAGCACCTGTTATAGCTTTTGCAGGTGTGGCAGCAATAGTTTTTGTAAAAAATGAAAATGTTAGGCACATAGGAAGTATAATGGCAGGTTTGGGAATATTGTTTATTGGCATGGATATGATGAGTGGTGCAATGAAACCATTATCAGAGGCTCAGGGATTTATTAATATTCTTACAAAGTTTGAAAATCCTATATTTGGT
This sequence comes from uncultured Eubacteriales bacterium, assembly GCA_900539455.1. GTDB lineage: Bacteria > Bacillota > Clostridia > Lachnospirales > Lachnospiraceae > SVEL01. The sequence continues at coordinate 45,624 of UQCD01000002.1, forward strand.
ATTTTGGCAGGAACAATATTTACAGCACTGATACAATCCTCATCTGCTTCAGTAGGTATTTTGCAGGCATTAGCAACGAGTGGGGTGATTGGATTAAAAAGTGCAGCCTTTGTATTGTTTGGACAAAATATCGGAACCTGTGTGACAGCACTTTTAGCATCTGTCGGAACAGGACGAAATGCTAAAAGAACAACACTTATACATATAATGTTTAATGTATTTGGAACGGTGGTATTCACTATTTTGTGTCTTGCAACACCTATTATAAATGTAGTTGAGAGCTGGACGCCTAATAGTGCCACTTCACAAATTGCCAATATGCACACAATGTTTAATATTGTTACCACCATACTTCTATTGCCGGTAGGAGGCTGGCTTGAAAAAATAGCAAAAATAATCATAAAAGACAAAGATGGACAGCCAGAAGCAGAGGATATGAAGGTAGAATATCTGCTCGACTTAAAACATATTAATGCTGAAAAGCTGGGAGCTTCAATTATTTGTATGGAGGGAATAAAAAAAGAAATTAGAAGAATGTTTATAATGGCACAAAGTAATGTGGAGGAAGGACTGAAGGTATTTGAAAATGGGGGCAAAAAGGAGTATGAAATAATTGAAAAAAGGGAGGAATATGTTGATTACCTAAATAAAGAAATATCAAAGTACATTACAGCAGTAATATCCTTTGAGGGAACACATGCAGGTAGTAAGATTTTTAATTCTTTATTTACAATTACCAGTAACATAGAAAGAATAAGTGACCACGCATTAAACATAGCTGGATATTCAAAAATAATAGACGAGAAAAATATAGTATTTTCAAAGGAAACACAAAAAGAAATAGGGGAAATACAAAGAGTATGTGATGATATGTTTAAATTAATTTTGGAAACACCAGAGGACTATATACAGTGGCACGAGAAAGCAGCGTGTATGGAGCAGAAAATAGACGATATGACGGTAAAGTTTAGGAACAATATGTATGAGGGCTTACGAAACGGCATATGCTCAGACGAAGGAAGTATTTTGTTTTCTGAAATGCTTACAGACTTTGAAAGAATTGGCGACCATGGATTAAACATTGCAAATGAGATTTTACATATGTCAATGATTGAAAAATGATAGTTGATTTTTTCAAAAAGACATATATAATAACTATTGTAAATCAAAAATATAGTTTTATATTTTAATAAACAGTATTGAAAATTTCATGAAAGATAGGGAATGAGGTTCTCCCTTAGTCAAAGACTAAAACCGCTATTTAGCTGATGACTTCTGCAAACACGCAGAAGCTGTCAGCTTTTTGTAATTTATCGATGTCAAGCATCTGTTCCAAAGTGACACGGCTATGCTTGCATAAAGCCGTGTCACTAGGAACAGATATTTGACATCTAAGCACAGCGAACAGCGTAGCTGTGAGCTGTGCTTAGATGTCAAATAAAGAGCGAAAAGCGAAGCTTGGAGCGGCTTGACAGAGGACAGTCAAGTGAGCGAAAAGCGAAGCTTGGAGCGTCTTGACAGAGGATAGGACAGTCAAGCGAGCGAAAAGCGAAGCTTAGAGCGTCTTGACAGAGGATAGGACAGTCAAGCGAAGCTTAGAGCGGCGTGACAGAGGTGGCACTGTGCCTGCACAGAGAAAAAATGAAAAGAGGAATTTATATGTTACTTAGCATTGCACTTATTTTAATTGTAGGAATGTCCATGGGCTTTATTTGCAAAAAGCTAAAATTACCAAGTCTTTTGGGAATGTTATTTACAGGAATAATATTAGGACCATATGCTTTAAATTTGTTAGACGAAAGTATATTAGGAATTTCCCCACAGCTAAGAAAAATTGCACTTATTATTATATTAACCAGAGCAGGCTTAGGGCTTGATGTATCAGGCTTAAAGAAAATAGGCAGACCTGCTGTAATGATGTGCTTTATTCCAGCCACCTTTGAGCTTGTTGGTATAGTATTATTTGCACCAAAGCTTTTGGGAATATCAATTCTTGAGGCAGCTATTATGGGAGCTGTGCTGGCAGCAGTTTCCCCGGCGGTGGTTGTACCTAGAATGGTAAAGCTTATGGAGGAGGGCTATGGCACAAGACAGGGTATTCCTCAGCTTATTTTGGCAGGTGCGTCAGTAGATGATGTATATGTTATTGTATTATTTACTACATTTACAGGGATAATGCAGGGAGAAAAAGTATCAGTAATGAATTTTATAAACATTCCGGTATCTATAATATTAGGTATTGTAATAGGCTTAGTAATAGGCTTTTTATTAGCAAAGTATTTTGAAAAGCTGCATATTAGAGATACAACAAAGGTACTTATAATTTTAAGCTTATCCTTCATATTAGTTACATTAGAGGATAGCATGACAACTGCAATTACATTTTCTGCGTTAATAGCCATAATGTTTATGGGTGTAGGACTTCAAAAATATAGGAATGAAGCTGCAAAAAGATTATCACTTAAATTTGGAAAATTGTGGGTAGGAGCAGAGGTGTTTTTATTTGTATTGGTCGGGGCAACTGTTAATATAAAATATTTAGGAAATGTAGGAATTAAAGCGTTAATAGTTATAATATCAGCATTACTATTTAGAATGATAGGAGTATTTATATGCTTATTAGGAACAAAATTAAATAGGAAGGAAAAATTATTTACAATGCTGGCATATACACCAAAGGCTACTGTGCAGGCAGCAATAGGTGGTATTCCTTTAGCCTTAGGCTTTTCTTGTGGAAACATAGTATTGACAGTGGCTGTGCTTGCTATAGTAATAACAGCACCATTGGGAGCATTTGCAATAGACGCTTCTTATAGAAAATTTTTGACCAATGAGAAACTTGAGAACAGGTAAGGGAAGTGTTATACTATTAACAATTTAGGTATTAATAACGGCGATTTATGTACAACAATTACATTATTAAAATAAATGCTAATAAAGATAAAATAAGAAAGGCTAACAAATGAGTGAATGTGAATACTGTGATACTGAGATAGATTATCACGAAGTTATAGATTGTATAACCTGTGCCTTAGATGCAAGAGATCCTTATACTGCTGGACATTCTGAAAGAGTAAGTGATATGACCTTAAAGTTATGTCAGTTAATAGGACTAAAGAAGGATGATATAGCAAAAATACACATTGCGGCACATTTACATGATATTGGAAAAATCGGAGTTCCTGATGCAGTATTAAATAAAGCAGGAAAGCTTACAGATGAGGAGTTTCAGTGGATAAAAAAGCACCCAGTAATAGGAGCAGAAATTTTAAATAAATCCCATACGCTTAGTGAGCTATCAGATATTGTATTAATGCACCATGAAAGATATGACGGCAAGGGCTATCCACTAGGAAAGGCTGGCGTAGATATTCCTATAGGTGCCAGAATTATTGCAATATGTGACTCTATAGATGCTATTACATCTAACAGATGTTATCGGAAGGCTCATGATTTTGACTATTGTTATAATGAAATAGAAAAAAATTTAGGCAAAATGTATGACCCTATAGTTGGAAAGTATGTATTAGATAATTGGGAGGAAATAACCAGCGTAGTAAAAAATCAAAGAGGTATTATTGAAGAAAAGTAGGAGAATACAATGGGTAAAAAACAAAGAAGAACAAACCTTTATATACTTATGTCAATTCTTATAGGTATATTGCTCGCCCTTGTTGGTTGTGCTGAAAAAAATAACAGTGCAAATAATAAAAAAGATTACAATGCAGTTATTGCAACTATGACTACTGATAGTGGAGAAATTACTGGCAATATTACAAACGAAAATGAGAGTAATACAACTACCAGCACCACTAAAAACAAAGCAGAAACAACAAAAAATGCAAATACAGAAGCCACATCCAAAACTACAGAAATTACAAAATCTGAAACAACAGAAACAACAGAAACTACCACTAGAAATAACGGTACAACTGGAAATAATTCTTCGGCAGGTCTTGTAATAGCTATAGATGCAGGACATCAGTTACACGGAAATAGCGAAAAAGAGCCTATTGGACCAGGGGCAAGTGAAATGAAGGCCAAGGTAGCACAGGGAACAGCAGGTGTAGCCACAGGTCTTGCAGAATATGAGCTTACTCTCAGGGTTTCTTTAAAGCTGCAGCAGGAATTAATAAACAGAGGCTATAAGGTGTTAATGATTAGAACAACCAATGATGTAAATATAAGCAATGCTCAAAGAGCTATTATGGCAAACGAGGCAAAGGTAGATGCCTTTGTAAGAATTCATGCAAATGGCTCTAGTGATTCATCAGCAAATGGAGCAATGACAATATGTCAGACACCAAGTAATCCTTATAATGGCTATCTATACAACAAAAGCTATAGACTTTCTATGAATATTTTAGATGCTGTAGTAGGAGCTACTGGATGTAAAAAGGAATATGTATGGGAAACTGACACTATGAGTGGAATAAACTGGTGTCAGGTACCAGCCACTATCGTTGAAATGGGATATATGAGTAATGCAGCAGAGGATACAAAAATGGCAACAGACCAGTATCAATGGGAAATAGTAAAGGGTATTGCAGACGGAATAGACAATTACTTTTTACAAAGATAAAGCCCATATTAGCTATGGGCTTTATTGTAAAGTTCTTTAATCTCTTTTGGTAAATTGTCTGGTATTATTTGTAATAATCTATCTTCATTACCGTCCTTTATGGCTTGTTCATAGTACCAGCATTTAAACTTAATCATAGCCATATTTTTTTCAAGATTTTCCATTTCTTCTTCAAGAGCCTTTTTTCTGGCTTCAAAAAGCTCTTTACGCTTTGTATAGGTGGAAGGGCCTTCCTTGCACCATTTCATAAAGGTTTTAATATCCTTTATTTCCATACCTGATTTTTTTAGGCACTCTATTACATGTAAAGAGTCAATTTCCTGTTCACCAAATTTTCTGATACCGGCAACCCTTTGTATATTAGGAAATAATCCCTCCTTGTCATAATAGCGGAGAGTTGAGCTAGGTAAATTAAACATTTCTGATACTTGTCCTATTGTATACATAAAAACCTCCATATATACTTAAAGCTGGGTTTAAGTATTGATAATTGTATGTTATCAAACATATTAAAAGAAATCAAGGATATTATTATAAGCTGTTAATAGGCGTCACTTAGTAATAAGGCAGTAATAAATCAAATGTATAGACAAAATCTATTAACTATGATATAAGAATAACTGGTTGTAAGATTTTAGATAATAAAAATTGACACAAAAAAGGAGAAAGCAAATTATGAGAAAAACAAAAGCAATGTTAATTGCTTCTTTGTGTATGCTTGCACTTTGCGGTTGTAAGGCTGATGATAACAATAATCAGGCAAATGACTCTAAGCAGACAGAGGCAGCTATTCAAGAGGCAGAAAAGATATGTGAAGGTAAGTACCTTCATTTAAACTTCAGTGATTCATATATTAGTGAAGATAATAAGCTGCATATAAATCCACAGGGAAAAGAATCAACAGTAATTGATGATAGTTTTGCAATCTATACATACGGTATTAATTATGTAATCTATACAAATGATAATAATTCTAATTATAGCGAGGAAAAAAGATTTATAGTTGTAGGCTCAACTGGAGATATATTTTTAGACACAAAATACACAGGTAATACTTGCTTCATTTCCAATGATGAATTTTGTGTGGAAGAATTGATAGATAGTAAAAAGATGTTATCAAGATATAAGATAACAGCCGACAAGGCAGAACAGGTATGGAGTATAGATGTAGAGCAGGTATGTGGCGAAAAAGTAAATTATTCTAATAGTAATATACATCAGGCTGTATATGCTTCAGAGGATACATATTATGTAATAAATTTAACAGATGGCAGCAAAACCTTTACTTATAAAACAGAGGATGGACTTTTAAGCTTAAGGGGAGAGGACATCTATGTATACAATGATACACTAAATGCAGAAGAAAATTTTTTGGAAACCTATGACTCAAAGGGCAATAAAAAGTTTAGCTGTACATTTGAGAAGGATGAAAGTGTAGAACTGGTTTCAAATTATAATTACTCAAATACCTTTGTGGTTAAAAAGTTAGATGCAGATGGTGAATGGGTATCTGATATTATGAATACCTCTGGAGAAGTATTAGCAACCTCTAAATATAACTATAGTGAAGAAAACTTTTTGGATTTAGCTTATGTGGGAAATGTAGCAGCATATAGTGATGGAACAGGTAGTAGAATCGTTGTTGCAAACAATACAGTATATGAGGTAGAACATATAGCAAATAGAGAACAATATGCAGTTTTTGAGGATGAAAATGGTAAACAGTATATTTTAATACTTGAAACAGGTGCAGTAAAGGAATATACAGATGTAGTAGAATATAACCCAACTGCCGGATATGGTTATATGAAGGCAGATAATGATACAGATAAAAAAATAGTATTTTTTGATAGTAATGGAAATGACATATACGAATATAGCATAAAGGATAAGGAAATGTCAGGCTCTATGTATATTTTCAATGAATACTATAATGGAAATAATTGCAGCTATACACATTGCCAGGTTGACGGAAAAGTAGTTATTATACTTCCTTACGAAAAGAAGGCTTATGAATTTGATAAGCTTAATAAAGAAGATAGTATTGCAATTAAAGTTAGATTTATGAAAAACAGATATTTGGTAGGAGTTGCAGATGGTGAGCTATATACAATAGATGCGGCTACCAATGAAGTAAACAAGATATTAAAAACAGAGGGAGATGTAGTAGTAGCAGGACACAATATAATAGAGATAGCTGATAAAGATAATGATAAGGAAACACTTTATATATTAAAATAAAGCCATAAAAATATGTAACTGATAATGTCAGACAAGACGAAAGATAAGGCAGTGTGCAACACACAAGGCTTAAGCTTAAGTTTTGGCTGGCATTATTTTTATTACTATGATAGAATATAAAACATATTTTTTTATAAAATAGTCTATGTGTATGTGGTGGCGTGTTTTCTATTAGAGGAAATGCAAAAGTAAATAAGCTGTAAGCCTTAAAGGGCGAAAAATAGAAAAATAAAAGGAGCTGGTATAATGAAGCTAAAAAATGAACTTAAACAAATTAGGTGGGTAAATATATTAATGCTTACATTAGCAGGAATAATTAATGCTATAGGAGTTGTTTTGTTTCTAAGTCCGGTTAAGCTGTACGATAGTGGTATATCAGGAACATCAATGCTGATTTCACAAATTACACCGCCACAAATTTCACTTTCAGTTGTTCTGGTTATTTTAAATATCCCTTTATTTTTATATGGAATGAAAAAGCAGGGTATATTGTTTACTATTTATGCTATTTATACAGTTAGCATTTATTCTGTGGTAGCGTGGCTTATTACAGATATTATACCTATTGATGTCAGCATTACATCGCCTCTTGCAGGAAATGACTTATTTTTGTGTGCATTGTTCGGAGGAATAATTTCAGGAATAGGAAGTGGTCTGGCAGTAAGGTTTGGAGGGGCAATGGACGGAATAGAGGTAATGGCAGTTATTTTTGCAAAAAGGCTGGGACTTACGGTTGGTTCCTTTGTAATGGTCTATAATGTAATACTTTATGTTATATGCGGAATAATTATAAGTAGCTGGGTATTGCCTTTATATTCAATAGTTACATATATGGCAGCACTTAAAACAATAGATTTTATTGTGGATGGCTTTGACAGAGCAAAGGCAGCTATGATTGTTACCAAAAAACCAAAGGAAATAAGCAAAGCCTTATCTGAGTGTTTTGAGAGTGGTACAACAATTATTGAGGCAACTGGTGGCTATTCACATAATGAAACAGCAGTTGTATATTTTGTAATTAACCGTTTTCAAATTGGAAAAATGAAGGAAATAGTTCATAAGGTTGACCCTATGGCTTATATTACTGTTAATGAGGTGGCAGACATATATAGGGCAAATCAGGAGAAGCTTTCCTAACATAAAAATAAGGGCGTTATAATACAAAAAATTTAATGTAGAAATTAATCTGGGGGTTATAATATACTACATAATAGCCGATATAACATATGAAAAATATGAACTATACTACCCGAAGGGACTCGGGTAAGATTACATTCAAGGAGGAATGAATTATGAGTAGTATATCTTCAGTAGCAGGCAATGTAGATACTTATGCTAATCAGAATGTCAGTCAGACAAGAGATAGTGGAAAGACTATCGGAAATCCAAAGTTAAGTGATGAGGCTTCAAAGTATTATGAGAAGCTAAAAGCAAAATATTCAAATATGGACTTTATTCTTGTAAGTAAGGACCAGAAGGAGTATGCAAAATCACAGGCAGCAAGCTATGCAAATGCCAACAAAATGGTAGTGTTAATTGATGAAGAAAAAATCGAAAGAATGGCAACAGATGAAAAATATCGTAAGCAATACGAGGGAATTATTGCCAATGCTGCCAGTGGATTATCCCAGCTTAGCACAAAGCTTTCATCAACAGGTGCAAATGTTAAAGGCTATGGTATGCAGGTAAATGACAACGGCGTAGCTACATATTTTGCAGTATTAGAAAAATCTAGTACAGCACAAAAGGAAAGAATAGAAAAGAAGGCTGCTCAAAAGAAAGAGGCAGCAAGGGCTGAAAAGAAAAAAGCAGAGAAAAAGGAACGAGAGGAACGATTAAAGCGTTCAGATAAGGAAAAAACCTCTGTTAAAGGTAGTGATGATACAGTTACTATTACAGCCTCATCAATAGATGAGCTTTTAAGAAAGATACAGGATCAGTCACAGATGTTCTTAAGTGATGTGACACAGTCAAGTACTGAAAAACAGGTAGGTCAAAGATTTGACTATTCGGTATAGGTAAAGGAAAAAATAAGAAAAATTTAACTTAGGGGATATATCACACCCCATTTATGGTATAAAAGACTAAAAGTGGATAAAAAATATATTAATAATTATATTTAGAAACGGAGGCAATATCAATGAGTGAGAATTGCACAAGTAATTGTTCAAGCTGTGGAAAGGATTGTGAAAGCAGAAAAGGCACACAAATACCAAAAGAAGCACCTAATGCTTCAGCTCATATAAAAAAGGTAATAGGAATTGTAAGTGGAAAGGGTGGTGTAGGAAAATCCTTAGTTACATCACTTATTGCAGCCACAATGCAAAGAAAAAACTATAATACAGCAATTTTAGATGCGGATATAACAGGCCCTTCTATACCACATATGTTTGGAGTCCATGAAAAGGCTATGTGCAATGAAGCAGGTATACTTCCAGCAGTAGCTTATAATGGAACAAAAATAATGTCCATTAATTTACTTGTGGAAAATGCCACAGACCCAGTAGTCTGGAGAGGACCAGTAATTGCCAGCGCTGTAAAGCAGTTCTGGACAGATGTATGCTGGGGTGATATTGATTATATGTTTGTAGATATGCCTCCAGGAACAGGTGATGTACCTTTAACAGTTTTTCAATCGCTGCCGGTTGACGGAATAATAGTTGTGACACAGCCACAGGAGCTTGTAGGCATGATAGTAGGAAAGGCTGTTAAAATGGCTGAAAAGCTCAATGTTCCAATAATAGGAATAGTGGAGAATATGTCCTACTTTGTATGCCCTAACTGTAATGAAAAACATTACATTTTTGGAAATAGTCATATTGAGGAGTTAGCAAAGCAATACGGCATAGAAAAAACAGTGCAAATACCTATGAATCCAGAAATAACAAAGCTGTGCGATAGTGGCAGGGTTGCTGATTGGAATGAAGAAGGGTTATATGAGTTATTAGATAGTATTAAATAAAAGTAATAGCATATTTCTTTTTTATAAAGACAGTTGGAATTACATCTATTGTATTTATTAAAAGGGAAATATGCTTTTTTATTTATAGGAGGTTGTGATGCAATATTCCTATAAATTAAAACACCCTGTGGGAATGCGACTATTTGTTCCTGTCTGGCAGCAACAGCTTTATGCAAGGTATTGACAATATGCTAAAAAAGTATATAATTGGCTATTGTGATTGTTTGTATACTAATTATTAATATGCTAATTATAGGTTATATGAAGTAGTTTATGAAAATTGTATAGTTACAGATAAAAGAGGTGCAAATGGAAAATTCATTACATTACAAATTAAGAAATTGTCATACAAATTGCCAGAAAGTAATAGTGCAGGGCATAAAGCATGAAACAAATTTAAAGCCGGGAGAGCCTAAAATACTAGAGTATCTGGCAGAACATGAACCATGTGAGCAAAAGGAAATAGCCATAGGCTGCAATATTGATTCAGCATCAGTTACGGGCATATTAGGCAGAATGGAAGCCAGAAAGCTTATTAAAAGAGAAACTAAAAATGGTAACAGGCGTTCACTATATGTATCAAGAACATTAGAGGGACAGGAGCTTACTGAAAAGGTGGAGCAGGTTTTTAAGCTTGCAGATAGCGGGGCAATAGAAGGGATAAGTCATGAGGAATTAAATACATTTATTAAGGTGCTTGAAAAAGTCAATGATAATTTATTAAATATATTAAAGGAACAGACAAAAAATGAGTAAACTAAAGAAAACAATTAAAGATGAGAATTACATAGTAAGGCTTATAGCATATTTAATAGGTCTTTTTATTATGACTATTGGGGTGTCAATGTCAGTAAAATCCAATCTGGGAGTTTCACCGGTCAGCTCAATACCTTATACGATTACTTGCATAACTGGTTTGGAAATGGGAAAGGCAACTATAGTATTTCATATTTTTCTTGTAATTTTACAAATACTAATACTTAGAAAAGCATTTAAAATAAAAAATTTATTACAGGTAATAGTTGGTGTTGTGTTTGGATATTTTACAACATTTTCTAATTTCCTTTTTTCATATCTGCCAACACCTGAAAATATTATAATAAGATTAATAATGATGCTTCTTAGTACAGTTATAATTGCTATAGGTATATTTTTGTATCTGCCATCAGATATAGTACCTTTAGCCGGTGAAGGAGCAATGAAGGCTATTTCTGGTAAGGCAGGAATTGAATTTAGTAAGGTAAAAATGGGCTTTGATATAACGATGGTAGCAGTATCCTTAATAGCCTGTCTTTTAATACTTAAAAAACTAGGCTCAGTAGGAATAGGTACAGTAGTGGCAGCAGTACTTGTGGGTATGATACTTGGAATAATTAATAAGCTGTTTGGTGAAAAAAGAGATTTAATTTTTATGGGAAAAAAATAAATTGACATTAGCTATTAGAGATTGTTTAATATAGTAATTTTTGCTACAATAATGCTTATTAGGTTAAAGGTAGGTCTATATGAGCAATAAAAAGAAAAGTATTGAAAATAGCAAGAAAGCAACAAAGAAAATTAATAATAGCAGAAGCCTTAATGTTAACCGCAGGGACGAAGGTATATTTAACCTTCAGTTTTTAGGAAGGCTGGTGCTGTGTGTATCCTTTTTACCATACATAGTAGGAGTTATTATCGGTATAGTTTACGCATTTGTTGGATATGACATTACAACAATTACCGGAGTATACATTCGTACAATATATGGCTTTGATGCACTAAGAGAGGCTATTACAATGTATGGCTTAGGTCTGGTGTTTATACCAATTATACCAGTGTGCTTTATATACCAGTTAATATATTTTATATGTTGGTTAATAAAATACTTAAAAAATACAAAAAATAAGTCTTAATAGAGTGAGCTTCGTTATATTTTAGTATAATAAATGTTGTAATAGCTTAATAAAATCAAGGCAAGTGTAATTATATATTAATTATGCCTGCCTTGATTTTGTTATGGATAGAAAAACAAGAGTAAATACGCAGGAAAATATTATGAAAATATTAAATTTATAAAGAAAAAATTAAAATTAGCACTCGCTATTGACAAGTGCTAACAATAGGTGTATAACATAGTCAAGAACAAAGGAAGGGAACCAAAAAGAAAAAGATAATAAAAAGATGATTTCATCATCCTAAGTTCTGGGTAACAAAAAAGACATCGTAGTTTTATCATAGAAAGGAAGGATGACTTATGTTGATGCCTAGTATTTTTAGTAACAATAGTTTATTTGATGATTTCTTTAATGACAGTTGGTTTGATGACCGAGATTTCAAAGATGTAGAGAAAAAGCTCTACGGACATCGTGCAAAAAATGTAATGAACACAGATGTTAAAGAAAATGAAAATGGATATGAATTGACTATGGATTTACCTGGTTTTACAAAGGACGAGGTTTCAGCACAGTTAGAAAATGGATACCTTACAATTAGTGCTTCAAAGGGTCTTGATAAGGACGAAAAAGAAAAGGATACAGGTAAATACATTAGAAGAGAGCGTTATGCAGGTGCCTGTCAGCGTAGCTTCTATGTAGGCGATGCAGTATCAGAGGAAGACATTAAGGCAAGCTTCAAACACGGAATATTAAAATTACAAATTCCTAAAAAGGAAGCAAAGAAGGTTGAAAATAAAAATTATATAGCTATTGAAGGATAATAATCAATAAAGATAATAACCAAATAAACAAAAAATAAATGGAAAGCCCCTGTAGGTGTAAGAGCCTATGGGGGCTTTTTTGTACTTGGAAGTAATAACAATTTTATTATATAGACATAAAACATGGTAAATTTGAATAAAATACTAAGGACAAGAATGAAAACGGTTTACATATTGCACAATGAAAATAGTACTTTTGTACAATGTGACAATAATTAAAATATAACAACATATAAAAATATACATTATATACAAAAATGTATTGACTTTATGTTGCTATTATATAATAATATCACTTGTCTGCTTTAATTAATGGTTAAAGTCGAGTAGGTATTGTGCTGCTTGAGTATTGGGTGTAGCAATTAAGTTAAAGTAAAACAAAAAAATGTAGGAAGGAAGGTTTTTTCAAAATGAGAAAACAAGTGGTGAGAAGGATGTCACGCAAGGTGGCGTCTTTATTGGCGGCAGCAGCCGTTGCGTTTACCTCAATACCATTTATTATGTCACCAGGGTCGGCAGAAGGCTCTACAGTAAATGGAAATGAGTATGTGAACTATGAGCTATTAGATGAGATGCAGGATGCGTCAATTCTACATTGTTGGAACTGGTCTTATAAGACTATTGAAGAAAATTTAGAGCTTATAGCACAATGTGGATATTCTGCGGTGCAGACATCACCAGCACAGCAGCCAAAGGATTACACATATGACGGATTAGTGGGAACAGATGTAGGTACACCAGGACAGGGCGGTTCAGGAAACTGGTGGAAGCTGTATCAGCCTGTAACCTTTTCAGTATGTGACAATGGGGAAACCTGGCTTGGCACAAAGGCAGAGTTAGAGTCATTATGTGCTAAGGCAGAAGAATACGGAATTAAAGTAATAGTAGATATAGTAGCAAACCATATGGGTAATATTAAAGGATGGTCAAACTCTTTAGCTGATGTTTCAGAGCAGGTAGGCAGATATTGGAATCCAGATATGCTTACAAATGAGGAATATTGGCATATAAATGACCTTCAGGTATGGATGAGTGATGGAAGAGAAGACATTACTCAAGGCTCAATGGGTATGCCTGATTTAAATACAGCTAACAAAACTGTTCAAAGATATGTTGCAGCATATTTAAATGAGCTTATAGATTGTGGTGTAGACGGATTTAGATTTGATGCAGCAAAGCATATAGAAACACCAGATGATGATTCAAAATTTGCTAGTGATTTCTGGCCAATAGTTATCAATTCAGCAAGACAGCATTATAGGGAAGTAACAGGTGGCGAGCTTTATGTATATGGCGAAATTTTAAATATGGTAGGCGATAACTTTAATATCGACTCATATACAAAATATATGTCCGTAACAGATAATTCAGCAGGTAACCAGTTACTTGAAGCATACAGACATGGAAATATTGGAACAATTAGTATGCACTACTCTTCAGACAAGGCAGTTCTATGGGCAGAATCCCATGATACTTATATGAATGAATCCTCAAGATATGCTTCAGACAAATCTATTCTTAGAACCTGGGCTATGGTTGCAAATAAAGATAATGCAGCAGCATTATTCTTTGTTCGTCCATATTATTCATATCAGATACTTGAAAATGATGTAGATGATTGTATGCAGAGTGACCTTTCAAATCTTGTTCAGGCACAAATGGGCGAATGTCCAACATACATTTGGGCTTCAAATGAAGTAGCAGCTATTAATCATTTTAATAACAGATTTCACAATTATACAGAGGAAGTATATACAGAAGGCAACATTGCTATAAATAAGAGAAGCAATGGTATGGTACTAATTAATTTTGGTGGAGCTGGTGATGTAAGTGTGCCATCACATGGTATGGCTGATGGCGTATATACAGACGAGGTTTCTGGAAATACATTTACAGTAGCTAATGGAACTATTAGTGGAAAAATTGAAAGTGAGTACGGTATTGCAGTTGTTTACAAGAATGTTATGCCAAATCCAAATCCTGTTTATCCAGCAAAGGTTTCTGCTAATATTGGAGATGGCTCAGTATTCTACACAGACGGACTTACAGTTACAATTAATGTTTCAAATGCAACAAGTGGACAGTATGAAGCTTCAACAGGAGAAAAGGGTTCATTATCAAATGGTCAGAATGTAATTACTATTGGAAAAGGACTTGCAAAGGGCGAAACTGTAACACTTACTGTCAAAGCAGCTAATAGTCAGGGTGAAAAGGAAGCAGCCTACACCTATACAAAGGATGAATATGACTTAACAGATTGTATTTTTGTAAAGAATACAAAGGGCTGGGATAATGTTACTGCTTATATGTGGAATGCAAATGCAAGTGGCGTTAAAAACGCAGCGTGGCCAGGAGAAAAAATGTATTGCTGTGATACAGCTAACAATGTTTATGCTGTAAAGGTAGACACCTCAGCACAGTATACAAATATTATTTTCAGTAATGCCGGCTCAGCACAGACTGACGATTTAGCAATGGGACAGATAGGTTATATGTATGACTTATCAAATGGTACATGGACAGAATATCGTGCAGATGATGTTAAAACACCTGAAATTTCTGCATCTGGTTCATCAACAGCCTTTACAGGTAAAATAACTGTTGAATATACAGTAAAAAATGCCCAGAGTGCAACAATCACTGTTAATGGTGTTAAGGAAAGCTTTACAGATACTATTACAAAAACCTTTACAAAGGATACAACAGTAGTTATTGAAGCAATAAACGAAAATAAATCAGCAACAAAGACTTATACTTATACAAGAAAATATGAAGCACCTACAGTATCAGTAACAGACAGCACAACCTTTACAGATACTATAGAAGTAACTGTATCAGAAAATGGTGCTGCTGAGGCTTATTATCAGATTAACGATGGAAGCAAGGCTGCATTTTCAGGTACAAAGACTATTACTATTGGTGCTGATATGGCAGTAGGAGATAAGGCAGTAGTTAAAGTTACAGCTAAAAACGCTGACGGAGAGGCAACACCTGCAACAGCAGCCTTTGAAAAGATTGAAAAAATATCTGGCTCATATATTTACCTAAATGTAAATAGCTGTTCATGGTTTGGAAACGATTCAGCAGTAGCAGCAATTAAGACAAATCTTGATAGTGCTTATACAAAGATGAGCGTATTTACAAATATTGCAGGAGAAAAGCTTTATTATTATGAAGTACCTAGCGAGGCAACAACTGTTACAATCGTTAGAATGTTGCCAAGTGGCAAGTGCTACAATGAAAAAACATTTACAGTAAATGCTGGAAATGATTATTTTGTATCTGACGGAAATTGGTCTGGTGTATCCTCAAAGTTATATACAGGCTCTAAGCCAAGTGGAGAAATAAATCCACCTGTTTACGAAACACCTGTAATAACCTTTACAAAGGATAGTGGAACATACACAGAGGACATAACTGTAACAATTACAGTAAAAAATGCCCAGAGCGCTGCATATTCACTTAATAATGGTACACAAGTTTCCTTTAATAATTCGGTTACTTTAAATATTAGTGCTTCTACAAAGGTAGCTGTAACAGCAGTTAATGGAGATAAGAGTGCCAGCGCAGCAAAGACATATACAATTAATAAACCTGTATCAGATATGATTACAGTATACTTTGCAAATAACAATAACTGGTCAAAGGTATATGCTTATACCTGGGGCGGCTCAAAGAAAACTGCTGCATGGCCAGGAGATGCAATGACCTATGTTGATACAAACCAGTATAATCAGGCAGTATACAAGATTACAATTTCTGCTGATATTAAGGGAATTATATTTACAAATGGTACAGGAAACCAGACTGTAGATATTACAAAGGTTGCTGACGGAATGGGATTTTACCTTTCTGGAAGTGGCGGCAAGTGTAATGTAGGAACTTATACTTACGGAGATTAAACAAAGATAAATAAATATCACAGAGTTAAATAAATCAATATCACAGAGTTAAATCCTTGTTTATATTCCTTAAAGATGTTATACTGAAAGAGTATGTAAATTATGTTTGGTTATAAAGGGAGAAGTACAGAAATAGATTTTTACTTGAACATAAGCTTACATAATTAATAAAAATATTATACAGATATGTGTAATGTAAAGAATAAAGGAGATTAAAAATGCAAAGAGAAACAATGTGTATTCAGGCAGGATACGAACCAAAAAATGGTGAGTCAAGAATGATTCCAATTATCCAAAGCACTACCTTTAAATATGATACAAGTGAGGATATGGGAAAATTATTTGACCTTGAAGCCTCAGGATATTTTTATTCAAGACTTCAAAATCCTACCAATGACTATGTAGCAGCCAAAATATGTGCCTTAGAAGGTGGTTCGGCAGCTATGCTTACAGGCTCAGGTCAGGCAGCAACCTTCTATTCTGTTTTTAATATTTGTGGAGCCGGTGATCATGTGGTTTCTTCCTCTACAATTTACGGAGGAACATACAATTTATTTGCTGTTACAATGAAAAGAATGGGAATAGAGTTTACCTTTGTTGACCCAGACTGTTCAGATGAGGAGTTAGAGGCAGCCTTTAAACCTAATACAAAGGCTGTATTTGGTGAAACTATTGCTAATCCGGCACTTATTGTATTTGACATAGAAAGATTTGCAAAGGCAGCACATGCACACGGAGTTCCACTTATTGTGGATAATACCTTTGCAACACCTATTAACTGTAGACCAATAGAGTGGGGAGCAGATATTGTTACACATTCTACAACAAAATATATGGATGGTCATGATGCAACAGTTGGTGGCTGTATAGTAGATGCAGGAAAATTTGATTGGTTTAAATCCCCTGATAAGTTCCCTGGACTTACCACTCCGGATGCTTCATACCACGGAATTACATATGCAAAGAAATTCGGCTTAGGTGGAGCTTACATTACAAAGGCAACAGCACAGCTTATGAGAGATTTAGGCTCTGTTCAGTCGCCTATAAATGCTTATATGTTAAATCTCGGCTTAGAAACATTACATGTTAGAATGCCAAGACATTGTGAAAATGCTCTTGCAGTTGCAAAATTCCTTGAAGCACACGACAAAATTGCATGGGTTAATTATCCGGGTCTTGAAGGCAATAAGTATTATGAAAGAGCAAAGAAGTATATGCCAAATGGAACCTGTGGTGTTGTGTCCTTTGGTGTAAAGGGTGGAAGAAGTGCTGCTGAAAAGTTTATGGCAGGATTAAAGGTGGCAATGATAGCAACACATGTTGCTGATGCACATACCTGCGTATTACACCCAGCAAGTGCAACTCATAGACAAATGAATGATGAGGAGCTTATCGCAGCAGGAGTAGGTCCGGATTTAGTAAGACTTTCAGTTGGTATTGAAAATGTAAATGATATTATTGCTGATTTGGAACAGGCACTTGCAGATTGTTAATATCATAGACAATTAAAAATTACGGGGATGTCATCTTAATAATACATATTTAGATGGCATCCTGTTTTTATTGGGACAAAAACAGATTATTTTTGTTAATAGGTTATTTATTTGGAAAGGCACAGGAGAAAAAATGAAAAAGCTTATATTTATATCACATTCATCGGCAAATGCAGAGATTGCAAAGAAATTGTGTGAATATTTAGAAGAAAGAGAAAAAAAGTGTTTTATTGCACCAAGAGATATTCGTTTAGGCCACGAATATGCAGAAGAGATACTTGGTGGCATAGACAATTCCTATGCTATGGTGTTAATGCTTTCTAAGGAGTCAAATATTTCTCCACATGTACTTAGAGAGGTGGAAAGAGCAGTTAGTAAAAATATTCCAATTATTGTATATAGAATAGAAAATGTACAGTTGTCAAAATCCTTGGAATACTTTTTAATGACACATCAATGGATGGATGCTGCTGATGACAAGGATTTTGAGCGAATAATGGATAGTATAGAGGGCTTCAAGGACAACGGGAACGAAAATCAAGCTGCCGAAAAAAATGACACAGCAGCTAATGAAATATCAAATAAGAAAGAAACAACTGCTAGTAACACAGCAGTAGATAAAAAGAAGAAAAATACAGCAGCTATTGTAGGTGGAATAGTGGCAGTTATAGCAGTAATAGCTATAGTGGTTGGTGTTATTCTAAGTAGTGGAAATAAAGATAATAACACAGCTTACAATTCTACAGATAAAACAGCAGCTAATAATATAGACAATAACAAGCCTGCTGATGAAACTAAAGCTACTAATCAGAATAATAATGTGAATAGTAAAATTAAGCTTGGAGAAACGGTGGCACTTGGTACATATAATGGCGAGGAAATTTTATGGAGTGTTCTTAGAATTAATGAGGATAACACAGCAGTATTAGTTGCTGATAAAATACTTACCTTCAAGGCTGTAGATGGTGCAGAAAGTGGGGCTTCATATGAGTATGATGGTAATATTTACTCACCAGGAAGCGTAGATAAGGAGGATTTTGAACTTTTAGTCCAGACTATGGGTAATAATTGCTGGAGCCAGTCAAATATCAGAACATGGCTTAATAGTGATAGTAAAAATGTTACATATGCGGACAGTATGCCTATAGCAAAAGCAATGGCAGACAGAATGAATGGATATAATACAGAGCCGGGATTTTTAAATGGTTTTTCAGACGAAGAAAAAAATGTAATAGTTGAGGTTGAAAATACTACAAAGGAATATTATTCAGCAGAAAGTAAGGAAAAATTTGCGGACGGAAAAGATGTTATTACAAAGGATAAGGTTTATCTTCTTGCAAAATCAGACTTAGACGATTTTAAAAATGCAGGAATTAGCTTATATGCTTCACCTACTGACGCAGCGGCAAGCAAGGATGAAACTAATTATTATGAGCAGTTTAAAAACAGCTATCATGTAGGAGAATTTTACTGGTGGCTTAGAGAGCCGGTTGAAAATACACCACATAAATGCTATTTTGTTACAAGTGGGCAGGAGGAGGAACAGCTTGGGCAAAGGGCAGTAAATGTAGAGAGCTTTGGCATAAGACCTGCTATAACTGTAGATGTGGCGGCTTTGGTAGAGTTTATAGGGAAAGGACTTGTAAGTAAATAGCTTACAATAAAATGGAGGACACAAGTTATATGAAATTAAGTCATCTTAATGAATTTAATGAAATAGTAATTCAAATGCACGATAATCCGGATGCAGATGCTGTTGGCTCTGGATATGCGATTTATAAATATTTTCTTTTAAAAAATAAAAAGGTAAGACTTATATATGGTGGGAATTTTAAAATTACTAAAAGTAATATAGTTTTACTTGTTAATGCTATGAAAATACCGGTAGAATATGTTGACAGCTTAGATTATGAGCCAGAGCTGCTTTTGACAGTAGACTGCCAATATGGAGAAGGCAATGTCCAAAGATTTCAGGCAAAAAATATTGCCATTATTGACCACCACAATACAGGTAGACAGTCAGATGATATGTGTGAAATAAGAAGTCATCTGGTTAGCTGTGCAACTATCTGCTATGATCTGTTAAAAAAAGAAGGTGTGGATATAAATACAGATATACAGATGGCAACAGCACTTTATTATGGTATGTATATGGATAGTAATGGTTTGGCAGAAATAAGACATCCTCTTGAAAGAGATATGATAGACTTTTTAAAGATAGATAAAAGTCTTATTAAAAAGCTGCTTCACACTAATTTTACCCTTAATGAGTTAGAAACAGCAGGTATAGCCCTGCTTCGCTATAGCTATGAGGAAAATAAACGACTTACTATTATTAATTCAAAGCCCTGTGATCCTAATATTTTAGGGGTAATCGGAGATATGGTGCTGCAGGTTGACAGTGTAGATGTTAGTATTATTTACAATGACTGCCAAGATGGTTATAAGCTTTCAGTAAGAAGCTGTGCAGTAGA
The DNA here is from genome assembly GCA_900539455.1 of uncultured Eubacteriales bacterium. Taxonomy (GTDB): domain Bacteria; phylum Bacillota; class Clostridia; order Lachnospirales; family Lachnospiraceae; genus SVEL01. The sequence goes on from UQCD01000002.1 coordinate 65,973, forward strand.
GGTGGCAGCTAATGATTTTGCAGCATTTATAACAAAGGATATAGGTAATGGCGGTGGACATATAGACAAGGCAGGGGGATATATCAGCAAGAAAAAGTTTGAGGAAAAATATGGAGATATTGGTATAGACGCTTATTTCTTCGAGAAGGTAAATGAATTTTATGACAGCTTTATTGTTGTAAATGCCAATGAGGGTTTAGAGGATACTTCAGATTTTGAAATTTATCAAAAGAAGGATTTAGCCTATGGCTTTGTAAAAACTACAGATTTATTTAAAGCAGGAACTGAGTGTAAAATCAGAACCTACGAGGGCGATGTGTTTGTTGTGGCTGATGATAATATATATATAATGATTGGCTATGACGGAGGCGTATATCCAATAGAAAAAGAGGTTTTTGAAAGAAAGTATAGAGTAGAGGATGCTACATATTACAAGGAATTTGAATACCAGCCTTCAGTTATTAATCTTGAAAGTAATACTTCAACAGAATTACTGCCATATTCTAAAAAATGCTATAGCTTAGTAGCTTCAAAAATATATGCAAAGCAGTTAGAAAAGGCAGCAAAGGTATTTACCAGATGGGACTACGAAACCTATATGTTAGGAAATATAGGAGATTATATATGTTATCCCGAGGAGAATGATAAGGATATTTACATAATAAAAAATCACATTTTAAAGGAAACCTACAATAAGGTCGAGGCATAAAATTTAGTTGCAGATATTTTGGTATCTGCAACTTTTTTACTGTCCTAAAACAAATATCTTGACAATCAAAATATATCTGTGTATAATTTTGCCTGTAAATAATTTGAAACTCAAACGACTTTAAACTCAAATGATTTGAAAATCCAATAGTTAGAGTTTGAAGAAATGTTTAAAACATTAACAATAATAGGAAAGGTTTAGATTATGACAGGAATTATATGTGGTACTGGTTCATATGCACCACAAAAAATTATGAATAATGATGATCTTGCAAAGCTGGTGGATACAAATGATCAGTGGATAAGAGAAAGAACAGGGGTAGTACAAAGACACATAATTGATAATGAAACAACAGTATCTATGGCTGTGGAAGCGGCTAAAGGAGCAGTAGAGGACGCAGGAATCAATCCCCTGGAAATTGATTTGATAATTGTTTCTACAATATCCTCAAATGTGATTTTACCCTGCGCAGCTTGTCAGGTACAAAGAGAATTAGGTGCAGTAAATGCGACCTGCTTTGATTTAAATGCAGCCTGCAGCGGATTTATTTTTGCATATAATACTGCAAATGCTTACATAGAAAGCGGAATGTATAACACAGCATTAGTAGTGGGAAGTGAGAGCTTATCTAATCTTACAGATTGGACAGACAGAGGAACCTGCATACTTTTTGGTGACGGTGCAGGAGCAGCTGTAATTAGAAAAAGTGAGAGTAAAGCATATAAGGCAGTTACACATTCTGACGGAAATAGTGGTGATGCACTTACCTGTATTAACAAATACGCCATTAAGGATAATAGTGATAATGGTTTAATGAAAATGGACGGCAGGGAAGTATTTAACTTTGCTGTAAAAAAGGTTCCAGAGGTCATTATGGAGGTTTTAGAAAAAAATAATGTTGCCCTTGAGGAGATAGATTGTTTTATTCTTCATCAGGCAAATAAAAGAATTGTAGCTTCGGTGGCTAAAAGGTTAAGGGTGGATATTGAAAAATTCCCGGTAAATATGATGGAATACGGAAATACTTCCTCGGCAAGTATACCGATTCTTATAGATGAACTAAAAAAAGCAGGAAAGCTAAAAAAGGACAGAAAATATGTAATGGCAGGTTTTGGAGCCGGACTTTCCTGGGGAGCAGCTATATTTCAAATATAGGGAAAAGAAAAATATAAAATAAAAAAATAAAATGGAAATCAAGGAGATTAAGAAATGTTAGAAAAAGTAATCAATGTAGTAGCAGAGTCATTAGGAATGGAAGAAAGTGAAATCAAGGCAGAGTCATCATTTAAGGACGATTTAAACGCAGACAGCTTAGATTTATTTGAAATGGTAATGGCATTAGAAGAAGAATTTGGTGTTGAAATACCTAATGAGGATTTAGAAGGTATTACAACTGTTGATGATGTTGTTAAGTATATTGAAGCACACAAATAAAGAAGAGGTCTACAATATGAAAACAGAAATAACCAGATTATTAGGAATTGAATATCCAATTATACAAGGTGGAATGGCTTGGGTTGCTGAATATCATTTGGCAGCAGCTGTTTCAAATGCAGGTGGACTTGGACTTATTGGAGCAGCCTCTGCACCAGCCCAGTGGGTAAGAGAACAGATTAGAGAGGCAAAAAAGCTTACAGATAAGCCTTTTGGTGTAAATATTATGCTTCTTAGTCCTTATGCAGATGAGGTTGCAAGAGTAATAGTAGAGGAAGGCGTAAAGGTAGTTACTACTGGAGCCGGAAGCCCTGAAAAGTATATGAAAATGTGGAAAGAGGCAGGGGTAAAGGTTATTCCTGTTGTAGCCTCTGTAGCACTTGCAAAAAGAATGGAAAGATGTGGAGCAGATGCACTGGTGGCTGAAGGCTGCGAAGCAGGCGGACACATTGGAGAAAATACAACAATGGTTTTAGTTCCACAAATAGTTGATGCTGTAGGCATACCGGTTATAGCGGCAGGTGGAATTGCTGACGGCAGAGGTATAGCAGCAGCCTTTATGCTTGGTGCAAGAGGTGTTCAGATGGGAACTTATTTTGTTGTAACTGATGAATGTCAGGTACACGAAAACTACAAGGACAAGATAATAAAGGCAAAGGATATAGATTCAAGGGTAACAGGCAGAACTACAGGTCACCCTGTCAGAGTAATCAGAAATGATATGGTTAAAAAATATATGGAGCTTGAAAATAATGGAGCTTCCTTTGAAGAATTAGAACAGCTCACTCTTGGAGCTTTAAGGAAAGCCGTTGTAGACGGAGATGTTGTAAACGGAAGTGTTATGGCGGGTCAGAGTGCAGCAATGGTTAAGGAAAAGCTTAGCTGTAAGGATTTAGTTACAAGACTTGTTAATGAAACTGATAAGCTAATAAAAGGAGCAGGATTTTATGAGTAAAATAGCATTTATATATCCGGGACAAGGTGCACAGAAGGCCGGAATGGCAGCAGATTTTTATGAAAAAAGCGAAAGTGCAAGAGAGATTTTCGATAACGCAACAAGTCTTTTAAATATAGACATGAAAAAGCTGTGCTTTGATGAAAATGACAAATTGGATATTACTGAATATACACAGGCAGCACTTGTTACTACATATCTTGCAATGACAAAGGTAGTTGAGGAGGCAGGACTTACTGCTGATGTAACAGCGGGACTTAGCCTGGGTGAATATGCAGCAATAGCTGTGGCAGGTGGTATGAGCTATGAGGCAGCTATAAAGACAGTAAGATGTCGTGGTATTTTAATGCAAAATACAGTTAGGCTGGGAGTTGGAGCTATGTCAGCTATTATTGGAATGAATTATCAGGATATTGAAAAGGTAATAGCTGATATTGAAGATGTAACCATAGCAAATTATAACTGTCCAGGGCAGATAGTTATTACAGGAAAAATAGAAGGCGTAAATATAGCTAATGAAAAACTTAAGGAGGCTGGCGCCAGAAGGTGTGTGCTTTTAAATGTTAGTGGACCTTTTCATTCTCCTTTATTGAAGGAAGCAGGCGAAAATCTAAGGGCAGAGCTTGATAAGGTTGAGTTTACACAGTTAAAAATCCCTTATTATACAAATGTTACAGCTAAAAGAATTGAAAATATCAGCGAAACAAAGGATTTACTTGAAAAGCAGGTATATAGCTCAGTTCGCTGGCAGCAAAGCGTTGAGAATATGATAGCTGACGGAGTAGATACCTTCGTTGAAATCGGGCCAGGAAAAACTCTTGCAGGCTTTATGAAAAAAATAAATAAAGAAGTAAAGGTTTACAATATTCAAAATTTTGAAGATGTAGAGCCGGTGGTTAAGGAGATAAAGGAATGTTAGATGGAAAAGTTGCAGTAGTGACCGGTGCTTCAAGAGGCATAGGCAGGGCAATCGCCCTTGAGCTTGCCAGCAAAGGAGCAAAGGTTGTTGTTAATTATAATGGCTCAAAGGAAAAGGCACTTTCAGTAAAAGAAGAAATAGAAAAAGCTGGTGGCAGTGCAGAGCTTTATCAATGTAATATATCTGAATATGATAAGTGTGAGGAATTTATCAAAGCTGTTATCAACAGCTTTGGAAGAATAGATATACTTGTAAACAATGCAGGTATTACCAGAGATGGACTTTTACTGAAAATGTCAGAGGAGGATTTTGATAGTGTACTTAACACTAATCTTAAGGGAACCTTCAATACAATAAGATTTGCAGCAAGACAAATGATAAAGCAAAGATATGGAAGAATTATTAATATGTCCTCAGTTGTAGGAATTTCTGGAAATGCCGGTCAGGTTAATTACTCTGCTTCAAAGGCAGGCGTTATAGGGATAACAAAGTCAGCAGCTAAAGAGCTTGCAAAAAGAGGAGTGACAGTAAATGCTGTTGCACCGGGCTTTATTGAAACTGAAATGACACAGGTATTGTCAGAGGAGGTAAAGAAATCAATAATTGGTCAAATTCCTTTGGATAGATTTGGAAAGCCAGAGGATATTGCCAAAACAGTTGCATTTCTTGCTTCGGATAATGCGTCCTATATTACAGGACAGGTAATACAAGTAGATGGAGGTATGGCAATATAATGAAAAGAAGAGTTGTTATTACAGGACTTGGTGCTGTTACACCTATTGGAAATAATGTAGAGGAATTCTGGCAGGGAATAAAGGAAGGAAGAGTAGGAATTGCACCTATTACAAAAATTGATGCAACAGAATATAAAGTAAAGGTTGCGGCTGAGGTAAAGAATTTTAATCCTAAGGATTATATGGATCCTAAGTCAGCCAAAAGAATGGAGGCCTTTTCACAATATGCAGTAGTTGCTGCTAAGGAGGCCTTAGAGGATTCAAAAATTGATATGACTAAGGAAGACCCTTTTAGAGCAGGTGTAATTATTGGCTCAGGTATTGGTTCACTTTCACAGATTGAAACAAACTATATGAAAATTGTGGAAAAAGGACCATCAAAGGTTAATCCTTTGTTAGTACCAATGATGATTTCCAATATGGCTGCTGGTAATGTTTCTATTCAGCTTGGCTTTAGAGGAAAATGTACAAATGTAGTTACAGCCTGTGCTTCAGGAACTAACTGTATAGGCGATGCTTTTAGAGCAATTCAGTATGGCGATTGCGATTTTATAGTTGCAGGTGGTACAGAAAGCTGTATTACACCAACCGGAGTAGCTGGATTTCAAGCCCTTACAGCACTTTCTACAACAGAAGACCCACTTAGAGCCTCAATTCCATTTGACAAGGACAGAAATGGCTTTGTATTAGGCGAAGGTGCAGGTGTTGTAATGCTTGAGGAATTAGAACACGCAAAAAACAGAGGCGCAAAGATTTACGCAGAATTAGTTGGCTATGGTGTAAGCGCAGATGCTTACCACATTACTTCTCCTATTGAGGATGGCAGTGGTGCGGCCTATGCAATGGAAATGGCAATGAAGGACGCAGATATATTACCAGAGCAGGTTGATTATATTAATGCTCACGGAACAAGCACACACCACAATGATTTGTTTGAAACAAGAGCTATTAAAAATGCCTTTAAGGAGAATGCTAAGAATTTACTTATCAATTCTACCAAGTCAATGATAGGTCATTTACTTGGAGCAGCAGGTGGTGTTGAAGCAGTAGTATGTGTAAAGAGCATTGAAGAAGGCTTTGTACACCAGACAGTAGGAACAAAGGTGGCAGATGAAGAATGTGATTTGAATTACTGTATTGATGCACCTGTAGAAAAGGAAATCCGGTATGCAATGAGCAATTCATTAGGCTTTGGTGGACATAATGCAACCTTGTTAATGAAAAAATATCAAGCCTAGAAAGCCTTAAAAATATTAGAGAATTGAAGCAATTCAAGAAAAGGTATGAGGATAAAAATATGGAATTTGAAAATATATTAACACTTATAAAAACTGTGTCAGATTCAGAACTTACGAATTTTAAATATGAAGAAAATGGAGTTAAGCTAAGCCTTGGTAAAAGACAAAATCAGGTGGTTTCTAGCGTAACTTATGAGCCTTCTGTAATAAATGAAACAGCAAAGGCTGCACCAGCTCCACAAAAAACAGAGAGCATTGTTGAAAAACAGGATGCTTTAGAGGATTTAAGTGGAAATATTATTAAATCCCCACTTGTAGGTACATTTTATACAGCACCGTCAGAGGACGCAGATGCTTATGTAAAAGTTGGCGATAAGGTAAAAAAAGGTCAGACCTTAGCTATTATTGAGGCAATGAAGCTGATGAATGAAATTGAAAGTGAGTTTGACGGTAATATTTCAGAGATATATGTGGAAAATGGGCAGGCGGTAGAGTATGGACAGCCGCTCTTTAAAGTAAGCTAAGGCTTTGCCACATCTAAAAATGAAAAGGAGAAATTATGAACCACTTAGATATAAACCAAATAAAAGAAATTATCCCACACAGACATCCATTTTTGCTGGTTGACTACATCGAAGATTATGTACCAGGTCAATATGCAGTTGGATATAAGTGTGTAACATATAGAGAAGACTTTTTTAAGGGACATTTTCCACAAGAGCCTGTAATGCCTGGTGTGCTTACTATAGAAGCCTTAGCACAGGTAGGGGCAGTGGCTATGCTTAGTCTTCCAGAAAATAAAGGCAGGGTAGCCTATTTTGGAGGCATAAACAAATGCAAATTTAAAGGAAAAATTGTACCGGGAGATAAGGTCAGATTAGAAACAAAAATTATTAAATCAAAAGGACCAGTTGGTGTAGGTGAGGCAGTTGCAAGTGTTGACGGAAAGGTAGTTGTAAGTGCTGAGCTGACATTTATGATTGGCTAGGTGAAGCAGATGATAAAGAAGATACTTATAGCAAATAGAGGAGAAATTGCAGTAAGAATTATTCGCGCCTGCAGAGAAATGGGCATAGAAACTGTAGCTGTATATTCAGAGGCAGATAAGGAAGCACTACATACAAAGCTTGCAGACGAGGCAGTGTGTATTGGCCCGGCCAAATCCAGCGAAAGCTATCTTAGTATGGATAAAATAATTAGTGCGACTATTATCTCAGGTGCAGATGCAATTCACCCGGGCTTTGGATTTTTATCTGAAAATAGTAAATTTGCAGAGCTTTGCGAGCAATGTAATATTACCTTTATCGGACCACCGGCAAATGTTATTGCAAAGCTTGGAAACAAGCAGGAGGCAAGAAACACAATGGTAGCTGCTGGAGTACCTGTTATTCCGGGCAGTAAAGAGGCTGTTTATAATTATAGACAGGGTTTAGCTGTAGCTGATGAAGTAGGCTATCCTGTTATTGTAAAGGCTGCCTTAGGTGGCGGTGGAAAAGGTATGAGAGTTGCTTATACTAAGGAAGAATTTGAAAATAGCTTTAATACAGCACAAAAGGAAGCACAGTCAGCATTTGGTGACGATACAATGTATATAGAGCATTTTGTAGAGCATCCAAGACATATAGAGTTCCAGATTTTGGCAGACAAGGCAGGCCATGTAGTTCATTTGGGTGAAAGAGATTGTTCTATTCAAAGAAATCATCAGAAAATGATTGAGGAGTCACCTTCTATTGCACTTGGCGAGGAGCTTAGAAAGAAAATGGGCAAGGCTGCCATAAAGGCAGCAAAAGCAGCAGGCTATGTTAATGCAGGAACAATAGAATTTCTTTTAGAGAAAAATGAGAACTTCTATTTTATGGAAATGAACACAAGAATTCAGGTGGAACACCCTGTAACTGAATGGGTAACAGGCATTGACCTTATAAAAGAACAAATTAGAATAGCTAATGGTGATGAATTAGCATTTAAACAAAGCGATATAAAAATTACAGGCCACGCTATTGAATGTAGAATAAATGCAGAGGATCCGGAGCATGGCTTTAGACCATCTCCTGGAACCATTACTGATATGTACCTGCCGGGTGGCAAAGGAATTAGAATAGATACAGCTATTTATAGTGGTTATACAATTCCACCATATTATGATTCTATGATTGCAAAGCTTATTGTATGGGCTAAAAATAGAAATGAAGCTATTAGAAAAATGCAAAGTGCTTTAGGCGAAGTAATCATAGAAGGAATACAGACAAATGTTGATTATCAATATGAAATATTAAATAATAAGGATTTTTTAGAAGGAAATATAGATATTGAATTTATAGAAAATATGAACAAAGAGAAAAATTAATTGACCTTGTAATTGCTGGCTAAGAGTGAAATTTAAGGAGAATGACTATGAAGCTGGATAATATGTTTAAAAAAACTAAATCATCTGCAACAAAAGCAAATATTAATAATGTAACACCAGAAGTACCAGAGGGCTTGCTTAGAAAATGCCCAAAATGTGGTGGCGCTATAATTAGTAAAGATGTTAAAGCATTATGCTATATATGTCCAAAATGTGGTGGATATTTCAGAGTTGATGCTTTCCAAAGACTTAAAATGACCATAGATGAGGGTACCTTTTGCCGATGGAATGAAGAAGTAGAAACGGGAAATCCACTGGAATTTAATGGATATGAAGAAAAAATAAAAGACTTAAAGGAAAAAACCAATTTAAACGAGGCTGTCATTACAGGCAAAGGACAGATTAATGGCAGTGATGTGGCTATAGCTATAATGGACGGAAGGTTTATGATGGCTAGTATGGGCTATGCAGTTGGCGAAAAAATCGTAAGAATGGTAGAAAGAGCAACTGCAGAAAAGCTTCCTGTTGTAATATTTGCCTGTTCTGGTGGTGCAAGAATGCAGGAGGGTATTACATCGCTTATGCAAATGGCTAAGACCTCAGGGGCAATTAAAAAACATCAGGATGCAGGACAGTTATACATATCCGTACTTACAGACCCGACTACGGGTGGTGTTACAGCCAGCTTTGCAATGCTGGGAGATATTATTATTGCAGAGCCTAAGGCGCTTATTGGCTTTGCCGGACCAAGAGTTATAGAGCAGACTATAGGAGAAAAGCTGCCAAAGGGATTTCAAAGGTCTGAGTTTTTATTAGAACATGGCTTTATAGATATGATTGTAGAGAGGGAGCAGATAAAATCTACTCTTTCCAGATTAATTAAGCTGCATTATGGAAATGAAAATCAACAGGAAAATATAGATGATAATAATATTAAATTATTAATTGCAAAAAATAATGAAGTAATAAAGAATGTTAAGCAACCAAGAAAAAATTGTAAAAGGTCAAAGGAGGAAAGGGAGATTTCCAGCTGGGAAAGGGTTGAAATCTCCAGAAAGAAGGACAGACCAGTTGGATATGAGTATATAGAATTATTATTTGAGGATTTTATAGAAATGCACGGGGACAGATATTTTGCTGATGATATGGCAATAATAGGTGGTGTTGCCAGCTTTAGAGGTATTCCTGTTACTGTAATAGCACAGGCAAAGGGAAAAAATACAAAGGAAAATATTGAAAGAAATTTTGGTATGCCATCACCGGAAGGCTACAGAAAGGCTTTAAGGCTTATGAAAGAGGCTGAAAGGTTTAACAGACCAATTATCTGTTTTGTAGATACTCCAGGAGCATTTTGTGGACTTGAGGCTGAAGAAAGAGGACAGGGAGAGGCTATTGCCAGATGTATATACGAAATGAGTGGCCTTAGAGTACCTACTCTTTCTATTATAATTGGCGAAGGAGGCAGTGGTGGAGCCTTAGCAATGGCTACATCAAATGAGGTATGGATGCTGAAAAATTCCATTTACTCAATACTTTCCCCAGAGGGCTTTGCTAGTATTTTATGGAAAGACAGCGGTAAGGCAAAGGAGGCAGCAAAGGCTATGAGATTAACTGCCAACGAGTTATATGAGCAGGGAATAATTGAAAAGGTTATAGATGAACCTAGCAACCTGACAAGAGAAAATATAAAAGAAGTTATTGAACTTTTAGATAATAGTATGGTAGAATTTATAAACAAATACAAAAAAATGACTGACATTCAGTTAATAGACAATAGATACAAACGGTTTAGAAATATGTAGATATTCTGGTTTGTTACCATTGGCTTAAAATTTCCTAAGGAAGAGGTTAGGTTATGGACGCTTATAAGACAATAAATGACATACTTGTGAATTTATTTAATGAAATAATGCAATCAGAAGAGGAAGCAATTATTACTGAGGAATTTAAGGACCTTACCAATAATGATATGCATGTTATCGAAGCAATAGGGCTTTGTGGAAGTAATAATATGTCTATTATTGCAAAAAAGTTAAAGGTTACTGTAGGTACACTTACTACAGCAGTCAATAGACTTATTATGAGAAAATATGCAGAGAGAATTCGTAGCGAAGAGGATAGAAGAGTAGTTTATGTTAAACTTACAAACAAAGGAATAAAAGCATATAAGCATCATGAGGAATACCACAGACAGATGACTAATGCAATTCTTAAAAAATTGTCAGCTGACGAAATTCCAGTATTAGTAAAGGCATTAGATGGTCTTAGCGAGTTCTTCAGGGAATATCGGTCTGCAGGAGATAAGCTGATTTTTTCATAATGGACATATTCTGCCGAAATTATTTTATTAAAAACTATTCAACTGTAAAGAATGTATTTTTATAATAATATGATACATTCTTTACAGTTTTTTTGCTTTTATTGCGTGCCAAGTGGTTTTATGATATAATATTCTTTAAACTGTGTGGTTTTATGGTTAAAAGCCATATAGGACCATATTATTGGAGGTTTATATGTTAAATAACGATAAAATCAGGCTAATGACAAAGCTGGCGTTATATGAACAAAAAGAAGGAAAAAAGAATATTGCTGGAGGCAAATATTATCGTTCAGACTATGTGAGCCTTGCGATGATTAATTCGGCAATTATTGCTACATTGGCATACATACTTATTTTGGGAAGTATTGTCCTTGTAAATATAGAAACTGTTTTATCAGTTATGACAGCATTTGATATGTTAGAGCTGGGGAGAATAGTAGTGGTTGCATATATTATATATATGCTTATATATTTGACAATCACATACATTATTTCAAGATTAAGATATGACAATATTAAGTCGGAGCTTAAAAGCTATGATAACAATTTAAAAGAGTTATATACTATATACAAAAAAGAAGAAGAAAATACTCAAAGTGAAATTGACATAAAAAAAGAAAACTTCGATGTATCTATGATGGAGGAAAATTAAATGCTAAAATTACTGACTCTTAGAGAAAGAATCAAGGAGCTATACAGCACTAGGAATAGATTTGCAGACCCAATAATAAGATTTTTAATTGTATTAATTTCTATGATTATTATAAATGTAAACATAGGTGCTTTTACTATTTTAAAAAATCCATTAGTAGTTATAGCAGTATCAGCTGTTGGAGCATTTCTTCCAAAAAACTTATCAGTTATGATTGTACTATTATTAATGGTAGTGCATATATTTGCTATTTCTCCAATGGCAGCAGTAGTTGTTTTTATTACTTATGTCATTATGTATTTACTGTTTTTTAGATTTGCTTCAAAGCAGACATATGTGCTATTGGCAACACCATTATTATTTATGCTCAAGCTTCCTTTTGTTATGCCTATTGTATTAGGACTTTCAGCAACACCGATAGCTATTATACCGGTAACCTTTGGCACATTAATATATTTTTACCTTAACTATTTTTCAATAAATTTTGAACAGTTATTAAATGCAGGTCAGGATGAGGCTATATCGATGATGACAGGTATGGCAGAAAATGTATTTAAGAATCCGACATTTTTTTATACAGTAGGTACATTTGCATTAGTTATATGTCTTGTATACTTTGTAAAGCGGCTTACAGTAGATTATTCATGGATAATATCTTCGATAGCAGGTGGATTATTATCTACTCTGGCTATACTAATAGGATGTATTATATTTGATATGAGCAGTGTATATTCTATCCCTATGGTTATTATTGGTGGATTGCTTAGCACAGGAGTTGCGTGGCTTGCACAGATGTTTTTACATTCTGTGGATTATGTGCGTACAGAATATACACAGTTTGAGGATGATGAATACTATTATTATGTAAAGGCAGTACCTAAAATCCAGGTGCTTCCTGCAGAAAAAAGCATAAAGAGAATAAATGCACAAAAGGTTAGTACAAAAACAAAAGCAAACAATAAAAAATCACAAAATAGTGAAGCAAAGCCTACAGTAAAGAAAATATAATATAAAAAAGCTATGGAAAGGATGTGAAATAGGTGCTGGGAAATATATTTAATACAATCAGCCAATATATGCCAATGGTTGTAAAACCAACAGATATTATTGAGATAATAATTATTGCCTTTGTATTTTATCATATTATGCTATGGATAAAAAATACCAGAGCATGGTCATTATTTAAAGGTATTATTATCATATTAGGCTTTACAGTAGTAGCACTTTATTTCCAAATGAACACCATACTCTGGATTGCTGAAAAAACCTTAAATGTAGGTGCCATTGCACTTATAATCGTGTTCCAGCCAGAGCTTAGAAAAGCGTTAGAGCAGCTTGGTACAAAGAAAATATTATCAAAGATATTTGCTTTTAATGAAAATAAAAATATAACAGAAAAGTTCGGAGATAAAACTATTAGTGAGCTTGTAAAGGCTACCTATGAATTAGCCAAGACAAAAACAGGTGCATTGATGGTTATTGAGCAGGATATAAACCTAAATGAATATATTGCCACAGGTATTACTATAGATGCTGAAATTACAAACCAGTTACTTATTAACATATTTGAGCATAATACACCATTACATGACGGAGCTGTGATTATTCGTGGTGACAGAATAGTTTCAGCAACCTGCTATCTGCCTCTTTCAGACAATATGGAGCTTAGCAAGGAGTTAGGCACAAGACATAGAGCTGCAGTAGGTATTAGCGAAGTGACAGATTCGTTTACTATTGTTGTATCCGAGGAAACAGGAAAGGTTTCAGTAGCCACAGGCGGCGAATTGGTTGGAAATGTTGATGGAGATACACTTCGTCAATTATTAATAAAGTTACAAAACAAAAAGGTAGAAACAAAACGATTCAAATTATTGAGAGGAAAGCAAGACAACAATGAAAAAGTACCTGACAAATAATATTTTGTTGAAAATTTTATCAGTCTTATTTGCTATAATGCTGTGGCTGGTTGTACTTAATATTGATGATCCTAATACTACAAGAACCATTAACAACATAGAAGTAACTATAGAAAATGCTGATGCAGTAACAGGTCTGAACAAGGTGTACAATATTACTGAAGGACAGAATGCTTCAGTATCAGTTACGGGACCAAGGTCAATAGTAGATAAGCTTACAGCCTCAGACTTTGTAGCTGTGGCAGATTTTACAGAGCTGTCCCAGACAAATGCTGTTCCTATTAGTATTGAACTTAAAAGACAATCCTATAGAGATAAGGTTGTAATAAATGTAAAGACTAATACAATGAAGCTTAGTATTGAAGATATAGAAACTAAGGAATTTACCGTACAGGTAAAAAATACCGGAGAGCTGGGCAAGGATTATGTTATTTATAAAAATACCTTAAGTGACAGTACGGTAAAGGTCAGCGCACCTTCTTCCGTAATGAATACTATTGCCAGTGTAGTGGCAGAGGTTAGGGCTGAGGGCGAAACCACTGAGTTTTCAAGAGAGGTGGAGCTTGCCTGTGTAGGCAATAATGGAAGAAATATTGATATGCAAAAAAATAATATAACTATTGATATTCCTTCTGTTACAGTAACAAATACTGTATATTATTCAAAAACCGTAAAGCTTACAGATTTGTTTGATGAAATAATTCCAGAGGGATATAGTATTATCAGTAAGGAATATTCAAATAATACAGTAACGATAGCTGGATATAAAAAGGATTTAGACGGCCTTGATGAGCTTGTGATTCCGGGCGAACTTTTTGAAATAAAACATAACCAAAAGGAATATAATATTACCTGTGATTTATCAACAGTATTGCCGGATAATTTATATGTATATGGTGAAAATCAATCAGTAAAGGTAAAGGTTGTAATTGACAGGACAGTAAGAAGAACCTATACTGTGGATTTAAAGAAGATTGCATTAGTTAATATACCAGAGGATTATGTTGCATCTATTGTAACAAAGGGTACATTTAGCTATACATTAATAGGGCTGGAGAAAGTGTTGGACAATTATCAGACACAGGAGGCATATAATGTATCACTAGAAGACTTACAGGAGGGCACTCACAAGGTACAGGTAACTATTGATACAGGTGATGATTATAGACTGGCTGAATATGCGTATATAGAAGTTAATCTGGAAAAACAGGGAACAACTGATACAACAGGTGAGCCAGAAACTACCACTACAAAAAGAGAAACAGAAACTACTACAAAAAAAGAGCAGGAAACAACCAAAAAGAATAACAGTAGTTCTGATGAAACAAACTCTGGCGAATCAGACGCTAGAGAAGAAAATATGGAATAGATAGGGAGGCTTTGGTTGATGGTAAGCAAGAAAATTATAATAACAGATGAAACTGGTCTGCATTTAAGACCGGCAGGACAGCTTTGCAAAATGGCGTGCCTTTACAAATGTCATATTACATTTAAAGCAAAAAATTGTGAGGCTAATGCTAAAAGTGTGCTTAGCATATTGGGAGCGTGCGTTAAGAAAAATGACGAAATAGAATTAATATGTGAAGGCGAAGACGAAAAAGAAGCATTAGAAAATATTTCGAGTGCATTAGAAAAAGGTTTTGCGGAGGACTAAAATGGGTAAATATTTTGGAACTGATGGATTTAGAGGAGAAGCTAATGTTACTTTGAATGTTGAGCACGCATTTAAAGTAGGTAGATTTCTAGGGTGGTATTATGGGCAGGATAAAAAAGCAAAGGTAGTCATTGGAAAAGATACCAGACGAAGCAGCTATATGTTTGAGTATGCCTTAGTTGCCGGACTTACTGCTTCAGGGGCAGATGCTTATTTGCTGCATGTTACTACCACTCCAAGTGTTTCTTATGTTGTTAGGACAGAGGGCTTTGACTGCGGTATTATGATATCTGCAAGCCACAATCCTTTCTATGACAATGGTATAAAGATTATAAATGCCAATGGTCAAAAGCTGGAGGCATCAGTAGAAGAAAAAATAGAAGAATATATAGATGGTAAAGTTGCTGAGCTTCCACTTGCAACGAAGGAAAACATTGGAAGAACAGTAGACTTTTCGGCAGGAAGAAACAGATATATAGGCTATCTTATTTCTGTAGCTACACGATCCTTCAAGGAAAAAACAGTAGCTCTTGACTGTTCTAATGGTAGTGCGTCAGCTATTGCAAAAAATGTATTTGACGCATTAGGTGCTAAAACCCTGGTCATTAACAATGAGCCGGATGGAACAAACATTAACACAAATTGTGGCTCTACCCATATTGAGGTGCTTGCAGATTTTGTTAAGAAAAACAATGTAGATGCAGGCTTCGCTTATGACGGAGATGCAGACAGATGTATAGCTGTTGATGAAAATGGAAATATTGTAGATGGAGATTCTATTATGTATGTATGTGGTACATATATGAAGGAAAGAGGAGAGCTTCCATCAAATACAGTTGTAACAACAGTTATGTCTAATATTGGATTATATAAGGCCTTTGATGCAAAGGGCATTCGTACGGAAAAGACAGCAGTCGGTGACAAGTATGTTTGTGAAAATATGATGAAAAATGGATATTGTCTAGGTGGCGAACAGTCAGGACACATTATATTCAGCAAGCACGCTACAACCGGAGATGGAATTCTTACTTCTCTAAAGGTTATGGAGGCAATGATTGAGAAAAAATCAACCCTAAGTAATCTTACAAGAGAACTGAAAATATATCCACAGCTTCTGGTTAATGTAAAGGTTACAGATAAAATAAAGGCTATGGAGGATGAAGAAATTTTAAAGGCTGCTAAGCAGGTAGAGGACGAACTAGGAGATAAAGGAAGAATTTTACTTCGTTCAAGTGGTACAGAAAATCTTGTCAGAGTTATGGTTGAAGCTGAAACTGACCAGACCTGTGAGAAAATGGTTTACAAGGTTGTTGATGTAATAAAGCAGAGAGGATTTGCAATTTAGTACATAGAAAAGGCAAAGGTTACAAAAATGCAGGAAAAAAGTGTTTCAGTTGTTATACCTATATGTAGTCCAAGCAAAGAACTGGTAGCTATAGTTGATAGATTATTAAAACAGAATAAAAAACCAGAGGAAATCATACTGATTAATTCTAAGAGATGTTTTGATGGTTCAGAGATTATCCTAGAAGAAATAGAGGAAAGATTTATTGAAAACAAGGATATTATAAAAACTATTGAAATAGACAGGGAAGAGTTTGACCATGGTGCTACCAGGGATATGGGAATAGGCGAAGCCAAAGGAGAATATGTGCTTTTAATGACACAGGATGCTTTGCCAAAGGACAAAAACCTTATTTCAAATATGCTTGAGCATTTTAAGGATAATCAGGTAGCAGTTGTTTATGCAAGGCAGCTTCCAAAAAAGGATGCAGGTGTAATTGAAAAGTATACAAGAAGCTTTAATTATGGTGATGAGGATATTATAAAAACTTCAGCAGATTTTAAAACTATGGGTATTAAAGCAATATTTTCCTCAGATGTATGTGCTATGTACCATAAGGAAAAATATATTGAAGTAGGAGGCTTTCCTTCCAGAACAATTTTTAATGAAGATGGCATTTTGGCATATAAAGCATTGACCAATGAGTATAAGGTGGTATATGCTAGTACAGCTAAGGTATATCATTCACATAATTACAAATTGATGGATGATTTTAGAAGAAACTTTGATTTAGGTGTATCTCAAAAACAATATGAATATATCTATGATAATCTGAGTTCAGAAAGCGAGGGCATAAAGCTTGTAAAGGATACTGCAAGGTATCTTTTTGATACAGGAAATATGCTGCTTATCCCGTTGTTGATATTACACAGTGCCAGCAAATATGCTGGTTATCAGGCAGGAAAGCATTACAATAAAATTCCAAAGGAAATATTGGAAAAGTGTTCAATGAATAAGAATTATTGGAAAAGAGGTAACTAAAATGTTAAATTATGCCAGATACAAAAGAAATCCTGTTATAGACCTTAAGGACAGAGAATGGCCAAACAAGGAGATAATGAAAGCACCAATCTGGTGTTCAGTTGATTTAAGAGATGGCAATCAGGCACTTATTGAGCCAATGGTAGTAGAAGAAAAAATTGAATTTTTCAATTTATTAGTAAAGTTAGGCTTTAAGGAAATTGAGGTTGGTTTTCCATCAGCATCACAGATAGAGTACGATTTTCTTAGACAGTTAGTAGAAAGAAAATTAATTCCAGATGATGTTACCGTACAGGTTTTAGTACAATGTAGAGAACACCTTATTGAAAGAACCTTTGAGGCCTTAAAAGGAATAAAAAGAGCTATTGTGCATATATATAATTCGACCTCTACTTTACAAAGAGATGTTGTATTTGGAAAAAGCAAGGAAGAAATCAAGCAGATAGCCATTGAAGGCACACGCATGGTTAAAAAGCATATTAAGGACTTTGACGGAGAAATTATATTAGAGTATTCTCCAGAAAGCTTTACAGGAACAGAGCTTGATTATGCCTTAGAGGTATGTGAGGCAGTACAGAATGAATGGCAGCCAACAGTAGATAACAAGATTATATTTAATCTTCCTGCTACAGTTGAAATGAATACACCAAATGTTTATGCAGACCAGATAGAATGGATGAATAAGCATTTCAAAAATAGAGAAACAATTATTTTAAGTGTACACCCACATAATGACAGAGGTACAGGTGTAGCTGCTACAGAGCTTGCGTTGCTTGCAGGGGCTGACAGAGTGGAGGGAACACTTTTCGGAAATGGTGAAAGAACAGGTAATGTTGATGTTTTAAATATTGCCTATAATATGTTCTCACAGGGAATTAACCCAGAGCTTAATATCGAAAATATAAATGAAATAATTGAGGTATATGAAAGATGCTGTAAGATGCAGGTGGGTATGCGACATCCATATGCTGGAAAACTTGTATTTACTGCATTTTCTGGTTCGCATCAGGACGCAATTAACAAGGGCATAAGGGCAATGAAGGAAAGAGGAAATGACAAGTGGGAGGTTCCTTATCTTCCTATAGATCCTGCAGATGTAGGCAGAGCATACGAGCCAATCGTCAGAATAAACAGCCAGTCCGGTAAGGGCGGTGTGGCTTTTGTTATGGATACATATTTTGGCTACAAGCTTCCAAAAGGAATGCACAAGGAATTTGCCGATATTATTCAGGTAATTGCTGAGGCACAGGGAGAAGTTTCTCCTGAAACTATTATGGAAAAATTCCGTGAGGAATACTTAACCTACAAGACAGAGAGAGAATATCCTTTTGAGTTTACAAGCTGTAAGCTATCAGATGTAGATGATATGCCTTGTGGAGATACATTAGCTAAGATAAGCTTTAAGTATAAGGGTGAAGAAAAATATGTAGAGGTTACTGGTAATGGACCAATAGATGCTGTTAAGCAGGCGTTACATACACAGGCGGGTGTAAATTTTAAAATATTAGACTACACAGAGCATGCTTTAGGTGAAGGCTCAAATGCGAAGGCAGCAGCTTATGTAAATGTGCTTGATTTAGATACGGGAAAGGCAGCCTATGGTGTAGGTCAAAGCACAAATATTACGAGAGCGTCTATAAGAGCTGTATTTAGTGCTTTAAATAGGCTGGCAAGAAACAATAATCTGTAAAACAAAATATCAGAAGGTGCTGATTTGCATATGTTTATATGAAATGAAGGCTTTTGATACCCAATTTCTATAAAACAAGAGCTAAAGCTGTACAAATTGTACAAAACTTTGGCTCTTTTTTGTGCTTGCGTACAAAATAAATATGTATTATACTTTTAGGGATATTAGGTATATTAGGTATTTTGACACCAATTATAAAAAAAGGTATAGACCTTTTAAGACTTTGAAGTGGAAAATTATCCACATTTCCCAGAATATAAGGGTAAAGGAGACGATGACACATGGCTATTTTTGATGCAAAACTCAACAAGGGACAATTTGAATTATTAAATTATCTCAATACATACGCTACAAAGGACAAGCCAGGCGTAGAAGTAAAACCAGAGTGGTTTGTACAAAACCAAATATCCATTGACGAGCTTTATAGCCTCGTTAATAAAAAAATGATAGAAGTTCATGGCAATGAAATTGAACTTACAAAAAAAGGAACACAGTCATTAGAGCCTTACAAGGTTAAAAGAGCAGTTATTATGGCAGCTTCTTTTGATGCAAATCTTATTCCTATTACTGTTAATACACCAAAATCTATGATGAAGATTAATGGTAAGAGAATTATTGAGAGAACATTTGAAATTCTTGCAAAGGCAGAAATCGAAGAAATATTTGTTATTACAGGATATTCAAGTGATGTTTTCGATATTATTAAACCTAAGTATCCAAATGCTACATTTATCAGCATTGAAAGATACAGCGAGGCCAGCACCGTTGCAGCAGTTATGCCTATAAAAGAGTTTATAAAAAACGCATATGTTATAGATGGAGGTATCCTAATTAACAATCCTGACATTATTAGAAAATATGAATATGGCACAAGCTATATGGGTACATATGTAGAAAGCACAAACAAATGGTGCTATGATGTTGAAAGAGATATTGTCAGAGGTATCAAAATTGGTGGTGATAAGACCTATGAAATCACAGGCATTTCATACTGGTCAGAGGAGGATGGCAGAAACCTATCAGCGTGTCTTACAAAGGCTAACAATATGGCTGACGGAAGAAAGGCTGACTGGGAGGAAATTCCTCTTACATTATTTAAAGATGATTTTACAGTATCGATTAGACCATGCGCGATTGGTGATATTACAGAGTTTAACTCTATAGCTGATATTGTAAAGGTTGACGCTTCATACAAAACAAGATATTAGCAGAGAGGGTTTTTTAGATGGAAAAGTGCTTAAATGATGGTGAAATTATTGAAGTTGTTAAAGAATATATAGACAATGCCATATACAACTATGCTGTTATGATTGATGGTGAATGGGGTAGTGGTAAAACCTATTTCGTAAAAAACAACCTTTTAAATGCCATTGAACAATATGAAAATGAAAAGGCGAGTAAAAATTATTTATATACACCTAGAAAGGTTTTATATATTTCTTTGTATGGTATATCTTCAACAGAGGAGATTTCAAACGAAATATATATGTCCTTATACAAATCTATAGGCAGTAATGATGTTAGTGACATCAGATATGGTGTAAAGGTGGTTACAGATATTGCAAAGAGCCGTTGGGATGCCAACTATGATGAATTTATCAACAACTTCAGCAATTTTGAAGGCTATATTTTTATTCTGGACGATTTGGAAAGATGTAACTGTCATATTAATGAAATATTTGGTTATATTAATGACTTAGTTGAAAATCAAGGATTAAAGACTATCATTGTATCAAACCAGAAGGAAATCGGTAAATTTATTGAAGCAAATGAATTAGGTCTTAAATATTTGCTTAGTGCTAGTAGTAATGTAGATTTTGGCGAGCTTGACGCAACCTACAAGGGTCAGGACAATGGCGAAAAGATTACAATTAGCGAATTAAAAAGAAGAACACAGCTTCTTTGCGAAGAGGACAATTCAGCTTACCAGAAAGTAAAAGAAAAGCTGGTTGGTTTTACTATTAAATATGAGCCGGATTACAAAAAGGTTACAAAGGAGATGCTTCGTGACAATGTTGCAAACCCTGATTTGCAAAATCTTTTATTAGACTTAAATGAGCAGCATTGTGCTTTTGCCATTGAAAGAGAGCATACAAACCTTAGAACTTTCCAGTTCTTTATTTCAAAGATTATTTTGTTATACGAGAACATCAAATGGCTTAAGGATAGAAAAACAAAGCTTTTAAAGGAAATGATTAACTACAGCTTTTGTATTGCTGTTGCATATAAGCAGGGTACATATGAGTGGCAGTGGACAGAAAATACTGTATACAAGGAATTAGATACCTTTGAAAAGGCTACAGATAAAGGGTATGAGATAGCATTTAGATTTATTGATGAGTTTATGATTTACAGTAAATGTAATCAGGACGAAATCGACAATGATATTAAGTATTACTTATCTAAAGAGTACGAAAAGGAAAAGGATTTAAATAACCCTATAGTTGCTCTTGATAGCTGGTGGGAAAAGGATGAAACAAAAATCCGTCGTGCTATTGAGGATATTGTTGCAGGCTTACAGATTAACAAGTTTGATATAAAGCAGTATCCATCAATTATTTACAAAATGGTTATTCTTTGTGATGTAGGCTTTGAAACAGACCTTCTTATGGAAATAATCAAGCTTATGATAGTCAACATCAAAGAGTCAAAGACAGGTACTTTATCCTTAGATGAAGGTAACATCAGTTTTGACAATGACAACCTAAAGGATGATTATGAATTAGCTATCAGACCTATTAGAATACTTATTGACGAAAAGAACAAATCAACAAAGCAGAACTACATTAATGAAATCTTATCTGACACAGAAAGCTGGGGCGAAAAGATTTATGAGTATGTTAAAGAAAATAAACAGGATATTGCCGCTGACAGTATTTCATTTATATCTGAAATTGATGTAGATAAGATATTAAATGTTATGAGAATATCTGATAACAGAAATATCTATGACTTTAGAAAGGCTTTGTATGAGGCTTACAAGGCAATGGGTAACAAGGTAAATGATAGAGATATTGAAAATATCAAGAAGCTTTATATCGGTCTTAAAGGTGATAATTGTGATGGCTATGACCTTATTAAGATTAGAAATATGATTACCCTTGTACAGTTCCTTGGAACAATCGTAGAAGAAAATATATAAAATCAATTAAAACAGGCAGTATACTAGAAACTATTACTAAAATAGTCGGGTATACTGCCTTTTTAGGAGAAAATATGCTTTATTCGTATCCAAATTATTATGAGAAGTTTCAATGTGTTGCTGGAGATTGTATAGATACCTGTTGCTCCCAGTGGCAGATTGTAATAGATGATGCTTCGCTGGACAAATATTTAGATTATAAGGGTGAATATAGACAAGCACTCCACAAAAACATAGATTGGAAGGAGGGAGTTTTTAAACATAATAAAATAGGAAAATGTGCATTTTTACGAGAAGATATGCTGTGCGATATGTATGCACATATGGGAAAGGATAGTCTTTGCACAACCTGTAGGGAGTATCCCAGACACACAGAGGAGTTTGAAAATATAAGGGAAATTTCACTTTCCCTGTCCTGCCCAGAGGTTGCTAAAATATTAATGAATACAACCGAAAAGGTAACATTTGTAGAAAAAGAAGATGATGTAGAGGAAATATTTGAGGATTTTGACTTTTTCTTATTTTCTAATCTTTTAGATATAAGAGAGGAGATATTAAAAATTCTTCAAAATCGGACTGAAGCCATTGGAAAGAGAATTGAAAAGGTGTTACAAATTGGTGCATCAGCCCAAAGGCATTATGATATGGGAGATTTGGTTTTTTGGGAGGAGTTGGAGAGTGAGGATAAGGTTTGTGTGGAAAATGAATATGAACTATTAAAAAAGCAAGCTTTATTTTTATCAGAAGAATTAGAACTTTTGTATTCCGATTGGGAAAATGTTCTTATAGAAACAAGACTTCTTCTATTTGATAAAGGAGAGGAGAAGTTTATGGAGAACAAGGACAAATTTATAAAGTGGTGGGAGCAAAGTGATTTAACACCAATGGAAATAATATTAGAGCAGATAATTGTGTATTTTATATCAATTTATCTGCTAGGTGCTGTGTATGATGAAAATATTATTGGAAAGGCAGAGGCTTGTGTAGGACATTCCATAGAGATTTTTATGCTGCTTTTGGCAAGGTGGATTAAAAATGAGGAAAATTTAAAAATGGAGGATTTAATTGAGATTGTATACAGATATTCCAGGGAGATAGAACATTCAGATGAAAATCTTGAAAAAGTAGAATTGTTAAGCTGGTTTTAATAATAAACCAAAGGCTATTTATACATAAGAAACATTTATTAGAAAAATAAGAGTTTTCTGTGTATAAATAATGGACTGTATAAAAGAAGCCTTGTGGTATAGAATAATTGCATAAATAACCCCAATAGGCTATAATAAAGAAGATATGCGAAATCGGAGGTGCAATATGAGTACAGTATTATTAGCTGGTGGTGCAGGATATATTGGCAGCCATACAGCAATAGAGCTTTTAAATTCTGGATATGAAGTAGTGATTGCTGATTGCCATTTTAATAGCAAGCCAGAGGTTTACAATAGAATAGAAAAGATTACAGGAAAGAAATTCAAGCATTACAATGTAAATGTATGTGATACAGAAAAACTGGAAAAGGTCTTTGAGGAAAATAAAATTGATGCAGTAGTACATTTTGCTGGCTACAAGGCAGTAGGAGAGTCAGTAGAAAAGCCAATGATGTACTATGAAAACAATATGGATTCAACCTTTTCACTTATTAAGGCAATGAAAAAGTTTAACTGCAATAGTATAGTGTTTAGCTCATCAGCAACAGTTTATGGTATGTCACATAAATCACCATTAGTAGAAACTATGCAGACAGGTCCTTGTACAAATCCTTATGGCTGGACAAAGCTTATGAATGAGCAGATATTAATGGACTTTTCAAAGGCAGATAAGGCTTTGTCTGTAGTATTACTTAGATACTTTAATCCAGTAGGAGCACATGAGTCAGGACTTATTGGAGAGGACCCAAAGGGTATTCCAAATAATCTTATGCCATTTATTTCACAGGTGGCAGTAGGAAAAAGAAAAGAATTAAGTGTATTTGGAAATGACTACGATACCCCAGACGGCACAGGTGTAAGAGATTATATACATGTAGTGGATTTAGCACAGGCTCATGTAAAGGCTATAGCTTATTCTCTTAAGCATAAAGGCACAGAAGTATTCAACATAGGCACAGGCATAGGCTATAGTGTTTTAGATATGGTAAAATCCTTCGAGAAGGTTAATAATATTTCAGTACCATACAAAATAGCACCAAGAAGAGCCGGTGATGTGGCAGCCTGCTATGCGGATAGTACAAAGGCAAAGGAAATATTAGGCTGGAGTGCGG
Organism: uncultured Eubacteriales bacterium; assembly: GCA_900539455.1. GTDB lineage: Bacteria > Bacillota > Clostridia > Lachnospirales > Lachnospiraceae > SVEL01. The sequence continues at coordinate 90,269 of UQCD01000002.1, forward strand.
CAAAGACCTTAGACGATATGTGTAGGGACACTTGGAATTGGCAAAAAAACAATCCAAATGGATATGAAGCATAGGGAGTTGTAATTTATTAAAGGCTTTGATATAATGTAGAGCGATTATGCTTTCATGTTATTTAAAGCTAATCAGTAAATATGAAAATGCTTAAAATATGGAGGATTTATGCTAAGCAAGATTATTAAACATCAGTTTCTGTTTGAGGAACTTGTAAAGAGAGATTTTAAGAAAAAGTATAAAAGAACAGTACTAGGTATGTTGTGGAGCCTAATTGCACCATTATTACAGTTAGCTATTATGGCATTAGTTTTTTCAAAATTCTTTGGAAGAAATACAGATTACTATATAATTTACTTATTCTCAGGAAACCTGCTTTTCTCATATTTTAGTGATGCTACACAAGGCGGTATGAGGTCCTTATTACAAAATTCAGGGATATTTAGTAAGGTAGATGTTCCTAAGTATATGTTTTTGCTTTCAAGAAATATACAGGCATTAATCAACTTTGGATTATCATTGATTATTTACTTCATATTTGTAGTTGCAAATGGAATAACCTTGAAATGGTCATTCCTATTACTTCTATTCCCGATAGTATGTATTATGGTATTTAATATTGGTGTAGGAATGATTTTATCAGCGTGCTATATGTTCTTTAGAGATATTGAATATTTGTATGGTGTATTTGTTATGCTGCTTAACTACTTATCGGCAATATTCTATACCTTAGATGCCTTTGGAGAAACAACTAGAAGATTATTTTACTTAAATCCAGTATACACATATATAACATATTTCAGAAAGATAGTAATATACAATCAGATACCAAGCTTAAAATATCATTTGGTATGTGCGTTATATGCAGCAGTTGCTTTGGGCATAGGAGCATTAATTTATAAGAAGTACAATTATAAATTCTTATATTATGTATAAAATATAGCATATAAATAAATGCACAAATAAATGTACAAATAAATGTACAGATAAATATGTTAGCAAATATGCAGGCATAGAATATGTGTAGGTGTGAAATCTACGAAAGTAAAGAATTCTTGAATCTATAAAGAAAGATAGAAAGGGATACATTATGATTTTAGAAGTAAAGGATGTTTCAATAAGATATATTACAGGTGATTTTAAGGATATAGGTCTTAAAGAATTTTTTGTCAGAAAGTTAAAGAGAGATTATTCAGTTAAGGAATTTTGGGCTGTAGATGGCATTTCGTTTGCGATAGATAAAGGAGATATGCTAGGTATAATAGGTACAAATGGTGCAGGAAAATCTACCTTGCTTAAAGCAATATCTGGAATAATGGTACCTACAAAGGGTGTAGTTAACAGACAGGGTACTATTGCAGCACTTTTAGAGTTAGCCTCAGGCTTTGACGGCGACTTGACCGTAAAAGAAAATGCTTATTTACGAGGCGCAATGTTAGGCTATACCAGAAAATATATGGACGATACCTATGACCAGATTATAGAATTTGCAGAGCTTAAGGAATTTGAGGACAGACCATTTAAACAGCTTTCTTCAGGTATGAAATCAAGACTTGCCTTTTCTATAGCCTCATTGGTTAATCCAGACATACTTATTCTTGATGAAGTATTATCTGTTGGAGATGGTGCTTTTAGAAAGAAAAGTGAAAACAAAATGAAGGAGATAATAGACGGAGGTGCAACTACAATTCTTGTATCTCACTCTATTGAACAGGTTAGAACCTTATGTAATAAGGTTTTATGGCTTAATAAAGGAAAACAGGTTGCTTTCGGAAAAGCAGACGAGCTGTGTGATAAGTATGAGGCTTATTTAGATGGAAACTATAAAATATAGGCAGATTTAGGAGAAATAAATATGCACAAAAATAGATTAGCAATATATTTTCTTTCGGAGAAATACGGAAGAACCGATGAATATATAAATTATATGCTGGAAGCAATTAAGAAATATGCACAAAAGGTAGTTATTATTTCAAATACGCTGGAAGAAAACGAAAAAAAAGCCTTTTCAAATGTAGCAGACGAGTTTTACAAAACAGATGCAGAGTCAAGCTTTGTTGCATACTATAATGCTTTAACAGACATAAAAAACAAAAATGAATATGACGAAATCATCTTCTTAAATAGCAATATATTTGGACCATTATATGAAATGACCTTCATTGATGAGCCACAGAACAAATTAGCAGACTTTTATGGATTAAAACAGAATATATGGATGAGCAATTTAGATGGTAAAGGCTCAAATCCATTAAATCCTGACTTCTTTGTTTTAAAGAATAATATTATATGCGATGATGAATTTTTAAATAGCTGGGCGGAAGGTCTTAAGCTAGATAATATAGATAAAGACGGAAAAGAATTAGACTTTGATCTGCAGGTAATAGGAAAAGTTATAACTGAGTACCTTCTGAAAAATCAGTATGTATATGCTCCTTTTGTGAAAAAAATAAATCAGGGTACTTATATAGGTGATACTAAAGGGATTACTGTAGAAGGTGGTTATCCGGTTGTATCTAAAGAAAATATTGTAAATGATTATGATATTGTTCTCGATAATTCCAGAGGCGAGGAGGCAAAGGGTATTTTGGAGTATATAAAGAATAATACAAAGTACCCATACGAATATCTTATTTCGCATATTATAAAAGCAAGCAATACTTATGATATTTATAATGCGTTAAAGTTAAACTACATACTTCCTTCAAATGTATCCAATAATATAGATAAAGTATTAGGAGATAAAAAGGCAGTAATAGTAGTCCATATATTCTATATGGATTTAATCCAGTATTTTAGCAGGTATATATTAGATATTCCAAAGGAAATAGATGTAATACTTACAACTACTGACAGTGAAAAAGGTGAGATATTAGAGAAAACCTTCAGACCGGTTTTAGGTGATAGATTAAAGGTAATAGTTTCTGTAGGTGCCGGACGAGAATTAGCAGCATTACTTGTAGAAGCCAGAGATATAATAAAGGATTACGATTATATCTGTTTTACTCACGATAAAAAGTCGCCACATAACAATAATCAGAGCGTAAGCAGGGACTTTCAGGAATTAATAGTTGAAAATGTTTTAGATACAGGTAAATACATTACAAATATTATTGAGGCATTTAATAATGATTATAATCTTGGCTTGTTAGTGCCACCACAGCCATTACACGGTGGATATTTTGCAAGTCTTGGAAGAAGATGGACAGTTAATGTAGATGTGGTCAACGATTTACTGGAAGCATTAAATATTAATGCACAGGTAGATGAAAAGAAGCCACCACTTGCTACAGGAAGCTCATTCTGGTGCAGAAAAGAGGCATTACAGCCTTTATTAGATAAGGCTTGGTCGCATGAGGATTTTGTACCAGAGCCAATGCCTAGTGACGGAACCATAAGCCACGGCTTAGAGCGAAGCTTTGCGTTTATAGCACAATCACAGGGCTTTTATACCGGTATGGTAATGACTATAAACAATGCGTCCATAGAATATACCAATAGAGAGTATTTATTAGAAAAGCTGCATTATTCCTTCCATCAGCTTTTACCAACCTTTGGACAGAACATAAGCAGATATACAGCAAAAATAGACGAATACATTGAGGAAAATGTAAAGGACGAATCACCTTTTGAAAATGGTTTTGTAGCCTTCCTAAAGAAATGCAAGGCTTGGGTTAATAGAAGATTGGTTGCAAGATTTATAGATAAGAAAAGGATTGAAATAATCAGGAATTCCAAATTATTTGATGGCGATTGGTATTTGAAAAATTATGAGGCAGTAGCCAGAGAAAATTTTGACCCTGCTATACATTATTATATGTTTGGTTGGAAAGAGGGCAAAAGCACATCAAAGTATTTTAGTGCTGAAGATTATTACAGGCTGAATCCTGATGTAAAAAAAGCAAAGGTATGCCCGCTTTATCACTGGGAAACATCAGGCAAATTTGAAGGCAGAGATTATACAGATGATCCGGAAAAACTGATTGATATTGAAATTACAGACAAAGAATGGAAGAACTTCAATAAAAAAATGAGCAGAACAATTAAAAGAGAAAAGAAAATAGGAAAGCATTGTTCTGTAAAGAAAAACAAAATTGTATTTAGAACCTTCCAGCAGGAATATACCTGTAATCCAAAATATATCTGTGATGAAATAATAAGAAGAGATTTACCATATGATTTGGTATGGCTTAGCAAAAATAGTCCAAAGGCTCTAGAGAACTTTCCAAAGCAGGTAAGGGTAGTAAAGGACGGTACTATTGAAGCTAAAAAGGAAATTGCATCAGCAAAGGTGCTTATAGACAACGGTATTCATTTTTATAATTTCAAAGAGCTTAAGAAAAAGAAACAGGTGTCTATTTGTACCTGGCATGGCTCATTAGGCTTTAAAAAGCTTGCAGGAAATGCAGTCGCCTCTAAGAGAAACCACAGGTCAGCATTGCTTTATGATGCAACAAATGACTTAGTAATATCAGATAGTACCTTTGAGGATGATGTATTTAGAAAATCTTATTGGCAGACAACAGAGTTTATAGAATGTGGCCACCCAAGAAATGATATTCTTATAAAAAATGATGTAAACAAAAATAAAGAAATAAGATTAAAGGTATGTAAAAAGCTAGGCATAGACTATGATAACAAGATTGCCTTATATGCACCTACCTTTAGAGAAAAAAATGTAGAAACTGACAGCCAGACAGAATATGAGGAAGTAGATTTTGAAAAATTAAAGAGTGCCTTAGAAAAGAAATTTGGTGGCAGCTGGGTAATAATTATCAGAGCACATTTTGTAAATGCAGCAATGGGAATTAGTAATAATGAATTACCGGAATATTGCTATAACGGTACAAGGTATTCTGATATTCAGGAGCTTATGGTAGCTGCTGATATGGCACTTACAGATTATTCAAGCTGGATATTAGATTATATGTTTACTAGAAAGCCGGCATTTTTATATACTCCTGATTATAATGATTATGAGCTGCAAAGAGGCTTTTGCTATCCATTAAGTGAAGCACCATTTTTAATTGCTGAAACAAATGGAAAGCTTGCTGAAAACATCGCACAATTTGATGAAGAAAAATATAAGGCAAGAATAGAAGAATTCTTAAAGCTTAGAGGCTCCAGGGAAGACGGTAATGGAGCAGGCACAGTAGTTGACAGAATTGAAAAGATTACAGGCATAAGCAGATAGCTTATAGAAAGGAACAGATTATGAATATTGCAATGGTATTTGCAGGGGGCGTTGGTCAGAGAATGAATACAAAGACAATGCCAAAGCAGTTTCTTGAATTGCATCAGAAACCTATTATTATTTATACACTTGAACAGTTTGACAACCACCCGGAAATTGACGGTATAGTAATATCATGTCTTGAGTCGTGGATACCATACTTAGAAAAGCTTGTAAAGAAGTTTAGCATTACAAAGGTAAAGGCTATTGTTCCAGGTGGAGATACAGGTCAGGATTCAATATACAATGGTATTAATAAAGCCTATGAGCTTTTCCCAGAGGATAGCATTGTGCTTATTCATGATGCTGTCAGACCTATAATTAATGAAGAATTGATTACAAACAACATTGCTACAGTTAAAAAATATGGCAATGCCATTACTGTAGCACCTGCTATAGAAACAATTACTATTAAAGAAGCAAACTCTATAGAGGTAGGAGAGATTGTTAATAGAAGCAGATGTCAGTTAGCAAAAGCTCCACAAAGCTTCGTTCTCAAAGACATTATTGAGGCACACAGAAAAGCAATCGCTGAAAACAAACATGATTTTATTGACTCAGCGTGTATAATGAGAAACTATGGCCATAAGCTGTATACAGTTGAAGGCTCGGCTGAGAATATTAAGATTACAACACCAGTTGATTTTTACACATTTAGGGCAATTATTGACGCAAAGGAAAATTCCCAGATATTTGGATAGAAAGATTGGAAAATAATGAGAAAAGTATGTGAAGAGGATTATAGGAATATAGCAGGTGATAACAATATTCCGTGGTCAAAATTAAAAAATGCTACAGTATTTGTTACAGGAGCAACAGGACTTATTGGCAAATCTATAATTAACGCACTATTATTTTACGAGGAGCAAAATAGAATTGGTCTTAAGGTAGTTGGACTTGTAAGAAACAAAGAAAAAGCTCACAGCATATATAACGAAAGCTTAGAAAAGGGTCAGAATATAAGCTTTGTAGTTGGTGATGTTACCGATGAAATACACTTTGACGAAAAGGTTGACTATATTATTCATGGTGCAAGCATAACCTCCAGCAAAATGTTTATAGAAAAGCCGGTAGATACAATAACCACAGCAATTAAGGGTACTACTGCAATACTTGAGTTTGCAAGAAAAAAGCAGGTTAAGGGAATGACATACTTATCAAGCATGGAAATATATGGAACACCTTTAACTGATGACTTAATTACTGAAAACAGCTATAATTATATGGACCATATGAGCACCAGAAGCTCATACCCTGAAAGCAAAAAAATGGTGGAATGTATATGTAAGGCATATAGCGTTCAATATAGGCTGCCAATAAATATTGTAAGACTTACCCAGACCTTTGGACCTGGAGTAGAATACAATGACGGAAGAGTATTTGCTGAATTTGCCAGATGTTTAGTAGAGCATAGAGATATTATTCTTCACACAAAGGGTGAAACCAAGAGAAATTATTTATATACAGCAGACGCAGTAAGAGCAATTCTTATTGTATTATTAAAGGGTGAAAGTGGAGAGGCATATAATGCAGCCAATGACCAGACCTATTGCTCAATTTATGAAATGGCAAAGTTGGTGGCAGATATAGACAAAGCCAATCCTATAGATGTAAAAGTGGAAATTGAAGATTTAAGCAATTTTGGATATGCACCTACATTAAAAATGAATCTTGATATAAGTAAAATTAAAGGCTTAGGCTTTAAACCACAGACACCATTAGTAGATATGTTTACACGAATGATTGAATTTTTTGCAAAGGAAGGTTAGAAATATGCCTAAAGTATCAATATTACTTGCTATATATAATGGCGCTGACGCTATTAGAAAATCTATTGGTTGTTTACAAAAGCAGACACTTAAGGATATTGAAATTGTATGTGTAGATGACAATTCCACAGACAATTCCTTAGAGATTATTAATGAATTAAAAAAGGATGACGACAGAATAAAATTAGTGTCCTTTCCAGAAAACAGCGGGACAATATGTGCCAGAAAAGCAGGCGTTTTAAACGCAACTGGTGAATATTTAATGTTTATGGATCAGGATGATGAATTTGAAACCTATGCCTGCGAAGAACTATACAATATGATTACAGAAAAAAATGTAGATATTGTAAACTTCAGATCCAGAGTAATAGCAGTACCTCCAACCACAGAAGAACAAAGAAAGTGGCAGGAGGACTTTATGCAGCCATATGATGGCTTTTTATATGGAAAAGATGTTTTCGACTATTGCTTTGCACCAAATTATAGAGAAAATCATACCTGGAATTATTATACCTGGAATGTCTGGAACAAAATATACAAAACCTCTGTTTGTAAAGAAGCAATGAAGGAATGCAGGGAAGAATATGTTGTCAATGGTGATGACATATATGTATATATGTTGCTGGCATATTATGCAAAGTCTTACTATGGAGATGCAAAGGGAAAATTCTATCATATATACAGTCTTGGCTCAGGCTTAATGGGAAATCATAAGCTTAGTCTTAGAAGATATTATACTCTTATCAGAAGAGCTACCAGTGTAGATAATGAGATTATATTCTTTAAGGATAAGGAAGGGGATTTCACAAAGATTGTTGACCTGGACAGATGTAGAGCTTTATGTGGCATAGTTCAAAGATGGTATTCAAGATTAGAGGTAGCAGAGCAGAGCAATGGCTATGATATGATGTGTGAATACATTGAGGATGATAGATTAATAGCAGCCTTTGAAAAACATCTTAAGGTTAATGATGCTAATTTATTTGCGGCACTGGCAAAATCAAAAAGAGTAATGGTTACACACTCCTATGTGAAAAACTTATGTGTTTATCTAAGTGAAAATATCGATAACACAAATATAACCATGGAGCTTATAAAAAAATGGAGAAGCCACGGCTACAAGGTTGTCTGCGTTACCGAGCAGGGCAATGATTTATCAAAGCTAAATCTTGTAGATGTTCCTGTTTTTTATATGCCAAAGGAAAAGGACGAATATAGCTTTTTTGAATATCCATTATATGAAAGATTAAACTTTATTAAAAAGCTTTTAGAAGAGCAGCATATTGATGCTTACATCTATTCGGGAGAGAGAAATCATAAGTTTATTTACGATATGATTTTAGTAAAAAATGCAGGAATATCCTTCATATTAGACACTAACGAATATAAAAAGCTAAAAGAAACTGCAGATTTTGCTACCTATGAGCGAATAATGAATTTTGCAGATGGCTGTATATTATCAGGAAATGATTACAATACAAAGGCAATTACAACAAAGTATTCAAACAGCGACAATTATGAGGAGCTGTTTGAAACTAAAAAAGCACTTGTAAACATAGATAGGAAAAAATTAGAGGCTGTTATAGAGTCAGAGGAATTTAAAAAGGCTTGTGAAAAGGCTGCTGTTAAAAGAATGTATAAGGCAGGAGGCTTTAAGACAAAGCTTAAGATTATAATTAAAAAAGCACTGAGAATTATTGGTGTTAAGAAGAATTTCTATGCTGATGAATACAATGACTATATAAAAATAAAACAGTTATAAATGGAGATTGATTGCTATGAAAAAGATTATTTTGGTAACAGGAGCAAACGGACAGCTAGGCAGGGCAGTTAATGAATTGTACAGGAATAATGATGAAATACAGTTGTACAATACAGATATTTGCGAAATGGAAAATATTCATGCCCTTGATATTACAAATATTGATGAGGTAACTAAGATGGTAGCGCAGGTTAAGCCTTATGCCATAATTAATTGTGCAGCACATACTAATGTAGATGGCTGTGAAAAGGATGTAGACAATGCCTACAAAATCAATGCTATTGGACCAAGAAATTTAAGTATAGCTTCAAATCAGGTAGGGGCTAAGTTAGTCCATATTTCAACAGATTATGTATTTGCAGGAGATGGCAGCAGACCTTATACAGAATTTGACACACCAGCACCAAAAAGTGCATATGGAAAAACAAAGCTGGAGGGAGAAAGATTTGTAAAGGACTTTGCAGAAAAATATTTTATTATAAGAACTGCCTGGTTGTATGGTGATGGCAAAAACTTTGTTAAAACTATGCTTAGACTTTCTGAAACACACGATGAAATAAATGTAGTTTGCGACCAGATAGGCTCACCTACAAGCACAAAGGTATTGGCAGACATTATAGACAACCTTATATGGACAGAAAATTATGGAACTTATCACGGAACCTGTGAGGGCATTTGCAGCTGGGCAGATTTTACAGAGGAAATATTCAGGCTTGCAGGAAAGACTACAAAGGTTAATCATATAACAAGTAAAGAGTATTCTGCATCAAATCCTAATGCAGCACCAAGACCTGCATATTCAGTCCTTGATAACTATATGTTAAGACTTACAACAGGATATGTAGCACAGGACTGGAAAAAAGCCATTGAGGAATACATTTGTTTATGATATATTAAAAAGTATGCGGTAATATTATAAAAAATATATAAAGAACATAGTACATTTAAAAGGTCTGTCTGTATAGTCAGACTATCAGGAGGCAAAATGATAAGCTTTAATGTTCCACCATATGTGGGAAAAGAAAAGGAATATATTGAACAGGCAATAGAGAAAAAGAAAATTTGTGGTGATGGAGAATTTACAAAAAAGTGTAATGAATGGCTTGAAAACAAAACAGGGACATCAAAAGCATTACTTACTACATCCTGTACACACGCTACAGAAATGACAGCCTTATTATCTGACATAAAGCCGGGTGATGAGGTTATTATGCCGTCATATACATTCGTATCTACAGCAGATGCGTTTGTACTTAGAGGAGCTAAAGCAGTATTTGTTGATATAAGACCAGATACTATGAATATAGATGAAAAACTTATTGAAGAGGCAATAACTGATAAGACAAAAGCAATCGTTCCGGTACATTATGCAGGAGTTTCCTGTGAAATGGATACTATAATGGATATTGCCAAAAGACATAATCTTAAGGTAATAGAAGATGCCGCACAGGGTATTATGAGCGAATATAAGGGTAAGGCGTTAGGTACTATTGGAGATTATGGCTGTTACAGCTTCCATGAAACCAAAAATTATAGTATGGGTGAAGGTGGTGCTCTTCTTATAAGAAATCCAGAGGATGTAGAAAGAGCAGAAATTATAAGAGAAAAGGGAACAAACAGAAGTAAATTCTTTAGAGGCCAGATAGACAAGTATACCTGGGTGGCAGCAGGCAGCTCTTATTTGCCAAGCGAATTAAACGCAGCCTATTTGTATGCACAGCTGGAGCAGGCTGATAAAATATATGAAGATAGAATGAATAGCTGGAACAGATATTATGAAATGCTTTCAGATTTAGAGCAGGCTGGAAAAATACAGCTACCAGTTGTTCCTAAGGAATGTAAGCATAATGCACATATGTTTTATATTAAGGCAAAGGATTTAGAAGAAAGAACTGCACTTATAGATTTCTTAAAGGCAAATGGTATAAGTTCAGTATTTCATTATATCCCTCTTCATTCAGCACCAGCAGGCATGGAGCTTGGAAGGTTTAACGGAGAGGACAGATATACAACAAAAGAGAGCGAACGACTTTTAAGACTTCCAATGTATTATGGATTAGGCGACAATGTAGAATATGTTGCTGAAAAAGTAAAGGCATATTTTGAAAGGTAAATAGAAATATGAGTGATATGGAATATTCGGTTGTTATACCAGTGTACAATAGTGGAGAGTGGATGGATGAATTGATAGCTGCCATTCAAAAAGTGATGGATACCTTAGATGGAAAGTACGAAATAGTAATGGTAAATGATGGTAGTCCAAAGCTTGATACCTGGGATATTATGCTATCAATGTGTGAAAAATACAAGCATATGAAAATGATTAACTTACAGTACAATTCCGGCCAGTTAAATGCACTGCTTTGTGCAATGAAAAACTCTTCAGGAAAGTATGTAATTACAATGGATGATGATTTTCAGCACTCACCGGATGAAATTCCAAAGCTTGTAGCAAAAATAAAAGAAACAAATTGTGACTGTGTTATAGCCAATTATGCACATAAGGAGCATAATGGATTCCGTAAATTAGGCTCTAAATTTGCAAACTTTTTATCCCATAAGATATATAAAAAACCTAAAAATATTACAAGCAATAGCTTTAGAATAATGAAAAGAGATTTAGCTGTTGCACTTACCAGTTACAGAGGAAAGTTTCCACAGATTGGTCCTATGATTTTTTCCCTGACTAGAAATATAGATGTAGTAACTATAGAGCATAAAGAAAGAAAATATGGAAAGAGTGGATATTCAGTAGGTCATTTAATTACTGAAACTATGAACATTATTATTAATGGCTCTACATTTCCTATTGATTTTATGGCAATATTTGGATTTATCGTATCAGGTATATCCTTTGTAATTGCATTTGTTTATTTTATATTATATATAGTAGGTTCAACTACAGTGCCGGGATTTACAGCACAAATACTTGCTACCTCCTTCTTCTCTGGTGTAATCACCTTTAGTATAGGAATAGTTGGTAAGTATATTGGAAAGATAGTAAAAGAAAGCAGTGGATTTCCACCTTATTTAGAAAGAGAGATAAAACACAGCAAGGAGGATTAAAAAATGAAGAAAATAGCCATTTTAGGAGCAGGAATTTATCAGGTACCACTTATTAAGAAAGCTAAAGAAATGGGATTATATACAATAGTATTTAGTATTAAGGGCAATTACCCGGGATTTCAGTATGCTGATAAGGTATACTATGTAAATACTACTGATGAAGACGAGATTATAAAAATAGCTAAGCAGGAGGGTATTGACGGTATTTGTACGACAGGTACAGATGTTTGCGTTCCAACTATTGGTAAGGTATGTGATACTCTTGGACTTAGTGGTGTAAGCTATGATGCTGCAATCTGTGCAGCAAATAAGTCGGATATGAAGGCTAAGTTTATAGAACAGGGCGTAAGAACAGCTAAGTTTAAAACAGTTAAAAATCTTGAGCAGGTAAAAGAGGCTATAGCTGATATGCAGCTGCCAATTATGGTAAAGGCTGTAGACTCCTCAGGGAGCCGTGGTATTACAAAGGTAAAGGAAGTCACAGACGAAAACTTAAACAAGGCTATTGAAAGTGTAAATCAGGTTTCAAAGCTTGATTACTTTGTAGTAGAGGAATGTATTGAAGGTGTAGAGTTTGGCGCTCAGGCACTTGTATACAATGGTGAAGTTAAATTCATAATGCCACACGGCGACTATGTTCATATGGGAGATACAGGAGTTCCTGTAGGTCATTATGTACCATATAACATTAGTGATGAAATATTAGAGGAAAGCAAGAAACAGGTAGAGCTTAGTGCAAAGGCATTAGGTATAGACAACTGTGCTATAAATGCAGATTTTATTTTGCGTGGAGAAGAGGTTTTTGTACTTGAAATAGGTGCGAGAGCCGGTGCAACCTGCTTGCCAGAAATGGTATCAATATATTATGGTGTAGACTTTTACAAAATTCTCTTACAGGTAGCCTTAGGAGAAGAAATAGAAAGCTTTACTACAGATAAGCTTACTCCAAATGTATGTAAGCTGCTTATGGCAGATAAAACCGGAGAAATAGAAAACATTCAGCTGCCTCAGGTATCAAGTGAGAATGTTATTGATGTTTCCTGCGATTATAAGGTAGGAGATAAGGTAAATAAATTTAAAATCGGTCCAGACAGAATAGGTCAGGTAATTGTAAAGGGCGATACTATTGAAGCAGCAGTTAAGGAAATGGACGATTTAATTGAAAAAATCCATATTGATGTAAAATAGTAAAATGTCAGATAATAAAAGCATGATGAACAATAAATTAGACCCTAGTGTAAAAGTATATAAGGATGCAGTAGTGGCTGACAGTACCATTGAAAAAAATAGTACAGTTGGGGACAATTCCAAGGTAGAAAACAGTATACTTTCTGACAATGTGAGAATTGACAGAAATAATTATATTTTTAATGCTCACATAGGCAGACATAGCTATACTGGAAGTAATACAAAGATTATAGCTGCCACTATTGGCAAATTTGTAAGTATATCCTGGAATGTATCTATAGGTGGAGGAAACCACGATTATACCAGACTTACTAATCACTCCTTTTTATATGACAATTTCAGCCATATAAGACCAGAGGGTGAGGAGGCTGCATATAACCGTTTTTCAAAGCCTTGTATAATAGGAAATGATGTATGGATAGCAACAGGAGCTATTATAAATCGTGGAGTTACTATTGGAGATGGTGCTGTTGTGGCGTCAGGAGCAGTTGTAACTAAGGATGTACCACCTTATGCCATTGTAGCAGGCTGTCCTGCAAAGGTTATTAAATATCGATTTGACAAAGAAAAAATTGATAAGCTTTTAGAAATGAAATGGTGGGAATGGGATGACGAAAAAATAAGGGAAAATTATGATATATTTTGAGAAAAGAATATAAACAGATATATCTACTATAGATAGGAGAAATACAATGGGAAAAATATATTTTGTAGGAGATCTCATATTCGGTGATCAACCAGTAATATTTGGATGTGGATTTGATGGAATATGGAACAAAAGTAAGTATAAGGGTATATTTGATGGTGTAAAACAAGAATTTGGAAAATCAGATGTAAATATTGCAAATTTAGAAACTGTTATTGCGGAAAGACCAGAAAAGCAGAATGTCAATAATTGGGCAATGTGCTGTGATGATAATATAATATCAATCTTAAAAGAAAACAATATTACAGCTGTTTCAATAGCAAATAATCATAGCTTGGATTATGGGGTGGAGAAATATTATAAAATGGTTGAAATGTTGGAAGATAATACAATAGTTGTTCTTGGAAAGAAAGAAAAACCATGGAGTGTGTTTGAGATAAATGGAAAGAAAGTTGCAGTAGTTGGAGCAACATATTTACCAGTGTACAGGACAGAGAACATTCCATACTTACTAAACCCTACAATAGAGATGTGGAGTGAAATTATAGAGAAAATAGGCAGGGTTGATAAAATTGTAGCATATATACATTGGGGTAGTGAGTTCGTAACAACTCCAACAGATAAGCAAAAAAAAATCAGAGATGAAATTTTGAAAGCCGGAATAGATGATATTGTAGGTCATCATCCTCATATTATACAAAAAAATGAAAAGATTGAAAATCATAGGATTATATATAGTCTTGGAAATTTTATGAGTGATTATTGGCAGAAAAGGTTGAGAGAAACTCAGATATTAGTGTTAGATACAGATAGTATGGATTATAGTATAATACCTTGTAAATTGGATAAAAAAGGCGTACCACATACTATAGGAACAGAACAGGATGTAGAATATAGTGCCGAGAGTGAATGGGAACAAAATTCGTTATTTTTAAGCAGATTAAGAATGAGATTTGAGTATTTGTTTCATATTGTAAAATGTTTTCCAAGGATGAAAGGAAAGAAAGAGTTTCTGGTATGGTTATGGAAAAGGGTAAAGTATGTATTAGTTAATATGAGAAAAGAAGTAAAAGACCCTGAAATCATTTATAAGAAATATGAGAGATAAAGATGGAAAATAAGAAACAAATTATTAAAAGATATATAAAACTTCATTTATGTATTTTATTTTTTACAATGTCAACAGTTATGTCCAAGGTAGCAGCAAAATTTGAATTTTTATCATTTAAGTACATAATTTGCTTTATAATAATGTTTGCTATATTAGGAATTTATGCCATAGTATGGCAGCAGGCTATAAAAGGCTTTAGTCCTTCTGTAGCGTATTCTAATAAATCAGTTACAACTATATGGGTGTTGCTGTTTTCAAATATTTTATTTCAGGAAGGTATAGAAATCCAGAATGTTATAGGTGCAGCCTTAATCATTGTGGGTGTCATAATGGTGGCAAGAAATGAATAGTTATGGATATTTGATTTTTTTAACTGCTTTTGCATCATCAGTTTCGCAAATATTACTAAATATAAGTAATAAAAAGAAATATACTTCTAAGATTAGAGAATATTTGAATGTATATGTTATATCTTCATACGCCATATTGACATTAGTTTTATTGGCAAATACTTATATTATGAAATTTGTTGATTTAAAAATTGCACACGCATTAGCTGCTTCTACATACTTTTTTACAATGCTTCTTAGCAGAATTATAATGAAAGAGCCTATTACTAAAAGCAAGGTTATAGGTAATATATTAATAATTACAGGCATAGTAGTATTTGTAATGTAAGGCTGTAAGGTAGTAATATAGTAGTAATAAAAAGCCGTTAGGCAATAATATAGAAATAAAAAAGCTGTGAGGCTGATATAATAACAATTATTATATTAGCTGCACAGCTTTTTTAAGCATAAGCCGGTATTAACTATTTTGTTACAAGTACAAGCTCATTGTCTGCTATTGTGTAGTAGCTGTCAAACTGGTCAACATTGTTTTCAAATACAAATTTGTAAACATGAGCCTTTGAGTTAATATCGTCGACTTTTACAAAGCCTAAAACATTATATTTAGACAAGTATGTATAGAAGTTTGTAAAAGCATTATGCTTTGAATAGCTCTTGTTGGAATCTATATCTGTCATAAAATACACATTATCATTTGCAAGACAGCTACAGTCAGCAGCTTCAATATTATTATGCTTAAGCTGGTCATAAAAAACGGTTGAATGGAAGGCACTGCCGCCATAGAAGATAGCGTTGCCATAGTAGGCATAGTCCATAAATACATCAATGTCAGTATCATTTAATGGGTTAGAGGAGGAGATATATGTCTTGTCTGGGTTTTCCATTAAGTAGCTTTTAACAGCACGAGTATTTTTAACGCTTTGTTCCTTTTGTAATTGGATTTGTTTATTAAAGTTTAAATTTAAGGCAGGTATTAGAAGCAGAAGAATACTTAAGTAGGTAAATACAATTCCTGTCCTTTTAATAGTTAGGCTGGTGTTAAATTCCTTTAGGGCAAAAAATACATTAATAAGCACTACAGGCAGGATAATAACATATAAGGAGCGGTAAACAATACGCCCATTGTATAGCTGGTATAAAAACAATATTAAAGCACCTACATTGTTAAAACCAAAAAATATTAGATTAAATATGCTTTTATTGTAAAGCAGGACGAATAATAATATAAGTGCTGATATAAGCCAAGCCCCTATAAGCAGTCTGTAGGAATTTGAGGTATATATATTTTTAAACTGCTTTTTTACGCTTTCATAAAGACTGGTTTTATGGGCATTTGCCTCATCTGCTAAAAGATTAAAGGTAGAGGTATTTATTTCCTCGTCCATAAAGAACCAGCTAATAGATACCATAACACGAAGGTTAGTGTCCCAAGAGGTCTTTTCAAAAACAGTTGGGTTGGCTAAACAATAGGAATAAGCATAATCTATATACTTAACACGGGCTTGATTAAACTCTACAAAATCTGTTCCATTTATGCTTTTTGTAGCATAGCTATTGGAAATTATTAATGTAAGAGTTATTAAAATAAAGGAAAAGCATATAGTAAGGTATTGTATTATAGCTTTTTTTATTGAAGAACTATTTTGCAGCAGTATTTTATATAAAAAGCCTAACAGTATAAAGCAAAGAATAGCAAAGCCGGTATCCTTTCTATGGATTAGTACAAGGACAAAGCCAACAAATTCTGTTATATATACTAAGCGGTTAATAAGCTTGTTTTTTGATTTGGCAGTTACAAATAACAGCATAACCAAGCCTGCACCTAAAATTGCAGGAACAGTAGTAAAGGAAACATTTGATAGTGGGTAAATCAAAAATACAGTTGAAATCGCTGCAATCACTAATAAAGCAAAGCTTAATTTGTATTTTTTCTTTTGGCATACCTTAAATATTGAAAGATGAATTAAAAATACACCAATAATCATTAAAAGATAGCTGTATATAAACCACCATTGTATTCCGGAAAAGAGCTTGTACAAGGTTGAAATAAAAGCACCTAAAATAATATTTATAAATTGGTGGGTTATAAAAGGCTTACCACTGTACATTCCGCTTAAAGTACGGGCTATTGAGGTATCGTCATTGGTCATATATGTAATATTAGTTGTAAGGACAACAAATATTACAAGCACAATAGTAGTAATTATTGAAAAAATTATAATGCCACTATTTTTTGAATATAGGCTGTCAACAAATTTACTTTTAAATATACGGGAAAAATTCTCAAATATAAATGAGAATAAAAAGGCAGCAGCTAAGGTTATAACCAGTATTAGCCAGACATTTTTAAAGGAGTAGGTAAAATGTGAAAAATAATATTTTATTAAAAAGTCTGAAACCAGCCACATTACCATACTATATTTACCTAGTGTAAAAAGTATAAGGTTTAATATTGGAATATTTCTAATAAAAATTGCAGTAAGTAAAATAATAGCCAAAGAAGCTGTAGTATCTAGTAAATAAATACTTTCAACAGGAAAATATTTTCTTATAGCAATTATTAGAGGAATACTAATAATTAATCCTAAAATAGCAATAATTTTAATTACTGTATTTTTAGATAAGGCAGCCTTTAATCTTGCAAAAAACTTATATTCAGCAAAAATAATACCAAGTACAAGCATTGGCAAAAATCTAAATATATTAAAATCTGCTGTGCTTAAACTAAAAATATATGGAATAAAAAGTGAAAGTGCAAATACTGAAAGTCCACCAGCCTTTTTAATACCTTTGTAGAGCACAGGAACTAAAAATATAAATAAAACAGCATAGGTGATATATAGCCAGCTTTCAGCAAATAAAGGCACCTTGAAAATAGGAGCAATACCTAAAACATTAAAAAGTACGCCAATAATGTTGTCAGAAAGTGAGCCTCCCCATATAGCCGATGGCTTATAATTCTTATAAAGAAATGCACCTGCAAAAATAATAATAAGGAAAATAAGAGCAATCTTAGCAATTAATCTGCCGGCACGATGAATACTTCTGTCAGACATAGTAGAAGTAGTGGCAGCCTTTTCTATAGTAGTAATGCCATAGGCAGTTACAAACACAAATAACATTGTGCATATATAAAAGGAGTTGGCTATGCTTGAGAATAGCTGTGTAAATGCTTATATATGTATGAATTAACCTTCGATATTCTTCCTTCAATAAAATTGACTAAATTAGTAAATATAAAGGAAAATACAAAGGATGTAAGGATTAACATAAAATATATAAGCCATAAATTCTTAAAGGAATATATAAAGTCTGAAAACCATAAGGTCATTATATAGGTATGAAACAGCCACATATACAAGCTGTATTTTCCAAGATAAAACAAAATTGTATTGATAATAGGAATATGACTTATTAACAAAAAGCATAATAATACTATATTAAAGGTAGATAAGGTATATAATATAAAATAGTAGCCAGGCTCTATAAGTGTACGGAAATAAATAGCTGCTGGAAAATATAAAAATAAACCAGCTAATATAAAAAAATATAGTATGGTATTACTTAAAAGAAAATTTTTTAATAAATCGAAAAAATTGTATTTTGCAGTAATTATGCCTAGCAGAGCAACTAATAAATACTTTGGTAGCCTGTCATATGTAGTATTTAAGGAAAGTATGTAATATGAAAAGATGATAAGTATTAATAATGAAAAAACACCTATTTTGTTAAGCAGCTTATAAAGCACAGGAACTAATACAATAAGTAAAATCGCCAAGGATAAATACCACCAGCTAGAATTTAAAAGAGGTGCCTTAAAAACTGAACACATTCCAATAGCATTAAAAAATACATAAACTATTTTTTGAAGTATACTTCCATTATTATAATCTGTAGAAGCTGTGTAAGGTAAATTAAAAATGCTGCCTACGATAAAAATAAAAACAATTAAGGCAAAGGTTTTTTTAGAGATATTAAGTATACGCTTACGGGTGGTAGGCTCCAGATCTTTAAGAGAACAGTCAGACTTTGATAGCTGGATGGATATACCATAGGCTGATACAAATACAAAAAGAAAAACACATACCTTAAAGAAGCCAGAAATAGCTGTAGTAACTGTCTGGTCAACAATTAAATTAGTAACATTAAATTGGGTCAGCTTTTTTAGTGCAAATAAATGATGAAACAGCATCATTAAAATAGCAATGCCTTTTACAATCTGGGAATCTTTTGCTTTCATAGTATTTTAGTATCCTTTATTTTAGTAATATTAAAAAAGAGGAGAAATATATTTTTATAGTGCCTCTGGAGTAAAGTTTATCATAGAAAATAATATAATTCTATTAGTAATTTGACAAAATAGCGAATATGTTATATGTTATTATTATTGTCTAAAAACACTTATATCTTTAGAAGGAGGGTACCTTACAGGTACGAAGAATGTTTATGAGAACTTATTTAGTAACAGGCGGAGCCGGATTTATTGGCTCAAATTATATCCACTATATGTTTAAAAAGTATGACAATGAAATAAGAATTATCAATGTGGACAAGCTTACTTATGCTGGAAACCTTGAAAATTTGAAGGATATTGAAAATAGAGAAAATTATACATTTGTTAAGGCAGATATTTGTGATAAAGAAGCCATAATGAAAATATTTGAAGAAAATGATATTGACAGAGTAGTTCATTTTGCAGCAGAAAGTCATGTAGACAGAAGTATTAAAAATCCAGAAGTATTTGTACAGACAAATGTACTTGGCACAGCAGTAATGCTTAATTGTGCAAAGGCAGCCTGGGAGTTACCAGATGGTACTTTCAAGGAAGGCAAGAAATTCCTTCATGTATCTACAGATGAGGTTTATGGTTCATTGCCAGATGATGACAACGCATTTTTCTATGAAACCTCACCATATGAGCCACACAGCCCATATTCAGCATCAAAGGCTTCCTCAGATATGCTTGTAAAGGCATATATGGATACTTATAAGTTCCCTGCAAATATTACAAACTGCAGTAATAACTACGGACCATACCAGTTCCCTGAAAAGCTTATTCCACTTATTATTAATAATGCTTTACAAGGAAAGAAACTTCCGGTATATGGAGATGGAAAGAATGTTCGTGACTGGTTATATGTTGAAGACCATGCAAAGGCTATAGATATGGTACAGGAGCAGGGCAGACTTTTTGAAACCTACAATGTAGGTGGTCATAATGAAAAGCAGAATATTGAAATTATCAATATTATTATTGAAACCTTACAGGAAATGCTTCCAGACAATGACCCAAGAAAAGCACTTGTCAGCAAGGACCTTATTACTTATGTAGAGGACAGAAAGGGTCACGATAGAAGATATGCTATTGCACCAGACAAGATTAAGGCAGAAATCGGCTGGTATCCGGAAACAATGTTTAAGGAAGGCATTAAGCTTACAATTAAATGGTTCTTTGAGCATGAGGATTGGATGAAGAATGTAACCAGTGGTGACTATCAGAAATACTATGAAGATATGTATGCTGGCAAATAGGTACTGATTTATGTTAAATAAGATTAAGTCAAACAAAATCGTAATAAATATTATAAAGGTAGTAGGACTACTGGTAGCAATATTTGCTACCTATGGAGTTCTTTCCTGGGTATATACGGGTGATGTATATGGTATATCAGATGTTTCTTTTTCTATAGATGAATATGACAAAATAGATTTATCAAATTATGTAGGAAAGTCTAGTGGATTATTTGTAAATGGAAAAGGTGTTTATACTTCAAAAAATACAGACCCTCACTTTAAAAATATTGAGGTAGAGGGTAAAAGATTTATAGTAGTTTATGTTAATCGTCTGGAAAATACCAGATATAATGGATACACCGTTGCACAGGTGTTTATAAAAAATAAAGATAAAAGCTTTATAGATGAAGACAGTGTCAGATTAGATTATAAGCTTCATATGGGCTACAATCTAATTGATTTAGGAACTGCTGATTATGAGGTTTTAAGATTTGACATTACTACAGAAAAAAACACTACTATTGGAATTGAAAGCTTTTCTTTAACAGATAAGTTTGTGTTTCCAAAGCTGATGTGGGTATGGCTTTTTGTGGCTGCAATAATTTATTTTGTGTTGATATTTATGTGGAAAACAGTTAAGAAAGCCTTTAGTAAGCTTTTTTACAAGCAGGAACCATTGACAGAGTATCAAAATCAGGGAATATTTAAAAGCAGAAGTAAAGCATACTGGATATTTGTTGTATTAGCTGTTGCGTTGGCATATGGCTTTGCACTTACAAGTATATCTGTAGGTATAGACGATTTAATGTATGATGAAACCTATATGGTTGACCCATATGTAGCTATTGGTCAGGGGAGATGGGTAATGAATTTCTTAGCCAATTTTTTTGATACCTATGATTTCCTCCAATATTGGAGAGGCTTTATTGGTCTTGTAGGAGCAGTAATTGGTGTGACAATATGGTGTTATCTTTTTGAAAAGGCATCAAAGGGCAGATTTAATGATAAAGCTTGTACTATTTTTGCAGTACTTACAATCACCTGCCCATATATTGCTTATGTTTTTGTATTTAATATGTGTACCTTTGAGTTAGGACTTAAATATACAATGACAGGTATTGTTATGTTACTGTTTTATAATAGTATGTTTGAGGAAAATAAAAAGAAAAAGCTTATACAAAATATAGCAATGCTGATTTTGCTGCTTTTAGTAGGCGGAGAAACAATATATATTTATCTGTTTATCGGCTTATGTGAAATCGGAATGTTAAATTTCTTATTTGACAATGAGGATAAAAAGCTGAATTTTAAGAAATGCCTGCTGCACACAATAAGATTGTTGGCAATTTCAGTAGTAAATCTTATTTTATTTAAGATAATTGCCAAATTATATATGAAAATATATGGTATACAGTCGAATGGGTATAAGGAAGGTTATATTAAATATGATTCCAGCTTATCCATAGGTGAGAATATAGAGAACTTTTTAGAAAACTTCCTTGAACGATTAAATCGTTATTTACATGGAGATTTAAGCGGACTAATGCTGTGCATAGGTGTATTAATCATAATGACAATAGGAATTATATATTCTATTAAAAAGAAAAATGCTCTATTTTTGATATGCTCATTAGGCATTTCTATATTACCATTTGCACTTATGATTGTAACAGGAAACACAGGTGTACCTAAGAGAACACTTATTATTTTTGGATTAGCCTATGGCTTCGTATTTGCTTTGCTATATACCCTGATAGAGCCATATAAGCTTAAAAACTATAAGTATGGCTTAGGTATAGTTTTCTTATGTATTGTAGGATATATTGTGATTTTCCAGACAAAGGAAATGAATATGGTATTTGACAAGGAATATACAAAATACCAGACCGATATTAAAATTATGAATGATATAGAAACTGAGCTGCAAAAAATCGATAGTCGGAGAGAAAAGTCAGTTATATTTATTGGCTATCCAAATTATACAAAATACAATTATGATGAGGTAGTTGGGGCATCTGTATTTATGTGGGATAGAAGGGAAGATATAGGTCCTGAACTAAGGGCTACGAGAATAAGAGCCTTCTTTAAGCATCATGGCTATTATATAAATATAGCAGAAGACTATGATTTGGAGGAAATAGCAAAGGCACTGGAGGATAAAACAACCTATCCAAGAGAGGGCTATGTATTTGAATATGAGGATTATATAATAGTAAATTTAGGATATAATTCAAATATATATGAACTTATTGAAAATGCAGATTAATATGAGGATTAGTCATACTATTAAAATAAAGCTATGACTTGGTTTAACCATAAGAAATGCACAGCCTTTGGTTGTGCATTTCTTATGGTTGTGATATAATCTAATAAATATGTTCGATGATAGGAGACGGAAAATGAAAGGTATTATTTTAGCAGGTGGTTCAGGCACTCGTCTTTATCCACTTACAAAGGCAGTTTCAAAGCAGATTATGCCGGTATACGATAAACCGATGATATATTACCCATTGTCAACACTTATGTTGGCAGGCATTAGAGAGGTGCTTATTATCTCTACACCAAGAGATTTACCGGTATTTAAGGAATTATTTGGCGACGGCTCACAGTTAGGCATGAGATTTGAGTATGCTATACAGGAAACTCCAAGAGGTTTGGCAGATGCCTTCATAGTAGGAGAAAAGTTCATAGGAAGTGATAATGTAGCATTAGTATTAGGCGACAACATTTTTTACGGACAAAGCTTTTCAAAGGTGCTTAAAAGTGCTGCTTCAAGAGAAAAGGGAGCTACTATTTTTGGCTACTATGTAAAAGACCCAAGAGAGTACGGTGTAGTAGAGTTTGATCAGACAGGAAAGGCGCTTTCTATAGAGGAAAAACCACAAAATCCAAAGTCAAATTATGCAGTACCAGGCTTATATTTCTATGACAATGATGTAGTTGAAATTGCAAAGAATGTTAAGCCATCAGCAAGAGGAGAAATTGAGATTACAGCAGTAAATAATGAATATTTAAAGAGAGGTACTTTACAGGTAGAAACCTTAGGCAGAGGCTTTGCTTGGCTTGATACAGGAAATCATGATATGCTTTTAGACGCTGCTGATTTCGTGGCAGCCTTCCAGAAAAGACAGGGCTTATACATTTCTTGTATTGAAGAAATTGCCTATAAGCGTGGCTTTATAGACAGAGAACAGTTATTAAAGCTTGCAGAGCCACTTATGAAAACTGCATATGGCCAGTATTTAGTAGATGTGGCAAATGGCTTATAAAAGAAAGGATGTTGAAAATGGGAAAGATAACAGTTGAAACTTGCGATATAGAAGGACTAAAAATTATTACTCCAGCAGTATTCGGAGATGAGCGTGGATACTTTATGGAAACCTACAACAAAAATGATTATGTTGAGGCTGGTATTGACTATGAATTTGTTCAGGATAATCAGTCAAGCTCAAGAAAAGGTGTTCTTAGAGGCTTACATTTCCAAAAAGAATTTCCACAGGATAAGCTTGTAAGAGTTGTTAGTGGCGAAGTGTTTGATGTTGCTGTTGATTTAAGAGAGGGCTCTAAGACCTATGGCAAGTGGTTTGGTGTTCTTTTATCAGCAGAAAATAAAAAGCAGTTTTTCATTCCAAAGAATTTTGCTCATGGCTTTGTAGTTCTTTCAGATACAGCAGAGTTTGCTTACAAGTGTACTGACTTTTATCATCCAAATGATGAGGGTGGTATTAAATGGGACGACCCAACTATTGGTGTAGAATGGCCTATGCCAGAGGGAATGACAAAGGATGACCTTATTATTTCTGACAAAGATAAAAAATGGAGCGGAATTGATGAAAAATAAAGTGAAAAAGGCAATAAATCTTGTTGTTAAGCGAATTGAAAAATTCCTCAAGAAGATTTATCACAAGCTTCCTATTTCACACAATTTCAAAACAAAAGCCAAAAACTTATATTTTACAGTTTTTGGCTTTTGTTTAAAAAATACACCTTCTTACATTGTGTGGAAGCAGACCAGAGTTAAAAAGAAGAAAAAGAAAACTATTGATTTTGAACAATTTAAAAGCTTTAAATTTGACAAAACCATAGGTATTCATTTGCACTTGTTTTATGTGGATTTGTTAGAGGAGTTTATTTCATATTTGAATAATATTCCATATACCTTTGACTTATTTATATCTGTAATAAATGAAGATGCTATTGAAAAAATAGAGCAGAAGGTATCAGCTATTAAAAATATAAAAAATGTTAAGATTAAAAAGGTAGAAAACAGAGGACGAGATGTAGCACCATTAGTGGTGGATTTTGCCCAAGAGCTTCAAAAATATGATTATGTCTGTCATATTCACAGTAAAAAATCCCTTTACACAGGAAGGGAACAGGTAGGCTGGAGAGGCTATCTGTTAGATGGACTTATGGGAAGTGAGGCTTTAGTTACTAATATATTTTATAGATTTGAAATTAATCCTGATGTGGGACTTATATATCCGGAAACCTACGCAGGTATTGCGTATATAGGGCATAGCTGGCTTTGCAACAACAAAAGCAGAGATGAGCTGTTATCAAAACTTGGCATAATTGGTGTTAAAATTCCAAAATATATTGATTTTCCAATGGGAACTATGTTTTGGGCAAGAGGAGAGGCTGTAAAAAGATTTTTTAAGGCAGGCTTAAAGACTACAGATTTTCCAGAAGAGGCAGGACAAAATGACGGTACAATAGCCCATGCCTTTGAAAGATGCTTAGGCTTTGTTACAAAATATGAAGGATATACAGTTATGACCTATGATGAGGAAACTGGAGATTTTTCTTATGGTTATGGAAGAAAAAATATGCAGCAGTATTGGAGTAAAACAAAGGAATTGCTGGAAAGTGAAGCCTTTGAGGCAGATATAGTATCCTTTGATATTTTTGACACACTCCTTATGCGAAAAATTGTAAATCCTGATGATTTGTTTGACATTATAGAGTTAAAAATAAACAAGTCCTTAGATATAAATATTCCTTACAAAAAATATAGAAAAAAGGCAGAAAAAAATCTTAGAAAAAGTAACAGTAAGCCGGATTATACTATATTTGAAATTTATGAGGAGTTTCAAGCTATTACAAGCCTGCCAAATGAGGTAATCAACCAGATTATGGATATGGAGGTTAATACAGAAAAAGCCTTTTTAGTACCTAGAGAGGAAATGAAAAAGGTTTATTATGAAATAATAAACCACCAGAAAAAAGATGTGCTTATAATTTCTGATATGTATTTTACAAAAAGTATATTGGAAACCTTACTTAAATGTAACGGCATAGAAGCTTATAAGGAAATTTTAGTTTCTTCAGAAATGGGTTACAGAAAAGATAATGGTACTATGTGGGACTATATAGTGGAGCAATATCCAAATAAGGAAATGCTGCACATTGGCGACAATGAAGTATCAGATGCACAGCTGCCGGGAGATAGAGGCATAAAGGTAAATCACATTCTCTCAGCTAAGGATTTATTTTTATTATCCAATGTGGGACGAGTGTTTAATGTAAATAGCCTTACACCTGTTGATAGTGTGGCAATGGGTATTTTATTAAATAAATACCTTAACAGCCCATATATTTTAAACAAAACTAAATTCCAGTGGAAAATAAACAATCCTTATGATTTAGGTTATGCCATTATTGGACCTGTTGTGTGTGATTATTTGGTCTGGATGGTAAAGAATGTAAAGAAAACAGCCAATAAACATATACTGATGTTAGCAAGAGAAGGTTATCTTTTAAAAAACATATTTGATGTAATGAAGGAGCATTGTGAGGGCATGGAGGATATATCTGCCCACTATGTATACACTTCAAGAAGAGCTATTCTTGTAGCATCAATAAAAAATGAAGATGATATTAAAGAGGCTTTAAATGTATTTTATGAGGGAAAATTTTCCAAGCTTATGAAAAACAGGTTTGGTATAGACAATATACAGGGTGGGGACGAAGAAGTTGTGCTGCCGTCTGACGCTGTAAGAATATACGAAAGAGTAAAGGTATATTTAAAAGAAATATTGTCAAAGGCACAGTTTGAAAGAAACAATTATCTAAAGTATATTAGTGAAATTGTAAAAACAGGCGAGGGTGCTTCTGTGGCTGACTTAGGATATTCCGGAAGTATTCAGTATTATCTTTCTAAATTGTTGGAAAGACCATTAGACGGATATTATTTTGCAACTGATAACAAGCGTCTGCCCCTTAAAATTGCAGGCAGTAGAATGAGTGGCAGGTATATTGAAAATGATGAAATAGCACCTGCATCAACCTCATACATCCACAGATATAGTCTTATACTGGAGGCAGTATTAACCTCGATGGATAATCAGCTTTGCTATATTGACGAAAATATTAAGCCAGTATTTTTACAGGTTGAAAAAAATAGTATAGATAAAAACATTATAAAGGAAATTCATACAGGAGCTGCAGAGTATGCC
Organism: uncultured Eubacteriales bacterium; assembly: GCA_900539455.1. GTDB lineage: Bacteria > Bacillota > Clostridia > Lachnospirales > Lachnospiraceae > SVEL01. The sequence continues at coordinate 117,378 of UQCD01000002.1, forward strand.
AAAGAGCTGTTTAGCTTAATAGGAGATGTAATTTTGTATGCAAATAATGACAAGGCAGTTTATGAGGAGCTAATAAGAATGGTTGTAGAGGAAAATCTGCTGACAGAGGATATGAAAAAAATGTTTATCCTTGAGGATGATTTTTGTGCAAATGAAAAAATTGATATTTTTAAAAGATATGAAAAGTAAAAAGAAAGGATTATCTAATGAAAAAGGCAAAAAGAATAATGTCTGCTGTTGTAGGAATAGTAGTATTTTTAGTTTCATTAGTATTCATCAATGATGAAGATGCTTATGCAGCAAATAGCAGCTATTATTATGGTGGCGTAGATTATGAGGCTGTATTTGATTACAATTATTACTACAATATGTATCCTGACTTACAAAGTGCCATTGGAAATAATAAAACAAAGCTGTTTGAGCATTTTGTAAAGTATGGTATGAACGAAGGCAGAGTAGGCAGACAATGCTTTAATCCTAAATACTATAAGGCAAGATACGGAGATTTACAAAAAGCTTATGGTGATGATTATGTAAAGTATTACCAGCATTATATTAAATATGGAAAAAATGAGGGACGAATGGGTGCAAATTCTGCTGTTTATTACAGTACAGATTATTCCAGCATATATAATGCAGATTACTATTATTCCAATAATAAGGATTTGCAAAAAGCCTATGGCTATGATACTGAAAAATTGTTAGTCCATTTTGTAAAATATGGAATGAAGGAGGGCAGACAGGGAAAGTCAACCTTTGATGCTAAGTATTACAAGTTCAAATATAGTGATTTACAAAGGGCATATGGAAATAATATGAAGTCCTATTATATGCACTATATGAAATATGGAAAAAATGAAAACAGAAAAGGCCGTTCTAATGATTTTTATGATGGAGTGGACTATTCCGGAGTATATAATTTTGATTATTATTACAACAATAATGTAGATTTACAAAGAGCCTATGGTTATGACTGGGAAAAATTAATACAGCATTTTATAAAATACGGTATGACAGAAGGCCGTCAGGGAAGTCTTGAATTTAATTATACCTACTACAAAAACAAATATAAGGATTTGCAAAAGGCATATGGGGATGATAAGAAGTCATATTACAATCACTATATGAAATATGGCAAAAAAGAGGGCAGACAGGGAAATGTAGAAACCAACTACAATGGATGGAATGTTGTAGGCGGAAATAAGGTATATTACCAGAATGGTCAATTCCTAAAGGGCTGGCAGACCATTAAAGGCAGAAAATATTATTTTAGTGATACTGGTGCATTAAAATCAAAAACAGGAATAGATGTATCCCAGTATCAGGGCAAAATAGATTGGGAACAGGTAAAAAAGGATGGTGTAGAGTTCGCCATTATTAGATTAGGATACGGAATGGATTTAGAAAAGCAGGATGATGCCTATGCTATATATAATATGACAGAATGTGAAAGACTTAATATACCATATGGAGTGTATATGTTCTCCTATGCTACTGAGGTTGGTGGCACAAAGGGAGTAGTAAGTGAAATTGCACATACCTTAAGATTATTACAAGGCAGAAATCCTTCGGTTGGTGTGTATATTGATGTGGAGCAGGACAGCTACAAAAATGCAAATCCAGTTCCTTCAGGAGCTACAGTAAGCAGTATTTGTCTGAAGTTTAACAAACAGCTTACAGCAGCCGGATATAAAACAGGAACATATACCAACACTTATTTTTATGATACAATGGTAACTAATGATGAGCTTGATAATTACATAAAATGGGTGGCTGAATATAATGACAGCTGTACATACAGGAAACCATATTTAATGTGGCAGTATTCAAGTAAGGGCAGCGTTGCAGGAATTGTTGGAAATGTAGATATGAATGTAATGCTGTTAAATTAGATTATAACTTAAACTAGTATATAACTAAACTTTCAAATAATCCTTTAATTAAAAATGGCTCGTAGGCTTTGGCTTACGGGTCATTTTACTGTGGCTGGTTTATTTTTGGTAATAGGTTTTGAGTAATAGAAAACTTTTTTGTGGTTAGAATATGGAAAATATAGTATAATGGTCTGGAAAAGGCTTTACGGAGGTATATTATGTCATACAAAGATAATTACAATTATTGGATAAATAGTCCTATTTTTGACGAAGCAACAAAAAGTGAGCTTTTAGCCTTAAATGATGAAAAAGAAATAGAAGATAGATTTTATAAAGACTTGGAATTTGGTACAGGTGGACTTAGAGGAATTATTGGAGCCGGAACTAATCGTATGAACATTTATACAGTTGGCAAAGCGACACAGGGACTTGCAAATTACATTATAAAGGAAAACCATGCTCATATGGGAGTGGCTATTGCATACGATTCAAGAAGAATGTCCAGAGAGTTTGCTGATTTGGCAGCAGAAGTTCTTAATGGAAATGGCATAAAGGCATATGTATTTGAAAGCCTCAGACCAACTCCGGAGCTTTCCTTTTCAGTAAGATACCTTAAATGTACAGCAGGCATAGTAATTACAGCCAGCCATAACCCGGCAGAATATAACGGCTATAAGGTATACTGGCAGGATGGAGCCCAGGTTACCTTCCCTAGAGATAATGAAATAATTACAGAGGTAAATAATATAAAGGACTTTGGCGAAATCAAAAAAATGGATAATGTTGAAGGCAGAAAGCAGGGACTTTACAATGTAATCGGTAAAGAAATTGATGAAAAATATATGGAAGAGCTTATGAAGCAAAGTATTCATCAGGAAATTATCAGAGAAATGGCTGATGATATAAGGATTGTGTACACTCCACTTCACGGTACTGGCAATATTCCGGTTAGACGAGTTCTTGAAAGACTTGGCTTTAAGCAGGTATATGTCGTAGAGGAACAGGCTGTTCCGGACGGAAACTTCCCAACAGTTTCATATCCAAACCCAGAAGATCCGAAGGCATTTGAAATGGCACTGGAATTAGCAAATAAAGTAAAGGCTGATATAGTTTTAGCTACTGATCCCGATGCAGACCGATTAGGTGTATATGCTCTTGATACTAAAACAGGAGAATATAAAAGTTTTACAGGTAATATGTCCGGTATGCTTATTGGAGAATATATACTTAGTGAAAAGAAAAAGCTTGGTACATTGCCTGAAAATGGTGCGTTAATAAAGACTATAGTTACTACAAATATGGCTGATGTTATTGCAAAGGCATTTAATGTAAAACTTATAGAGGTACTTACAGGCTTTAAGTATATTGGCGAGCAAATAAAGCTTTTTGAAGAAAATAATACCTATGAATATATATTTGGACTTGAGGAAAGCTATGGCTGTTTAGCCGGAACCTACGCAAGAGATAAGGATGCCTGTGTGGCAGTAATGCTGCTTTGCGAGGTAGCTGCCTGGTGCAAGAAAAACAATATGACCTTAGTAGACAATATGAATAGAATTTATGAGAAATATGGCTATTTCAAGGAAGGCTTACATTCAATTACACTTAAGGGAATTGACGGTGCTGAAAAAATAAAGGCTATAATGGATAAGCTAAAAGGTAATGCACCTAAGACTATAGGCGGCTTTAAGGTTTTGGCAGTTAGAGATTATAATAATAGTGTTCGTAAGGACCTTATTACAGGAGAAAAGTCAAAGCTTGACCTTTTAAAATCAAATGTTGTTTACTTTGAACTGGATAATGACGCCTGGTGCTGTGCCAGACCTTCAGGAACAGAGCCAAAGATTAAGTTTTACTTTGGCGTTAAGGGAAAAAGCCAAAAGGAAGCAGATGAGCTTTTAGAAAAGGTTAAGACAGACTTGTTAGGAGAAATTCAGTAATGAAGGTATATGGAATAATAATGGCAGGTGGCGGAGGAACAAGATTTTGGCCTCTTAGCCGAATTGCCAGACCAAAGCAGTTAATAAATCTTACAGGCAAGGACTTAATGATTAATGAAACCATAGACAGAATATCCAGTGTTATTCCTAAAAAGGATATTTTTGTAGTAACTAATGGTGTTCAATATAATGAAATGGTTAAGGCAACTGAAAACAGAATACAAAAGGCTCATATTTTAAGTGAGCCGGTAGGAAGAAATACCTCAGCCTGTATTGGCTATGCAGCTATGAAGCTGGTAAAGGAATATGGTGACGGTATTATGTGCATATTCCCGGCAGACCATTATATAAAGGACGAGCTTGGATTTTCAAAGGTTTTACAGGAGGCAATAGAGGCTGCAGAGGAAAAGGACTGCCTTGTGACTATAGGCATAAAGCCTACATTTCCGTCTACAGGCTATGGCTATATAAAATATGAGCCAGCAGCGACTATCTCCAAAAAGGTTATAGAGTTTAAGGAAAAGCCACAGTTAGACATTGCTAAAAGGTATGTGGAAAGTGGCGAGTATGTATGGAATAGTGGAATGTTTATCTGGAAGGCGTCAACTATCCTGCAAAAGTTTAAGGAGCTGTTGCCGGATATTTATAGCTACTTGGAAAAAATTGGTGAAGCCATTTTAGAAAATAAGGAAAAAGAAGTAGTTAATCAAATCTACAAGGATATACCTTCTATTTCTATTGACTATGGCATTATGGAAAAATCTGCAGATGTAGAGGTCTTATTAGGAGATATAGGCTGGAATGATGTAGGCAGCTTTGATAGTCTTGAGGCTGTTTGTGAAACTGATAGTCAGGGTAATATTGACAGAGGTAATAATATATTGATAAATACAACTAACAGTGTTATATGTGGCAAGGACAGGTTAATTGCAACTATAGGTCTGGATAATGTTGTGGTAGTAGATACTGAGGACGCACTTTTGGTATGCAAAAAAGAAGATACCCAGAGAGTTAAGGAAATAGTAGATATTTTAAAAGATAAAAATTTAGACAGGTATATATAAATATAGTTATATAGAAACAGGTATAAATATATTTATATATAAAAACAGAAGTAAATATATTTATATATTAATTGATTGATGCAGATTTAATGATTAATATATATTTTGCAATATAGACAGGCTTATATTTTTAGGAGAAATTTATGAAATGTATTGTACTTGCCGGTGGATTGGGCGATAAGCTGTGGCCCTTATCCAGAAGAGAATATCCTAAACAATTTATGAATATTAGAGAGGAGCGTTCTTTGCTGCAGGAAACTGTGGGAAGAAACTTATCCTTATGCGAAGAATTTTTTGTTATGGCTAATTCCAGACATAGCTTTATTGTAGAGGGACAAATGGCTGCATTTCAGGGTTTAAAGTACAGGTGCTTCTATGAAGAAAAGCCACTAGGCACAGCCTTTCCTGTTGTAATGGCTTGTATGAGCTTAAATGCTACAGAGCTGATATATGTTATTAATGGTGACCATTTTATAACAGGAAATACATATCAGGCTGAAATTGTAAAGGCAATGGATATAGCCAGAAAAGGCAGGTTTGCAGCCTTTGGAGCAGGTGTTACAAAAACAGAGGATAATTTTGAGTATTTCAAGGTTGAAGGTGAAAACAAATTTGAATTTGTATTTAAGGGAAGTCTTGAAATGGCAGATTACAATAAAAATCCTGAAAAATATCTTGTAAATACAGGCTTATTTATTTGTACAGCAGGAGCATTTTTAAATGAAGTAAAAAATTATTCCTTAGAATATTTTGAAAAGTGTAAGCAAATTCATAAAGGCTTAAATACTGCCAAAAGACATATAAAAATAGAAAACATTGATAATGACTTAGAAAGCATATCCTTAGAAAGAATACTTTATCACAGCCTGGCCAATAAAGTGGTTATAAAACCACAGTTTGCATGGAATGAGGTAGATTCCTATGATGTGTTTAACAATGAAAAAATAGATGATTATAGTAAAAATGCTATTTTAAATGATTGTAATAATATTTCAGTAATTAACGAGGATAATAATAAATTAGTTGTTGTAAATAATATTGAGGATGCAGTTGTGGTAAATACAACTGATGCTTTATATGTTACCTCCAAAAATGATGCAGCTAAAATTAAAAATATAATTGAGGATAATAATAAGTACGAAAGCTATTTTAATCATGGCAGAGTAGTATATAGACCATGGGGATACAGGGAGCTGCTTAAAGGTGAGAATAATTTTATGGTACGAAAGGTGGTTATATTACCATCAAAAACCATGGATATACATAAGCACACCAGAAGAAGCGAGCATTGGTCAGTAGTTTCGGGAACTGCTACAGCCATTATTGGTAATGAAAGGCTGCAGCTAAATCAGAATATGAGTGCCTTTGTGCCTATTGGAGTAGAACATACTCTTTTAAATGAAACCGATGAAAATGTTGTGATTATAGAAGTAAGTGTTGGCGAAAATATAAGTGATAAGGATTTTTATACAGTAGAGGAAGGATCTATGGCTGATAATGTTGCCAGCAAAAAAAGAGAATTAATAAAAAATCAGCTAATAAAGCTGGAGCCTGCATTTAAGGATTATATATGGGGTGGAGATAAGCTGATTAGGGAGTATGGAAAAAAATGCGATTATGAAAAGCTGGCTGAAAGCTGGGAGCTGTCTGCCCATGAGGCAGGTAATAGTATAGTGGGAGCTGGAGAATTTAAGGGCAGAACCTTTAGTGATTATTTAGATTTTATAGGTAAGGAAGCACTGGGCTGGAAGTCCTATGGAATGGATAGATTCCCTATACTAATAAAATTTATTGATGCTAAGGATAAGTTGTCTATTCAGGTACATCCGGATGATGAATATGCCATTAAAAATGAAAATGAATTAGGCAAAAATGAAATGTGGTATATTATGGAAAGTGGGGAAAACTCTTACTTATATTGTGGCTTTAACAGAAAAACTACAAAGGAAGAGGTTGAAAGAAGAGTAAAGGATAATACTTTGTTGGAAATTTTAAACAAGGTAAAGGTAAAAAAGGGTGATTCCCTGCTGGTAAAGGCTGGAACAATCCACGCTATAGGAGAAGGCATACTTTTATGTGAGGTGCAGCAAAATTCAAACTGTACCTATAGATTATACGATTATGACAGAGAGGATATGTTTGGAAATCCTAGACCACTTCACTTAAAAAAGGCATTAGATGTTATAAATGTAGACAAGGCCAGTGATAAGCAAGAGGTATTTGACATAGAAAAGCATATTGGTTATAATTCTCAAATATTAGCAAGCTGTAAATATTTTGAATGTACAAAGTATCAGGTATTTGACAGTCTGCAGATAGTTTTAGATGAAACCTCGTTTAAGTCCTTTATTATATTAGAGGGCAATGGAAAAATATCAGACGGAAAAATAGAATTTGCTTATAAAAAAGGTGACAGCTTTTTTATGCCTGCTGGTAATTCAAAAATTAATATTACAGGTGAAAGCACATTATTAGTTACACACATTTAAAGGAGCAATACAATGAAATTTGCAATAGATTTGTTATGGGTAAAACCAAAGTGCAATGGTGGAATAGAGTCTTATATAAGAAATTTATTAGATGGCTTTATGGCACTTAATGATAAAAATGAATATATTTTATTTTGCGCCAAGGATAATGCTGATACCTTTAAGCATTATTTAGCGGACCCGCGTTTTAAAATGGAAGTGTGCGATATAAGTGCCTTTGCAGTAGGAAAGCGTATTTTATGGCATAATAGAAATTTTAATAAGCTTCTTGTAAAAAAGAATATTAAGTATTGCTTTATGCCTGTATATTGTAAGCCACTTAGAAAGTGTAAAAAAGTAAAATATGTAACTACAATACACGATTTACAGCAGCTTCATTTTCCAGAGTATTTTTCAAAGAAAAGAAGGGCCTGGATGATGTTTGCCTGGAAAAGAACAGTTAAAACCTCAGATTGTATTGTAGCAATATCACAATGGGTAAAAAATGACATAATGGAGCATTTTGGCAATAAAAACACCGATATAAGGGTAGTGTTAAACCCTATTGTAACAGACCAGACAAAGACAGATTTTAATATTGTAAGTGAAAAATATCAGATTAAGGAAAGTGATTACTTTTTTGTACTGTCATCTATGTTAAAACACAAAAATATTATGACAGCCCTTAAAACCCTTGAGGAAATAAAAGAAAAAAATATTGATTTACCAAAGAAGCTTGTAATAGCTGGTATTTCAGAAGCTGACGAAAACAGAATTGTAGAATATATAAACGACCACGGACTAAAGGAAAATTGTGTGCTTGCAGGTTTTATTTCCAATGAGGATAGAAATACTTTATTTGAAAAAGCCTACGCATTTTTATTCCCAAGCATATTTGAAGGCTTTGGAATGCCTGTGGTAGAAGGACTAATGCTGGGAGCAAGGGTAGTTACTACAAAGTGTACAAGCATACCTGAGGTATCTAAAAATCTTGCATATTATGTGGATGACCCCTTTGATACAAAGCAATGGATAGACAAGTTATTAGAAATAAAGGATAAACCAAAGCAGGCTATAGATTTTCCAGAGTATGAAAAGTCTTATGTAGCAAAGCAGTATTTGGAAGTGTTTGAAAGTGTATTTAGATAAAAAAATTCCTATAATAGTATTAAATTACAATGATTACCAGACAGCCAAAAGCTTTCTTTTGCATTTTAAGAGAGAGCTTGCAGATATTTTAGAACTGGTATTTGTAGATAATCATTCTACAGATGGCTCTTATGAGAAACTTTATGAGGAGTTTTCGGCTCTTGGAAAATTCATTAGAAATAGTGAAAATATGGGATATGGCAAGGGTAATAATGTTGGACTCAGATTTGCATTAGAAAGCTTAAAAAGTAAAAGAGTAATTATAGCAAATCCAGATATTATTATTACAAAGGAAGCAATTTATAGTCTTTGCGAGGCTATGGATAAGGATACATCTGTAAAGCTTGCTGCACCTAAAATGTTAGATGAGGCAGGGCATGAACAGGTATCAGCGTGGAAACTGCAGGGTGTAATCAGAGATGGTTTATCCTCAATGATTATTACAAATAGAATTTTTAAGTTAGACAAAAAGCTTTATTCAAAGGAAGAATTGTCAAAGGACAGACTATATGTAGAGGCTATTAATGGCTCCTTTTTTATGGCAGATATGGAGGCGTTTGCCGGCATAGGCTTTTTTGATGAGGATACCTTTCTTTACTGTGAGGAAAATATTATAGGCTTCAGGATGAAGGAAAAGGGCTATAAGGAGCTTTTATTAAACAGCGTTTCATATATTCATGCCCATAACAAAACTATAGGAAAAATATACAGTAAAAAATCAAAACGCTATAAAATCCTACAGGAAAGCAGAAAAATCTACTATAGAAAATGTTTGAAAACAGGGAAATTTAAGCTTATAATCTTCAGTATAATGTCGGCTATTGGAGCCTTAGAACGAAAATTGATTGATAAATTGCCTATAAGGTAGTATTATTACACAGAAAGGGCTAAGAAACTATGATTAGAGATAACCAGAAATTTTTAAATAGATTACATTTAGTTTTAGATATGCTTTTAATAATGCTTTCTTATATAGAAGCATGGACATTAAAGTTCCGTTCACCATTTTTTTTCGGTACAGAAAGTTCTTTATCCTTTGAAGATTATATGGTGGCACTTATTTTTATTGTGCCTGGATATATATTGTTGTATATGGCATTCAGACTTTATACAGCAAAGCGTGTTATGGGACGAAGATATGAAATCGGTGAGCTTTTAAAGGCAAATGTATTAGGCGTACTGATTTTCCTTACAGTGCTGTTTATGTTTAAGCATATTGACTTTTCAAGAGAAATGATTTTTATTTTCTTTGTAGTCAACTGCATAAATGGTATTGCAATAAGAATGGTTTTAAGACTTTTCCTTAGAACTATTAGAAAAAGGGGCTATAATCAGAAGCATATTTTACTTATTGGATATTCAAGGGCAGCAGAAGGCTTTATAGACAGGGTAAAGGCAAACCCTGAATGGGGATATTTAATCAGAGGCATTTTAGATGATCATATAGAAAGAGGCACTATGTATAAGGGAGTAAAGGTTATTGGCAGAATTGACAACTTGTCAGTAATACTTCCAGAAAACAGATTAGATGAGATTGCTATTACCTTGGGTATTGGTGATTATCAAAAACTGGAGGAAATAGTAGCTGCCTGCGAAAAAAGTGGTGTTCACACCAAATTTATACCAGATTACAATGGCATTATTCCAACAAAGCCTTATACAGAGGATTTGTTAGGCTTGCCTGTAATAAATATCAGATATGTGCCACTTACCAATTCCTTCAATGCTTTTATAAAAAGACTTTTAGACATTGTAGTAACCCTCGTGGCTATTGTAGCTGTATCTCCGATTATGCTGATTGTAGCGATACTTATAAAAACAACCTCTAAAGGACCACTTATTTACAAGCAGGAAAGAGTTGGGCTTCATCAAAAGAAGTTTAATATGTATAAGTTCAGGTCTATGGTAGTGCAGGAGGCTAGTGAGGAAAAAAAGGAATGGACTACTAAAAATGACCCCAGAGTTACAAAGGTAGGCAGATTTATCAGAAAAACAAGTATAGATGAGCTTCCGCAGCTTTTCAATATTTTAAAGGGAGATATGAGTATTATCGGTCCCAGACCTGAAAGACCATATTTTGTTGAAAAGTTTAAAGAGGAAATACCAAGATATATGGTTAAGCATCAGGTTAGACCAGGGCTTACAGGCTGGGCGCAGGTCAATGGCTATCGAGGTGATACTTCCATTGAAAAGCGTATAGAATATGACTTATATTATATTGAAAACTGGACACTTGGATTCGATATAAAAATATTTTTTATGACATTTATTACTGGATTTGTCAATAAAAACGCATATTAAAGGTCAGGAAGGACATATTATGAGCAATAAGTTCGATGAGAATAAAAGTGTGTCAGACGATACTATAGAAATCAATGAAATATTATTGGACATTACTGAGGATAAAAAGACAAAAAACAAGAGAATACGAAGAAATGTTGAAAAGAGTATTTTACTTGTGATAGAGTTGTTTGTTATATTTGTATCAGCCTTTGCATTATTTTTACTGGTTACTCCTAATTCTAAGGCAATGCTGCTAAATTCCTGGATAGGAAGAACCTTTATAAAGCTTGTAGTAACAGATTCAGAATATAACAATATTCTTGACAAGGACTACAATAGAAATGATATGAATGCAAATGATGGTGTAGATACAGAGGTTTTAGATAAGTACACAAATATTGCGTTGTTTGGCCTAGACTCCAGATATGGAGAGCTGGAAAATGGTGTCAGAAGTGATACCATAATTGTTGTTAGTATTAATAATGAAACAAAAGAGGTTAAAATGTGTTCTGTGTATAGGGATAACTGGCTTAGAGTGGTGAAAAAGGATGGTACTGCCTTCTATGGAAAGGTCAACTCAGCCTATGCTTATGGAGGGCCGGAGGCAGCAGTTAAAACCTTAAACCAGAATTTTGATTTGAATATTACTGACTATGCCACAGTTAATTTTTATGGCATAGCAAGAATTATAGATATGCTAGGTGGTATTGATGTAAATATTACCAGTACAGAGATGTATTGGATTAATCAGTATCTTGGAGAAACCCGAATAGTTACAGGCATTAATTCAGAGCTTGTATATAATTACGGACAGGTACATTTGAATGGTATTCAGGCAACTGCCTTTTGTAGAATAAGATATACTACATTTACAGATCCTGAGGGAAATAAATATAACGATGACTTTGGAAGAACAGCAAGACAGAGATTTGTTATTAGTCAGTTAGTTGAAAGAGCTAAGACGGCAGGTGTATCAAAAGTATTAGACCTTGCTGATGAGGTGTTTAATGGTGGAGAGGAAATCATTAAAACAAGTATTCCATATGATGAATTGTTAGATATGATACCATTACTTATGGACTTTAGTATAACAGGTCAGGCAGGTTTCCCTTCAACTTACACTTGTCCGGACATGAGGTATACCAATAATGAAAGCTCTGTTGTTGCACAAGGCTTTGCCTATAATGTTACAAAAATGCACGAATTTTTGTTTGGAGATTATGGCTATACCCCATCAAAGGTGGTACAAGGGATAGATGAATCCTTAAAAGGTCTTACCCATGTAGAAGAAGTTACATTACCTGAGGATGCTACTGACCAACAAAAATAGCTTGTATACCCTGTGGTAAAGTAGAATATAATAATACACAGCCACAACTATAATATGAATTCGAGGATAGATATGAGTACAAAAAAAACAAATGATTTAGATGTTATTTCAAGCAGAAGAGTTAATGATGGTAAAAAAACCAAAACATCAAATAAAATATCGAGCGAGATGTATAGTGACGAATATGAGGATTATACAGTAGATATTGGAGATATTTACGAGGAAGAAAAAAATGAAAGAAAACAGCGTAAGCTTAAAAAGAAAAGAAAAAAGAGAAGAAAAATAGCATTATTAATAGGTGAATTTTTTGCTATCAGTATACTGATTTTCGTTTTGGTAATGCTTATTATGCCTAATTCCAAGGCATGGTTTTTAAGTACGCCTATCGGAAAATTCTTTATTAGTATAGTTGTTCCTGAAAGTGATATGGACAAGATTATTGATAAAAACTTCAACAGAAAAGATGTTCAGATTAATGAAGGCCTTGATACATCAGCTATGAAGGATTATTACAACATTGCATTGTTTGGGCTGGATTCAAGAAATGATGAGTTAAGTGGTGGTGTAAACAGTGATACAATTATTATTGTAAGCATAAATAAAAAGACCGGACATGTTAAAATGTGTTCTGTATATAGAGATACCTGGGTTAGAGTTGCAAAGAAGGATGGTAGCTGGGAATACAACAGAATTAATAGTGCATACTCCTATGGCACAGCACAGGAGGCTGTAAAAACGCTGAATGCCAACTTTGACCTTAACATATCCGACTATGTATCAATTAATTTTGCAGGCTTAGCAAATATTATAGATATGCTAGGCGGCATTGATATAAAGATTACGGAGGATGAAAGATATTACCTTAACCAGTATCTTGGAGAAACCAGAATTGTTACAGGAATAAATTCAGATTTGGTATACTCTTCTGGCTATGTACATTTAAACGGTATTCAGGCAGTTGCCTTTTGTAGAATTAGATATGTAACATTTACAGACGAAGATGGTACACAGTATAATAACGACTATGGCAGAACTGCAAGACAGCGTCGTGTTATTATGAAAATGGTTAATAAGGCAAAGAGTGCCGGACTTACTCAGGTTATGAATATGGCAAACGAGGTTTTAAATAGCAATATTTTATATACAAGTATGCCTTATGATGAGATTATTGATTTGATTCCAACCTTGCTTAATTTTACGATTACTGGCTCATCAGGATACCCATACACACTTGAAAGTGTTGCTAATTTATATCTTGCAGATGGTAATGTGCTTAAGTATCCTGTTATTATACAGGGACTTAGTTATAATAATTATAAGATGCACGAATTTTTATTTGATGATAAAAATTACAAGCCATCTACAACTGTAAAGCAAATTGAAAAGGCTCTGGAGAGCTTGTTAGGTTATGGTGAAAAAAGATTAGACGGCGACGAAAATATTAAGTTAGACTAAGAATAGTAGTGAATGAGAGAGGGATTGCATGGACGGAAATGTAAATTTTGTTTTTGCAGAGCCTGATGGTGGAAGCGCTGATGGAGATAAACATTGGATGTTTATGGAGAATGTCCGATTGGCACATGAGCGTCAGGAAATTGAAGATGCAAGAGAAAAATTAGAAAAAGACAAAAAAGAATTTGAAAGATTAAAGAAAGCCAAGGAAAGTGAGCTTTTGGTTAAGGAAAAACAGCTGCTTCGTCAAAAGGATTTATTTGATAAGCAATGGGGTGTAGTTGAAAAGGAGTTAAAGCGGATTGCATCAGATAAGGATAGGATTGCCCGTGAAAAGGCGTATATTGAAAGAGAAAAGCAGGCATTGCGCATTGAACAAAACAGAGGCTATGTGGTCAAAAATGGAGCATTCTTTGTAGGTGTCAATAGTGAAGCCTCTCTCAAACGGAGATATAGGGAGCTTATGAAGATATATCATCCGGATAGTGGAAACGGTGATGAGGCTACATTACTTTTTATTAATAAGGAATATGAAAATATAAAAAAGAATTTTGGCTAGATATTATCTCCATAATTTCTTCATTACAAAAACACATTTCCTACACATTTTAATTTTATTATGTAGTACATAAAATAAAGATGCTAGATAGGAGATGGATTTATTATGGATAATAATTTTAATTCTAATAATATGGGCTCGGCTAATATTAACCCAGGTACACCTGATATTGAAAATAATGGATATAATGGTCAGGTACAGAATACATCAGATAATGGTCAGGTGACAGATAATAGTCAGATGTTTAGCCAACAGGCAGGTGAGCCACAGATAAATGCCAAAGCACCAGAGGGTGTGGGTCAGCCTTATACTTTTTATCAGATTCAGCAGGGTGAAAAGGTAGACGAAAAGAAGAAAAAGGCAAAGAAAAAGAAGGTTAAAAAGCCAATGACCTTTGGCAGGGTATTTTCTGTAGGCTTAGCACTTATGCTGGTTACAGTTCTTATTAATACTGGTATTTTATATGGCGTTTTAGAATATACAGACTGGGGAAGGTCAGCAAATGATAACAGAAATGTAGTTGTTGGAACTACTCTTCAAAATGGAACAGCCGAAGTTACTGGTACAAGCACAGGCACAAGCAATGGAGAATATACAGTAGCTGATATTGCAAAAATGGTAAAGCCATCTGTAGTATCAATAACAAATACATCAATCGTTGACCAAAACTATAATCCTTTTTATGGTGGCTCAGGTCAGTATCAGGTAAAGGGTGCAGGCTCAGGTATTATTATTGGCATTAACGATAAAGAGCTTCTTATAGTTACAAATAATCATGTAGTTGAGGACTCTGTTAGCCTTTCAGTACAGTTTATCAATGATAAAACTATTGATACAGCATATGTAAAGGGAACAAATTCCACAAGTGATATAGCAGTCGTTGGTATTCCTATTGATGATTTAGATGATGACACACTTAATGCAATAAAGGTTGCAACATTAGGCAGCTCTGATGATTTATCAGAAGGCGATCAGGTGGTAGCTATTGGTAATGCCTTAGGATATGGCCAGTCAGTTACAGTTGGATATGTAAGTGCAAAAAACAGAACAATTACAATAAACAACAATGATATGGTAGTTATTCAGACAGATGCAGCTATTAATGGTGGTAACAGTGGTGGTGCACTTATTAATATGAAGGGCGAGGTTATTGGCATAAATGTAGCAAAGTCCAGCAGTTCAAGCTTATCTTCAACCTCTGTAGAAGGTATGGGCTATGCGATTCCTATATCAGATGCCACAGCTACAATTACAAAGCTTATGAATACAGAAAAGAAAGAGCAGTATTCAGAGGACGAAAGAGGCTACATTGGAATTACAGCAATTACTGTAGACTCTCAGACAGCAGCCTCTTACAATATTCCGGTAGGTGCATATGTAAGAAGCGTTACTGAAAATAGTCCAGCCGATAAAGCAGGTATTACAACAGGCAGTGTCATTGTTGCAGTAGACGACAATGAAGTAACAACAGCTAATGAACTAGTTGAGCAGCTTTCATATTACAAGGCTGGTGCAAAAGTTAAAATAAAAGTATATATTCCTTCTGGAAGAGAATATACAGAAAAAACTGTGGAAGTAAAATTAGTTGCAAAGGGTAGTGCAGAATAAAAATATAGCCGTTAAATTAGTTTAATAAAATATATAAAAGTAGGCTTACATTGGTGTAAGTCTACTTTTTGTGTATCAGAGGATTAGGTAATTGTCTAATATAACAATAACTACTGCGTTTTTTAAAATAAAAATGTAAAATATTGACAAAAAATCAAATGGTTGGTATTCTATAAGCAGATTTAATTTGTTAGAGTGTATGGGAAAGAGGTGAGAATAGAAATACATAGCAGATTATATTTAGTTACTAGACAAGGTTACAAAAGAAAGGACTACAACACCAAATAGCGGATATTAGGAGGTACAGATATGAATAAGAAAAAAATTACAATTATAAGTATTGTAGCAGTTATATTAATTGGAATATTAACATATGGACTTTTGGATTTATTCTTATACGAAAAGAACAATGATGAAATTGTGAAATTTGGCAATAAACTGAAAGTAAACATAGATGATGATTTTGCATTAGTTGATATATCTACAGGTGAGATTGTTGAAAATATACATGTAGTTTGTAATGGTGAAACAAAGCTAATGAAAGAGGGTGTTGTAAAAGAGGATCTTGAAAGAGGAAATATAAATATAAAATCCAGCACAATGTCAACCATAAATTATCAAGATTGTATGATTATGTTTTATGAGCGAGGTGAAAATTATGTTTTTCAAATGACTTATATGAATGACGATGTGAGTGATGAGGAGGTCACATCAGAAACAGGTAGTGATGTATTCTTTTTATATTTTGATAAAGATGATTTCAGTAAATTTATAATTAGAATAGGGGATTCAGAAAAAGAAAATGATAAATATGCGATTGTAAGAGCAAGTGATTCAAAAGAAGCAAAAGCAGTATTAGATAAATTTATTCGCAGATAAGAAAGGTTGCAGCCCTATAGAAATGATTGTTATAGGGCTGCAGCTTTATTATATAGATACTCAAGTAGGTGGTTCATCAGATGAAATAATTATCAATGGTGGTATTATAAATGCTACAAGTGGAAAAAGAGGCGATGGAGATTCAGAAGGTAATGCAATCGGTGCAGGTTGTTCTGGTAATAGACCAGAAAATGTAGCTCGTGCAAGTACATCACCTGTTAAAATAAATAGTGGAAATGTGACTATTAATGGACTGCTGGAAAATAAATTGGGCGGAGAGATTTTTATAGCAAATGGTGAGACCTTAAATGTAGCAGGAAACTCAAAAATTATAAATGATGGAGGAGCATGGGTAAATAATGGTACAATAGTGAATGATGGCGAAATTATTTGTAATCCTCATCAAATATCAGAGGTTGCTGCAAAGAAAGCAACTTGTGTAGCTGGAAATAGAAGGTATTATAAATGTGATGTTTGTGGTAAATCCTTTGAGGATGAGGACGGAAGTATAGCAGTAGAAATAAGTGATGTGATTATACCTGCAAATGCTGCACATAAGTATGAATGGGTAATTGATAAAGAGGCTACAGCTACAGAAAAAGGTAAAAAGCATGAAGAATGTGTAATATGCCATGATAAAAAGAACTATGTAGATATTGCTGTAATAGAAAATGACAAAACAAATACAGACAAAACAAATACAGACAATACAAATAATAGTAATGATACAAATAATAATAATAATAATAATACTGCACCTGAAACCTTTGACGGTACTGCAAATGTTGTATGGATTATGTTGATAACACTATGCAGCATATGTGTAGTGGCTGTGAAAATGTATGATAAGAAAAAGGATATATAAAATATTTATAGTATAGTTAATGAAATAGCTGATGGGAAAATTAGTAAAGAAGAACAACCCTAAGAATAAGGGTAGTTCTTCTTTATTTAATTGTCTTTACCATATGAAAAAAATAATGTATAATTCATACTGTTATTACTTTTTAAATGTGATAGAAAGCTGAGGATATAAATGTCAAACGAATATAACAACAATGATGATGAATATGAAAAGATATGTTACCTGTGTCGTAGACCTGAAAGTAAGACTGGAAAAATGATTACTATGATGGGTGGAATGCACATATGTCCTGATTGTATGCAAAGTACAATGAATACTCTTATGTCATCGGGTGTGATGGACGGAGATTTAAAGGATATGGAAAATATGATGAATAATATGAATATGTTTTCCGGGATGGGCTTTGCAGTTCCAAAGCAAAAGGAGGATACTGATAGCAATAAAAATATCAGTGAGGGTAATGAAAAAGGAGAAAAGGTAGAAGGACAGGTAGTGTCTGCTGATGATACACCAAACAATCAGGAGGGTGACGAAAAAACGGAAGAAATTCCTAAGAAAACTCCAAATATAAGCTTTATTAATTTAGGCGAGATGATGGGAGATTTTCCTAGAAGACAGAAGATTAAAAAGAAGTCTAACAGAAAGCCGGGTGAGCCACTTATTGATTTAAAGAAGGTGCCTGCACCACATAAAATTAAGGAACAGCTTGATGAATATGTAATTGGTCAGGACTATGCAAAGAAGGTAATGAGTGTAGCTGTTTACAATCATTACAAGAGAGTTGCCACAAATACAATGGATGAAATCGAAATAGAAAAGTCAAATATGCTTATGATTGGACCAACAGGCTGTGGTAAAACTTATCTGGTAAAGACCCTGGCAAAGCTTTTAGATGTGCCATTAGCCATAGCAGATGCAACATCACTTACAGAGGCTGGATACATAGGCGATGATATTGAAAGTGTACTGTCAAAGCTTCTTGCAGCCGCAGATAATGATGTTGAAAAGGCTGAAACAGGAATTGTATTTATTGATGAAATTGATAAGATTGCTAAAAAACAAAATACAAATAGCAGGGATGTTAGTGGAGAGGCTGTTCAGCAGGGCTTGTTAAAGCTGTTAGAGGGTAGTGAGGTAGAGGTACCTGTAGGCTCAAACAGCAAAAATGCTATGGTGCCGCTTACTACAATTAATACAAGAAATATTCTATTTATATGTGGCGGTGCATTTCCAAATCTAACAGAGATTATAAAGGAAAGACTTAATAAGCAGTCAGCCATTGGTTTTCAGGCTGACCTTAAGGACAAGTACGATGACAAGGATGTTTTAAAAGAGGTAACAGTTGATGATTTAAAGAACTTTGGAATGATTCCGGAATTTTTAGGCAGACTTCCAATTATGTTTACTCTTGACGGACTTTCAAGTGAAATGCTTCAAAAGGTACTAAAGGAGCCAAGAAATGCTATTCTTAAGCAGTATCAGAAGCTTTTGGAGCTAGATGAGGTTAAGCTGGAGTTTGATGATGAGGCTATTGCAGCTATAGCAGATGAGGCAGTTAAGAAGAAAACTGGTGCCAGAGCCCTTAGAGCCATTATTGAGAAATTTATGCTTGATATAATGTACGAAATACCTAAAGATGATAACATTGGTAAAGTAATTATTACCAGAGATTATATTGAGAATAATGGCTCGCCAAGGATAATAATGAGAGGTACAGAGGAAAGCGAGGCTTAGTTTAGTCTAACAAATAATAATAGTTAAGTAATATTTCCCCGCATTACTTCAAAGGAATCATATATATTTAATGCGCCGTATCCCCATTCTTCGTTGGGATACGGCACATTATTTTGCCTTGTAGCACCACGAATCATATAGCTTTTAATAGTACTGTTTTTTAGCTCCATATTATTTCCATTGACTATTCCCCAGGTTTGAAACAGAGCGGCGGCACCAGCAGTTAAAGCAGCGGCAAGGCTGCTGCCGGTACCAACTGTATATCCTCCTCCAACACGAGGTCCTGTAATATTAACACCAGGAGAGCAAATATCTGGCTTTATAGTGCCATTTTTGTTATATCCACGACTAGAGGCAAAGTAAATGCTGTTAGTAAAGGAATTATAGGTAGAAACACTTATTGATCCAAGTGATGAAGCTGGATTGGTTAAGGTAATATACGGACTAGAGCGTAAAAAGTAGGTATCCTCATATAAAAGCAGGGATATTGGGAGCCATGAATTAAAGGTTCCGGCTATGTTGTATTCTCCATAAACATTAATTTGCCACAAGCCAGCAGTAGGATTTATAAAACGGAGAAGTATAAGCTCTGAGCCGGAAAATGGTTCAACAAGCTTGTATTCTACTTGCAAAACTGTTTGCTCAAATAGGAAGGTATAATTTTCACTGGCATTTAATCTAGGGGGAATTCTATTTAAAACCTCACCGGTAGGAGAGATAACAGAAATTGAAAAAACCTGAGGGTTGTCACCCCATATTTCCATATATACCCCCTTTTGCCGGCTATCAATTCTTAGTTCAATAGTATCTGAAATAGTATTATTTATTATATTTCCTTGAAAATGCAGCCGCTTATTTCCTTCATTTCCCATAGACACACATACAGCACAGTTAGTGTCCTCAGTAATCCTGTTTAATAAAAAGGACAGGTTGCTGGTACCATTATGTTCCCCCCGGCTGCTACCTAAGCCAATTATTATAGACATAGGCATATTAAGGGAGAGCTGTTTTCCTATAAGATAGCTTATGGCAAACATTATGTCGTTTTCCTGATAGCAAATTGAATCGTCCTTTACAAAATAATAATTTCTTAAATACTGCTTTGCGGGCTTTAGCTTTACTACTACGAGCCTTGCTTCAGGAGCAGCACCAATAAAGCTTTCAGCAATATTTTCACTGCCACAGGCAACTCCGGCCAGGAAGGTCCCGTGACCGTTTTCATCTGTAACAGGAACTAATTCTCTAGGATTATCCATACCCAGCGCAGCATTAATTAAAGAATTGGTGTATTCAGTTCCATAATTTTGCCCAATGGGAGGAGTACCGTTATTATTAGTCTGGTCCCATATGCTTTCAATTTTACTGTTTCCAAAGCTGTCTATAAATGCTTCATGGGTGTAGTCAATACCTGTATCAACTATGCCAATAAGGGTACCCTGCCCTTTTAAATTTAAAAAGGGCTGATTTTGTAATCTTAAAATACCGGAGGCTTCTAAGGGGGCAGTGCTTTCTACAGTATACAGACTGGGAATAGAGGCATAGGGATATTTATTTATTGACAGGGGTAATACTTTTTCTAAGGGGGCATAAACGCAGTTATGATTAAGAGCTAAGGGAACACTGCATATATTTTCAATGCTGTAAATACTTTCTGGAAAAGGGGAGAGGTGTCTGATAATAAAATCAGCGTAATCCTCAGAAATGGCTTGTTCTTTACATAAACTCATATATCCTCCATAAAATAAGGCTTTCATATGTACAGTTTATGCAGGGAGAGAGGGTGATATGAAAAATGTACACATTTTTTTCACATTTTACATATTGACATTAAAGTTGGCTTTAATGTTACTATAGGGGTAGGTTAACATTAAAGCTGGCTTTAATGTTATTATAAGAATAAGTTAGCATTAAAGCTGGCTTTAATGTTACTACGAGAATGTAAAGGAGATTGTTATGTTTTTAGAAAAGATTAATTCCCCAGAAGATGTAAAGAAGTTGTCTATTGATCAGTTATATGTGTTAAGTGATGAAGCAAGAAAAGCATTGCTTACAAAGCTTAGTGAGCATGGTGGGCATATTGGACCAAATTTAGGACTTGTTGAGGTTACAGTTGCCTTACATTATGTATTTAATTCCCCGGTTGATAAGATAGTATATGATGTTTCACATCAAAGCTATGTGCATAAAATGCTTACAGGCAGAAAAGACGCATTTATGGATTCCTCAAAATATGATGATGTATCTGGATATTCAAATCCAAGTGAAAGTGCTCATGACCATTTTAATATTGGACATACCTCTACTTCAGTAAGCCTTGCCTGTGGACTTGCAAAGGCAAGAGATTTAAAGGACGAAAAGTATAATGTTATTGCACTTATAGGAGATGGCTCTCTTAGTGGTGGCGAGGCATTAGAGGGACTTAATAATGTAGTAGAGCAGGGTACTAATATGATAGTTATTGTAAATGATAATGAAATGTCTATTGCAGAAAACCATGGTGGAATGTACGGAAATTTACGAAAGCTAAGAGAAAACAATGGTGAAGGCGAATGTAATATATTTAAGGCAATAGGCTTTGATTATTATTATGTAGGAGATGGACATAATCTTAATAAGCTTATTGAGGTTTTTGAAAAGGTTAAGGATACCAATGACCCTGTACTTGTTCATATACATACAATAAAGGGAAAGGGCTTAAGCTTCGCAGAGGAAAATAAGGAAGCATGGCATTGGGGTATGCCTTTTAATTTATCTACAGGTAAGTCAAAATATCATGGTGAAGGAGAGGAGTATTCTTCATTAACAGCCGATTATCTTCTAAAGAAAATGAAGGAGGATAAAGAAGTGATTGCAATTACATCAGGCACACCAACAGTATTTGGCTTTACAAAGGAGAAAAGACTAGAGGCAGGCCGTCAGTTTGTTGATGTAGGTATTGCTGAGGAACACGCAGTTGCATTAGCCTCAGGAATTGCCAGAAATGGTGGAAAGCCAGTATATGGCGTGTATGGAACATTTATCCAAAGAACCTATGACCAGTTATCACAGGATTTATGTATAAACAATAACCCAGCACTTATATTAGTGTTTGCAGCGTCAGTATATGGAATGAATGATGTTACACATTTAGGCTTATATGATATTGCGATGATGAGTAATATTCCAAATCTTGTATATCTTGCACCAACAACCAAAGAGGAATATTTTGCTATGGTAGAGTGGGGTATTAATCAAAAAGAACACCCTGTAGCTATTAGAGTTCCTTCATTGGGAGTTATTTCAAGTGGCAAGGCAGATAATACTGATTATTCAGCTATTAATAAATATCAGGTAGTAAAGAAAGGCAGTCAGGCAGCTATTATTGCTGTAGGAGATTTCTTTAAACTTGGTGAGGATGTTGTTAAGGAGCTTGAAAATAAAGGAATAGCTCCAACACTTATTAATCCTAAGTTTATTTCTGGACTTGATGAACAGGTATTAGAGGAATTAAAGGATAATCATAAATTAGTGATTACTCTTGAGGACGGCATTTTAGAGGGTGGCTATGGCCAAAAAATAGCAAGCTATTATGGACCTTCTAAGGTAATGGTTAAAAACTATGGTATTAAAAAGAGCTTTCCAGACAGATACAATCCTGAAGAATTACTTAAGGAAAATGGTATTTCAGTAGAACAGATTGTAAAGGATATAGAGGAGCTTACAAAATAGCTTAGAGTAATAATCTGAAATAGAAAGAAGAGGATAAAAACGATGTATATAGCTTTAATTTTATTAATGCTTGTACTAGGTACAGGGATTGGAATTTATGGATATTTTTTTGTAAGAAGAATATTTAATGTTTTTAAATTACCAGAAAATAAAGGTGTAAGGATTGTAAATATTGTCCTTGCTGTAGTAATCGGATTTTTGTGCATAAACATATTTTCCTTTAGTGCCATTATTGTTTTACATGTTATAGTAATATCCTTAATAGTTGATTTAATTAATTTCATTATAAAGAAAATTTTAAAAGAAAAATATGATACATCAAAGGCTATAAAATGGGTTAAAACCATAGTAGGTATTCAGCTTGTACCTATTGTGGCTACCTGTGCCATAATGATATATGGATATTATAATATGAATCATGTTGTTGAAACAGATTACAATTTAACAACTGAAAAGAGTATTTCCATGGAAGAGGACGGTCAGTACAAAATTGTCCTTATAGCAGATTTGCATTATGGTGTATCTATTGATGATGAAGAATTAATGAGGGTATGTAAGGAAATAAGTGACAAAAATCCGGATATTGTTGCTCTTTGTGGTGATATAGTAGATGAAAATACTTCAAAGGAACAGATGCAGTTTGCCTTTAAAGCACTTTCTACAATTAACAGTAAATATGGCACCTTCTTTGTCTATGGAAATCATGACAGACAGCTTTACAGCAACAATAAGGTATATACAGAGGAAGAACTGGCACAGTATATTGAAAGCTGCAAAATTACGATTTTGCAGGACCAGGTATATTCAGTAAATGATGAGTTTACAATTATAGGCAGAGAGGACAAATCTTATAGCAGTAGCAAAAATGTACCTGAAAGAAAAAGCCTGTCAGCACTTATGGAAGGAGTCAATAAAGACAGCTTTGTGCTGGTAATGGATCATCAGCCAAAGGAATATGCTGATAATGAAAAAAATGGAACAGATTTGTTAGTTTCAGGTCATACTCATGGTGGACAAATCTGGCCGGCTAATGTATTATTTAATATAGCAAAGTTTGATGATGCTGTGTATGGTGAAACAGTAGGAGCTGATGGGAAATTCAAAGCATTTGTTACCTCTGGTATAGCAGGATGGGGCTATCCTGTTAAAACAGCAGCACCAGCGGAGTATGTCATTATCAATATAAGCAAAAAATAAACAATACTTTTGGTTAGAATTGTATACAGAAAGAGCGAGGAGAAAAAATGGAAAAAAGAGTTGAGCTTTTAATTAGTAACATTGGAAATATTATTGTTGGAAAAAGTGGAACTATAAAAAATATAGTTGCTGCACTTCTATGCAATGGACATGTATTAATAGAGGATGTACCAGGTGTAGGAAAAACAAGGCTGGTGTCTGCACTTGCAGCCTCTTTGAATGGAAAATTTAACAGAATACAGCTTACACCTGATATTATGCCTTCTGATATTGTAGGATATAGTATTCCGGACAGACAAACAGGGGAGCTGGTATATCACGAAGGTGTGGCAGTCTGTAATTTCCTTTTGGCTGATGAAATAAACAGAGCCTCTTCAAAATCCCAATCAGCATTACTAGAGGTAATGGAAGAGCATCAGATTACATTAGACGGAAAAACCATACCATTGCCAGATGTCTTTATGGTATTAGCTACCCAGAATCATATTGAAACCTATGGAACTTATCATCTTCCAGAGGCACAAATGGATAGATTTATAATGAGAGTATCTATGGGCTATCCTACAAGAGTAGAGGAAAAACAAATATTAGAATATCAAAGCAGACCTGTAAGTGGCTTAAATAGTGTGCTTTCAACAGAGGATATTGTAGAGCTGCAAAAGCAGGTTGAAAAGGTTATGGTTACAGATGTTCTTAAGGATTACATTGTAAATATAGCCGAGTATACGAGAAATAATCCAAACATTTCCTTAGGCATAAGCCCTAGAGGAAGCATTTCACTATATAAAGTAAGTAAGGCTATGGCATTTATGGACGGCAGAAGCTATGTTATACCAGACGATATTAAAGGCGTAGCAAAATGCGTTTTAGCACATAGAATTGTGCTGTCTGCAAATGGACGAGCCAACTATAGAGATGAGTTTGAAGTAATAGATGATGTTTTAAATAAAGTGAAGGTGCCGGTATCAAATGAATATTAAGATATATCCAAAAGCATTATTTGGTTATTGTGGAATAATAATTCTTTTTAGATTAATTAGTATTTATGTAGATGCAAACTTGGGAATGGCAATGTTTGCATCTGTTTGTGCTGTTATTCTTATCGCTATAGTTTTGCTTTTTATAAGCAATAGATGTATATCGGTTTATGATAATAATACCGACTTAAAAATAGCTAAAAATGAATGTTTTACATATAAGCTGAAAATAATGTCAAAGCTGCCAATAGCATTTGCCTTTGTGGAAATAAAGCTAAAAAAGCAGGAGTTTTTAAAGTATGATAGTGAAGAATTAACTGTTGGTATGGTAGACAGTTTTAGTCCGCTGTGTATAGACACAAAATATAAGGCAGCAGTATATGGTATTGACTTTGTAGGCATTGAATATATACGCATAAGAGATTTTATGGGTATATTGTCAATTAAGAAAAAAATACCAGAGCATTTTATAAGTGTAAAAACTTTGCCAAAATATACAGAAAACAATTACAACTCGAATACTATGTTTTTTTCGACCTATATAGCTGATTTTGATGATAGTGAGGAAACCAGTGGCGGGCTGCCTACCTCGTCAGGCTTTCCGGGCTATGAACATAGGGAGTATGTAATGGGAGATTCCCTAAAGAGAGTTAATTATAAGCTGTCTGCCAAAAAAGACAAGCTTATGATCAGGCTGGACGAGCCTTCTACTATGGTAAGAATGGCTGTAGTTTTAGATGATACTACCTCTAGTGACAGATACAATGATGAAATTGCTATTGAGGGAATGATGTCTTATGTAGGCTGTCTTGTCAAAAATAAAGTAACTACAGATGTATATTACAATTTAGATGGTAAGCGAAAGAAAATGACCATATCTGATGACAGGGATTTAATGACTTTTATATCAGAGATTACACAGGCTTCCTTTTACTTTAAAGGGGAGAGTAAGATGGAAAATGTAAAATTAGAGAAGGTCAATAACTTATCGTCAGTTGTGGTATTTTCAGCCTTAGGCCATATTGTAAAGCTTGCTTCAAATATTGGAATACCATATAGAATTGTTACTCCTAACAGACACAAAAAAGGTCAGGAGGTATGGTATTTAGATAAAAATCTGAATATTATAATGGGAGGTGTGGCTAATGGAAAAAATTAAAAATCTGTTTGGTGATAACCTTCCGGCATTTTTATATGGAATTATTATAACTATTGTTACTTTAATATTATATATACCTAATAATTATATAGTAATATTAATAGCCACAGCAGCAGTAGGTATTTTATATATTGTTCTTAACAGAGTTAATGAAAAGGCAAAAAAAGCGTTATGTGTTTCACTTTATTTGGTGGCATTTTTAATAGTGTTTTTTAGCTTCAGGCTAAATATAGCCGGAACTGGTTTTTATATGTGGCTTCTTACTGGCTATGAATATAATGCTCTGTTTATACCTTATATTGCCCTGTTGTTTGTAACCTGTATATTATTTTTCGGGGTATCCTCATATTATTTCACAACCTTTTATTTTAGAGGCTATATAATGATATTTATGCTGATGATACCTATTGCCTTGTATTACAAGACTATTGAAGCAGTACCGGTAGTATATATTATGGCGATAGTTGCAAGTATTATTTACCTGTACATTGTACAGCAGCAAAAAAGAAATCTTAAGGGTAAAAAGATACTTATTACTTCTGCCTTTAGAAAATTTCTTCTGTCAATATTAATAGCAATAATAGTAATTGTAGCAGTTGTCCCTAAATCAGATACTGCTCCGAAAAGGGAAACCTTTGACGAAATAATAGCAATGAATCCCTTCTCCAACAAGAATATTAATGCTATTGCATCATTATCTGAAAAGTCGGCAGCAGCCACCTATGGATACTTAAATCAATCAAAGGTTTTATATACCTTAAATGCTTATGAGCCTTTATATCTTAAAAGAAGCTCCTATGAAAGCTTTAAGGGCGAATATTTTGAAAATGAGAATGTTGCAGAATATTCTGATTGGAGAGATACTGTTACCGACCATAATATGCGTTCCTTCTATGAAAATATGATGGCATTATATGACAAGTACCCAGATGTATTTGAGCTGTATAATATTACATCAGAGGATATTCCAAATGTAACAGAGGAGAGTATGACAGCAGTTATTACTCCTAAAAACTTTAATGCCAACTATTTTATTACGCCAGTTAGAACTTTTGATTTAAAGACAAATGATTCATATAGAAAGGTATTAAAAAATAACAAAGGGGCAATATATTATGAGAGAAGAAAAGATGTAGGCCTGACAAGCTATACTATTGAATATTACAGAGATATAGCAAGAGAAAATGAAGAAATCCTTAATTTTGCAAGGAAGTTTACAATTTATCAGTATTATTCATTTATTAATGAGCTAGAAAGCAAAGAGATAGAAGGTGCTGGAGAGTATACCCAGTGGCTTAATGACATTTTAACAGAAATAGCAGCTGCTTTTAGATACAACAGAGCTAATGCAGACTATTCCGAAAGAATAAAGGAGCTGGCAGAGAACATTACAAAGGACTATGATACTGACTATGAAAAAGCGCAGGCAATAGAAAGATATTTCAGGGATAACGATTATGTATATAATATTTCCTATGAACCAGACGAGCCGGGAATCGAATATTTTATATTTAATTCAAAGGAGGGCGGCTGCAGGGAATATGCTACAGCTATGACACTCATGGCACAGTCTGTAGGAATTTGTGCCAGATATACAGAAGGTTTTATGGCAACAAAAAAATATGATGACGGAACCTATTATATTACAGCAGGTAATTCCCATGCTTATGTGGAGGTTTATATACCTGGCTATGGGTTTACGGTGTTTGAGCCTACGGTTGCCAGCACAGAGAGTGATATAGCAGGAACAATTTCTGATACTATATCAAGGTTTACAGGCGTAATTGAAATGACAAAGGATAATGTTATCTATTTTGTGATTATAGGCATAGCAGCAGTTATTATTATTTTGGTATTTAAGCTTCTGCTAATAGATATAATCAGGAATAAAATAATGGTTGCTAAATGTAAGAAAAGCAGGCAATCAGCATTTTTAGCCTATAGATATATCCAGAAAATGATTTTACCTTATACAGAAAAGAATGTTGAAGCCATGACACCAATTCAGATCAGAGATTTTTATAAGAAAAATTTTGATATTGATATTTCAGAGCTGACGGAGTCGGTGGAAAAAAGAGCGTATGGAGGAATGGAGTGTGGAATTTCTAAACAGTTTATTAATAAACTGCCGGAATTTAAGAAAATAATTAGGGAAAAAATGAAAAATTCTAAAAAAACCAAATAAAAAACAGAAAATTTTTAACTGTATGTTTTTTATAAATATAAAAACAAAAGCGGCTTTCTGAATATGAGGAGTTTCCTCTAATTAAAGAAAGCAGCTTTTGCTTTTGGGGTGACGAAGTTATAGATATTTCATTGAGCTTGATTTTTTTCAAAATCATCAAATATGAAATCAAGTACAGGAGCTAATCCAATGAACTCACAGCCATAATACATATTTTTTTCCAGATGTTCTGTTCGTACTATCTGGACTACTGTATACAAGCTTGATTCCTTATTGCCAAGATTTATTTTGGCATTGAAATAGTAGCCTACTGGTAAGAGTGCCTCGGATTCAAAGCCAATACCGTTTCTTGAAATATTTACTACATGAATAGGAGCATCAATGTTTCCTATTAACACATTGTCCTGTTTGAAAAGATTAGATATATTTAAGGTCATATCTACATCTAAGCGCTTGCTTCTTCTTTTATCTACCATACCAATCTCCTTATGTATCAGGTATTACCCATTTAAAATAAAATCTCTTAAGCTTATTATACAAAATAAAAGTTGGATAATCAAGAAAATACTTTTGATTTTTAGTGTTGAAAAAGACAAATGCAGGATATATACTTAAGAAAAGTGGTAACTTATTAAAAATAAAGTAAATATATAAATAATAGAAAGAATATATACATGACAGGAAATATTGAAAATAAAAAAAGGTTAGCTGGTATAGAAAAGCGAGATATTACAATAGATATTGTTAAAGGCATTGGAATTATCATGATGGTATTAGGCCATAGTGGCTTTGGGTATTCATCATATTTTACCACCTTTCATATGGCACTGTTTTTTATTGTTAGTGGCTGCTTATATAATAATGAAACTTCAGGAAGCATAGGAAGTGTTAAAAGCTATATTCTAAAAAAGCTAAAAACCCTGTGGCTTCCATATGCTGCTGCAAACAGCATTTTTATTTTGTTAAATAACATTTTTATAGGTATAAATGTTTATACCACTAATCCTCTTATTGAAAGTATAGGTGGTCTGAATATAGGAGTGGCTTCAGACAAAATGGGGATATTAGATATGTTTATAGGGATAGTTAAAAGCTTCTTTTTTGGAGGAGGTACTATAATAGGAGGAGCGTTATGGTTTCTAAGAGCATTATTTGCAGGGCTGGTTATGACCTGTGTAATAGAATTTGTACTAAGAAAAATATTTAAAGGCTTAAAGGATGCTTCTAAAATTGTTTTTTGTATACAGGTGGCTTTGGGAATTATTTTTCTGGTGACAGGCTATGTATTTACAAAAAACAGTATTTCAGTCTGGAAGCTTCCACAGTTTTTAACAGCATATTTCTTTATAATGTTAGGAAGAGTTATAAGAAAAACTAATATTTTGTGGAAAATAAATAGGTTTAAGGAGGAAAGGGGGGGAAAAGCCAGAGCCTTTATGTATGTAACTGTTATTGCAGTATTAGCCGTTATATTGTTTGGTTTGGAAAAGGTAGTTAAGGTTAATTTAGTAGACAATTTTTATACCGGCTTAGCAGGAATGGTGACAGTGTCCGTTACGGGCTTTTTCTTTACTTATTTTGTGGCAGCTTTGTTAAAAAACACATTTTTAGCTAAAGGACTGGTCAAATGTGGTCAGAATACTCTGGCAATTATGATTTTACATTATTTGTGCTTCAAGGCAGTAACCTTAGCACAGGTTGTAATTTATCATTATGAAAATTACAAAATAGCTGCATTCCCAATACTGGAAAATAGTGGCTTATGGTGGCTGGCTTATGCTGTTTGTGGCATAATTATTCCTATTCTATTAAATGACATAAGAAAATATTTGATTTTGCACTATCATTGAGTTATAATTACCTCGCATAATGTCTTATTATGCCAATAAGAAAGAAAAAGGATAGGTGGCAGACGATGGAAAAGTTAGAGTTACTCTATGAAGGAAAAGCAAAGAAAGTATTTAAGACAGCAGATCCAGATGTACTTATAGTAGATTATAAGGATGATGCAACAGCTTTTAATGGTGAAAAGAAGGGTACCATTGTTGGTAAAGGTGCAATCAATAACAGAATGACAAACCATGTATTCAAACTTCTTGAAAAAGAGGGTGTTCCTACACATTTAATCGAAGAATTAAGTGACAGGGAAACAGCAGTTAAGAAGGTTGAAATCGTACCATTAGAGGTTATTGTCAGAAATGTAGCAGCTGGTAGCTTTTCTAAAAAATTAGGTATTGAAGAAGGCAGAAAATTACTTGCTCCAACACTGGAATTCAGCTACAAGGATGATGCTCTTGGAGATCCAATGATTAATGATTATTTTGCAATAGCCATTGGTGCTGCAACTCGTGAAGAAATAGATAAAATTACAAAATATGCTTTCAAGGTAAATGAAGTATTAAAGGCATATTTCTTAAATGCCGGTATGGAATTAATAGACTTTAAGATTGAATTCGGCCGTTACAAGGGGGATATTATCCTTGCTGATGAAATTTCACCAGATACTTGCAGATTATGGGATGTTAATACCCATGAAAAGCTTGACAAGGATCGTTTCAGACGCGACCTTGGTAATGTTGAAGAAGCTTACAATGAAGTATTTAAGCGTCTTGGTTTAGCATAGGCTTTTATATTGGAGATGTGTTTATAAAGAAATGCTTATGATAATGTGAGGAAAGTAGTGTTTCATACAAATTCGGCAGTAATCTGTCAGAATGGAGATTTATTATATGGAAAACTATCGTATAAGCAGTGAGGAAATAGACGATTCTATCCATGAAGAATGTGGCGTTTTTGGCATATATGACTTGGATGGCAACGATATAGCATCTACAATTTACTATGGCTTGTTTGCACTGCAGCATAGAGGTCAGGAAAGTTGTGGTATTGCAGTAAGTGATACAGCAGGTCCAAAAGGCCAGGTAAAGCTTACGAAGGGTATGGGTCTTGTAAATGAAGTGTTTACACATGATGAGCTTATGAGCTTGAAGGGAAATATTGGCGTAGGACATACCAGATATTCTACAGCAGGTAGCAGTACCAGAGAAAATGCCCAGCCTTTAGTACTAAATTATGTAAAAGGTATATTAGGTCTGGCACATAATGGTAATCTAATTAATGCGCTAGAGCTTAGAAAAGAGTTAGAATATACAGGCGCTATTTTCCAGACAACTATAGACTCAGAGGTGATTGCATATCATATTGCAAGAGAAAGAGTAAAGACCAGTAGTGTTGAAGAGGCTGTAAAAAATGCTATGAAAAAGATTTTAGGTGCATATTCTTTGATTGTTATGAGCCCTAGAAAGCTGATAGGTGCAAGGGATCCTTTTGGATTCAAGCCGCTTTGTATAGGAAAGCGTGACAATGCTTATATTTTAGCATCTGAAACCTGTGCATTAGACACAGTTGGAGCTACATTTGTAAGAGATGTAGAGCCAGGCGAAATAGTTACTATTACTGAAAAAGGTATACAATCCGACAAATCCTTGTGCTTATCAAGACATAAGGAGGCAAGATGTGTATTTGAATATATTTATTTTGCAAGACCTGATAGTATTATTGACGGTGTAAGTGTATATCATTCAAGAATTATGGCTGGAAAGTATCTGGCTATTGATAGTCCTGTAGAGGCAGACATTGTTGTTGGCGTTCCAGAATCAGGAAATGCAGCAGCACTTGGATATTCCTTACAGTCCGGTATTCCTTATGGCACTGCATTTGTGAAAAATAGTTATGTGGGCAGAACATTTATTAAGCCAAAACAGAGTAACAGAGAATCAAGTGTTCAGGTAAAGCTCAATGTTCTTAAAGAAGCAGTTAAGGGCAAAAGGGTAATTATGATTGATGATTCGATTGTAAGAGGTACTACCAGTGACCGAATTGTAAAGATGCTTAGAGATGCAGGTGCAACAGAGGTTCATGTCAGAGTATCTTCGCCACCATTTTTATATGAATGTTACTTTGGCACAGATGTTCCATCAAGAGAACAATTAATTGCATACAATAGAACAGTAGATGAAATCAGGGATATTATTGGCGCAGACACATTGGGATACTTAAGACTGGAAAGACTTTCAGAAATGGTAAATGGTCTTCCAATTTGTACAGGCTGTTTTAATGGTAAGTATCCATTAGAACCTCCAAAGGAGGATATTCGTGGTTCCTACGAAAAGTAATTTGAAAGAGGTATTTTTATGTACGACAAATATGTAAGCCCATTATCAGAAAGATATGCAAGCAAAGAAATGCAGTACATTTTTTCTCCGGATATGAAGTTTAGGACCTGGAGAAAATTATGGATTGCTCTTGCAGAAACAGAAAAAGAATTAGGTTTAAATATTACTGATGAACAGATAAATGAATTAAAAGAGCATGCTGACGATATTAATTATGATGTAGCAAAGGAAAGAGAAAAGCTTGTCCGTCATGATGTTATGTCGCATGTATATGCTTATGGTGTACAGTGTCCAAAGGCAAAGGGAATAATCCACTTAGGCGCAACTTCCTGCTATGTTGGTGATAATACAGATGTTATTGTAATGACAGAGGCATTAAAGCTTGTAAAGAAAAAGCTTGTAAATGTTATTGCAGAGCTTGCAAAATTTGCTGATACTTACAAGGACCAGCCAACACTTGCATTTACCCACTTCCAGCCAGCTCAGCCAACAACTGTTGGAAAAAGAGCAACCTTATGGATGATGGAATTAAAGTTAGATTTAGATGATTTGGATTATATCATTGACAGTATGATGCTTTTAGGCTCTAAGGGTACAACTGGTACTCAGGCAAGCTTCCTTGAATTATTTGAGGGAGATCAGGAAAAGGTTAGAGCAGTAGATAGAAAAATAGCAGAAAAAATGGGCTTTAAGAAATGCTTCCCAGTATCTGGACAGACATATTCAAGAAAGCTTGATACAAGAGTTGCTAATGTATTAGCAGGCATTGCTGCTAGTGCACACAAATTCTCAAATGATATTAGATTATTACAGCACTTAAAAGAGGTTGAAGAACCATTTGAGAAAAATCAGATTGGCTCATCAGCAATGGCATATAAGAGAAATCCAATGAGAAGTGAAAGAATAGCATCTCTTTCAAGATATGTTATGATTGATGCTTTAAATCCTGCTATAACTTCTGCTACACAGTGGTTTGAAAGAACACTTGATGATTCAGCAAATAAAAGACTTAGTATTCCAGAAGCATTTTTAGCAATAGACGGAATATTAGATTTATACTTAAATGTTGTTGACGGTCTTGTTGTATATCCAAAGGTTATTGAAAAAAGACTTATGTCTGAATTACCATTTATGGCAACAGAGAATATTATGATGGATGCTGTAAAGGCTGGTGGTGACAGACAGGAATTACACGAAAAGATTAGACAGTTATCAATGGAAGCTGGAAAGAATGTTAAGGAAAAGGGACTTGACAACAACTTATTAGAGCTTATCGCAAATGATGAATCATTTAATATGTCTTTAGAGGATTTAAAGGCTTGCATGAATCCTTCAAAATATGTTGGACGCTCAGTAGAGCAGGTTAAGGAATTCCTTGAGGAAGTAATTAATCCTATTTTAGAGGAAAATAAAGAAATTTTGGGTATGAAGGCTGAGATTAATGTGTAGGAGGATATGCCTACAACATATCAGGTTTTAGCAAAAAACCTACAACTAACAAGACTGCCAGCTTTTAGGAAGATGAAGGTTCAAACTTTCTAGTTTTTCTATACACCTTCCTAAAGGCTGGCAGTTTTGTTAGTTGTACATATTGACAAATTTGTTCATTAAAAAGCTAGAGGAATACTAGAATAACTAAGAAGAATTAGGAAAAATCAAGAAAATAATAAAAATATTTGCTAAATATGATAAGATGTTATATAATGAAATTTGATATGTATTTTTGTGCCAAAAATTAGGAGCTTGCATAAAACTGATTTTTGAAAAATACAAAAAAGTATATGAGCATAAATGCAAAGGATGGAAAATATGAGTAATAATGCAGAACAAAATTACACACTTCTTGAAACTTGGAGAGGATACGCTTACGGCGCAGCAAAGAGCCAGGCAGAATATGATAAATTCTGGGCAGGCTACTTTACATTAGAACAGGGTATTTATGAAAAAATACTTGCTAATCCAGATGAAGTTGTTACAGGTACAGTTAAGGAATTAGCTGAAAAGTTCGATGTAGATTTATATATTATGGTAGGATTTTTAGATGGAATTAATGACAGCTTGAAAAATCCAAACCCAATAGAAGAGATGACAGAGGATACAGTTGTAAACTTAGGCTATGATGTAGAGCTTTTATATAAGAATATGGTAGAGGCTAAGGCTGAATGGCTTTATACATTAGATGCTTGGAATACACTTATTCCAGACGAGGAAAGAAGAAAAGAATTATACAAAGAGCAGAAATCTTCTCATACAGTAGTAAAGGATAAGAAAATTGGAAGAAATGATCCATGTCCTTGCGGTAGTGGAAAGAAGTATAAATTCTGTTGTGGAAGATAGATTTAATATATTTCTAAGAAAATATAAGAATATTTACATATAAAGGAATAAATATTCTTATATATAATATTAAATATTATAAAAGACTATGTCCCCTTTTGTAGATAGGAGATATTATGGATAAGAAATTATTATTTGTATATAATGCGAAATCAGGCAAAGCGAAGATAAGAGCGAAACTTGCAGATATTATTGATACATTTATTAAGGCTGGATATAGAGTTGAAACATATCAGACACAGTGTCCTCAGGATGCGTCTAACAAGATTGCAAATGACGGAGAGGAATTTGATATGCTGGTATGCAGCGGCGGAGATGGCACTCTTAACGAGGTAGTAACAGGTGTTATGAAACTTGACCATAAGCCTGTTATTGGTTATATTCCTTCTGGCTCAACCAATGACTTTGGAAAAAGCATTGGTCTGTGTAAAGATATGGTTATGTCAGCAAATGTTGCTGTAAATGGTCAGATAACCAGTGTGGATATTGGTCAGTTTAATGATGATAAAAATTTTGTATATATAGCTGCATTCGGCATATTTACCGAGGTTTCGTATCAGACATCACAAAATATGAAAAATGTATTAGGTCATCAGGCTTATATTATAGAGGGTATTAAAAGTCTGCCTTCTGTAAAGGCATATAAGATGAAGGTTGAGTACGAGAACGGTGTCTTTGAGGATGAATTTATATATGGTATGATTTCAAATTCAGAGTCGGCTGGAGGATTTAAGGGTATATCTGGAAAAGATGTAATCCTTGATGATGGATTGTATGAGGGAACATTTATTAGAAAACCAAAATCTCCACTTGAGCTGACATCGATTATTAATTGTCTATTAGCAGGAAATAATAAATGTGATGGAATTTATAGTTTTAAAACATCAAAAGTAAAAATAACAAGTGCAGAGCCTGTTTCATGGACTATTGACGGAGAATTTGGCGGAGAACATACAGAAGTCAACATTATTAATCATAAAAATGCTATTAATATAATGACAAATATACATAATAAAAAAGTTAAGGTATAATTTGAACGCTAATTAGAAACAATAAAGATGTAATATGCTAGGCGTTTACAGTCTAAAACATAGAGATTTGTAATTATATTGATGCTATGTGGTATTATAATACACTTTGATATAGAAAAATATTGGTAGTGAATTACTTGCTTTATAGAGAGGAAATATCATGGAGAAAGAAAAATTCTTAGAACTCCTTAATGGTTTAGTAGAATTAGGAAACAGTAAAAAAGGCGTACTTGAGCTTACAGATATAGATAAGGCACTTAAAGGGTATGAGCTTACTACTGAGGATATGGAAAAAATATATCAATATCTTGAAGAAAAGAAAATTGATGTATTAACAGTTATGGATGATGTATTCACAGCAGACGATGACCTTTTAGAGCCAACTGATGATGATTTTGAAAGCGACGAAGAAAATGTAGACTTAGATGCTATTGATTTGCTCGAAGGTATTGGCACAGAGGACCCTGTTAGAATGTATCTTAAGGAAATAGGTACAGTTCCGCTCTTAAGTACAGAAGAAGAAACTCGTCTGGCAAAGAGAAAGGAAGAGGGAGATCAGGTTGCTAAAGAAAGACTTATTGAAGCAAACCTGCGTCTTGTTGTAAGTATTGCAAAAAGATATACAGGTAGAGGAATGAGCTTCCTTGATTTGGTACAGGAAGGAAACTTAGGTTTAATAAAGGGTGTTGAAAAGTTTGACTATAAAAAAGGTTACAAACTTAGCACTTATGCTACCTGGTGGATTCGTCAGTCAGTAACAAGAGCATTGGCAGATCAGGCTAGAACTATTCGTGTGCCTGTGCATATGGTTGAAACTATTAATAGAATGTCAAAAATGCAAAGAAAGCTTACCTTAGAGCTTGGCTATGAGCCATCTACAGCAGAGCTTGCAAGCGCTCTTGATATGTCAGAAGAAAAGGTTCTTGAAATTATGCAGATAGCCAGAGAGCCAGCTTCCCTGGAAACACCTATTGGTGAAGAGGATGATTCAAATCTTGGAGATTTTGTAGCTGATAATAATACAGTTACACCTGAACAAAACATTGAATCTGTTATGCTCAGAGAGCATATAGATATTTTGCTTCAGGATTTAAAGGACAGAGAAAAGCAGGTTATTGTGCTTAGATTTGGCCTTGAAGATGGTCACCCAAGAACGCTTGAAGAGGTGGGCAAGGAGTTTAATGTTACAAGAGAAAGAATACGACAAATCGAAGCAAAAGCATTAAGAAAGCTTAGAAATCCAGTTAGAAGTAAAAAAATCAAGGATTTCTTGATGTAATTATTGGTTTGAAGAAAAGCTTAGTTTAAAATCGAAATATTACTTTAGCGGTGAATTATATGAAGGAACGAATTTTAGGATACAGAAAAAAAATTGACCAGTTACTGGAAGACGACCAAAAGGATATTGATTGGAATAAAGTGTTAGAGGAGCATCTTGTACAGGTTGGATTTTTCCAGCATGAGCGGTTTGTTCATTTATTAGTTACAGTAACCTTTGCTTTAATGGAGATTATTTCCGTAGCAATGTTTCTAATGACTGAAAATATAACAGTTATTGCTTTGAGTATAGGCTTTTTTGTTCTGTTAGTTCCCTATATATCACATTACTATTTGTTGGAGAACGAAACTCAAAAAATGTATACTCAGTATGATAAAATTTTAGAAAAAATCAAATTATCGAAAAAAGGTAGTTGATAAATTTCAATAAGTTGTGTATAATGGCTGAGTGAGATTTGAAAAGTTAATATTTAGATATTGAATTTATATGACAAAGGCGTCAGAAAAGTTACTACATTAGTAGGCTTTTTTGACGCCTTTTTTTGATAAATTAACAGATAATTTTAATAATAGTTTATAAAAAAACAATATTATTAGCTTATCCGATATAAATTTACCAGCATTAATAGATTTAATAGAAAAATTAGCTTAACATTTTATTTGTGAGGATAAAGTAAAATTGTCAATACAATTTCTATACAAAAAATCAATTAACAGATTATCTGACAATTACTACGAAGGTCTGCATATACAAATAAAATCCCATTATATCTCGAAAAATTGAAAACACACAAAGAAAGGAAACACACATATGCTTAAGCCAGTAAACGGATTATATGATGAAAGTTTTGAGCATGACAACTGCGGTATCGGTGCGGTAGTAAACATTAAAGGTATTAAATCGCATAGCACAGTAGCCAATGCTTTAAAAATTGTTGAAAACCTTGAACACAGAGCAGGTAAGGATGCAGAGGGTAAAACTGGAGATGGTGTAGGTATTCTTTTGCAAATATCACACAAGTTCTTTGAAAAGGCAGTTAAACCTTTAGGAATTTCATTAGGAAATGAGAGAGAATATGGTATAGGTATGTTTTTCTTCCCTCAAGATGAATTAAAAAGAAATCAGGCTAAGAAAATGCTTGAGATTATTGTTGAGAAGGAAGGCCTTAAATTCTTAGGTTGGAGAGAGGTTCCAACGAATCCTAAGGTACTTGGCAGCAAAGCTGTGGAGTGTATGCCTTGCATATTACAGGCATTTATTAAAAGACCGGCTCAGGTTAAAGAGGGCCTGGATTTTGATAGAAGATTATATGTAGTCAGAAGAGTTTTTGAACAAAGTATTGAGGATGATACCTATGTTGTATCAATGTCAAGCAGAACAATAGTATACAAGGGTATGTTTCTTGTAGACCAGCTTAGAACCTTCTTTATGGATTTGCAGGATGAAAGCTACGAATCAGCTATTGCACTTGTTCATTCTCGTTTTAGTACAAACACGACACCAAGCTGGAGAAGAGCACATCCAAACAGACTTCTTGTTCATAACGGAGAAATTAATACTATCCGTGGTAATGCAGATAAAATGCTTGCCAGAGAAGAAAATATGGCAACCAGATATTTTGCACATGAAATGCACAAGGTACTTCCGGTTGTTAATACAGAAGGCTCAGATTCAGCAATGCTTGATAATACATTGGAATTTTTAGTAATGAGTGGTATGCCATTACCACTTGCTGTAATGATTACTATTCCAGAGCCTTGGGATAATAACAATACAATGAGCCAGAAAAAAAAGGACTTTTATCAGTATTATGCAACAATGATGGAGCCATGGGATGGACCGGCATCTATTCTTTTCTCTGATGGTGACATAATGGGTGCAGTACTGGATAGAAACGGACTTCGTCCTTCAAGATATTATATTACTACAGATGATACACTTGTTCTTTCCTCAGAGGTTGGTGTTTTAGATATAGAGCCTTCAAAAATTGTAGTTAAAGAAAGACTTAGACCAGGTAAAATGCTTCTGGTAGATACAGTTTTAGGCAGAGTGATTGATGATGAAGAAATAAAAGAAAAATATGCTGGCAGTAACCCATATGGTGAATGGCTTGATAACAATCTTGTTACCTTAAAGGATTTAAAAATTCCTAACAAGAGAGTTGAAGTTTATACAAAGGAAGAAAGACAAAGAATTCAAAAGGCATTTGGCTATACTTACGAGGAGTTAAAAACCTCAATTCTTCCAATGGCAGAAAATGGAACAGAACAGATTGCAGCTATGGGTGCAGATTCACCACTTGCTGTTTTATCAAATAAGCATCAGCCATTGTTTAATTATTTTAAACAGTTATTTGCACAGGTTACAAATCCACCAATCGATGCTATCAGAGAGGAAGTTGTTACATCTACAACAGTATACATTGGTGAGGATGGCAACATTCTTGAGGAGAAGCCTGAAAACTGCAGAGTATTAAAGGTAAACAACCCAATACTTACAAATACAGACCTTTTAAAGATTAAGCATATGAATGTACCGGGCTTTAAGGTTGCAGTGCTTCCAATTATTTATTATAGAAATACATCCCTAAAGAAAGCACTGGAGCATTTATTCCTGGAGGCTGACAGAGCACACAGAGATGGAGCAAATATTCTTATTCTTTCAGATAGAGGGGTAGATGAAAACCATGTGGCTATTCCTTCTTTACTTGCAGTATCGGCTGTACATCAGCACTTAGTTACTACAAAGAAAAGAACCTCACTTGCAATTATTCTTGAAAGTGCAGAGCCAAGAGAGGTGCATCATTTTGCTACACTTTTAGGCTATGGTGCTTGTGCAGTTAATCCATATCTTGCACAGGAAACTATTGAACAGCTTATAGATTCAAATATGCTTGATAAAGATTATTATGCAGCAGTTGATGATTATAACTCAGCTATTATTCACGGTATTGTAAAAATTGCTTCAAAAATGGGTATTTCAACAATACAGTCATATCAAGGCTCACAGATATTTGAGGCTATTGGTATTGACAAGAATGTAATAGATACTTACTTTACAAATACAGTCAGCAGAGTTGGAGGAATTTCCTTAAAGGATATAGAGGACGATATTAATGCGCTTCATTCGGCAGCTTTTGACCCACTTGGTCTGGGTGTTGATTTGACACTGGAAAGTGCAGGCAGCCATAAATTTAGAAGTGGCAAGGAGGAGCATTTATATAATCCAAAGACAATTCACCTTTTACAAGAGGCAACCAGAACAGGTAATTATGATATGTTCAAGGAATACACAAAGTGTATTAATGAAGAGGTTGGCACTATAAACCTGCGTGGACTTATGGATTTCAATTTTCCAAAGAAGGGTATTCCTATTAATGAAGTTGAAAGTGTTGATTCTATTGTACAAAGATTTAAGACAGGTGCTATGTCATATGGTTCAATTTCACAGGAAGCCCATGAAACAATGGCTATTGCAATGAATATGATTCATGGTAAGTCAAATTCGGGTGAAGGTGGAGAAAGCATTGAAAGATTGACAATAGGCAAGGACGGACTTAACAGATGTTCAGCAATTAAACAGGTTGCTTCAGGACGATTTGGTGTTACCTCAAGATATTTAGTAAGTGCTAAAGAAATCCAGATTAAGATGGCACAGGGTGCTAAGCCGGGTGAAGGTGGTCACTTACCAGGCAAGAAGGTGTATCCATGGATTGCTAAAACAAGACATTCAACACCGGGTGTAAGTCTTATTTCGCCTCCACCACATCATGATATATATTCAATCGAGGATTTGGCACAGCTTATTTACGACCTTAAGAATGCAAATAAGGCTGCAAGAATTTCAGTGAAATTAGTATCAGAAGCAGGTGTTGGTACTGTTGCAGCAGGTGTTGCAAAGGCAGGCGCCGGAGTAATTCTTATTTCTGGCTATGATGGTGGTACAGGTGCAGCTCCAAGAAATTCAATATATAATGCAGGACTTCCATGGGAGTTAGGCTTGGCAGAGGCACATCAGACACTTATTATGAATGACCTTAGAAATAAGGTTGTCCTTGAAACAGACGGAAAGCTTATGAGTGGCAGAGATGTTCTTATTGCAGCATTACTTGGCGCAGAGGAATATGGATTCGCTACAGCTCCACTTGTAACTATGGGCTGCGTTATGATGAGAGTATGTAATCTTGATACCTGCCCGGTTGGCGTGGCAACGCAAAATCCTGAACTTAGAAAGAGATTTACAGGTAAGCCGGAATATATTGTAAACTTTATGAAGTTTATTGCCCAAGAGCTTAGAGAATATATGGCAAGACTTGGAATTAAAACAGTTGATGACCTTGTAGGCCGTTCTGATTTACTTAAAATGAAAGAAGATATTAAGTGTCAGAGAGGCGAAAGCGTTGATTTATCTAACATTCTTAGCACAGAATTCTGTAGGGAAAAGATTAGATACAACGAAAAGAAGTTATATGACTTCCAGCTTGAAAAGACAGTTGATGAAAAAATTCTTATTAAGCAGTTTGGCAAGGCATTAGAGGAGGGAACAAAGAAGAGCATAGAAATAGATGTAACAAATACAGACCGTTCACTTGGTACAATGTTTGGTTCTGAGATTACTAAGAAGTATCCAGAGGGCTTGGAAGAAGATACCTTTATGGTTAGATGTAATGGTAGTGGTGGACAAAGCTTTGGTGCATTTATTCCAAAGGGTCTTACATTGGAATTAGTAGGCGACAGTAATGACTACTTTGGTAAGGGACTTTCAGGAGGAAAACTTATTGTTTACCCACAGCAGTCAGTTACCTTTAAGAAGGATGAAAACATTATTATCGGTAATGTAGCTTTATATGGTGCAACCAGTGGTAAGGCATATATTAATGGTGTAGCCGGCGAAAGATTTTGCGTTCGTAATTCAGGTGCTACAGCAGTTGTTGAAGGTGTTGGAGAACATGGCTGTGAATATATGACAGGTGGCCGTGTAGTTGTACTTGGCAGCGTAGGTAAAAACTTTGCTGCTGGTATGAGTGGTGGTGTTGCATATGTTTTAGATGAGGACAGTTCACTTTACACAAAGCTTAATAAGCAGTTAGTATCTTCCAGGGAAGTTACAGATAAATATGATGTTTTAGAGCTTAAGGAAATGATTCAGGAGCATGTAGCATATACAAATTCTGAAAAGGGTAAGATGATTCTTGATAACTTTAGCGAATATCTTCCAAAGTTTAAGAAGATTATTCCTCATGATTATGAGAATATGTTAAAAGCTATTGTTCAAATGGAAGAAAAGGGATTAAGCAGCGAACAGGCACAGATTGAAGCATTTTATTCTATTACAAAATAAAGGAGGACTGAAAAAATGGGAAAACCAACTGGATTTATGGATTATGAACGAGAAACAAGCGTAGCAGTTTCACCTAAGGACAGAATCAAAAATTTTAATGAATTTCATACTCCTTTATCAAAGGAAGAACAGCAAAAGCAAGGCGCCAGATGTATGAATTGTGGTGTACCATTCTGTCAGGCAGGTATGACTATAGGAGGAGCAACCTCAGGCTGCCCTCTTAACAACCTTGTACCAGAGTGGAATGACCTTATATATCATGGAAATTGGGAGCAGGCATATAACAGACTGCATAAAACAAATAATTTCCCTGAATTTACATCAAGGGTATGTCCTGCCTTATGTGAAGCAGCTTGTACCTGTGGACTTAATGGTAAGGCTGTTTCAGTAAAGGAAAATGAGCATGGAATTATTGAAAATGCTTATGAGATGGGCTATGCCGCAGCAAAGATACCAACAGTAAGAACAGGTAAAAAGGTTGCAGTAATCGGCTCTGGCCCATCTGGACTCGCTGTTGCAGATACTTTAAATCAAAGAGGTCATAATGTTACTGTTTTTGAAAGAAATGACAGAATTGGTGGTCTTTTAATGTATGGTATTCCAAATATGAAATTGGAAAAACATATTATTGACAGAAAGGTTGCTGTAATGAAGGAGGAGGGTGTTGAATTTGTTACTAATGCAAATATTGGCGCTGATATTAAGGCAGCTAAGATTTTAAAGGAATATGATAGAGTGGTATTAGCCTGTGGAGCTTCAAATCCAAGAGATATTAAAGCTCCGGGAAGAGATGCTAACGGAATTTACTTTGCAGTTGATTTCTTAAAGTCAACTACTAA
The DNA here is from genome assembly GCA_900539455.1 of uncultured Eubacteriales bacterium. Lineage (GTDB taxonomy): Bacteria > Bacillota > Clostridia > Lachnospirales > Lachnospiraceae > SVEL01. The sequence goes on from UQCD01000002.1 coordinate 160,810, forward strand.
GAGCTTACTTGATAATGGCTTAGAGGATGGCACTTACATTTCTGCAAAGGGCAAGAAGGTAATGGTTATTGGTGGTGGTGATACAGGTAATGACTGTGTTGGAACATCAATAAGACATGGTGCAGCCAGTGTGATACAGGTTGAAATGATGCCTAAGCTTCCAGAGTGCAGAGCAGCAAGCAATCCATGGCCACAGTGGCCTAGAGTCTTAAAGACTGATTACGGTCAGGAGGAGGCTATTGCTGTATTTGGCAGTGACCCTAGAGTATATCAGACTACAGTTAAGGAATTTATAAAGGACAAGAAGGGAAATCTTTCAAAGGTTAAGCTTGTAAAGCTTGAGGCTGTTAAAAATCCAGAAACAGGAAGATTTTCTATGAATGAAATTCCTAACAGCGAGTACACAGTTGACTGCGATTTAGTGCTTATTGCAGCAGGCTTTTTAGGTGCAGAAAACTATGTGGCAAAGGCCTTTGGCGTAGATTTAAATGAGCGTACCAATGTTGCTACACAGGCTGGCCATTTTAAGACAAATGTTGAAAATGTATTTACAGCAGGAGATATGCACAGAGGTCAGTCGTTGGTAGTATGGGCTATAAGGGAAGGCAGAGATGCGGCTGAGGAAGTGGATAAGTCGCTTATGGGGTATACTAATATAAGATAGATGTCTAAAAGCTGCAAACTGACAAGGCTACAGGCTCTTGAAGATGAAGGTTCAAGAGCCTGTAGTCTTGTCAGTTTTAGTTCTAGGCAAAAGTCTTGTTATGTGATGTAGAAAAGTTGGAGGGGGTTGAATATATTGTAAGTATTATTCTTGTATGATTATAGGGAAGTTTTTAATTTGAATTGTGGGATTGGGAAACATATGCTATAATTACAACTGTTGTATATGCGCGATAAGTGCCAGAATAGGCGTAAAAGCTATAGAGTATGAAAGGACAAAATAATGTCAGAAAATAAAAATGATAAAGATAAAATAGAAGCTATTGAGATAGAGGATATAAATTCAACAACAGATGACAAAAGTCCAAATCCAATAACAGATGAAAAAGATGCGGACGCTAAGGAGAAAAAGGAACAGGAAGATACAAATAAAGAGAAAACAGACAGTAAGGAAAATGAGTTAGACAAGGATATAGAGATTATTGATTATACAGATAATACTGTTGAAAGCATTGATTTTGAAAGTGATGATATAGATTTAGAAAAGCTGGGAGGGGTAAAAAGCCCTGCTGATAAGAAGAAATCTGTATTAAGAGAAATATGGAGCTATGTTTCAATTATTTGTGGAGCTTTAATAGTAGCATATTTAATAAACACTTTTATTCTTATTAATGCAGTAGTTCCTACAAGCTCTATGGAAAATACCATTATGGCGAAAAGCAGAATTTTAGGAAATAGAATGTCCTATATATTTAGTGACCCAGAACGAGGAGATATTGTTGTTTTTAGGTATCCACTTAATGAGTCACAAAATTATGTAAAGAGAGTAATAGGACTTCCGGGAGAAACAGTTAAAATTGAAGAAGGTTTTATATACATATATAATAAGGATGGTGAATTAGTAGAAGGTCCTTTAGATGAGCCATACTTAAAGGAAGAATGGACAAGCTATAATAGTGGCTATGAGTTTCATATTCCAGAGGATAGTTATTTAATGATGGGTGATAATAGAAATAGGTCATGGGATGCCAGAAGGTGGTATGATGAGCTGCTTGCAAGAGGGGAAGACACTGATATAGCCTTTGTAAAGAAGGACAAGATAATAGGAAAGGTTTATTTTGTATACTGGTACAAGGGATTAAACTTTGACTGGGTAGATGGACAAGATGTTAATTATTGATATTCCCAATAATCAATCTGCTCCTGATGAACAAAGCCGTGATGCGAATACATAGCATGAGCGGCTTTATTTGCACCATTTACCTGAAGTAGAATTTTATGACATTTACTATCAAGTAGTCTTTTAAGAACTAATAAGAGAGTTTCTGTGCCGTAGCCCTTGCCACGCATTGCAGGAATAACATTAAAGCCGTATATGGTAGCAACACCTCGATTGTGTTCTACATTGCAGGAGCCTATCTGGACACCATTTAGACTAGAGGTAAATATCTCAGTATTTTCTGTAGTATGATATTCAATAGTAAGAATACCCTTTGGAGCAGGAATAGTTTTCATATTGTAGCTCATAAGATATTCAGAATAAGAAAAGTGAGCGTTAGGTGATGAATTAAGAAATTCTGTACCAGAGGTGCATCCAGGCTCGTTCACTATTAATATTTTTTTAATGCCGTAATTGTGGATATTTGATAAAGCAGAATCCATAAGTCTGTCAAAATATCCGTTTCTTCTACAGGAAGGAAGTGTATTTGCATAGATTTCACACTCGGTTTCATTAGGCAGAAAAATAGATAATAGACTAACTAAAACATTTCCATTGTATAATAGATAGAAGCATGGAAAACCAGAGATTGCATTCATTTCAGGCTCAAGAAAGGATATGCCACGAGTGTTGTCACTTTCCTTACAAATGTTGATAAGAGATGTAGCATCGTGGTATTGGTTTGAAGTAAGTGTATTTGTGATAATCACCTGCATGGTAGTAACTCCTTTGTTACGAACATTATAATTTCTTTTGATTTATTTATTGTATCAAAAGTAACAGAATAATTCAATTAAATTAAAATTTTAAATAGGTTGTGGGAATAATAAAAGATTAGTATTATAATAGCATTAATTTATATAGGAAAGGTAAATGGGAATGGCAAAAGGTATATTAAAACGAAGTGAAATATCAGAAGAATACAAATGGGCGTTGGAGGACATTTTTACAAGTGATGAGGAATTTTTAAAGGCTTGTGATGATGTAGAGGAGTTGTCCCTAGAGGCTTCTAAGTTTGAAGGAAGGCTGGAGAGTGCAAAACAATTAAAGACAGCCTTTTTATTAATGGAGAATATAAATCGTATTGTAGAAAAGGTTGTTATGTATGCTAATATGAGATTTCATGAGGATACAAGTGTGTCAAAGTATCAAGGCTTTGTTAGTAAGGCACAAAATATTAATAGCATTGTAGCTGCAAGACTTTCCTTCGTTGAGCCGGAAATATTAGAAATGAATGAAGAAAAGGTTTATGGCTTTATTAATGAAAATGCTGACTTAAAAAAGTATAAGGTGTTTATAGATAGGTTGTTTAAAGAAAAAGCACATAGCCTGTCAAAGGCAGAGGAGGCTATGCTGGCTAATGTTTCTGAAATTGCAGGTGCAGCAAGTGACATATATGATGTATTTGCATATTCAGATATGAAGTTTAAGGATATTCATAATGAAAAGGGGGAGCGTACACCACTTACTAATGGAAGATATGCAGCCTTTTTAAAGAGCAATGACAGAAGGGTAAGGCAGGAAGCGTTTGCCTCTATGTATGGAGAATATGGTAAGTATATTAATACTATAGCTACAATGTTTATTGCAAATTGCAAGCAGGCAAAATTTTATGCCAAGTCTAGAAAATATAATAACAGTCTGGAGGCCTCGCTTGAAGCTAGAAGAATACCAAAAGAGGTATATGATAATATTGTATCAGTTGTTAATGAAAATCTAGATAAGCTTCATAAATATATATCAATTAGAAAGAAAATGTTAGCCTTGGATGAACTGCATATGTACGATATTTATGTTCCTTTGGTAGAGGAAACGCATAAGGAAATAGATTTTAAGCAGGCAAAGCAAATTGTATTAGAGGGACTAAAGCCAATGGGGGAGGAGTATCTGTCAGTTTTAAAGGATGGCTTTGAGAATAAGTGGATAGATGTGTACGAAAATGAAGGAAAACGGAGTGGTGCGTATTCTTGGGGTCCTAATGGAGTACACCCATATGTTTTATTAAATTATGATGGACAGTTGTCAGATGTATTTACTCTGGCACACGAAATGGGTCACGCATTACATTCCTATTACTCAGATAAGACACAAGAGTATATATATGCAGAATATGAAATATTTGTTGCAGAGGTTGCATCTACCTGTAATGAATCTTTGCTTATTCATCACTTGCTTAACAAATCTACAGATAAAAACGAAAGAATGTATTTAATTAATTACTTCCTGGAATGTTTTAAGGGAACTATATATAGACAGACTATGTTTGCTGAATTTGAAAAAATAGTTCACGGAAAAATAGATAATGATGAAATTATTAATGTAGATGATTTGAACAATATTTATTTAAGCTTAAATAAAAAGTACTATGGAAATGACATTATTTCGGATGACGAAATTGCGTTAGAATGGGCGAGAATACCACATTTCTATAATGAATTTTATGTGTATCAGTATGCTACAGGATTTTCGGCTGCCATTGCTTTGTCAAAAAGAATAATGAAGCTTAAGGCAGAGGGCGTAAAGGATTATATGAAGTTTTTAACGGGAGGTTCCAGCAAAGACCCTATAGAGCTTTTAAAGGACGCAGGAGTGGATATGAGCAAGAAAGAGCCAATACAGGAGGCTTTAGATTTGTTTGAAGAACTGCTGGAGGAATTTGAAAAAATGCTGTCAGAATAAAGGAAAAGTTTTATTGTTAAATAAAGTATTAGAATTATTATGCAAATTTTGACACACTCATTAAAAAATATTATAAAATAATTAAAGCAAAAATTCTAAGGATTATAGGTCAGGAGAAGAAAATGTACAAGAACTATATTTTTGATTTATATGGAACATTAGTAGATGTTCATACAAATGAGGCAAAGCCATATTTATGGAAGAAAATGCAGGTTTGGTATGATATGCACGGCGCACATTATGAAAAGCCACTTGTGTTGAAAAAGGAATTTCATAAGCTTATTAAAGAAGCAGAAGAAAATATGAACAATGAATATGCTGAAATTCAAATAGAGTATGTCTTTAAAAAGCTGTTTGAACAAAAGGGTGTAGAGGTATCTATGGAGCTTGCCGTTGAAACAGGAAAAATGCTTCGTATGCTATCCCTGGAGTATGTAAAATTATATGATGGTGTACTGGAAATGTTTGAAAGACTTAGAAAAAACAATAAGAAAATATATCTTCTATCAAATGCCCAAAGGATTTTTACAGAGCCGGAAATGCGTCTTTTAGGAATATATGATTTGTTTGATGGTATTATTTATTCTTCAGACGCAGGCGTAAAAAAGCCTTCTAGTGAGTTTTATGATGCGTTATTTAAGAAATATAAGTTAAAAAAATCAGAGTCAGTTATGATTGGCAATGACCATATATGTGATGCCTTAGGTGCTAGTCAGTACGGAATAGACAGTATGTATTGGTATACAAATATTTCCCCAGAGCACCCAGAAAAGGAAAACTTACCTAAGGGCTGTGTGGAGATTAGTGATATTTCGGAGGTTATATAAGGTATACAACATATACAATATAGCATTAATGCTTAGTATAAGACATACAACATATACAATAGGGTATTAATGTTTGATATAAAATATACGGCATAAATAAAAAGCTCTGGCTGCATATCAATATTGATATGTAGCCAGAGCTTTTGTTTGTTTTGATTTACTGGGCTGATACCCAATCATAGATTGCTTTTGCTATTGCCTTAGCATAAGCTCTCATATTTGAATCATAATTATTGTTATCTTCTGCATTTGTTATGAAGCCAAACTCTAATATAAGACTAGGCATTGTACTATGTGAGTTTATAGCGTAATCCTCAGCAGCATTGCCCTGAGTTCCACATTTAACACCACGGTTTCTGGATATACCAACCTTATCAAGAGCTGATAATATTGCACTTGAAAGGGCAGCAGAATTAGCAGGGTTGCTCTGACTAATCCAAGCCTCAACACCTTTTACAGAAGCATCTGCTTCATAGCTGTTTCTATGGATTGAAAGCAACACATCTGCTTTGGCATCATTTGCTATGGCAGGTCTGTTGGTTAATTCTATAAAAGTGTCATCACTTCTAGTCATAATAACCTTTGCACCCAAAGCTTCAAGCTCTTCCTGTACCATTTTTGCTAAGCTTAAGGCGTCATTTTTTTCTAATCGGTCGCCAGCTCCAACACAGCCACCATCCATGCCGCCATGACCAGCATCAACACAAACTATAACTTGTCCATCATCTGTAATTGTGTCACCATATGCGGCAGGTGTACCAGATGTGGTTTCATCGGTTGAGCTTGTGGTATCCGTGGTTGGGGTACTAGGAACTTCAGTTGTGGCATCAGTTGGTGAAGTTGTCTGTGGAACATTTGTAGTAACCTTAACAGGCTCATTGTCATTTTTGTTATTGCATTTTGTTATAAGAACTATACATAATATTATGATAAGTATAATCATAATAAGTAAACCAATTCGTGTAAGTGATTCTAGAGTAAGTCTTCTGCGTCTGTGGCGCCTTCTTCCTGTTGACATAATGTACCTCGCTTTTTAATTTATTGCAAAGACAATACTATCATAAAATACATAAAAAAACTATAAAATTTTCTTAGAAATAAATATTTTAATTGCATAATATATTTACACAAGGTAAAATAATGTTTGTTATAGAAAGGAAATGTAGGAAATGGCAAATAAGAGAAGAAGAAAAAAGAGAAAAAATTATAGCAGCTACATAATATTAGCAGTGCTTATTGTACTTATTATTGGATTGATATGTGTTGTTGTAAATATGATTGGTGATAATAAAAAGGATAATGGCAAAGAAACAACAGGCAAAGTCCAGCAGGAAAGTACAAATAAAATAGATGATAAAAATAACACAGTAAATGAAAGCACACAGCCAACTACTCCTGCGGTGACACAGGATAGAGTTCATTTTGAGAATTTTACTATTCCAGATAGTATTGTAGGGCTTGATACTGAGATAATATCCTTAGGCTATAGCCAGAAGGATTGTGACAGAGATGAGTACAACAGACCTAAGGTAATTGAAAATATTGAAGAAAAATATGGTAAAAAATATAATGCCATTTACATAGGAGAGGAAAATTCTAAAAAGATATATTTAACCTTTACAATGGGATATGAAAATTATAATGATGGTGTGCCTAATACAGATGTGGTTATGGACATTTTAAAAGAGAAAAATGTTCCTGCTATATTTTTTGTAGATGGTGGATATGTAAGAAATTACGCAGATATGTGTAAAAAGATTGTTGATAATGGCTTTGTTGTAGGCTGTCATGGATGGGATCATCCGGCAGAGGGCGTGGCAACATATTCATTAGATAAACAATTAGAGGACGCAAAGAAAATATACGAAACCATATATGCCGCTACAGGAGTAGAGCCATATTACTATAGATTTGGTTCTGGAATATGGAACGAAAGAGCATTAGCACTTCTTAGTGAATTAGGCTTTAGAAATGTATTTTATTCATTTACATATTTTGATTATGATATAAATAATCAGCCGGATGTAGCAGATTCTCTTCAAAGTATGATAGACAACATTCACGATGGTGAAATAATATATTTGCACACAGTATCTAATACATCAGTAGCAATACTTAGCGACTTTATTGATGCTGCAAGAGCAAAGGGATATGAGTTTGAACTTGTGCCATAAACGAAAGGAAATGACATGAAAAAGATTATTAAGACGGATAAGAAAAATGCAATTAGAAGATTTAAAGAGGCTACAGCTAGCCGTATGATGCTGGGAGAGCCTAGAATGGTAGGCTTTTATAAAGGCTCCTATGTTCAGCTGCAGCACTTATTTGGTGAAAAAGCATTCTGCATTTATGATTTTATAATACACATAGAGGCGGTTGGAAAATTTAAACAGTCAAAGGAGGATGAAGATACTACTGAATTATCCTACAAAATAATCAGAGGTTATTGGAATCCATTACTTATAATAATGTGGTATTTAATACCGTTTATTATATTTTTTATGACTGTGGCAGCAAAATCCCTGTGGGATATATTTCCACCTGTATTATTGTTTGGTTTGCCTGCAATACCTATTGGCTTGCGCGTAATTGTAACTGGCATATGCTCCAGAGTAATGAAAAAGGCAGACGAGGGAATAAAGCTTCTTGAAGAAGAAATAGATTATGAGATTGAAAGAATTAATAAGTATCCAAAGTTTGATGTAAAAGAGAAGCCAAAGGACGGATTAATTCCTAGAATTTAAAAATGGTGTTGGTAATATAACCTTAAGTAGATATATTACCAGCATTTTTTATGTATGTTAATTGGTAATAATATACAAAAAATCATATAGAGGAAAATAGACTGATAATGAAATGATAGGAATAACAAAATAACAGGGTAATTAAACGAAGAAAATAGTTGAAAATATACAGATACAGATAGTTAATAAAAAAATATTGACAAAAAAATTATATCATGTTAGAATATCATCTGTTCGACAGATATATGTCAATGCGCGAGTGGCTCAGCGGTGGAGCACCTCCTTGCCAAGGAGGGGGTCGCGGGTTCGATCCCCGTCTCGCGCTTATTTTTTTGCTTAAAAATAGGACTTACCCCACAAAACTCATATTGTAGGGTAAGTCCCTTATTTTATTCTTAATTTAATTATACTTTCTTAATCTGCTTATTCCTTCTTGGTAGACTTACTACAAACAATCCCCACAGCAAAAAGTAATACTGCGAACAATATTTGTATTCCATAGCCTGCAAGAATAGTATTTTTATTTCCTGTAATTCCATCTGTAAGAGCCAGTTCTACATCAACATACCAATAGGTAGGAAGTAGCTTTCCAACAGCTAAAACAGAAGGTGCTAATAAAAATCTGTCTACAAATACACCTGTTAAAAAGCTGCTTCCAAGACCTACAATAGTTGAAGCCATAGAAATGAGATTTCTGCTCTTTAATACTATTCCGAAAATAAAGCAGATACTTAAACAAACTACCATATAGATAAAACAGTTTAATAATCTTAGTAATCCAACCATAGTAAACATTTCCTTTGGAAATCTTATAATTGAAAATACTCCAAAGAATAAAAATATTATAAAGCCTATGCTAAAAGAAGAAAGAGTAATATAAATATTCCTTTTTAAGGCTGGCATTTTACTGCAAAGAGTTCGGATTTTTATTTCCTCTTTATTCATTGCAATTAATATAGGTGTTATGCACATAGTTAATACAGATATTAAAATATATGGCAGGAATAAATAAAAGTAATGTATAAGAGGAAGTGAGGTTGAACCAGAGGTATTATTGTATATTGAAACAGTTGCCTCCTGTTCTAAGGCCTCAAGAGTTTTTGCATAAGCAGCAGAAGCATCCTTTTCAGTTTCCAAAAATGTGCTATATGCAGAAATAAAATTATTAATTTGCAGTTCAACAAATTGCGTAGATACTGATTCTGGAAGTTTGTAGGAGTTTAGGGAAATGTCCTCGTTATTAAGAGTTTTTTCATAAAAATTCTCTGGAATAATAAGCACATAGTCTACAGCCCGGCTATACATTTTATCTCTTATAGTGTCTAAGGAATAATCAAATTTAACAATATTATGCTTGCTGGTTATATAATTGGTAAGGCCTGTACTAAGAAGGGACTGGTCATTATCAAAAATTGCTACATTAATTGAACTTTCTGTAAATTCGCTAACAGAGGAAGGACCTCTGTTAGAAGCCATTATCTCTAATAATACAAGAAAAATAACGGTGTAGGTTATCATTATTCCTATGGAATGTTTTGACAATTTAAAAAATGTCTTAAATATTTGCATAAGATTCCCTCCTTGTCATAAAGTAGCTGCTAAGAACTAAGACAACACCATAAATAGTAAGCACTATTAAATGAGTAAAAAACTTAGTATAGGTATCATAAATATTTAAAGAATATAGTGCGTCTGAAATAGCAGTAGCAGGATTTAATAATGCAAAAACAGGCAGCTTATCTTCCACCATGTATTTTATATCACCTATCATAAGACCACTGAAAAAGCTTGATACAAGAGAAAAAGTTAAAACTAAGGTAATTTTGACATTTTCTGATATTTTTGGAATTGAGCCAATAAATGTACCTGTTCCAACACCCACTAATGTACCGACAAGACTGGTTAAAATAATAAGTGGAATATTTCCAGCTAAATTTACCTTTAAAACAAATTGAAGATATAGTATTAAAATTATTCCAGCAAGGGCTTGTATAAGGTAGGCTGGTATAAAATTTCCTAAAATAAGGGAAAGCTTTTTTACAGGTGAAACACTATTGCGCATACCAATTTTTGAAAGGTTAGCTTTAACTGAACTGGCACATTCAACTCCGGCAAAGGAGCCAAACAGACAGCACATAGCAATTAGCGAGTAATAGTAATTTGTAAACATATCCATACTGCCGTCAGTAAGCTTTAATTCCTTAATGTAAGTACTTGAATTTAACATTTGTGAGAAAATTGCCTGCAAAGCATTACTGTCAGTTAAATCAATATTTTGAAGCATATAGCTGATTTGCATATATTTATTTAAAATTTCTTTTAAAATACTTTCGTTTACTCCGTCACCTAGAATTGTTAAAGCTGGAACACCCTTTTCTAAATTAATAATTCCAGTAACCTCTTCATTTTCCAGCATATTAATAGCTTTACTTTCAGTTACATATTCTGGAGCGATTAGAGGTGTTTCGCTTGCAGCTAAAAAATCAGCCATACTTTTAAAGTATTGGTCCTCATTTGTTCCTTCCAGAACAACTGCAACCTTTAGCGTAGAAAAGTTTTCGGTTTTAGCTGTAATATTGCTAAATACGGCAAAAAAGCAGGTGCCTAGCAATATTGGAAAAAGGTAAGTCCAAAAAAGAGTTTCCTTAGTACGGAAATTAACCTTTAAGGAATATTTAAAAATATGTGAAAACATATGTACCTCCTAAAATAGTTGACATTTAATTAATAGTAGCAGCTTAATCACGCAATTCTTTACCTGTAATTTCAAGAAATACATCATTAAGAGTTGGAAGCTCAGAGTAAATTCTGCCAATGTCTATATTTGCTTTTTTAAAGTAGTCCAAAACCTGTACAAGATTATGCTTACCACCAGAATAGTAAAGCTTAAGCTTATTGTTGGTGTAGTCAGCCTTATATAATTGAGGAAGCTCTTTAAGCTTTTCAAGGTGTGAATTATCCAGATTTAGCACTTCGATAGAAATAGTTTCACTATTTTTTATAAGACCTAATAATTCCTCCTTAGTTCCTAAGGCAATGTTTTTGCCCTTATCCATAATGGCAATTCTGGTACAGATTTGTTCAACCTCCTCCATATAATGAGAGGTGTAAACAATGGTCGCTCCCTTTTTATTCAAGTCTATAATGCCCTCAAGAATTTTATTTCTGCTTTGAGGGTCAACAGCAACAGTAGGCTCATCCATAAATATAAGTGATGGCTTGTGAGCAATGCCACAGGCAATATTTAATCGCCTAAGAAGTCCTCCGGAAAGCTTTTTAGGATAAAACTTTTCAAATTGTTTTAAGTCTACAAATTCTATAGCCTCTTCTACATACTGTTTTCTGGTAGCCTTGTCTTTAATATATAAACCACAGAAGTAGTCAATATTTTCATATACAGTTAAATTGTCAAAAACAGCAACATTTTGCATTACCACGCCGATTCTGGCTTTTATATCATAGCAGTCAGGCTTCATTTCTTTGCCAAAAACCTTAATAGAACCCTTGTCGTGAGTAAGAAGGGATAAGATACAATTAATGGTTGTGGTTTTTCCAGAACCATTAGGACCTAAAAGTCCGAAAATTTCACCTTCGTTAATTTCAAGATTAAAATGGTCTAATGCAATTAATTCTTTGTAGCGTTTTACAAGCTGCTCTATTTTTATAATTGGTTCACTCATATAAATCCTCCTATATATATGTAAAATTATTTTCTAATATTAGTTTACTAGATTTAGAAAATAGTGAAAGTGAAAAATTACATTAGTTTAAATGACATTTGTCACATTTATCCTGAAAAGCCAGTTAAATGAAAAATATAAATCTTAAAATAGTATAAATTAGTTCATAATAAGCATTTTAGGTATGTTATTTTAGATAAATATTTAGTATAATAAATAAGGCAAATAAAATGTTCGTAAATGGTGAATAAAATGCTTACACTTATAGATAGAATAATAATATGGGCTATAGGCATTAATGGGCTTATAATGGAAAATGCCACAATAGATGCAAAGCTTGTAGTTTGTATATTACTTAGCGGCCTTATGCTTTGTATATTGTATATTTTGGACAATTCCGTATACAGTAAGGCTCAGTGGATTTTTAGTCTGGGCGTCTGCTTTATTGTGGTACCTTGCTGGAATATGCAGTGTTTTATGGGACTTGTAATATATAGCAGCCTGTTTAAAGCTAAAAAAAATAAAGAACAGTTTATATCAGTAATTACATTAATTGGTATATTAAATATATTTTTGTTAAAAAATAAAGAGCTATTTTATATTTATTACATAATTTTGTCATATTTTATTTCTATAATAATGGCTGTTAAAACAAGAAGGCTTTTAGATAAAAGTCTGGAGCTACAGACTGTCAGGGATGATAGCGCGGAAAGGAACAATAGTCTGAGCATAAGAAATAAATATTTGTTAGATAATCAGGAAAATCAGATACATATAGCTACATTAAGCGAAAGAAACAGAATCGCCAGAGAAATACATGACAATGTAGGACACTTATTGTCCCGTTCAATATTACAGGTAGGTGCGTGTATTGCCATAAATAAAGGTACACCAGTAGAAAAACAATTATTGCCAATAAAGGATACCTTAGATGAGGCAATGAACAGCATCAGAGAAAGCGTTCACGATTTGCATAAGGACAGCTTTGATTTAAAAATTGCCACAGAGGCTATATTAGAGGAACTAAAGAATTTTAAAATAGATTTTGAATATGATGTATCGGAAAATGCAGATAAAAATATTAAATATGTTTTTATTACTATTTTAAAAGAGGCAGTTACTAATATTGTAAAGCACTCAAATGGTGACAGTGTTGTGATTATTATGAGAGAGCTGGAAAGAAATTATCAGCTTCTTATAGAGGATAACGGCAAAGTATCCCCAAATAGTGAAAATTATATTAAGGAAATAAATGAAGGCATAGGATTAACCAATATGGAAGAAAGAGTTAAGGGTTTGTCAGGAATTATTAATTTTTCTATTGAAAACGGATTTAGGATATTTATTTCTGTGCCTAAGGAGGTATAAACTATGCAAATAGTTATTGTAGATGATGATGATATTGTTTTAATGTCCTTAAAAACTATTATCGAAACCAGTGGTATTGAGGTGGTTGGAGTTGGAAAAAGTGGAGAGGACGCAATAAGCCTATATGAAAAATACCAGCCGGATATTTTACTGTCAGATATAAGAATGAATGGCTTAACAGGCATTGAGGCAGCAACTAAAATAATAGAAAAATATGAAAATGCAAAAATATTATTCCTTACAACATTTTCTGATGATGAATATGTAATCTCAGCAATTAGCTGTGGAGCAAAGGGATATATACTTAAACAGGATTTTGAGGGAATTATTCCAGCCTTAAAGGCAGTGTTTTCAGGACAGAGTGTTTTTGGAGGAAATATAGTTGAAAAAATACCTGTTGTTAATAGAAAGAAAAATACATATGGGTATTATGAAAATAAAGGAATAACCCAGAAGGAATACGAGATAATTACACTTGTTGCAGAAGGTATGAATAATAAAGAAATAGCAAATGAATTATTTTTATCGGAAGGAACAGTTAGAAATTATTTAAGCAATATATTGGAAAAACTACAAATGAGGGATAGAACACAGTTGGTTGTTGACTATTACAAAAACAATTAAAAATCAGAATAGAGGTAGAAAAATGAAGAAAACAGATGAAGAGTTACGAGAAATCAGTGTATCAAGAATATTCAAGGAGGTAGAACCTTTTATTAATCTTATGATGCAGTATAGATGTGCAGTCAGAGAAATTGAAACAAAGCTAAATGTTTTAAATGAAGAGTATTCAGTAAGATTTGCAAGAAATCCCTTTGAGTCAATAAAATCCAGAATTAAATCTCCAGAAAGCATTTATGAAAAGCTAATCAGAAGAGGCTATGAGGTATCTGTTGACAGCATAAGGGAAAATCTTACCGATGTGGCAGGTATCAGAGTTATCTGCTCCTTTGTTGATGATATTTATACTTTAGCAGACCAGTTAATTAATCAGGACGACATTATTTTAGTAGAAAAAAAGGATTATATAAAAAATCCAAAGCCTAATGGATATAGAAGCCTTCATTTAATACTTGATATACCTATCTTTTTGTCAGCGGGCAAGGAACATATAAAGGTAGAGGTTCAGTTTAGAACTATTGCTATGGACTTTTGGGCAAGCCTAGACCACAAGCTTCGTTACAAGAAAAATATTGATAATCAGGATATTATTGTGGCAGAGCTTAAGGAATGTGCAGATACTATAAGTGATATGGATTGCAGAATGCAGCAGATAAGATATATGATAGAGGAGCAGGGTAATCATGTAAAGATGGAGTAATTACTGCATTATAATATTAGAGCTATATGCAAAAAGAAATGTTTTTTATTACAAGGTGTGATAAAAAACATTTCTTTTTAATGTGTAAAAATTGTATATAAATAGTACAAAAATAAAAACAGGTATTAAAAAATACCTGTTTTTTGCAACAAAAAAGCGCGAGACGGGGATCGAACCCGCGACCCCCTCCTTGGCAAGGAGGTGCTCCACCGCTGAGCCACTCGCGCATTGTGTACCGACTGTGTCGAACAAGGGGTATTTTAGCATAATAGTGTTTTGATGTCAATATTTTTTTGGGAAAATATTGAGTTGGATTTTTCTATTGAAAAAAAGCCATATAAAAACTATAATAAAAGATAATGTCAAAAGTGAAGAATACTTATTTGTGCAAGCACAAGCGTAATTTATACTTGTGACAATTACTTACAAATTATGTTTATTGAGAGGATAAGCTATGACAACTTTAATAAAGTCAGGAAGAGTTATAAATCCTGCAAAAAATCAGGACGAGATTTGTGACCTTCTAGTAGAAAATGGAATTATCACAAAATGTGATAAGAACATAGAAGGAAGCTTTGATGAGGTTATTAACGCAGACGGGCTGCTTGTAATGCCGGGACTTATTGATTTGCATGTTCATTTAAGAGAGCCGGGCTTTGAGTATAAGGAAACTATTGAAACAGGCTCAAAGGCAGCAGCAAAGGGTGGTTATACATCTATTTGTGCAATGCCTAATACTAAGCCTGCAGTAGATTCTGTGGAAACAGTTAAATACATAAAGGAAAAGGCAAAAGAGGTTTCACCGATTAATGTTTTAATTGTTGGGGCAGTTACTAAGGAGCAGGCAGGAAAAGAGCTTAGTGACATTAGGGGAATGAAGCAGGAGGGGATATGCGCTATTAGCGAGGACGGAAAGTCAGTTATGAATTCTGGAATATACAGAGAGGCTATGAAACTTGCAAAGGAGCTTAACATTCCGGTTATGGCACATTGTGAGGATATAAATATGGTATGTGGTGGAGCACTTAATATGGGAAAAAAGGCAGAGGAGTTAGGGGTAAAGGGTATTTCTAATGCTGTTGAGGATGTAATAGCTGCAAGAGATATTCTTATAGCCAAGGAAACTGGTGCAAGGCTGCATTTATGCCATTGCTCTACAGTTGATAGTGAAAGAATGGTGCGTGAGGCTAAGGAGGAAGGACTTTTAGTTACTGCTGAGGTCTGCCCACATCACTTTACCTTATGTGAGGACGACATAACAGCCAATGATGCAAATTACAAAATGAATCCACCAGTTAGAAGCAAAAAGGATTTAGAGGCACTTAGAGCTGGTCTTAAAAATGATGTTTTTGATGTAATATCTACAGACCACGCACCACATAGTGCTGAAGAAAAGTCAAGAAGCATAGATAAAGCTCCTTTTGGTATTGTAGGCAGTGAAACAGCAGTTGCACTTACTATGACAGAGCTTGTTCATACAGGAATAATAAATTATATGCAGATGGCTGCAAAGATGAGCTACAACCCTGCAAAGGTTTTAGGTATAGATAAAGGCACCTTAAATGTTGGAGCAATAGCTGATATTACTATTATTGACCCGGAAAAGGAATACACAGTTAATACAGAGGACTTTGTGTCAAAGGGCAAGAATACTCCGTTTAATGGATATAAGGCTAAGGGCATGGTTGTAAGAACTATTGTTAGTGGAAAAACAGTATACAAAATATAATATGAAAGAGGACAAGCTATATGATTAACAAATTAGTAGAAAAAATCCAGAAACTTAACGCACCTGTAGTAGTAGGTTTAGACCCTATGTTAGATTATGTTCCAAAGCATATTCAAAAGAAAGCCTTTGATGAATTTGGAGAAACCCTAGAGGGTGCAGGAGAGGCAATTTGGCAGTTTAACAAGGCAATTCTTGATGCAACCTATGATATTATTCCGGCTATTAAGCCACAGATTGCAATGTATGAGCAGTTTGGCATCGAAGGACTTAAGGCATTTAAAAAGACAGTAGATTACGCAAAATCAAAAGACATTGTAGTAATAGGTGATATAAAAAGAGGCGATATTGGCTCAACCTCTACAGCATATGCAGTAGGACACTTAGGAAGTGTAAAGGTTGGCAATAATGTATGCAAAGCCTTTGATGAGGATTTTGTTACAGTAAACCCTTATCTTGGCTCTGACGGTGTAAAGCCATTTATTGATGTATGTAAGGAAGAAAACAAGGGTATTTTCGTACTTGTTAAAACCTCAAATAAGTCTAGTGGAGAATTTCAGGATAGATTAGTAGATGGCAGACCATTATATGAAATCGTTGGTGAGCAGGTTGCAAAATGGGGCGAGGAGCATATGGGTGATAAGTACAGCTATGTAGGTGCAGTAGTAGGAGCTACATATCCAGAAATGGGAAAGGTTTTAAGAAAGGTTATGCCAAAAGCATACATTCTTGTTCCGGGCTATGGTGCACAGGGTGGCAAGGCTGGTGATTTAGCTCCATATTTTAATGAAGACGGTTTAGGTGCTATTGTAAATTCATCAAGAGGAATAATATGTGCCTACAAGCAGGAGGCATACAGCAAATATGGTGAGGAAAACTTTGCAGATGCTTCCAGAGCAGCAGTTGAATTTATGATTAAAGATATTACAGAAGCAATTAGATAAGGAGCAGCTATGAAATTCCAAGAAATAGTAGAAGTTGTAAGTCAGGAAAAAATTGCAACAGGCATATACAGTATGTGGCTAAAAAGTGACAATATGGCTAAGGAAGCAGCTCCGGGTCAGTTTTTATCAATATACTGTAATGATGGTTCAAGGATTCTTCCAAGACCTATAAGTATATGTGAAATTAACAAAGAGGAAGGCACTCTTAGAATAGTATACAGAGTGGTTGGAAAGGGTACTGATGAGTTCAAAAGCCTCACAACTGCGGATAAAGTAAAGGTTGTAGGACCTTTAGGCAATGGCTTTATGCTTCACGAAAAGACAGCCTTACTTATTGCAGGCGGTATTGGTATTCCACCTATGCTTGAAACAGCAAAGGTACTTAATAAAATGGGCGTAAAGGTATATTCGGCGATAGGATATAGAAATAATGAATTATTCCTTAAGGACGAGCTTTCTAAGTATAGTGAGGTAATAGTTGCGACAGAGGATGGAAGTGTTGGAACAAAGGGAAATGTTATTGACGCTATTAAGGCAAACAATGTTAAAGCAGATATAATATATTCATGTGGTCCTACACCGATGCTCAGAGCTGTAAAGGAATATGCTATTGCTAATGATATTATCTGTGAAATTTCACTCGAAGAAAGAATGGCGTGTGGAATTGGTGCGTGCTTAGCGTGTGTTTGTCAAAGTAAGGATATTGATTCACATTCTCAGGTTCACAACAAAAGAGTGTGTAAGGATGGTCCAGTATTTTATTGCCAGGAGGTTACATTATAATGAATTTAGGCGTGAATATTGCAGGAGTGGATTTTAAAAACCCAGTTATGGAAGCTTCTGGAACCTTTGGTTCAGGTATGGAATTTAGTGAGTTTGTAGATTTAAACAAACTGGGAGCAGTTGTTACCAAGGGTGTGGCAAATGTTCCTTGGCAGGGAAATCCTACACCTAGAGTTGCAGAAACCTATGGTGGTATGTTAAACGCAATAGGCTTACAAAATCCGGGAATAGATGTATTTTGCAAAAGAGATATACCATTCCTTAAAAAATATGATACTAAAATTATTGTAAATGTATGTGGAAAGTCCACTGAGGATTATGTCGAGGTTGTGGAAAGACTTGGCAATGAGCCTGTAGATATGCTAGAGATTAACATTTCCTGTCCAAATGTAAAGGAGGGTGGCATTGCCTTTGGTCAAAATCCAAAAGCTGCCTTCGATATTACAAAGGAAATAAAAAAATATGCAAAGCAGCCAGTTATTATGAAGCTTAGTCCAAATGTAACTGATATTACAGAAATGGCAAAGGCTGTTGAGGCAGCAGGAGCTGACGCCGTTTCCCTTATTAATACACTTACCGGTATGAAAATAGATATTCATAAGCAGACCTTCGCTCTTGCAAACAAAACCGGAGGTATGTCAGGTCCGGCAGTAAAGCCTGTTGCAGTAAGAATGGTATATCAGGTTGCAAACGCAATTAAATTGCCAATAATCGGAATGGGTGGTATTACAAACGGAGAGGACGCAATGGAGTTTATCCTTGCAGGTGCTACGGCAGTATCAGTTGGAACAGCAAATTTTATGAATGTAAATGCAACCTTAGATGTATTAGCAGGAATAGAAGCTTATATGAAGCAGCATAAGGTTTCAGACATTAATTCCCTTGTAGGCATTGTAAAATAATTGATTAGTTTATCCATTTATGATAGAATGAAAAAAATATTTTGAGTTTGAGTTCATAAGGCTTATTATAAAACTTGAATTTAGGAGGATTAAAAATGGAGCAGTACAAAAAAGAATTCATAGAATTTATGGTTGATTGTGGAGTTTTAAAGTTTGGAGATTTCGTAACTAAAAGTGGAAGAAAGACCCCATTTTTTATAAACACTGGTTTTTACAGAACTGGTGCACAGTTAAATAAACTTGGCGAATACTATGCAAAAGCAATCAATGACAAATATGGAGTTGATTTTGATGTATTATTTGGACCAGCTTATAAGGGAATTCCTCTTACAGTAGCTACAACAATGGCTATTAACAGATTATATGGAGCAGACATTAGATATTGCTCAAATCGTAAAGAGGAAAAGG
This sequence comes from uncultured Eubacteriales bacterium, assembly GCA_900539455.1. Classification (GTDB taxonomy): domain Bacteria; phylum Bacillota; class Clostridia; order Lachnospirales; family Lachnospiraceae; genus SVEL01. The sequence continues at coordinate 180,074 of UQCD01000002.1, forward strand.
ACCATGGAGATAAAGGTATTCTTCTTGGAAGCCCTATTAATGAAGATGATAGAATAGTATTTATTGAAGATGTTACAACATCAGGCAAGTCTATTGATGAAACCTTACCGATTGTACAGGCTCAGGGTGGAAAGAATATTATTGGTCTTGTTATTTCTGTAGACAGAATGGAAAAAGGAAAAACAGACAAGAGCGCACTTACAGAGCTTAAAGAAAATTATGGTATGGAAACAACTGCTATTGTTACTATGGCAGAGGTTATTGAGCATTTATACAATAGAGAAATCAATGGACAGATTATTATTGATGACGACATGAAGGAAAAAATAGATGCTTACTATGACATATATGGAGTAAAATAGGAGGATATTTTTATGGAAGAAAAGACATATAAGTTAGTGAAAAGAACAGGTGGTTTTTCTATAGTATTGGGCATTCTTTCGATTATTGCAGGTGTAACAATCGGTGTCCTTACTATAGTTACAGGAGCAAAGCTATTAAAGGGAAAATCTAAGATTTTATTTTAGGTGAATATATGAGTATCTTTTTTAGAAAAAAATATAAATTTACAGACAAGAAACATTCCAAAGGCGGTTTAATCGCCTCTGGATTGTTTTTGTTTTCTCTTGTATTTATGGTGGTGGGAGTTTATATGTCCTTTAATAAGCATGGAAACGCCAATATGACAGTAGGAGCGTTAGGTATGGCAGCACTTATTGTAGCACTTATTGGATTTATAGTGGGTATAAAAAGCTTTAAAGAGGACGAGGTATTCCTGCTTTTTCCGTGGATAGGTACTATTGGCTGTGCAGTTATTCTTATTGGAATGGGTGCTATTGTTCTTATAGGGTTATAAAATTTAATAAAGTGAAGTAAAAGGAATTTGAAATGAGTTATAGAGATTTATTTATGCAGGATAATGCTGAGGCAATGGAGAAATTTCAGCTTGCAGTAGAAAGAATAGAACAGATACAAATAGAAAAAAGTGTACCAGATAAATATCAGGACTTTTTCCATAAAGGTTCAAAATTTATTTTAGAGGTATGCAAATTACTTAAATTATCAGAGTTTGACGGAATTAGAAGCTTAAGCATAAAAGAGCTTGCTGCTTTAAATGAAAGACTGTATGCTGATGTAAATACACAAAATTACCAGACCAGCTATACTAATCCAAAATATTGTAATCAGTATTTTGATAATGAATATGCAAAATATTTGTGCTATTTGTATGCAAAAATCCGAAATATGATTCCTTACGCTGTTACCTACAGAGTTAAAGAGGTAACCATATATATGGAGCTTTTTATTGAACTATACAATATTTTTGAAGGTGAAGAAATATCTGAAAAGGAAGTTAAAGAGGCTATATATTGGTTTGAAAGTGATTATACAGATGTATTTTACGAGGATGCAATCAGGTCACAGTTAGATTTAGATATGAACTTCTATTATAGGCTTATAATGGAGGAAAATCTTGAGGACATTAATTACCTATATTACTATGGGAAATATGTATCAGATAATGAAATCAGTTTGGTACAATATATAAATTCTTTGCCATACGAAAAAATAGAAAGTATGGCAGATACCTTTACAGAAGGCTTTAAGAGAGGCTTCGACCTTGCAGGAAAGGATATGTCTATAAAGGACAGAGTTGAAATCAGGTATCCTATGGGCTTTGAAAAGGTTGTAAAACAGGCAATTTCCAATTTTAAAGAGCTGGGCTTAAAGACAATACTGAGACCGGCAGCAATTTCTGGAACATCTTTTAATAAACAATATGAATATGACCATAAGTTTGACGAAGGACTTTTCTTGGATAAGGCATATTGTGACAGAAAACTGGCTGTAGCCAAGGTTACTTTTGAAAAATACAAAAAAGAGGCAGCACTAAAGGCAGGTCCGGCTGTTATTGAAGCTTTTGGAGAAAATCCATTTACACCGGAAAATAATATATATGCCATAAAATTGGATGATAAGCAAAAAAAGCTTAATGCTTCCTTTAGTAATGCTTATGTTCAAACCTATTATGAATATATTAAGGGTGATGAAACCAGCTTTACTATAATAGCTTATCCTATACCAGAAATCGGCAGGGATTTTGAAAGTATTTTTGATGAAACTATTCGCATTAATACCTTAGATGAAAAGTTATATACAAAAATACAGCAGACAATTATAGACACCTTAGATACTGCCACATCTGTTATTGTTAAAGGCAAAAACGAAAATACAACAGATATGACAGTACAGTTAGCAGCACTAAAGGATAAGGAAAAGGAAACCTTATTTGAAAACTGTGTAGCTGATGTAAATATTCCGGTAGGAGAGGTATTTACATCACCAAAGCTTGCAGGCACAAATGGTATTTTAAATGTAAGCAGGGTTTACCTTAACGGATTAGAATACAAAAATCTTACAATTAAATTTGAGGACGGTATGATTAAGGAATATACCTGCTCAAATTATACTGATGAAAAGCAGTCAGTAGATTTTGTAAGGGAAAATCTGTTAAACAACAGAGAAACACTTCCAATAGGCGAATTTGCCATAGGCACTAATACAACAGCCTATGTAATGGCAAATAAATACAATATAGTATATAAATTACCAATTCTTATTGTAGAAAAAATGGGACCTCATTTTGCTGTAGGAGATACCTGTTATTCCTTTGAAGAGGATAATATGACCTACAATCCAGACGGAAAGGCTATTATTGCAAGGGAAAACGAAGTAAGTGCTCTTAGAAATGAAAATCCTGATAAGGCATATTTTGGTATACATACAGATATTACGATTCCTTATGATGAGATTGGCGAAATATCTGCTGTAAGAAGTGATGGAACTAAGATATGTATTATTAAGAATGGTAGATTTGTACTAGAAGGTACCGAGGAACTGAATGTGCCATTTGAAAATAATTAAGGTATTCATTGACTAGAGGTAGCAGATAAAGTAAAATATATAGTTGTATATTATTATGTAAAGGTTGGCAGATATAGATTGCCACGGACTTATGTAAGTACAGGGTGATTATACAAACTTATTACTTTATACAATTTATAATACAAAAATAAAAGGAGATACGAACATGGCTAAAGTTGGTATTATAATGGGTAGTGACTCAGATCTTGATATTATGGGAAAGGCTGCGGATATTCTTGAAGAATTAGGTATTGATTATGAAATGACTATTATTTCAGCACACAGAATGCCAGATATTTTTTATGATTATGCAACTACAGCAGAAGAAAAAGGAATCAAGGTTATTATTGCAGGTGCTGGTGGAGCAGCTCATTTGCCTGGTATGGCAGCAGCTATATTCCCAATGCCAGTAATTGGAGTACCTATTTACACAAAAGCACTTGGTGGTGTTGATTCTCTTTACTCTATAGTTCAGATGCCTTCAGGTATTCCGGTAGCTACAGTAGCTATTAACGGAGGCTTAAATGCAGGACTTCTTGCTGCTAAGATTTTAGCTACAAATGATAGTGAGCTTTTAGAAAAGCTTAAAAAATATAAAGAAGGCATGAAAGATGCTGTTGTAGCTAAGGCTAAAAAGTTAGAAGAGGTTGGACATAAAAATTATACAAAGTAGTATTACCGGATATAATTTGTCCTAATCTATAATCTGTTACATTATGCTTTATATTAAAAGTATAAGGTGACTTAAATAAAAAGGAAGCAGTTATTAACAATACTTCCATAAATGAAAGGAAATATGAAAATGGATTACAAAAACTCAGGTGTTGATATTGAAGCAGGCTACAAGTCAGTAGAGCTTATGAAAAGCGCTGTAAAGGGAACAATGCGACCAGAGGTATTAGGTGGACTTGGTGGATTTTCCGGTGCGTTTTCTTTAGAAAAAATAAAGGAAATGGAAGAACCAATTCTTTTATCTGGTACAGACGGCTGTGGAACAAAGGTAAAGCTTGCTTTTATATTAGACAAGCATGACACAATAGGAATTGATGCAGTTGCTATGTGTGTAAATGATGTTGTATGTGCAGGTGGTGAGCCATTATTCTTCCTTGACTATATTGCTTGCGGAAAGAATTATCCAGAAAAGATTGCTACTATCGTTAGTGGTGTAGCAGAAGGCTGTAAGCAGTCTGGCTGTGCACTTATTGGTGGTGAAACAGCAGAACATCCAGGCTTAATGCCACAGGACGAATACGATCTCGCAGGTTTTGCAGTAGGCGTTGTAGACAAAAAGGATTTAATTACAGGCGAAAATATTAAGCCAGGTGATACACTTATTGGTATTGCATCAAGTGGTGTACACAGCAACGGTTTCTCATTAGTCAGAAAAGTATTTAAGATGACAGAGGAAGCTTTAAATACATATTACGATTCTCTTGGAACAACTCTTGGCGAGGCATTAATCGTTCCTACCAGAATATATGTAAAGGCTCTTAAATCAGTTAAAGAAGCTGGCGTTACAATTAAGGGCTGCAGCCATATTACAGGTGGTGGCTTCTATGAAAATATTCCAAGAATGTTACCAGATGGTGTAAGAGCAGTAGTAAAAAAGGATAGCTACGAAGTGCCACCTATCTTTACAATGCTTATGAAGGACGGCGACATTGCTGAAGAAATGATGTACAACACCTTTAATATGGGTATCGGCATGGTACTTGCTGTTGCCCCTGACGATAAGGAAGCTACAATAAAGGCATTAGAAGCTGCAGGCGAAAAGGCTTATGTTTTAGGACAGGTTGAAGCAGGCGAAAAGGGAGTAACATTATGCTAAGAGTAGGTGTATTGGTTTCAGGTGGAGGTACAAATCTTCAGGCTATAATAGATGGCATTGAAAATGGCTCCATAACAAACACTGAAATAGAGGTTGTTATTAGTAATAACAAAAATGCGTACGCACTAGAAAGAGCCAAAAACCATGGTATTGACAGCCTTTGTGTGTCACCAAAGGATTATGACACAAGGGAGGATTTTAATGCAGCATTAATCCAAGCTCTTGATAGCTACAATTTAGATTTAATTGTACTTGCAGGCTGTTTAGTGGTTTTACCAGAGGCACTTATAAAGAAATATACAGGCAGAATAATCAATATTCACCCATCACTGATTCCGGCCTTTTGTGGAACAGGCTTTTACGGACTTAAGGTTCATGAAAAAGCATTGGAAAGAGGTGTGAAGGTAACAGGAGCCACAGTTCATTTTGTAGATGAGGGTACCGATACAGGTCCTATTATTTTCCAGAAAACTGTAGAGGTATTACCAGACGATACACCAAAGTCATTACAGCAAAGAGTAATGGAGCAGGCTGAATGGGTAATTATGCCTAAAGCAATAGATTGTATTGCAAATGGAAAAGTAGAGATAGCAGATAACAAGGTCATAATAAAAAAATAACATCATTTACATATACATATGGAGGTTGCCATGAAAGTTTTAATAGTTGGAAGCGGTGGAAGAGAACATACGATAGCTTGGAAGGTTGCACAAAGCAAAAAGGTTGATAAAATATATTGTGCACCAGGAAATGCTGGTATTGGCCAGATTGCTGAATGTGTAAACATAGGTGCAATGGAGTTTGATAAGTTAGTAGCATTTGCTAAGGAAAACACTATTGATTTAACTATTATCGGAATGGACGACCCCCTTGTAGGTGGTGTTGTAGATGCTTTTGAAAAGGAAGGTCTTAGAGTGTTCGGACCTAGAAAAAATGCAGCTATACTTGAAGGCTCAAAGGCATTTTCAAAGGATTTAATGAAGAAATACAATATTCCTACAGCTGCATATGAAACCTTTGATTCTCCCGATAAGGCATTGGAATACCTGGAAACATCTAAGTATCCTGTCGTTTTAAAGGCAGATGGATTGGCACTTGGAAAAGGCGTTCTTATTTGTAATACAAAGGAGGAGGCTGTTGCTGGTGTTAAAGAATTAATGGTAGACAAGCAGTTTGGTGCAGCAGGAAATACTATTGTTGTAGAAGAGTTTATGACAGGCAGAGAGGTATCAGTGCTTTCCTTCGTAGACGGAAATACTATAAAGATTATGACCTCAGCACAGGATCATAAGCGTGCAAAGGACGGAGATCAGGGATTAAATACTGGTGGAATGGGAACATTCTCTCCTAGTCCATTTTATACAAAAGAGGTAGATGAGTTCTGCCACAAATACATTTATCAAAAAACTGTAGATGCTATGAAGGCAGAAGGCAGAGAATTTAAGGGCATTATATTCTTCGGATTAATGCTTACAGACGAAGGACCAAAGGTATTAGAATATAACGCAAGATTTGGAGATCCTGAAACTCAGGTTGTTCTTCCTAGAATGAAGAATGACATAGTTGAGGTTTTTGAAGCTTGTATAGATGGAACCTTAGATAAAATCGATTTAGAGTTCGAGGATAATGCAGCAGTATGTGTTGTTCTTGCTTCTGACGGTTATCCGGTTCATTACGAAAAGGGCTTTAAAATTTCAGGACTTGAGAAGTTCAAGGATAAAGAAGGATATTATGTTTTCCACGCTGGTACAAAGCTATCAGGTGATGACATAGTGACAAACGGTGGCAGAGTGCTTGGTGTTGTTGCAAAGGGTGAAAATCTGAAGGCAGCAAGGGCTAATGCTTACGAAGCTACAAAGTTAATTGAATTTGAAAACAAATATATGCGAAACGATATAGGAAAGGCAATCGATGAAGTGTAAGTTTTCAAAGAAAAAAGCCAGTTACATTTGTTATATGCTAATTATATCAATGTTAATTGGCTTTTTTACAAATGATACAAGTGCATATGGATATGATGAAAAACAGGCAGTTGTTGTAGGTGTGTCAGGCTCCTCTTTAAATGTAAGAAATGATGCAGGCACAAGTGGAACAGGTGTTATTGCTTCCTTGCAAAATGGAACAACTGTTACTGTTATAGGGGAAAAGTACGCCTCTGACGGAAGCTTGTGGTACAAGATCAGATTTGACAGTGGAGATAAGACTATAGAAGGCTTTTGTCATAGTATGTATATAGAAAAGATATATACATCAGATGCAGATTTTGAAGAATACTTAAATGAGCAGGGCTTCCCGGAAAGTTACAAGCCGGCACTTAGAAAGCTTCACGAAAAATATCCAAACTGGATATTTAAGGCAGATAATGTAAAATACACCTGGAAGGAAGTTTTAAAGGCTGAAAATTTAATAGGCAGAAGCCTTATAGGAAATGAGCAGATAAGCTCTTATAAGTCAACTGTTGGAGAAGCCTATAACTGGACCACAGGAAAATGGACAGGCTATGATGGAGATGGATGGGTACAGGCATCAAGTGATTTAATAGCATATTGTCTTGATCCTAGAAACTTCCTTGATGAAAAATATATTTTTCAGTTTGAAACCTTAAAATATAATAGTCTATGGCAAAATGAGGACGGTGTAAAGAAGATTATTACCGGAACCTTTATGGGAAACGGCAAAATTGAAAATAATATGACCTACAGCACAGCATTAATGGAGGCTGCTGAAAAATCTGGCGTTAGTCCATTCCACTTAGCTTCAAGCATTAGATTGGAAATAGGAACGACAAATCCATCAGCAATTATTTCCGGAACAGTTGCAGGCTATGAGAGCTATTACAATTACTACAACTGGAATGCCTATGTATCTAATGGAAAGTCAGCTATTGAAAATGGTCTTATTTTTGCAATGAAAACAGATGCTACCACGCTTAGGCCGTGGAATACAAGATATAAGGCTATAGTTGGTGGGGCTATGAAGCTGGGTAATGATTATGTTAATCGAGGACAAAACACTACATACTACAGAAAATTTGATTTAGTATCACCTTATTATCATCAGTATATGACACATGTACTGGCTGCTAAGATTGAAGGGGCAAGAGTTGCTGAGGGCTATACAGACGAAATGAAAAAAAATCTGAGCTTGGAGTTTATTATTCCTGTATATAAGAATATGCCAGCTACAGCCTGTCCTATACCTACAGGTGACGGAAGTCCAAATAATGCACTAAAGACGCTTAGTGTGTCAAATGCTGCACTTACACCAACCTTTAATCCGTCAAAGCCTATTGATACTACAAGCTTTACAGTAACAGTTCCGAACAGTACAAAGACTGTAAATGTAAGTGCAAGTACATATGACAGCAGAGCTTCCCTAAAGGGTACTGGCAACAAAAACCTTAGCATTGGTAACAATAAGGTAGAAATAGTGGTAACTGCCCAGAATGGTGCAGTCCGCAAATACACTATAAATATTATTAGAGAAGAAGGAACTACACCAGAAGCTGCTTATTCAATTTCACTTCCAAAGGATGATAGCACTAAGACTATCAGAGGCTTGTCAGTAAATATGAGCATTGAAGCTGTAAAAAAGAAGTTTAGTGTAAAAAATGGAACACTTGAGATAAGAGATAAAAACAACAATGAAAAAAAATCTGGTGTTGTTGGAACCGGGGATAAGGCTGTAATAGTTGACTTAAATGGAAAGAAGGTATTTGAATATACATTTGTTTTATACGGAGATGTGGACGGAGATGGAATAATTAACATAAAGGATGCACTTTTTATTAGAAAACACAATTTAGGTGAAAGAAAGCTTGAAGGTGTATATTTACTTGCAGGAGATGTAGACCGAGGCAATGACGGAGTTAATATAAAGGACGCATTGATTCTTAGAAAATACAATTTAGGACAGAGAACTATTAATCAGCAATAAAATATGTTAGAAATTCGAGAGGAAAATATCAATGAAACAAAAAAAAGTTAGTAGAGCCTTAATGGTGATTTTATTTTCAATGATTTTTATTGCTGCATATAAGACTATAGCTTATGCAGCAAATGTTAGTGGATCTATTAGTAGTGCTAATGCAGTTATAGGAGAAAATGTAACACTAACAGTTAATCTTTCTTCAAACATTGAAATCTTTGGATTTGATGTGCATATTCAATATGACGCCTCTAAGCTGGATTTTGTTTCAGGAAGCTCTAATATTGCTAGTGTTAATGGTGGAAATGGAAGAATTACTTTATACAGCGATACCTGTTCAAGCAAAAATGTGACAGCAACGCTTGTTTTTAAGGCAAAAGAGGCTGGAAGTCATAATGTATATTTAACAGCAGACAGCTCAGTATATGATAATGATGTTGTAAAAATGAATTTAGTAGCATCTACAGGTGTTATTACAGCAACCAGTGAAGCACCAGTTTCTGCTGACAACAATTTAAAGGATTTAACAGTATATGTTGAGGATGAAAATGGAAATACAACTAATGGCTGGTTCTGGCCAGCTTTCAACAAGGATACTACACAATATTACTTAAATGTTGACGGCAATGCAAAGAAGCTTGCTATAACAGCCAATGCAAATAGTGGAACAAGTACAGTAAGTCTTAATAATCCAGAGCTTGTAGTAGGAAATAATAATATTAATATTACAGTAAAGGCACAGGACGGAAGTACAAAGACCTATGTTATAGCTGTTACAAAGGCTGAAAGGGAAACTGAGTCAGAATCCCAGACTGAAAGTAAAAATCCGGATGAAACTACAGGTGGTGACCAAAATACTTCAAATAAAAAGGTTACTATTGGCAATAAAACATATACTATCACAGATTATAACAACGAAATGACCCTGCCGGAGGGCTATGAAATCGTAGACTATGATTACAAAGGAAATAATATTAAGGCACTTAAGGGCTTAGGTACCGGACTTATTCTTGTGGCATTTGTTGATGACACTTCAAATATAAAAAGCTTTGTATATGATGAAACAGCTGACGATTTTTATAAATTTATTACAGCTAATGTAAAATCAGCTCAATATGTGTTAGTAGATATGCCGTCTGTAGGTGAAAATATTAATATTCCAGCAAATTATACTTTATCATCAATCAATTATGATAATAGTGTATTAGTAGCTTATGTATCGGGAGATAGTAAAATATATATAGTTTCTGCTATTGATTGTAACGGTAAAAAGGGATTGTATTATCTTGATAGCGAAAATAATACTATTATGAGGTATTTTGAAAATGAAAATGCAATAAATACGAACACAAATACTAATAACAATAGTGATTCTGATGAATTATATAAAGTAAAGACACAAAGCAGAATTATACTAATTATTTCAGTAACAATAGGATTGGTTATGCTGGGCGTTATTCTTGCTTTAGTTGTTTCAAGAAAAAATAGCAAGGACGAAGATTTAGATGATGAATATGATGATGAATTAGACGAAGAATATGACGAGGACGAGTATGAGGAAGAACAAGAGGAAGAATATGACGAGGACGAGTATGAGGACGAGTATGAGGACGAGTATGAGGAAGAGTATGACGAGGACAAGTATGAGGAGGAGTATGACGAGGACGAAAGCGAGGAAGAACAAGAGGGAGAAGAGAAAGAGGAAGAACATAACGAGGAAGAACATAACGAGGAAAGAGACAAGGAGGAGCAAGAAGCAGATAATGATAAAAATAATGCAGGGGAAGAAATAAACGAAGAGAATGATAAGAGTAATGGCAAGGAAGAGTTAAATAAAGAAAATAAAAAGGATGAGAAAATAGTAGAGGTTGAAAAATCAAATAACAAATCAGAGGACGACAAGTCAACTGAGAAGGCAGAAAAGGTGGATAATGCAGATAAGGCAGATAACACAGATAACACAGAGCCGGAAGAGCCTATGTCTAACAGTGAAAAAGTAAAGGAATTATTAGATGACGATTCAACCTCACTAAAGGAAGATGAGTTAGATATGGTTTTAGATGAATTGTTAAGCGATATATTAGACGGAGATAATAAATAAGGGGCTAACAGGAGGTGTGGAATATGCAGGAAAAATATACAAAAACTGCTAAACAGGCAATAGAATATGCAAAAACAATTTCAAAAAATTTAGAACATAGCTATGTTGGAAGTGAGCATTTGTTAGTTGGCTTAACAAGTGTTACTGATAGTGTAGCAGCAATTATTTTAAAGAAATATAATGCTACAGAAGAAAAAATTGTAGAGCTGATAGAACAATATATTGCACCTACAAGAAGTGTAGAGGTGCTTGAGCCAGTAGGCTTTACACCTAAGGCTGAAAAATTACTTGAAAATAGTGCAGCTATTGCACAGGAATTTAAAAGCAGACAGATAGGTACGGAGCATATATTGGCAGCAATGCTTAGAGATACTGAAAGTGCTGCACCAAGACTTCTTTATACATTAGGCATTAATCTGCAAAAAATGTATACAGATTTGCTGTCAGCAATGGGAGAGGATACCAGCAAAGTAAAGGAAAGCTTTAGCAATGGCAAGCCTATCCCTGCCAAAAGTAAAAATTCTCTTTCAACCTTAAAGCAATATAGCAGAGATTTAATAGAAGCTGCCAAAGATGGAAGAATAGACCCTGTTATTGGCAGAAATGAAGAAATTGAAAGAGTTTTACAGATATTATCCAGAAGAACAAAGAACAATCCTTGCCTTATTGGAGAGCCGGGAGTAGGAAAAACTGCTATAGTTGAGGCTTTGGCAATAAGAATATTAAATGGAGAGGTTCCAGATAATATTAAGGATATGAAAATTTATACCTTAGATGTAACAGCTATGGTAGCTGGCTCAAAGTACAGAGGAGAATTTGAGGAAAGAATAAAGAGAGTATTAAACGAAGTACGGGAAGCTGGAAAAATATTATTATTTATAGACGAAATACACACAATAATAGGTGCTGGTGGTGCTGAAGGGGCAATGGATGCAGCTAATATTTTAAAGCCTGCATTAGCAAGAGGAGAAATACAGATAATTGGTGCAACTACAATTAGCGAATATAAAAAGCATTTTGAAAAGGATGCGGCACTGGAAAGAAGATTCCAGCCAGTTACTGTAGAAGAGCCAACTAAGGAGGAAACAGTTGAAATCCTTAAGGGACTTAGAACTAGATATGAGGACTTTCATAATGTAATAATTACAGACGAAAGCATTGCTGCAGCAACAGAATTGTCGGCAAGATATATTAATGATAGATTTTTGCCGGATAAAGCAATAGATTTAGTAGACGAGGCTTGTTCAAGAGTAAGTCTGAAGGCAAATAATAAATCAACAGGTGTTAAAAATCTGGAAGAAGAAAAAAGAGCGTTAGAGAAGCAACTGGAGATAGCTCTTACAAAGGAAGCCTTTGATACAGCCACAGATATTGAAAAGCAGCTTAAGACATTAAAAGAGGAAATTGCTAAGGTAAAAAAGAAGTCCTCAAACAATAGGAAAAATAGAAAGCTAAAAGTAACTGAAAATGAAATAGCAGAGGTTGTTGCCGGCTGGACAAAAATACCTGTAAAGAAGCTGTCAGAGGGCGAAAGTGCCAGATTAGTAAAATTAGAAAAGATTTTACACGAAAGAGTTATAGGTCAAAATGAGGCAGTCAGCGCAGTAGCTAAGGCTGTAAGACGAGGCAGGGTAGGATTAAAGGACCCTAAAAGACCAACAGGCTCATTTATGTTTTTAGGACCAACAGGTGTAGGTAAAACAGAATTATCAAAGGCATTAGCAGAGGCAGTTTTTGGTGATGAAAATGCTATAATCCGTGTAGATATGTCGGAATATATGGAAAAGCATAGTGTTTCAAAACTTATTGGCTCACCTCCGGGATATGTAGGCTTTGACGAGGGTGGTCAGCTAAGTGACAAAGTCAGAAGAAATCCTTATTCAGTTATTTTGTTTGATGAAATCGAAAAGGCTCACCCTGACATATTTAATATTTTATTACAGGTTTTAGATGACGGAAGAATTACAGATGCACAAGGCAGAATGATAGACTTTAAAAATACAATTATTATAATGACATCAAATGCCGGTGCAGAGAGAATAATGTCACCTAAAAAGCTTGGTTTTATGTCAAATGAGGATGATAAGGCTGATTACGATAGTATGAAAAAGAATGTTATGGAAGTGGTTAAAACAATGTTTAAGCCAGAATTTATTAACAGAATTGATGATATAATTGTGTTCCATGCTTTATCTAAGGAGGATACAGCAAAGATACTTAACATAATGGAAAAGGAAATTGCTGACAGAATAAAGAAGCAGATGGATATTACAATAAAAATGACACCTGCGGCTAAAAATCATATTTTGGAAACCAGCTACGATAAAAAATATGGTGCAAGACCACTTAGAAGGGCATTACAGAATATGGTGGAAAACCAGTTGGCAGAGGAAATTTTATCTGGCAGAATCAAGCAGTCAGATAATGTTAAAATATCTGTTCATAATAAAAAATTGGTATTTGAAAAAAGCAAATAAAGGTAGAAAAATAAGGCAATTTGATGTATAATTTTCATATCATTTAAATAGGTGAATTATTCTATCGTGATAAATGAATAGAAATACAGGAGGCAGAAATGGCAGTAGTAGAAGAAATTATCCGAGTAGAAAATGATGGTTCAATTAGTTTTGGAAATCATTTATTAGATGTTAAAACAAAGGTTTCAGATTTTGAATTTGACGGAGATTTATATAAGGTCAAAACCTACAATGAAATCACAAAGCTAGAGAAGAATGGTTCGTTTGTTTATGAATCAGTTCCAGGTACTAGCGTACATAATTTAAAGGTTTCTGAAAATAGTATGGAATTTGTTGCTGAGGCAGGTGAGGACGCACAGATTACAGTGGAGCTTGAAAGCGATACAGAATACACATTATTTATTGATGGTGTAAATGCCGGTACAACAAAGAGTAATCTTGGTGGAAAGGTTTCACTTAGTATTGTAGCTGGCAATGGTCAGACCAGTGTTAAGGTTGTAAAGGCATAATACCTTTGGAGGCATAAGTGGCAAAATCGACAATGGTTTACTTTTGCAAGGAATGTGGCTATGAAACTTCAAAGTGGCTGGGGCAATGCCCGGGCTGTGGTCAGTGGAATAGTATGGTAGAAGAACCAGCCAGAAAAAAGGTTGTTGCAAAGGTTTCAAATGTTAAAGAAGGACAATCAAAGGTATCACCTATTACAGATATATCTCTTGAGGCTGAGGAAAAGCTGTCCACAGGATTAGGAGAGCTTGACAGAGTTTTAGGTGGAGGAATTGTAAAAGGCTCACTTATTTTAGTAGGTGGTGACCCGGGTATAGGAAAGTCTACACTTTTGCTACAGGTATGTAAGAATATATCTGAAAGAGATAATAAAGTATTATACATATCTGGTGAGGAATCACTTAAACAGATAAAGATACGAGCTAACCGTATGGGAGAGTTTAGCAGCAATTTATTATTGTTGTGTGAAACATCCTTAGATAATATAGAGGTGACTATTAAAAGAGAAAACCCAAAGGTAGTTGTCATTGACTCAATACAGACTATGTACAAGGAGGATGTGGCAGCAGCCCCGGGAAGCGTTAGTCAGGTCAGAGAGTCTACAAATATTCTCATGCAGATAGCAAAGAACTTTGGTATTTCTATATTTGTTGTAGGTCATGTGACAAAGGAAGGTGTTGTGGCAGGACCTAGAGTTTTGGAGCATATGGTAGATACAGTATTGTATTTTGAAGGCGATAGGCACGCAGCATATAGAATACTTAGAGGTGTAAAAAATAGATTTGGCTCTACAAACGAAATAGGTGTGTTTGAAATGACAAAGGACGGACTTGCAGAGGTACAAAATCCTTCAGAGTTTATGCTGAGTGGCAGACCGGAAGAGTCCTCTGGCTCAGTAGTTGCCTGCTCCATTGAAGGCACAAGACCTATGCTGGTAGAAATACAGGCACTTGTTTGTAAAACCAATTTTGGTATGCCGAGGCGTACTGCCGCAGGCACAGATTTTAACAGGGTAAATTTACTTATGGCAGTTCTTGAAAAAAGATTAGGCTATAATCTTTCACAATGTGATGCCTATGTAAATATAGCAGGAGGAATAAAAATCAATGAACCGGCTCTTGACTTAGCAATAGTTATGGCTATTATGTCCAGCTACAAGGATAGAGCAATCAGCAATAATACAATATGCTTTGGCGAGGTTGGTTTATCAGGTGAGGTAAGGGCTGTAAATATGGCTGAGCAGAGAGTATTAGAGGCGAAAAAGCTGGGGTTTGAAGTATGTATTCTGCCAAAGGTTTCACTTGAAAGCATTGGAAGGATTGATGGCATAAAGCTTATAGGCGTATCCAATGTAAAAGAAGCAGTTTTACAAATATAAAATTTATATTCAGGAGGAAAAGATATGAGTACACAATTAGCAAATGAGGTAATGCAGATAGTTGAGGATTTAGACGCATCTCAGTTAAAATTGGAGAAAAATGCTTTTGATGTAATCAATTCATCAGATACTTCCCTTAATCTTGTAAAGGATGGTATCAATGAAATTGATGTTCTCATTAAGAAAATTGATGACTTAAATCAGTCAGTTAAGGTATCACAGCAATCTATTGAACAAATGAAGGAAGTTTCAAATGTTATTGCAGACTTTGCAAAGGTTATTTCAGGTATTGCAAACAAGACAAATATTCTTTCACTTAATGCTTCTATTGAGGCAGCAAGAGCTGGCGAGCATGGAAGAGGCTTCGCAGTAGTTGCTAAAGAGGTACAGACTCTTGCAAGTCAGACAAAGACTTCATCAGCAGAAATCGCGACAAAAATCAGCGAGGTACAGGATTATGTAAATGGTATGGTTCAGTCTATGAGCGAGATTTACACCAATGCTGAGGAGCAAAACAAAATGGCATCTACAGTTGGAGATTTATTAAATAAAATCTTAGATGCTGCAAATGTTGCAAATGATGTTTCAAGAAACATGGAAAATGAAATAGCATACCAAAGAGATATTACAGATCAGGCTAGAAATACTCTTAACAGATATAGTGAAAAGGAAGAAGCAAAGGATAACATATGTTAGGTTTAAGCAGAATGAAAATTCTACTTTAAGGTTAAAAACATTCTAAGCTTCTATTTGAAGAATAAAGGTTGCACTCCTAAATGTAAAGGTAATGACATTAGGGGTGCAATTTAATGTGATTGTGGTTAAATAAAATTATGCTACCTAAACGAAAGGATATATATGAGCACAAATTGTGATAACTGTAGAAATTACAGATATGATGAGGATTATGAAAGTTATGTGTGTGATGTTAATTTAGATGAAGACGATATGATGAGATTTATTACAGGTACAAACGATAATTGTACATATTTTCAATTAGATGATGAGTATGCAGTTGTAAGAAAGCAGATGTAAATATATAATTATTAAAAAAGGAGAAACAAAGGTGGGTATTAAGGAAAAACTATTTTTTACAGTAAGAAAAATCGGCAGATTGTTTTATCGTGGGCATATATGGCTTATTAGCGATAGAAAAAGCTGTGCAGGTGATAATGGAGAAGCAATGTTTTTGTACCTCAAGGACAAAAAGGTTAAGACAGTTTTTGCCATATCAAAGAAAGCAAAGGATTATGAAAGACTGAAAAAAATAGGATGGGTTGTAGCTTATGATTCAAAGCTATACAAGCTGCTTTTATGTATAGCAGATGTTCATATAAGCTCTCAGCTTATTCATATGGAAAGTCATGAGGAAACACCACAGGTGTTTTTACAGCATGGAATTTCAAATTCCAATATAAGCAAAATGTTAAATCCAGCTTCACATAAAAATTTTTATGTTATTACCACAACTAAAAAGGAGTATGAAGAATTTTGCAGCAGTGATTATTTAATTGATAATAGTCACATATGGCTGACGGGACTTCCCAGAATGGATTATTACTATAATGAAAATAAAGGTAATATAGTAATTTCCTTTACATGGAGAAAAGAATTGCAAGGGTTAAGTGATGAGAAATTAAAAAATACAGATTATTACAAAAGACGGTTATGGTCAGGTAGTGTATACATATGATAAGTTAAAGGAAGCTATAATTAATAGTATTAATAATAATTGTCAAATTGAGGAAAAATATTTAAAAAGAGTTGAGGATAATTTTGTATTTTTTGACGGAAATAATTCTAGGCGTGTTTGAGAAAATTATAAGAATAAAAAATATTAAAAATTGAATACATATTCTTGACAAATTTATAGTAGATTGCTAATATTATGTTAATGCAAAGAGGCGTTATTATATGTGTATATAGTAGCGCCCTTTTTTCATTTAAGTAAGGCTTATTTTTTATAAATATGGTTTTTACTTGTGTGTAACGATGACAAATATAGCAATAATAAAAGAAGATTATTGAAAAATGTGAGGGCCTTTATTGGCACAAGGAGGAACAATGAAGTATACAAAAAAAGATGTTATCAACTTGGTTGAGGAAGAGGATGTTGAATTTATCAGGCTTCAGTTTACAGATATGTTTGGCACTATGAAAAATGTAGCTATTACTGCAAGTCAGTTAGAAAAAGCATTAGACAATAAGTGTATGTTTGACGGTGCCTCTATAGACGGCTTTGTGAGAGTTGAGGAGTCAGATATGTATTTACATCCTGATTTAGATACACTTGAAATATTTCCATGGCGACCACAGCAGGGCAAGGTTGCAAGACTTATTTGTGATGTATATACAAATGCAACTGATCCATTTGAGGGTGACCCTAGATATGTTCTTAAAAAGGTGCTTAATGAAGCAAAGGAAATGGGCTATACCTTTGATGTAGGTACAGAGTGTGAGTTCTTCCTGTTTCATACAGATGACAATGGAAATCCGACAACTATTACTCACGAAAAGGCAGGCTATTTTGATTTAGGTCCGGTTGACTTAGGAGAAAATGCCAGAAGGGATATGGTTTTAAATCTTGAGTCTATGGGATTTGAGATTGAAGCCTCTCACCATGAGGCAGCACCTGCACAGCACGAAATTGATTTTAAATACACAGATGCACTAAGAACAGCAGACAATTTTATGACCTTTAAGTTTACTGTTAAATCTATTGCAAAAAGACATGGACTTCATGCAACCTTTATGCCAAAGCCAAAGACAGGTATAAATGGCTCGGGTATGCACACAAATATGTCATTATCTAAGGACGGAAAAAATATATTTGAGGACGAAAACGGAAAGTATGGTCTTAGCGAGGAGGCATATCATTTCATTGCCGGTATAATGAAGCATATTAAAGGAATGTCAGTAATAACCAATCCACTGGTTAATTCCTATAAGCGTCTGGTGCCGGGTTTTGAAGCACCTGTTCATATTGCATGGTCAAAGAAGAACAGAACTCCACTTATAAGAATTCCTGCTGAAAGAGGTGACGGTACAAGAATAGAGCTTAGAAATCCTGACCCTTCATGTAATCCATATTTAGTGTTAGCTGTATGTCTGGCAGCAGGACTTGACGGAATTAAGCATAAATTAGAATGTCCTAAAGGTATTGATAAGAATATTTTTGAAATGACAGAGAAGGAAATAAAGGAAAGAAACATTGAAAGACTTCCTGCGTCTTTAGAAGAGGCTATTAATGAGTTTGAAAAGGATAGCTTTATTAAAGGAGTTTTAGGAGAGCATATAAGTAACAAATATGTTGAGGCTAAAAAGAAGGAATGGGAGGAGTATGTTGCAGAGGTTTCTGCGTGGGAAATAGACCAGTATTTATATAAATTCTAAGCTAGGAGAAAAATATGACCAATATAGTAGTAGCATTCCCCAAGATTGATGATGCTACTAACATAAAAAACCTCTTAGTTAGAAATGGTTATCAGGTAACTGCAGTATGCACCAGTGGAGCAAAGGTGCTTAGTGCCATTAGTGAATATAATGACGGAATAGTTATTTGTGGATATAAGCTTACAGATATGATGTATTGTGATGTATATGAAAGTATGCCTGAGCAGTTTCATATGATACTTTTAGCATCGCAGGCAAGGATTTCTGAGGCAGAAGGCTCTGGAGTAGTTTCAGTGGTAATGCCACTTAAGGTAAACGATTTGAGAAATACAATCGATATGATATGCGAAGGCATTGAAAGACGACGAAGAAAGCGAAAATTAATACCTAAAAAAAGAAACGAAGAGGAGCAAAAGACCATAGATACAGCGAAGAAAATTCTAATGGAAAAGAATAATCTTACTGAATACGAGGCTCATCGTTATATTCAAAAAACAAGTATGGATAGTGCTACCAATATGGTAGAAACTGCAGAGATGATTATTAGAATTATGATGAATTAGTGTTAGTAGCGTTACAAAAATTGAAATTGAAAAGACATTTGATATGATAGGTAGATGTGACTAACCAAAGGAAAGGAATTAAAATGTTTAAGATTAATGATAATTATACAAAGCTGCCAGGAAGTTATTTATTTTCAACAATAGGAAAAAAGGTAAAGGCGTTTACACAGGCTAACCCGGAAGCAAATATTATTAGACTTGGTATAGGTGATGTTACCTTGCCTTTAGCACCAAAGGTAATAGAGGCACTTCATGGTGCAGTAGATGAAATGGGTAATAAAGAAACCTTTAAAGGTTATGCACCCGACTTAGGCTATGAATTTCTTCGTCAGGCTATTGCTGATAATGATTATAGAGCAAGAGGTGTAGATATTGCTCTTGATGAAATTTTTATTAGTGATGGTGCAAAAAGTGACTCTGGTAATATAGGAGATATTTTTGCTATTGACAATAAAATTGCTGTATGTGACCCTGTATATCCAGTATATGTTGATACAAATGCTATGGCAGGAAGAACAGGTACATATGATCCTAGCACAGAAAAATGGTCAAATGTTATTTATATGCCATGTACAAAGGAGAGCAATTTTGCACCAGAGCTTCCAAAGGAAACACCGGATATTATTTATTTATGCTTCCCAAACAATCCAACAGGTTCAACTATTACAAAGGCTGAGCTTCAAACTTGGGTAGATTATGCTAATAAGGTAGGTGCAGTTATTATTTATGATGCAGCCTATGAAGCATATATCTCAGAAGAAGATGTACCTCATACAATTTATGAGTGTGACGGTGCAAAGACTTGTGCTATTGAAATTAGAAGCTTTTCAAAAAATGCAGGCTTTACTGGAACAAGACTTGGCTTTACTGTTATTCCAAAGGAATTAGTAAGTGACGGTGTAATGCTTAACAGCTTATGGGCAAGAAGACACGGAACAAAATTTAATGGTGCGCCTTATATTATTCAGAAGGCAGGTGAAGCCATTTATACAGAGGAAGGCAAGAAG
This sequence comes from uncultured Eubacteriales bacterium, assembly GCA_900539455.1. Classification (GTDB taxonomy): domain Bacteria; phylum Bacillota; class Clostridia; order Lachnospirales; family Lachnospiraceae; genus SVEL01. Next base: position 200,180 of record UQCD01000002.1, read on the forward strand.
CAGACAAAGGAACAGATTGCTTATTATATGAATAATGCAAAGGTAATAAGAGAAGGACTTGCTTCGGCTGGATATTCTGTATCAGGTGGTGTCAATGCACCTTATATCTGGCTTGAAACACCAAATCATATGACCTCTTGGGAATTCTTTGATTATCTTTTAAATGAAGCAAATGTTGTAGGTACTCCTGGCTCTGGCTTTGGACCAAGCGGAGAGGGATACTTTAGACTTACAGCGTTTGGAACATATGAAAAGACTTTGGAGGCTATTGAGAGGATTAAGAGGCTTTAAGATATTTATGCAAAAAACTGCAACTGATAAGGCTATGGGCTTATATAAAGATGAAGTTCAAGCTTTCTAGTTTTTCTAATAGAGCGTATGAAAGATAGTTGATTTTATTACATTATCTTTCATAGGCTCTTATTTTGATTTATATGGTTGGATTTTTTGAATATTCGTCATATAATGTTAGCAGGTGTTCGGGTATTGTGAAGGCTCTGGTGCAAGGTGGTAGTCCGAATACAATATAAAATGTAAAAAAGAGAGGTTTTCCTATGAGAGAATTAAACATCGAAGAGATTAATGATAATGTATTTAAGAAGATTGGCAAGGAATGGATGTTAGTTGGAGCAAAAAACGGCAGCAAGGCTAACGCAATGACAGCATCCTGGGGTGGCTTAGGTGTAATGTGGGGCAAAAATGTTGCTTTTGTATTTATTAGACAAACAAGATATACAAAGGGACTTGTAGATGCTTCAGGAAAGCTAAGCTTATCATTTTTTGATGAAAAGTATAAGCCAATGCTTGGTTATATGGGAAAGGCTTCTGGAAAAGACGAAGATAAGATTGCCAATGCAGAGCTTAATATGGTAGAAGGCTATGACTTACCTGTATTTGAAGAAGCAGCTATGACATTAATTTGTAAGTGCCTGTATAGCCAGAAGATGAATGCTGAAAGCTTTCTTGATAAGACCTGCATAGATAAGTGGTATGGAGATAATAATTATCATACTATGTATGTTGTGGAAATTGAAAAGGTGTTAGGCAAATAATGCCATATAGAAGTGACAGGCTTTGAAAATGTAGGTTTTGTGTAGTTTTTGGGGTGAATTTTAAAATTTTGACGAAAAAATGAGAAAAATATGAATATGGCTCTTGTATTTTTCGGGAAATATTTATAAAATAAGAAACGGACAGTTTAAATGCAAATAGATATAAGATGCAAATAAATTTGAAAGGTATGAGGTAACCGAAATGAAAAAATACAAGGATATGAGTAAAGACGAGTTATTAACAATAAAAGCAGCTCTTATGGAAAAGTATAAGGAAGAAGAAGCAAAGGGTCTTAGCCTGAATATGGCAAGAGGAAAGCCTGGATTTTCTCAGTTAGCACTTTCTATGAAAATGCTAGATGAAATTAATAGTGAATCTGATATGCGTACTTTACTTGGAAATGATACAAGAAACTATGGAGATCTTGATGGTATCGGTGAGTGTCGTCAGCTTATGGCAGATATGATGGAAGTAAAGAAGGAGAACATTGTTGTATATGGTAACTCTAGCTTAAATATTATGTATGATACAGTATCTCGTTCTATGACCCACGGTGTAAATGGTTCTACTCCATGGTGTAAGCTGGATAAAGTAAAATTCCTTTGCCCAGTACCTGGATATGATAGACATTTTAAAATTACAGAATTCTTCGGAATTGAAATGATTAATATTCCTATGAATGAAGATGGCCCAGATATGGACCTTGTAGAAAAATATGTAAATAATGATGCAGCGGTAAAAGGTATTTGGTGTGTACCAAAGTATTCTAACCCAACAGGTATTGTTTATTCTGATGAGGTTGTTAAAAGGTTTGCAGCATTAAAGCCGGCAGCAGAGGATTTTAGAATTTTCTGGGATAACGCATATTGTATTCATCATTTATACAAGGACGAGCAGGCAGAAATCTTAAATATTATAGATGAGTGTGAAAAAGCAGGAAATCCAGATATGGTATATATGTTCGCTTCTACATCAAAGATTACATTCCCAGGCTCTGGTATATCAGCAATAGCTACATCACCAAAGAATGTTGAGTTTATTAAGAAGCAGTTGACAGTGCAGACAATCGGACATGACAAGATTAATCAGCTCCGTCATACAAGATTTTTTAAGAATATCGACGGTATGAAGAAACATATGGAAAAGCATGCTGATATTTTAAGACCAAAGTTTGAAGCAGTATTAGACGAGTTTGATAAAGAACTTGAAGGTCTTGAAATAGGAACATGGGTAAAGCCTTTAGGTGGATATTTTATTTCTTTCAATGCTTTAGAGGGCTGTGCAAAGAAGATAGTTGCTATGTGTAAGGATGCAGGTGTTGTACTGACTGGTGCAGGTGCAACTTACCCATATGGTAAGGACCCATTAGATAGCAATATTCGTATAGCACCATCCTTCCCATCAGTAGAAGAAATGGAAGCTGCTGCAAAGATATTTGCACTTTGTGTAAAAATAGTTAGTATTGATAAATATCTTGAAATAGCATAAAAATTTGTAGGTTTGTTAGTGAGATGCTTTAGTTTTGCTAAAGCATCTCGTTTTAATCTTTGAGTATGCCTGAATTATGAGAAAATTATAAGTATAATAATTTGTTGACATATCAAATGGCGAGTGATATAGTAGTTAAGTGTATTATATGATATAATACACTTCGTATAAAATAAGAATTAGAAGATTACACATTAAAAAAGAGTGTATTGTTCATAAGGAGAAATTATGAAAAATGTTTTAAAATTTCTTGAAAATTCGGCAAATCAGTTTCCCAATAAGGAAGCGGTAGTTGATGGAGAGAAGATTATTGATTATACAGGTCTTGTAGAAAAATCAAAGAAATATGGCAGCTATATTGCAAAGTTATGTGAAAGCAGACAGCCTGTAGTTGTGTTTTCTTTTAAAAGTATTCAAACACTTTCGGCAATGTTTGGTGCTGTTTATGCAGGCTGTTTTTATGTACCAGTTAATCCTGAGCAGCCTAATGAAAGAGTAGAGAAAATCCTTGAGGTTTTAAAGGCTCCTTTAGTTATTACAACAGATGAGCTTAAAGAACGAATAGAAGAGATTGGATATAAGGGAGCCATTGCTACTTATACAAAGCTAGAACAGGCTTCATTAGATAATGAGCTTATTTTAAAAAGACAGCAATCTTTAAAGGATGAGGATCCATTATATGGAATTTTTACATCAGGCTCTACAGGAACTCCAAAATGTATTATTGTAAATCATCAATGTGTAGTTGATTTTATAGGACATTTTACACAGACCTTTGGTCTTAAACAGTCAGACAGAATTGGAAATCAGGCACCCTTTGATTTTGATGTATCTGTAAAGGATATATATAGTGCAATTAAGCTGGGAGCAACTCTTGTACTTATTCAAAAAGAGTTATTTGCATTGCCGCCGGGACTATTAGATTATCTGGAGGACAAGCAGGTAACTGTGCTTGTCTGGGCAGTATCAGCCTTATGTCAGATTTCAGGATTGCATGGCTTTGATTATAAAGTTCCAGCCAATATCCATACAGTAATGTTTAGTGGTGAAAAAATGCCAATAAAGCAGTTGACAATATGGCAGGAGGCAATGCCTGATACACGCTTTATTAATCTTTATGGACCAACAGAGATTACCTGTAATTGTACATATTTTCCAGTAGATAGAATTTACAACAAAGAGGAGAAACTTCCTATTGGCAATGCTTTTGAAGGAAGAAATGTGTTCCTTTTAGATGAAAATAGAAAAATTATTACTGAGGCAGATGTTACTGGTGAAATTTGTTGTTCAGGAGAGTCCATTGCCTTAGGCTATTATAAAAATGAAGAACAGACCAATAAAGCCTTTATTATGTATGAATATAAGGGAGAAAATTTAAGGACCTACTGTACAGGTGATTTAGCCTACTATGATGAAAAGGGACGGCTTGTTTTTGCAGGGCGTAAGGATTTTCAAATTAAGCATATGGGTCACCGTATTGAATTAGAAGAAATAGAAAACAATATGAATAATCTTGAGGAAGTGACAAGATGTGTAGTTTTATTTGATACAAATAAAAATAAAATTACAGCCTTTTATTGTGGCAGCGTAGCTCCAAAGGAGCTTCGAGCAATTTTAAAGGAAAAGCTTCCGGTATATATGGTTCCACAAAAAATTAATCAGGTTGATGCTATTCCGCTTACAAAAAATGGAAAGCTTGACCGTAAATATTTCAAAGAATTATTGGAGGTATAAAATGAGTATGACCAAAGATATATATTATGAAGCAATTCATAAATATAGCTCACCTCTTTACATCTATGATTTAGATGCGGCAGGGGAAGAGGTGGAACGCTTTAGAAAGCACCTTGGAAATAATATCAGCCTGTGCTTTGCAATGAAGGCAAATCCCTTTATAGTAGGTTATATGGCTAAAATTGTTGATAAAATAGAAGTATGCTCCTATGGAGAATTTCTTATTTGCAAGAAGCTTAGCCTGCCACCTGAAAAATTGCTAATCAGTGGTGTTTTAAAGGAAACAAAGGACCTTCCGAATATTCTTGAATATTGTGGAGAGAAAAGCATTTACACTATTGAATCAGAGGAGCAGTTTTATTTTCTTGGTAAATGGAGTAATGCTAATAAAAAACATTTAAAGGTCTACATTCGCCTTACAAGTGGAAACCAGTTTGGTGTAGATGAAGGTGTATTCCTGGACTTGGTTAATAAAAGAAAGGAATATGAATACTTAGATATTATTGGTATACATTATTTTACAGGGACACAGAAGCGTCAGACAAAGACCATAGAAAAGGAATTATATCATATAGATGAGTTTATAAAAAAGATTAAGGCTGAAACCGGACACACAATAGAGCATTTTGAATATGGTCCAGGTATTGGTGTTGCATATTTTGAAGGCAAGGATGTGCCGGTACACGAAAATGAAGGACTAAAAAAACTTCAGGAAATCGTATCAAACCTTTCCTTTAAGGGACAGGTTACCTTTGAAATGGGACGAGCTATTAGTGCAGCCTGTGGTGTATATATTACACAGATATGTGACAAAAAGACAAATATGGATATTAACTATTGTATAGTAAATGGTGGAATGCACCAGTTAAATTATGATGGACAGATTAAGGGAATGTATCATCCGTTTATGGAGGTGCTTTCAGAAAACCATATTGCTTCGGATAAGAAATGGACTGTTTGTGGTTCACTTTGTACATTTAATGATGTATTAACTTCAGAAATTTCCTTAGGTGAATTAGAAATCGGGGATTATCTGGTATTTAAAAATGCAGGTGCATATTCTGTAATGGAGGGAATGGCATTATTTTTAAGCCATGAGCTTCCAGCAGTTGCTTTATATAGTAAAGAGCAGGGCTTAGTACAGGCTCGACAAATGCAGACAACATTTCAACTTAACACAATTTAAAGGAGATATACAAATGGAAGAATTATTAGAAATTTTAAATGAAATTGATGACACTATTGATTATGAAAACGAAACAGCATTAATTGATGACCATATTTTAGATTCCTTTGGTGTAATTACACTTGTATCTGAAATTGAAGATGCTTTTGATATTCGTGTAGCTGCAAAGGAAATGGTTCCAGCAAACTTTAATTCTGCTAAAGCCATTTGGGCAATGATTGAAAGATTGCAGGAGAATTAATTATGGCATATCATGAAGCATTATACTTGGCAGTATTTTTACCAATAGTTATGCTTCTTTTCCAGATAATTCCACAAAAGCTTAGACCATATTTGCTTTTAGGAGCCAGTTATGTATTTTTCTGGTCATTTAGCAAGTATTTAATCGTCTATATAATTGCAACATCATTGGTTATTTATGGTGTTGGACTTTGGATTGACAAATTACAAAAGAAATGTAAGACTGCTTGCACTGATTTGTCAAGGGAAGAGAAGAAGGCAGTAAAAAGTCAGTATCTAAAAAGAGAAAAGGCAGTTTTAATTGGAACAATTATTCTTATTATAGGAGTTTTAGTATTCCTTAAATACTCAAACTTCATAATGATTAACCTTAGCTCAATGATTAAGGCTATTAAGTATCAACCTGTAAAGCTGTTTATACCTATTGGTATATCCTTTTATAGTCTACAGGCAATTAGTTATGTAACAGATGTTTATTGGGAGAAAATTAAGGCAGAGCGTAATTTTGGAAAGGTTGCGTTGTTTTTATCATTTTTTCCTCATGTGTTAGAGGGTCCAATCTGTATGTATGATGAGCATATGGAGGCACTTTGGAAATGTGACCGTATTACATATGACAATTTTAAGCATGGATTTATGAGAATTGGCTGGGGCTTAATGAAAAAAATGGTAGTTGCAGACAGGTTATATAAGCTTGTCAGCACAGTTTATAGTGGATATGAAAGCTATAATGGTATTGTAATTATTGTTACTGCGATTTGCTATACAACCCAGTTGTATATGGAATTTTCCGGCTGTATGGATATTGTAATAGGCACAGCTAAAATATTTGGCGTAACCTTACAGGAAAATTTCAGACAACCATTTGTATCAAAAAATGCAGGTGAATTTTGGCGTAGATGGCATATTTCCTTAGGCTTATGGTTTAAAACCTATATTTTTTATCCGGTATCAAGCTCTAAGCTTGTAAAAAAGTGGAACAAGTTTGCATCAAAGAAAATGGGCAAATATGTTGCTAAGATTGGTACTTCGGCCTTTACTTTATTACCAGTATGGTTTTGTAATGGTATATGGCATGGTGCTGAATGGGGATATTTATTTTATGGTTTGTATTACTTTGTAATATTGTTGTTAGAGGTAATCCTGGAACCGGTAAAGGAAAAGCTGCTTTCAATACTTAAAATTGACGCAAGCAATAAAATATGGTCTGCAATAATGATTTTTAAGACCTGGATTATTATATTTACTGGAGAGTTGTTCTTTAGAGCAGAAAAGCTTGATGTAGGAATACATATGTTTAAAAGCATATTTAAGGATTTTTCGTTAAAAGCCTTATGGGACGGCTCACTTCTTCATATTGGCTTAAGCAGTGCAGACTTTGCCTGTGTAATACTATTTACCATGATGGTTGGCATTGTTGGCCATTTCAAGGAGAAGCAGGTTGATATATATAGCAAAATTGATAGTTGGAAAACACCAGCAAGATGGGCATTATATTATGCTGTTATTTTTGCAGTAATTATATTTGGTGCTTATGGAACTGGATATCAGAAGGTGGATTTGATTTATGCAGGTTTCTAATACAATAAAAAAATTATTACATGTAGCCTTGTTTTTTGTTGTTCTGGTTGTATTATTGCTTATAACATCACAGATATTCTTTTTCTTCGGAAAAAAGTCTGCTGGCAAGGTACAGGACCGTAATACTAACATTACAGGAATTCAGGTGGAAAAAGAGAATACTATTGATGTATTAGTGTTGGGCGACAGCTTAAGCTATACATCTATTTCTCCAATGCAGCTGTTCGATGAAACTGGTGTAACCTCTTATGTTGTAGGCCAGCACGCACAGCGGGTTTTTGAAACCTATACAGCATTGGAAAAGGGCTTGGAAACACAAAATCCAAAGGTTGTATTAATTGAAACAAATCTTTTTTACAGATATAAAGGAAATGAAACACAGTTAAAAATATTTGAGGATGTTCAAAATGTATTTCAAATTTTCCGTTACCACAATGTATGGAAGCAGATGTTTTATGACGCAACAGATACAAGGTGTGATTATAAAGGCTTTATAATTCGTGATTGGGCAAGTGCCTATAAGGGAAGAAGCAATTATATGGATAGCAGTAGTCAAAAATCCTCTAAGGAGGTAAAAAAATATGTTTATGAGTATATGGATAAAATGGTAGCTTTATGTAAAGAGAGAAATATTCCAATTCTTTTATTTAGCGCACCTTCTCCAAAATGCTATAATAGTGAAAAACATAATGGACTTGTGGAATTTGCCCAAAAGTATGATGTAGATTACATAGATTTAAATGAATATGTAAAGGACATTGGTATAGATTGGAAAAAGGATACTACAGATAAGGGTGACCATTTGAACTTATATGGGGCACAAAAGGTAACAACCTATATGTCAAATTATTTGGTTACTCATTATAATCTTACAGATTTTAGAGGAACTGAGCTGGGGGCAGAGTGGAGTAAGCTGGTAGACCAATATAAAAAGGATATTGCCAAGAAAGAAGATAAGCTTTTATAATTAAAATAAAAACTGGATACGGATGCTTTATTGATATGTTAAAGCATTTGTATCCAGTTGATTTTTATTTAAAGCAACAGCTTAAAATTCTTCATAGAAACGGCGTGTATTTTCAATTTCCTCAGTAATAGTTGCACCTGCCCGCTTTAGTGCAGCTATCTGATTATTGATTTCCTTGATTTTTTTAAGCTTGTTTCGCTGGTATTTCATCATAGCCTCCTCAAATATAGGCTGGGAAGAAATCTTAGAGCGAATATCCTTATTGTAAGGACAATAGGTAGCAAGAATCCTTCTGGCTACTTTGTTTAGTCTTATAGCACCTGCCGCTTCATAGCGGATATATATAATGTAATCATAAACAAATATTTCACGCATATTGTTTCTGCATCTTGTAATCTGGTTTTTAAGAGCTTCCTTTTTTTCGGCTGAAAGCTCCTTATTTTTTCTATAGAACTGAATGTAATCACAATATTCACTTGTAAGGGAAGGTACCTGAATGTTGTTCCAAGAGCCGCCATATAGAGTTTTACACAATTCAAATCTAAAACGGCCAAAAAGTGTAACCATTACATCTTCCAGTTTTCCTGAAAACAGAGCCGGCAGAAGAAAACGGCCTGCACTGTTTACACGCTTTCCAGAGGTTTCCTGCCACATAATACCGTTTGTACCAACTGTAGGGAATAATATAAAAACAGGGAAAACCTCCTTTTGGATATTAGCCTTTTGTATTTTGTTTTCTACATCTGAATATAATATTTCTCGGTAGAAGATAGAGTAATCAATGGAATTAAGTGCATTTACGGTGTTGTTTACAGCCTCTGCTGTTAATACCATATTTTTAATATCCTTATCAAAGGCGTGCATATGTAACATAGGGAAGCAGGAAAGTACATTTCCGTTTACCAGTCTTAAATTATATTTTAAGAGATTTTGAATTTCAAAACGCACTTTAAGCTCGTTGTTGCTGAGAAGCTCTTTTTCCTTTGCAGAGGTAATAGCTTCAGTTTTTTTTCTTTCACGGATAGAGTCGGCGTAGTCCATATCAAACTCATTTTTTGAGGTAGGCTCAACACCATCATATACACGAAGCAGCCAATCCTTCATACGATATACAGCACATGGCTTTGAAGGAGTAATATTTCCTATTGAAATAATTGCTTCAATTTGTGAATCGGTAAGTAATCCCTCGTCCATAAAACCAAAGTCCAAAAAAAGCTCTACAAGCTTTAAATCTGAACGGTCTGTGGCTTTTGCGTAATTTACAAAAACACCTTCATACAGCTTGAAAAAGGCTTCTGTAAACTCTTTACGGAAGCGCCTTACAGTATCATCCTTTGAGGTATAGTCAGATAACTGTTTAAATTTGCCTACTAAGCCTTCGTAGTAATAATAGGCAGGCTCATCAAGTCCGGCAAAATTACAGAGAGTATGAAGTGTATTAGTTACATCTATTGGAGCTTCTGTGATATTATCAGTTGAATTTGTATCATCATCAGCTAATATATCAGAATTGTCTTCTGCAACCGTATCGGATGAAGCCTCTTCTGTAGATAAATTACTTTCTTCACTATCAGTAAAATCGTCCATATTTTCTACCACAAGAAAGTAAAAGTTTACACGGTTGTAATCAATATCAATTAAGAGACCTGTGTTGCTGCGAATGTCCTCATCAATGTGAGTTATTACATTTTTCATATCAGTAAGCAGCTGTAGTAATTCACCTTTGTATTTTCCTGGTGCCTTGTCAGCCAGTCTTGCAACCAGTGAGAAAAGACAATGCTCACTTTTGCTGGCAAATAAGGATATAATAGTTTTAAGGTAATAAACCATATCATCATAGGCTGTGTACATATCGTTAATAATATCAGCCTGAATTTTTAAGAATTTTTCTCCATTGGCTTTAATAAAAGTATTTGCCCTTGGTCTGCTGTGGGATAGCTCCTGAAATACCATATAGTTTTTACAGAAGTTCTGTGCATCAAATTTAAAATTAGAAGCCTTGTGAGGCATCATAAATTCCTCACAGGGTATTTGTGTATGCTCACAGCATACAAGGTATCTTTTGTGCATAGCAATAATAGAGGAATAAAAATCCTCTATATCACTATATAAGGTCTGGTACATATCGTGAAGCTTTGTAATAAAAACACATAGCTCAAAGGATATGGACATATGTATAGCCGGATTTGTAGTAAGAAACTCATATAAGCCTAAAGGGGAATCTGCACTAATCGGCAAAACCCTGCTGCCAGCCTTTACAGTATAATCACCACTATAAAAGCCGTTGTATAAGTCCTTTAGACCGATAAACTCACCAGCCTGTATTATTTCATCCTCGTTAGCCTCCTTTAATACACTGCCTTCTGCAACAAAGACAATAAACTCAACCTCATCACCTGCTTCAAAGATAAGAGTATCTTTATCAAAAATATTTGTTTTTCCTGTAATTAATCCCATAGTATACCTCAAGTTCATATTAATAATACTATTTTACTCTAAAACTAAGTGAATTACAAGACAACATTTTTGTTGACAATAGGTTGATAAAAATGTAATATATTGTATTAGGTGTACTGTTTTTACAGATACTATATATAAAATAGGATTTAATCTTAAAGCCTTCTGTGATTAAAAATCAGGTGCTTTATATTAGACTAGAATATTCAAATGCTATGAAGGAAACTCATACTATGGATAGTCGCCACAGGGAGTCAGAGCCGTGACTGGAAGCTTTGATGCTGACTTATATTATGGGAACGCTCTGGAGCAGACATATTGAAATATATTTGTATATGTAGATATGTTCGTGTCACGCGTTAAGTGAAAGAGTGCAGAAGCCAAGAGGCAGAATATGACTTCTGAATGCGGGTGGTACCGCGGATTACAAGGTTAATTCGTCCCGGGATACTTATAGTATCTCGGGGCTTTTTATTTATATCAGGGATTACCCTGTAATCTCTATATGATTTATGATAAAGCCTGTTATATTTGAGAATACTCATAAAAAATAGACACCAGTAAATATTAATTTAAAAATAAAGAATATAAAAAGGAAGGAAATGAAGATGACAAAGTCAAACATTTACAGAGATGTGACACTTAACAATGTATTAGAAAGTGATATTGGAAAGAATATCAGAATTGCAGGTTGGGTAGAAAATATTCGTGACCACGGTGGTGTTTCGTTTATTGATTTAAGAGATATGTACGGTGTTGTACAGGTTGTATTAAGAGATACAAGTCTTTTAGATGGCATTGTCAAGGAGGATTGTATAGCTATAGAGGGTTTAGTGGAAAAAAGAGATGAGGAAACCTACAATCCCAAAATTCCTTCTGGTACAATCGAAGTAGAAGCAAATAAAATTACTATACTTGGTAAGGTATATACACAGCTTCCATTTGAAATTCAGACCTCAAAGGAAATCAGAGAGGATTTAAGACTTAAATATAGATATTTAGACCTTAGAAATCAAAAGGTTAAGGACAATATGATTTTCCGTTCTAATGTTATCAGCTTCCTTAGAGAAAAAATGACACAGATGGGCTTTATGGAAATCCAGACACCTATTCTTTGTGCATCATCTCCAGAAGGAGCAAGAGATTATATTGTTCCATCAAGAAGATATAAAGGAAAGTTCTATGCGTTGCCACAGGCTCCACAGCAGTATAAGCAGCTTCTTATGGTATCTGGCTTTGATAAGTATTTCCAGATTGCACCTTGCTTTAGAGATGAGGACGCAAGAGCTGACCGTTCTCCGGGAGAATTTTATCAGTTAGACTTTGAAATGAGCTTTGCTACACAGGAGGATGTGTTTGCTGTTGGTGAAGAAGTGCTTACAGCTGCCTTTGAAAAGTTTGCACCAGCAGGCTTTGAAGTTACAAAAGCACCTTATCCAATCATTAGCTACAAGCAGGCTATGTTAGAGTTTGGTACAGATAAGCCAGACCTTAGAAACCCTCTTAGAATTATAGATGTAACAGAATTTTTCCAGAAATGTACCTTTAAGCCATTCCACGGAAAGACTGTCAGAGCTATTAAGGTTCATGCAGATATGTCAAAGGGCTTCCACGAAAAGCTTCTCAAGTTTGCAACCTCTATAGGTATGGGTGGACTTGGATATTTAGAGGTTAATGAGGATATGTCTTACAAGGGACCTATTGATAAGTTCATTCCAGAGGATATGAAGAGTGAGCTTATTGAACTTGCAGGTCTTGTAGCAAGCGATACAATCTTCTTTATTGCAGATAAGGAAGAAAAAGCATGCTTATACGCAGGCCAGATTAGAACAGAGCTTGGTGAAAAGCTTGATTTAATTGAAAAGAACGCATACAGATTTTGCTATATAAATGACTTCCCAATGTTTGAATACAATGAGGAAGAAAAGAAGATTGGCTTTACACATAATCCATTCTCAATGCCACAGGGAGGCTTAGAGGCACTTAATACAAAGGACCCACTTGATATTTTGGCATACCAGTATGATATTGTATGTAATGGTGTTGAATTATCCTCAGGTGCAGTTAGAAATCACGATATGCAGATTATGGTTAAGGCATTTGAAATCGCAGGATATGACGAAGAAGTATTAAAGAACAAATTCGGAGCATTATACAATGCCTTCCAGTTTGGCGCTCCACCACACGCAGGTATGGCACCAGGCGTTGACCGTATGATTATGCTTCTTAGAAACGAAGAAAACATTAGAGAGATAATACCATTCCCAATGAGTGGTACAGCACAGGATTTAATGTGTGGTGCACCAAACGAGGTAACAGAGCAGCAGCTGCGTGAGGTACACATTAAAGTGCGTCAGTAATTTAATTTGAAAGGAGTAACCTTATGGCAAATGTTATTTCAGATGAAACAATAGATTATGTTGGAATTCTTGCTAAGCTTGAGCTTAATGCTGAAGAAAAAGAGCAGGCAAAAAAAGATATGGAAAGTATGCTGGATTATATTGATAAGCTTAATGAGCTTGATACAACCGGCGTAGAGCCAATGAGCCATGTATTTCCAGTTAATAATGTGTTCCGTGAGGATGTAGTAACTAATGGAGATGATAGAGAAAACATTCTAAAGAATGCTCCAGATGAAAAGAATGGAATGTTTAATGTTCCAAAGACATTTGATTAAGGAGGCAATTCATGGGCATTTTAGATTATACAGCAGTACAGCTTGCCAATAAAATTAAAGCACATGAGGTATCAGCTATTGATGCCACAAAGGCTGTTCTTGAGCAGATTGATAAAACTGAAAATGAATATAATTGTTATGTAACTATTGATAAAGAAGGTGCATTAAAGCAGGCAGAGGAAATTCAAAAGAAAATTGATGCAGGCGAGCTTCAGGAGTCACCTTTAGCAGGTGTTCCGGTAGCTGTTAAGGATAATATGTGTACAGAAGGAATGCTTACTACCTGTTCATCAAAAATATTAGGAAATTTTATACCTACATTTTCAGCCGAGGCAGTTATTAATTTGCAAAAGGCTGGTGCCATTATCATAGGTAAAACAAATATGGACGAATTTGCAATGGGTTCTACTACTGAAACATCTGCATTTGGCCCAACAAAAAACCCAGTAAATCCGGAGCATGTACCAGGTGGTTCTTCAGGTGGCTCTGCTGCAGCAGTTGCAGCTAATGAATGCTTTTATGCACTTGGTTCAGATACAGGTGGATCTATTAGACAGCCAGCAGGCTACTGTGGAGTTGTAGGTATGAAGCCAACCTATTCAACAGTTTCCCGTTATGGACTTATCGCCTATGGTTCTTCTCTTGACCAGATAGGACCTTTATGTAAGGATGTTACAGACTGTGCTACTATACTTGAGGTAATAGCATCACATGACCCAAAGGATTCTACATCAGTAGATAGAAAGGATACAGATTTTACTACAGCATTAGTAGAAGATGTAAAGGGAATGAAGATAGGTATTCCAAGAGATTATTTAGGCGAAGGTCTTGATGAAGAGGTTAAGACAGCTATTCTTAAAGCAGCAAAGGTGCTTGAGGAAAAGGGTGCGATAGTTGAAGAATTTGATTTAGGATTAGTTGAGTACGCAATTCCGGCTTATTATACAATAGCTGCCGCAGAGGCAAGTTCAAATCTTGAAAGATTTGACGGTATAAAATATGGCTATAGAACAAAAGAGTTTACAGATTTACACAATATGTATAAGAAAACCCGTTCAGAGGGCTTTGGACCAGAGGTAAAGCGAAGAATTATGTTAGGCTCCTTTGTACTTAGCTCAGGCTATTATGATGCTTATTATTTAAAAGCCTTAAGAGTAAAGGCACTTATCAAGAAGGCATTTGATGAAGCCTTTGCTAAATATGATGTTATCTTAGGACCTGTAGCACCAACTACAGCACCAAAGCTTGGCGAAAGCTTATCTGACCCAATTAAGATGTATCTTGGAGATATTTATACAATATCTATAAACTTAGCAGGGCTTCCAGGTATTTGTGTTCCATGTGGTAAGGACGCTAAGGGACTTCCTATTGGTTTACAGTTAATTGGCGATTGCTATAAAGAGAAAAATATAATAAAGGCTGCATATACTTACGAGCAGGCAAGGAAGGAGGACTAATATGAGTAAAGCATATGAAACAGTTATTGGTTTGGAAGTTCATGTAGAGCTTGCAACAAAGACAAAGATTTTCTGTGGTTGTTCCACAGCCTTTGGTGCTGCACCTAATGCACATACTTGTCCTGTATGTACTGGTATGCCGGGAAGTCTTCCTGTATTAAACAAGCAGGTAG
Source organism: uncultured Eubacteriales bacterium (assembly GCA_900539455.1). GTDB lineage: Bacteria > Bacillota > Clostridia > Lachnospirales > Lachnospiraceae > SVEL01. The sequence goes on from UQCD01000002.1 coordinate 215,193, forward strand.
TAGAATATGCAGCGGCAGTAGGCTTGGCTACAAATTGTAAAATAACACAGTATAACAAATTTGATAGAAAGAATTACTTCTACCCTGATAATCCACAAAATTACCAGATTTCACAGTTATATCTTCCAATCTGCCGTGACGGTAAGGTAGAAATTGAAACTGAAAAGGGTAAGAAATTCATAGGAATACATGAAATTCATATGGAGGAGGACGCTGGAAAGCTTATCCACGATGAATGGGAGGATTGCTCCTTAGTTGACTACAACCGTTCAGGTGTACCTCTTATTGAAATCGTATCTGAGCCGGATATGCGTTCAGCAGAGGAAGTAATAGCTTATCTTGAAAAGCTTAGACTTATAATCCAGTATCTCGGTGCTTCTGACTGTAAATTAAATGAAGGCTCTATGAGAGCAGATGTTAATTTATCTGTTAGAGAGGTAGGTGCTGAAAAATTCGGTACTCGTACTGAAATGAAAAATCTTAATTCTTTTAAGGCAATTCAAAGAGCCATTGAGGACGAAAGAGAAAGACAGATTGACCTTATTGAAGAAGGCAAGAGTGTTGTTCAGGAAACAAGAAGATGGGACGATACTAAGGGCTATTCTTATGCAATGAGATCAAAGGAAGATGCACAGGATTACAGATATTTCCCAGACCCAGACCTTACACCAGTTGTAATCAGTGATGAATGGATTGCAGAAATAAAAAGCAGACAGCCTGAATTTAGAGATGAAAAGAAGGCAAGATATATTAGTGAGTTTGGACTTCCGGAATATGATGCTGATATTATTACCTTACACAAGAAAATGGCTGATATTTTTGAAAAAACAACAGCTATCTGTAAGCTTCCAAAGAAGGTAAGCAATTACCTTATGGGTGAAACAATGAAGCTATTAAAGGCTGCAAACAAAGAGCCAGAGGATATTGATTTCTCACCAGAAAACTTTGCAAAGCTTATAGTGCTTGCTGAAAATGGAACAATTAATGGCTCTGTTGCAAAGGATGTATTCAAGAAAATCTTTGAAGAGGACATTGACCCAGAAAAGTATGTTGAGGAAAACGGACTAAAAATGGACAATGACGAGGATGCACTTAAAGCAACAATAGAAGAAATTGTAGCAAAAAATCCACAGTCAGTAGAGGACTACAGGAATGGTAAGGATAAGGCAATCGGCTTCCTTGTAGGTCAGACTATGAAGGCAACAGGCGGCAAGGCAAATCCAGGGGTAGTAAATAAGCTTTTAAAGGAAATTTTAGCAAGATAAAGATTTTTGAATATTAAATTATCAAGGCTGACAGCTTTTTGAATATTTTCATACAAGCTGTCAGCCTTGTTTGGTTTATATGAAAGAAAAATTGATGAGTACTATAGATATGATATTCATAAAAGTAATTCTATAATTCTATAATAAAAGTGTTAATTCTATAATAAAAGTGTTAATTACTTACAAATTTGTTGCAATAATGTAGACTGAATTTAGTTATATATTCAGTAAATAAAATTCTAGTAGATTATCCATTGGGTAGGAGGTAGTTTTATGAAAAAATTTTTTCTATTATGTTTAGCAATGTTAATGGTTGTTTTAGCAGGATGTGAAAATTCACAACAGAAACCAATTGGTTATGAGAATGGTAATGTCCAAAATATGTATGTATACTACAATGACACATTATACATATACACAGGCCATAACAACAATATATCTGAAAGTGAAATTACAAATATATACAAAAATTATGTAAAGGTTGGAAGCATAGAAAAAAGAAGCGACAAGGAAATGCCAAGTGAGGAGCTTGAGGCAGCAAATATTGAAAAAGGCACAGCAGTTTATGCTAATAAGGAAGATAATTCAAAAATACTTGTTTACACTACAGAGGTACTCGAACTTGAAAAGGTAGAGGAAAATAAAACAAATAGAAGTAAAATATTTGAAGAAACATTTTTTGAAAATGTTGTTAGTGTAAGTATGTTATATAGAGATAAGATTTTAACTGACCAAGAGGAGATTAATCAAATATTAAAAATATTAGAAAGTGTTGAAAACAAAAAGTCAGAAGAAAAAATAGAAGATGTTTATGGTTCGTTGGGTTTAGAATTTACATATGAAAATGGAGATAAAAAAAGAGTTGCATTTACAGGAAATTTGATTAATTATAATGGTGTAACCTATGTATTTAATGAGGAGAGCTATAATACAATTAATAATTTATTTTCAGAATAAGGTGTATAAAAATATAAGGATTAGAGTAGATAGTTGACTATTATTTATGGCTTGCTAGAAAACTAAAATAGGAAGGCAAGACCGTTTGTTTATTAAGCATAGAGGACTTTCGTGTTTTTCTTAGGGGATGCCATAAAGATAAAGTAATAATGCAAAGCAATGTCTGAGCATTGTAACTTACAGCATTTTAGTAACTTACATTGCGAGTTTTGCTTTGCATTATTTAATATCAAATATCTTTATGGCGTCCCCTTAGAAAAACTAGAAAGTATGAACCAGTTTAATAAACAAACGGTCTTGCCTTTCTATTGCAGGGTTACTCATTCCAACAAATAGTAGTCTATTTTTGTAGTTTTATCCCCAAACAAACAAGAAGCTTAAGATTATTATTTGCCTAGCTATTTTTAAAACATCTCAATTTTCTAGCCTAATGACACCCCTGTATACAACTGATAATATTTTCCCTTCTTTTCTATAAGCTGTTCGTGAGTGCCGCGCTCAATTATCCTTCCAGCTTCAAGAACAATAATACAATCACTATTTTTAACTGTAGAAAGTCTATGTGCAATTACGAAGGTTGTTCGTCCCTTCATCAGCTTATCCATACCACTTTGTACAAGCTTTTCTGTATGTGTATCAATAGAGCTTGTAGCTTCGTCCAGAATAAGTACAGGTGGGTCGGCGATAGCAGCTCTGGCAATGGCAAGCAGCTGTCTTTGACCTTGGCTGAGGTTTGCACCATCACCAGTTAAGATAGTGTCATAGCCATTTGGAAGTCGTTTAATAAAGCCGTGGGCATTGGCAAGCTTTGCAGCAGCAATAACCTCTTCGTCAGTAGCATCAAGCTTTCCGTATTTAATATTATCCTTTACAGAAGCAGTAAATAAATGAGTATCCTGTAAAACAATACCTAGGGAATGACGCAAATCATCCTTTTTAATCTTGTTAATATTAATTCCATCGTATCTGATTTTACCGTCCTGAATATCATAAAAACGGTTAATAAGGTTTGTAATAGTAGTTTTTCCTGCACCAGTTGAGCCAACAAAGGCAATCTTCTGACCAGGAGTAGCATATAAATCAACATTGTGAAGGACAATTTTTTCTGGAGTGTATCCAAAATCTACATCATCAAAAACCACATCACCAGTAAGACGAATATAATCAGTAGTATCAGTATCTTTGTGGTAATGCTTCCATGCCCAGATACCGGTTCTTTCCTTGCTTTCCTTTATTTTGCCATTTTCAATAGCAGCATTTACCAAAGTAACATAGCCATCATCAGTTTCACTTTCTTCATCAAGAAGTGCAAAAATACGCTCTGCACCAGCAAGAGCCATAACAACACTGTTTAGCTGCTGGCTGACCTGATTAATAGGCATATTAAAGCTTTTATTAAAGGTTAGAAAGCTTGCTAATTTACCTAAGGTAAAGCTGCCAATATTATTTAAGGCAAGAATACCACCAAAAATAGCACATACAACATAGCTTACATTTCCAAGCTGTGCATTAATAGGGCCGAGTACATTGGCAAATTTGTTGGCATTATTAGAGCTTTCAAATAAAGCATCATTTAATTTATTAAAATCCTCAATAGCTTCATTTTCGTGGCAGAAAACCTTAACCACCTTCTGACCATTCATCATTTCCTCAATATATCCATTAACCTTGCCTAAGTCCTTTTGCTGGGCTGCGAAGAACTTACCACTCCTAGAAGCAGCAGCTTTTGTGGCGAACAGCATAATTGCAACCATTACAAGAGTTAAAATTGTAAGAGGAATATTTAAGAAAATCATACTTAAAAATACACTTACAATAGTAATAAGACTTGATAAAAACTGTGGCATACTCTGACTAATCATCTGTCTTAGGGTATCAATATCATTTGTATAAGTAGACATTATGTCACCATGGGCGTGAGTGTCAAAATATTTAATTGGTAAGGACTGCATATGAACAAACATATCAGTACGAAGATTTTTAAGAGTACCCTGTGTAACATAAACCATAATTCTTGTGTAAATGTAGGTACATAAAGCGCCTAAAAGATAGAAGCAGGCAACACGCAAAATTGCCTTAATAAGAGGGGCAAAATCGGCAACACCTGATTTAATCATAGGAGTAATATAATTATCAATAAGGCTTTGGGTAAACCAGGTACCCTGTACATTTGCAAGAACACTTCCTAATATACATATAACAACAATAATTATATGAGCTAAGTAGTTCTTCATAATATATTTCATAAGACGGACAAAAAGCTTGCCGGCATTATCAACTTTTTTGCCATTAATTCTAGCAGCAGGTCCTTTCATTGGTCCATTAGCCATTAATTGTCACCTCCGTTTTCATCAAAATCACCGCTGCCGCCAGTTTGAGCTTCGTATACATCTCTGTATATTTCACTTCTTAAAAGCAGCTCATCGTGTGTGCCAAAATCAGAAACCATTCCCTCATCCATAACAATAATCCTGTCAGCATTTTTTACACTGGAAATACGCTGGGCGATTATAAGCTTTGTAATATTAGGAAGCTTATTTGCAAAGGCCTCTTGGATTTTGGCATCGGTGGCAGTATCAACTGCTGATGTTGAATCATCTAAAATTAAAATTTTCGGATTTTTAAGTAATGCTCTGGCAATACAAAGTCTTTGCTTCTGACCACCTGAAACATTAGCACCACCCTGTTCAATATATGTATTATATTTGTCCGGGAAGTTTTCAATAAATTCACTGGCACAGGCAAGCTGGCAGGCTGTTATACATTCCTCATCACTTGCATCAGGGTTACCCCAGCGCAGGTTTTCAAAAATAGTTCCACTAAATAAAACATTTTTCTGTAAAACTACAGCAACCTGATTTCTAAGAGTAGTAAGGTCATACTCTCTTACATCAATGCCACCTACACATATTGAGCCGGAGCTTACATCATAAAGTCGGCTGATTAGGTTTACCAGAGAGGTTTTTGCACTGCCTGTTGCACCAATAATACCAATAGTTTCGCCAGATTTTATTGAAAGATTAATATTTGACAGGACATAGTTTTCACTATCCTTTTTGTAAGCAAAATCTACATTGTTAAATTCAATGCTTCCGTTTGGAACATCCATAACGGGGTCAGTTGGATTAACAAGGTCTACCTCTTCATTTAAAACCTCAGCAATTCTTTCGGCAGAAGCCACACTCATTGATAACATTACAAATATCATTGAAAGCATCATAAGGCTCATTAAAATATTCATACAATAAGCAAGTAAGCTCATTAAATTACCGGTAGAAAGCGTATCTGAAACAATCATTTTTGCACCTAAGTAGCTGATACCTAAAATACAGGCATAAACAGTAAGCTGCATCATAGGGGCATTGCAGGCAACAATATTTTCAGCCTTAACAAAAAGATTGTATACATTTTCTGTAGCCTTTATAAATTTGCTCTTTTCATAATCCTCTCGTACATAAGCCTTAACAACTCTTATAGAAGAAACATTTTCCAAAACACTTGCATTTAAGTCATCATATTTTTTAAATACATTATTAAAATATTTTGTAGCCTTAACAATGACTAAAATAAGTGCTGAGCCTAAAACTATAACAGCAATTAGATAAATGCTTGCTAATTTGGCGTTAATAAAGAAGGACATTGCCATAGCACAAATAAGTGATATAGGCGCTCGTACGCACATTCTAAGTAACATCTGGTAAGAGTTTTGAACATTAGTAACATCTGTAGTAAGACGGGTTACTAAACCGGCAGTTGAGTATTTATCAATGTTGGAAAAGGAAAAGGTCTGGATTTTTGCATACATTGCCTTTCTAAGATTTTTCGCAAAACCACAGGAAGCCTTAGCACCATATATTCCACCAAGAAATCCTGCAAGAAGACCTAATAGGGAAACTGCTACCATAATTCCACCAATAATGTAAATGTGCTTCATATTACCTTTATCAACACCATCATCAATAATTGAAGCCATAAGAAATGGAATAAGTGTTTCCATAAAAACTTCAAATACCATACATATTGGAGTAGCAATAGAGGCCAATGTATACTCCTTTATATGGGAAGCTAATGTTTTTAACATAAATCATCCTCCTTAATTGAGTTTTTGTTTATAGGAAGATTTTTAAATCTGAATTTCATATTATCATCAATATTTTTTTCAATAATAGAAATAACCTTTAAAAAGGTATCTAAATCTTCTTTAGTAATATTATATTTTATTGCCTCATCTAAAAAGTCCAAATCATTAAAGATTTTTAAATGAGTTTCCTTACCCAGAGGGGTAAGAATAAGTTTTTTAAGTCTGGCATCATATTTGTCTGCTTCTCTGGTTATGTAACCATGCTGCTCCATAGATTTTAAAATACCTGTAGTGGTAGAACGGCACATATCAAAATTTGCCTCTATATCCTTTTGATAAATAGTCTTATCACTATTTTCGTATAGGTAAGCTAAAATCCATCCGTGCATAGCTGTAACCTCATCATAGCCCCGCATTGTTTCATAGGAAACTAAATGAGCAGAAAGCTTATTAGCAAGGGTACGAACAATATAGCCAATATGTTTCTTGTGCATAGCAACCTCCATATAATAGTTCGGTGTCGAATTGTTCGGCACAAAACTATTATACAGGCAAATATGTAAATGTCAATAAAAAAGAAAAATATACGTTGGAATATTGTGTATATAAAAGTAAAAAGAGCCGGTTTATTGCAAACATTGTTTAGGCTTTATTTTAAAAATAATAGTCTTTAATGTAGAGAAAAAGCTGTATTTATGGTAAAATTAACAGTAATTGTTAACAATATTAAGAAAAAATAAGGAGCTTTATGAGAAAGAATATTAAAAAGTTGAAAAAATTTACAGCTATGGGAATGATAGCTGCACTTTCTGTTTCTATGATTGCTTGTGGCAAGCAGGAAAATACAGAAAGTAAAAAGGATACAACACAGGCAGAAGAAACTACCGAGGAGGGCTTCAAATTTTTAAGAGCTGTTTACAGCAATGGAAAAATTACAGTTGAAGGCAACGAGGCTTTTGAAGGAGAGCTTACAGAGGTTATATCCTTAACAGATGAAGAAGGAAATAAAATTCCTGTGAAGGGCATTACAAAAATTGTTGCCCGAAGCTTCAATATTAATTTAGAGCAGGAGCTAAGCATAAATAAAATGTATACAGTTTCCTATGAGGGAAAAAGTATACAGGTCAATTTATCAAGCCTTTATTCAAAAGAGAATTTTGAAAGCAAGTATACATATGAAGGTGATGATTTAGGCTGTACATATTCAAAGGATAAAACAGTATTTAAGGTATGGGCTCCCACTGCCAAAGCAGTAAAGGTAAATCTATACAAAAGTGGTACAAAGGGAACTGATGATTTAATTGAAAGCATGGATATGAAGGCTGGTGAAAAGGGTACCTGGGTGGCTGAAAAAACAGGTGACTTAAATGGTACTTATTACACATACAGCGTTAATGTAAATAACAACGAAACAGAAGCCTGTGACCCATATGCCAGAACAACAGGTGTTAATGGGGACAGGGCAATGGTCATAGATTTAAAGGCTACAAATCCTGACGGCTGGGATAAGGATTCAAATCCAAATAAAGGCTTAAATATTACAGATGCAGTTATTTACGAATTACATTTGCGTGATATTTCGGCAGATAGCAGCAGCGGAATCACAAACAAGGGAAAATACTTAGGACTTACAGAAGCAGGTACAAAAAATGATAACGGAGATAGCACCGGAATTGATTATATAAAGGATTTAGGTGTAAATTATGTTCATATTATGCCAATGTACGATTATGGCTCAGTAGATGAAACAAAGCTTGATACAGCCCAGTATAATTGGGGCTATGACCCAGTTAATTATAATGTTCCGGAAGGCTCTTATGCTACAGACCCATATAATGGCAAGGTGAGAGTAGAAGAGGCAAAGCAAATGGTTAAAGCTTTACATGATAATGGAATATCAGTTATTATGGATGTAGTTTACAATCATGTTTACGATGCACAGTCATTCTGCTTCAATAAAATTGTTCCGGACTATTTTTCAAGAATTGGCAGCAACGGAAGTTATTCAAATGGCTCAGGCTGTGGAAATGATGTAGCCTCAGAAAGAGCAATGGTTAGCAAATATATTGTGGATTCAGTAAAATACTGGGCTGATGAGTATCATATAGACGGCTTCAGATTTGACTTAGTTGGACTTATTGATGTTGATACCTTAAATACTGCAATTACAGAGGTACACAAAACAAATCCGGATGTTATTTTCTATGGAGAGGGCTGGACCTTAAGCACAGAGGTAACAAAGGGAAATGTTGCTTTAGCAACCCAGAGCAATTCTTCAAAGCTTCCAGAGTTTGCTTTCTTTAATGATTATTTTAGAGATAATCTTAGAGGTTCTAATTCATCTGGTGACAAGGGTTATATTAACGGCTCTTTATCAACCTGTGAGGCTGTCAAAGATATGTTAAGAGGAAAAAGCAGCTTTACCAGTGAGCCGGCAAGAACAATAAATTATTCAGGCTGTCACGATAACAACACTATTTTTGATAAGCTTACCTTGTCTGACAGTAGTGCCACAATGGATGAAAAGATTGCAATGAACAAGCTGGCTGCGGCTATTACACTGACATCACAGGGCGTTCCATTCCTTATGTCAGGTGAGGAGCTGCTTAGAACTAAGACTAATGAGGACGGAAGTCTTAACAGCAACAGCTACAACTCACCAGATTCAGTTAATAGCATTAAATGGTCAACACTTGCAGAGGATAACTATAAGGCTGTACACGATTATTACAAGGGACTTATTGAATTTAGAAATAATCATAAGGGCCTGCGTATGACAACAGGTAAAGAGGCAGCTGATAACATTACAGTTATGGATAATACTCCTAAAAATATAGTAGCTTACTCTATAAAGGGTGGCGCAAACGGAGAAACCTCAAAGGGTATCTTTGTTATATACAATGGTACAGGTGATAAGGCAACTGTTACCTTGCCAGAGGGCAGCTGGAGCATATATATAAATAATGAAAAGGCAGGAAATGAAAGTCTTGGCAGTGTAAGTGGAAGTGTAGAGGTAGAAAAAGTATCAGCAATGGTACTGGTAATGGAATAAAAGAAAATAAGAAAAGCCTTGCTGGTTTTAATATAAATAGAACCAGCGAGGCTTTTTGTATACCTTAAAATAATATTTATGATAAGGTGGCTGTCCTAGCTTGTAGTGTGGGACCTGATTATTCCTCGTACTGCCGCCTCTAGGTAAGGCTTTAACTCTTCAATAGATACCGGCTCCGAGTAAAGAATAGTGCTGTAGCAGGTAGAACTTACCAGCTCAATTATCATAAACAGCATTATCTCCGGGTCTTTGTAGTCATCCTCAGATTCATTGATTATAGTTTTGTATATTTCCAAAAAGTTTACATCATTACTATTGTCATTTGACATTAATGCCTTTTTAAAGAATCCCCAGCTTAGATTTTTGGAAATGAAGTTAAGCATTTTTTTGTCTTTAACCAAATCGTCAATAATATGGTTTATTACAAAGACAATTTTATCTTCCATTCTGTCAATATTTGCCTTTAACATATCTGTATGTGCAGACATAAAAAGCTGACTGGACTTGTGAGAAATAAGAAGGTTTCTAATATCATACTTATCTCTGAAGTACAAATAGAAAGTGCCTTTGGCAACACCTGCTTTGTTTACAATATCTGAAATAGAAGTATCATTGATGCCCTTTGATGTAAATAAATCAAAGGCAGTATTAAGAAGAGCTTCTTTCTTTCTTTGTTTATTAATATCGACTTTTCCCATGACATCTCCTTTTCAAACCTAAACTTGATTAGATATATTATATAGCAAAAAAAATATTTTTCTAGTGAAAAATGAGTTTTTTTAACGGGAAAAAAATTTTTATATAATAATTATTGACTAATGGTCAATTTTGTGTTATACCTTTGTTTGAAAAAAATAAATGACCATTGGTCATAAAATAAATGGAGGATTAAGATGATAAATTTCGGAAAGAAAATCGTTAAATTTAAAATTCCAATCCTAATCATTAGTCTTTTATTATTAATACCTTCAGCAATAGGTTATTTTAACACAGGAGTAAATTACGACCTGCTATCTTACCTGCCAAAGGATATTGAGACAATGAAGGGTCAGGATATTTTGGTTGATCAGTTTGGAACAGGAGCATATTCCTTTCTTATAGTTGAGAATATGGAATTTAAGGATGTTTCAGCACTTAAAGAAAAATTAAGCAAGGTTGACCATGTAGAAAAGATATTATGGTATGACTCAATAGTAGATATAGGTGTACCTGTGGATTTACTTCCAGACAAAGTAAAGGAAGCCTTTAATTCAGAAAATACAACCTTGATGATGATTATATTTGATGATACCACATCTTCTACGGATACAATGAATGCTATTGATGAAATCAGAGATATTTGTGATGATAGCTGTTATTTAAGTGGTATGTCACCAATAGTTACAGATACTAAATATCTTACAGAGCAGGAAACACCAATATATGTTGGTATTGCAGTAGCCTGTGCAGTGCTTGTACTTATTATTACAATGGATAGCTTTTTACTTCCGGTATTCTTCCTTGCAAGTATAGGTATTTCAATAGTTTACAACTTAGGTACAAACATTTTCTTAGGAGAAATATCTTATGTTACTAAAGCCTTAAGTGCAGTATTACAGTTAGGTGTAACAATGGATTACGCAATATTCTTATGGCATAGCTATAAGGAGGAAAAAGAAAGCGGCTTACATAAAGATGATGCAATGGCACACGCTATTGCAAAAACCATTACATCAGTAGTTGGTAGTTCAATTACAACAGTTGCCGGCTTCGTTGCATTAATGTTTATGAGTTTTACCTTAGGTAAGGACTTAGGTATTGTTATGGCGAAGGGTGTTGTATTCGGAGTAATTTGTTGTATTACGGTATTACCAGCAATGATACTTATTTTTGATAAAGCCATTGAGAAAACCTCTCACAGACCATTGCTTCCAAAGTTTGAAAAGCTTTCAGGCTTTGTAACAAAGCATTATGTAGTATTTCTGGTAATCTTCTTAGTTGTTTTATTCCCAGCTATATATGGAAATAACAACACACCAGTATATTACAATTTGGATTCAACTCTTCCAAAGGATTTACAATCAGTAATAGCAAATGCAAAGCTTGATGAAGAGTATGATATGAACAGTACAAGTATGATATTACTTCGTTCAGATACAAAGAGCGAGGATGTTATTAAAATGTGTGATGAGCTTGAAAATGTAGATGGTGTAATCACAGTTTTAGGAATGGATAATATTATTGGTACAGCTCTTCCGGAGGAAATGGTTCCAGATAGTATTAAGGACATTTTATCAAGTGATGATTATAAAATGTTAGTTTTAATGAGTAAATACAAGGTTGCCAGTGATGAGGTAAATGACCAGTGTAGAGAAGTTTCTTCTATCATAAAGAAATATGACAAGGAAGGAATGTTAGTTGGTGAAGCAGCTTGTACAAAGGACTTAATTGAAATAACGGATACAGACTTTAAGGTTGTTAGCGCAGTTTCAATTATTGCAATCTTTGCAATCATTGCTCTTGTATTTAAGTCAATTTCATTACCAGTTATATTAGTTGCGGTTATTGAATTTGCAATATTTATAAATATGGGTATTCCATTTTATACAAATACAGAAGTACCATTTATTGCTTCCGTTGTAATCGGTACAATTCAGTTAGGTGCTACTGTAGACTATGCAATTCTTATGACAACCAGATACAAAATGGAAAGAAAGAAGGGCTTTGGCAAAAAGACAGCTATTGAAAATGCCCACAAGGCTTCAATATCTTCAGTTATTGTCAGCGCACTTAGTTTCTTTGCAGCAACATTTGGAGTTGGTATTTATTCAAATATAGATATGATTAGTTCACTTTGTACATTAATGGCAAGAGGTGCAATTATTAGTATGTTTGTAGTAATTTTCATACTTCCATCAATGTTTATGTTATTTGACAAGCTGATAATAAAGTCAAGTATGGGATTTAAGTCAGATTCTACTACAATTTAGGTGGAAGGCTTACACATTAGCATAAATAATTAAAGTAATATTTGTCAGACATTTTTATTGTGGCATCCATTAAAAAATGGGTATTCGCTTCAAACACATAGACAAACCTAAACATAACATTCCACTCATCTTTTCTTGGATGTCAGAATAAAAATGTCTGTCAGATAAAGCTTTAATAAAAATAAATTGAACTAAAAAATATTATGTAAAGGAGACATTAATATGAGAAATAGAAAATTATTGGGCAAAAGAATTGCTACAACAGTTATGGCAGCAGCCCTTACAGTTTCACTTTGTGCGTGTGGTGAAAATAATAAAACAACAGATAATGACAAAAAAGATACAGATACAACAAATAATGAAATTACAGCTACAGGTGAAGGCTACGGAACAAAGGACGAAACTGTTTATGTAATGACTAATGGAGCCGGTGAGCCAACAAGCGTCAAGGTTGTTTCATGGCTTAAGAATTTCGATGATGTAAGAAGCTTAAAGGATATTACTTCATTGGAAAATATTACTAATATAAAAGGTAATGAAACCTTTGATGTTAGCAACGGAGAAGTGGTTTTCGATACAAATGGCAATGATATATATTATGAAGGAACAATAGACGCCTCAAAGCTTCCAGTTAATATGAAAATTACCTATAAGCTTGACGGAGCAGATATTTCACAGGAGGACTTAGTTGGTAAAACTGGTCATGTGACAATGAGCGTTAAGTTTACATCGGTAGAAAAGAGAACAGTTAAGGTAAATGACAAGGAATATGAGGTATATGTTCCATTTACTGCATTATCAGCAGCTATGCTTGATCAGGATACCTTTTCAAATATTACAGTTGATAATGGAAAGATTATATCAAATGGAAATTATCAGGTAGTATGTGGCTTTGGATTAGCCGGTATTAATGAAAATCTTGAGTCTGAGGAGTTAAAGGATTTAGCCCTTGACGGTTATACTGTTGAAGCAGATGTGAAAAATTTTGAAACACCATATATGATGACCTATGTGGGCAACCAGTTATTAAATGGTATTGATGTTTCAGAAATTAATGATGTAAGTGATATATTTGATAAAGTAAATTTACTTACAGATTCAAGCAATGCTCTTTTAAATGGCACAAATACATTAGCAGAGGGTGTTGCTAAAATAGTAGAGCAGGTAGCTCCATTAAAGGATAGTGTTAATAAGTTAAATGAATATACAATTTCATTTAAAAACAGTGCTGACTACATTAGTGGAAAGACAAATGAATTATCAGCAGGTATTGCAAAAATACAGGTAGGAACAGCTGCTCTTAATAGCAAGGTCAATGAGCTGGTAACAGGAACAAAGGATTTTAAAGCAGGAACAGCTACTTTATATAGTGGATTACAGTTAATGCAGAAGAAGCTTGCTGCTGTACAAACAGATTTAGTAAATGCCAGAGCATATTACAAGAACATTGTTACTCAGAGTAAGGCTACTATTGATTACTTAAATAATGCAGCAACACAGGCTGGCAGTTTAACTCTTTCAAAGGCACAGCTAGATAGTATTGAAGGATATTATCAGGCAGTAGGTGCAGTTACAGCTCTTGACACAGTAATTGCTAAGTTTACTGCAAAGGATGCAACAACAAATATGACAATTACTGAAAGTGTAACAGCTTTAGTAAATGGTGGTAAGAGCGTAGACGCAGGTGCTCAGACAATATATCAGAGTGCAGTAAAGCTTTATAATGAAGGAACCAGCGTATTATTACAGGGTGTTAATTCGGCAAATGAAGGAGCTGGAGCATTAGCCTCAGGACTTTCTGAATACGCACAGAAAATGGGTGAATACCAGACAGGTGTAGCAACCTTAAATAGCAAGGTGCCACAGCTTATAGACGGATTAAATCAGTTAAATGAAGGTGTTGAAAAATTAAATGACGGTATGAAGCAGTTTGTTGAAGAAGGAATAAACAAGATTGCAGAATTAGCATCTGCTGATGTAGAGGCTGAGCTTGATAAGGTAAAGGCAGTAATTACAGCAGCTTCTGAATATACAGCAATAGATGGGGATAATGAGAATTCGGCTGTTAAGTTTATTATTAAAACAAACTAGAGGGATAAAAAGCACTTTAAAAAATATTTGAAAGATAGTTGGCTAAAACTAAAACCAGCAAGACAACAAGCTTTATGAAGATGAAGGTTCAAGCTTTCTAGTTCTTCTAATAGAGCATATGTAAGATAGTTGATTTAAAATAATGTCAAGCAAAACTCGCATCATAGTTTATAGAAATGCTATAGGTAATGATGCTCAGACATTGCTTGACATTATTACATTATCTTACATATGCTCTATAAGAAAAACACAAAAGCTTTCAATACATCTTCATAATAGCTTGTTGTCTTGCTGGTTTTAGTTATAGGCAAAAATATTACTTTTTATATAATAGGGATAAGTAATGGTATTTTAAGCTTCTTAAAACGATGACGCAAAAAAGAAATTTAGTGAAAATTTGCGTAAAATTTGTTATAATAAATTAGTTGTTTTGTGCATTTTAGTGACAAGTAGTCTTTCGCTTAATCAGAATCAGATTGCCTTTGTACATAAGATAATCAATCATATTGAACAAAATGGTTATATGGAAGATATAAAAGAATTGATGAAACCACCTTTCGATAAGCCGGTTAGTTTTGTTAAGTTGTTTGATATGAGGACAAGAACATCATTAATGAAGAAGATTAATGAAATTAAGGAAAATGCTGTTAATGTTGTGGCGTAGAATTACTACAATAATGTATTATAAAAATAGAATTATGTTATACTTGAAAAGTTTATTAGAAAAGTAGTTGTACTGTAAAATAAATTTGATAAGTGAAACAAAATATAATATACTTACCCTAATATCATTGAAGGAGTCATAATATGAAAATATATGATAATTGTATTAGAGCATTTGTAAAGGGTAATCTGGGTGATGACCTTTTTATTTATACTTTATGCAAAAGATACCCTAATCAAAAATTCGTAATTTGTGGTGAGGAAAAGTACAAATGTTTATTCAACAGCATTTCAAATTTAAAATATATAGCTGAGGATTCTTTTTTTAGAAAGTGGCTGTTTAGGGCTGTTAAGCTGCCAGCCTGGACTGCTAATAAGATATGTGAAAAATTTAAGCTTAATAAGTGCTTTAGGTATTATCATAGCAATACTTTTGTATATGAGCACAGCAAAAATAATATTTTAGTGTCAGGCTCTATTTTTATGGAGTTAGGGGAAGGGTTTGTAATGAATCCATATTATAAAGGGGAAATAAAATATTATGCAAAGCACCCTTATGTTATGGGCTGTAATTTTGGACCTTATAGGACAAAAGCATATAAGGCTTTTTATAAAAAGTGCTTTCAAAATGCAGCACAGGTAAGCTTTAGAGATGAGTATTCATATTCGTTATTTAAGGATTTGGAGAATACAAGCTTCGCACCTGACATTTTGTTTAATGTAGGCACAGAAGATGTAAAAGTATCTAAGGAAAAGGATTATGTGTTAATATCTGTTCTTAATCCTTGTAAGGACGATACAACAGGTGGAAATAAATTAGTTGAAAACTATATTGAAAAAATGGCTGAAATTTCGGACAAGCTTATAAGCGCCGGAAAGAAAATTTTGTTTATGGGCTTTTGTGAATTTCAAGGGGATGGAGAAATTATTGATAGGATTATAAAGAAAATGAAAACCATAAAGAAAGCGAAAAAAACAGAGGATATAAACAGCATTACAAAGAATGTTAAGGTAGTTAAATATCCGGAAATTACAGTTCAGGAAGCATTAGGCTGCATAAAAAATAGTGAATTTGTAATTGCTACAAGATACCATGCAATGATATTGGCAGAGGTGTTTAACAGGCCTGTGCTGCCGGTTGTATATAATGAAAAAATGGTACATGTTATTGAGGATATAACACCTTCAATGGAATATATATCAATCAATGAATGTGAAAAGTGGAATAGTGATTTAATTGCAGAAAATATTTTAAATGAAAGCAATATAGCATACAATATTGATGAAACAGTAAAAAAAGCAGAAAAACATTTTGAAAAGCTGGATAAATTATAGGAGATTATTATGGTAAGCATTATTATTACAGCGTATAATGTGGAAAAATACATAAAGGAATGTATTGAAAGTGTTATAAATCAGACATATAGGGACATTGAAATTATTATAATAAACGATGGCTCTACTGATAAAACAGGCGGGATATGTGCCTCTTATGCAAAAACTGACCATAGAATAGTTGTATATAATAAGGAAAATGCTGGCGTTTCTGCTGCAAGAAATTTGGGACTATCCGTAGCAAAGGGAGAGTATATATTGTTTACAGATGCTGACGATTATATGGATTGTAAAATGGTTGAATTTATGCTTGCTGCCATTAAGGATAATGATCTGGTCATCTGTAGGGAGCGTGCTTTTAAAGACGGAGCTGACCCTAAAAGCAATTTTGTAACAAATGAAGAATATACCTTATCAAAGGTGGAAAATAGAAATGAGCTTATAAGTCATTTTGCTGATGAATTTACAGGACCTGTTGGCTGGCCATGGAACAAGCTGTACAAAAGAAAATTAATAGGAGAAAGCAGGTTTATAGAAGGAAAACTGATGGAGGATTTGTTTTTCAACAGTACAGTTTTGATAAATGTAAATAAGGCTGTATGGATAAATGACAGACTGTATCATTACAGACAAAGAAGTGGAAGCATAATGAATTCTAAAAACAAAAAAGTGTTTTTAGATTATAGCGACGCCTTGCTTTATCAGAGAAAAAAGTTTTATCCTATATTGTCTGATGAAGAAAAAAGCATAATGGCAAGCTATTATTTAAGAAAGACCTATAGACTTATAAGAGAAGCAAAAAAAGACGGTTTTATAAAGGAAAAGGATGTTATAAAGGAAAACTTTAAAAAGCTGTACAAGGAGGATGTGAGGTATGTTAAGGGGATAAAGGATATTGCAAAGGTAAGGTTATATTATACGAGCAGCTTCTTTTGCTAAGTGGTCAGCAATATCGTTGTAGGTGTCACCAGAATGACCCTTTACCTTTACAAATTCAATTTTAAGCTGTTTTTTGGCATTATTGTAGAAATCCCTATATGCAATAGTGCCTTCTTTATTTGCTTTCCATTCACCTGTACACCATTTTGAAATGCCTTCATAGTCATGATATATCTTAATAGAAGAAATATTGTGAGAAAGGGCATAGGAAATGGCTGCTTCAGAGCCTTTTATTTCACCTGCAACATTTCGCATTGCAGCAAGTTCATCCTTTGGAAAGCCCTTCTTTAAATGAATTTCTTCTCCGTTATAGAAAAATACTACACCATATCCATATTCACAGGTGGATATATTGTAGCTGCCGTCCACATAGGCTATAGCTGTATTGTCAGTTACAAAATCAGCAGGTGAATTGTTTGCATTTGCTATGGCTGTCTGGTTTGGAACAAGACCAATATAGGCAGCAGCCTCGGCAGCAGTTTTAAAGCTTTTGTAGCTGGCACTTGGATAACCGTCTACCTGCCTTTTGCATTCTTCCCATGAATTAAAAATCCCGGTTTTTCTACCGGCTTTTACCGCATAAAATTTTCCAGCCATACAATTCTCCTTTTATGAGCATAAATCATATTTTATAGAGCTTTATTTTACTAGACTTAAATTAAAATAGCAATAGGTTGAGGAAAAGAGAAATCCATAGGCATTAAAGTGGTTGAAAGTTATTTTATTTAGTAATATAATATCATAGATTGTGCAAGGAGGATTAAACAGCATGGCAAGTAATTCTAAGACAAATAAAAGGAACTCAAAAAATAGAAAAAAGAATAATTCAGGAGGTCTGGCAGTTGTATTATTATTGCTGGTTTTATCCGTTGCCGGAATTTTTGCAATAGTATTTTTATCAAAGGATTTGTTGTCGGGAAAAGGTGTAAATAAAGAAACAACTGTTCCCTTTAGCATAAATATTGAAACAATAGATGTTAAATCCCCAAAGGGAGTTAAGGTTACAGCAGCGCAGTTTATTAACAATGTTGACGGGGCAGAAGGTATTTCCTGTGAATTTAAGGAAGAGCCGGATGTAAATACAGAGGGAAAAAGTCAGGTTAATATTTTAGTTAAAGCAAGTGACAATAGCTCAAAAGAGTTTACAGCCTCTTTGGAAATATATGCAGATACACAGCCACCAGTTATTGAAGGTGTAGTGGATAGACATTTTAATGTAGGAGATAATATAACATATCTTAAAGGAGTTAAGGCTGTAGACGATATGGAGGGAGAGATTTCCGTAGAGGTAGATAAGTCAAAGATTGAATTTGATGAAAGTGGAAAGGCTAAAGAGGGAAATTATCAGGTTATTTACTCAGCAACAGATAAAGCAGGAAATAAGGCTGAACAAACAGCTACCTTCTATTTTGAAGTAAATGGCGTAAATGATGAAATGATAGATGAGGCTGTAGATAAAGCATTAGCACTTATCATAAAGGACAATATGACAATAGAGCAGAAGGCATATGCAATTTACAATTATACATATGACAATATAGCCTATACCGGAACTTCAACTAAAGGAGATTACAGAGTTGAGGCATATAATGGACTTACAAATTTCCAGGGTGACTGCTACACATATTTTTCAGTTGCAAAGATATTATTAAATAAAATTGGTGCAAAGACCATAGATGTTGAAAGAGCACCAGGAGTTAGAAATGATCATCATTATTGGTTGTTAGTAGATTTAGGAACAGGCTATTATCACTTTGATGCCACAAGAAGAGCATATTATTTTAATGGCTTTATGGCTACAGATGCTCAGGTAAAGGAATATTCAGCAAATGTTGTTAAAGGCTTCTATTACTTTGATGAATCCTTATATCCGGCTACACCAACCACAGAATTTACATTTACCCAGAATGCAGAAAACTAAAATTTCTGCTTAAAAAGGAGCAATATGGAAAAACTAGGAATAATTGGTGGATTAGGACCAATGGCTACTATATATTTTATGGAGCTTGTGGTTAAAATGACATCAGCTAAGGCTGATAAAGATCATATACCAATGATTATTTACAATTACCCTGATACACCTGATAGGACAGAATATATACTTGACAATACAAAGCCAAATCCCCTGTATGAGATTTTGGATATGGGTACAAATCTTTTAAAGCAGGGTGCAAAGCATATTGCAATGCCTTGTATTACAGCTCATTATTTTGGCAGGGAGCTTAATGAAAAATTAGGCGACAGCTTTATTAATATGATAGAAGAAACTGCAAAGCATCTTAAGGCTAAGGGTATTGACAAAATTGGTCTTATGGCAACAGATGGAACTATTAAATGCAAGGTTTTTGAAAATACACTTAATCAATATGGTATTGATGTGGTAATACCTTCGCCAGAAAAACAGGAAATGGTTATGGATATTATCTACAATCAGGTAAAGGCTGGCAAGGAAGTAAATATTGACGAGCTATACAGAGTAAAGTCTGAACTGAAGTCAAAGGGTGCAAAGGTATTTATTCTAGGTTGTACAGAGCTTTCTGTAGTAAAAGGAAATTATCCCTTAGACGGAGAGTTTTTAGATGTTTTGGAAATTCTTGCTAAAAAGTCTGTAGAGCTTTGTGGGGCAAATGTTAATGAAAAATATGATTATTTATCATAGATAGACGCTTAGGATAAAATCATTAAAAGCATTTGACAAAGTATCAGGAACAACAAAGAAATATAAAAAGCAGATGTATCAGAAAATAGCTTGTAGACTATGTGAGAAAGTGGTGAAGAAATGACTAACATATTAGAGTATTTAGAAAATACAGTAACAAAATACGGCTCAAAGGTAGCATATACAGACGGCGAAAACAGTATGACCTTTGATAAGCTGTACCACAATGCAAGAGCTATTGGCAGCGCGCTTGCAAAGAAGGAATGTTATAATGAGCCAATTATAGTATTTATGGATAAATGTGCCGATACTGTAGCAGCATTTATGGGTGTTGTTTATTCAGGAAATTACTATGTGCCTATTGATGAGGAAATGCCAAAAAGCAGAATAGATTTGATTATTTCCGGACTTAATCCAAAACAGATTATTTGTCAGAGAAAAATAGCAGACAGAATTGGTGAATTTACTGATTGTAAAAATATATTAGTATATGAGGACTTAGTAGAAGAGCCTATAGATGAGAAGGCACTTTTAGATATAAGGGCAAAGCAGATTGATACTGACCCGATATATATAGTATTTACCTCAGGCTCTACAGGTGTTCCAAAAGGTGTAATTGCCTGCCATCGTTCGGTAATAGACTATATTGAAACATTATCAGAGGTTTTAGAGGTAAGTGATGAAACTGTATTTGGAAATCAGACACCTCTTTATGTAGATGCGTGTCTGAAAGAGGTATACACAACAATGAAGTTTGGTGCAACCACATATTTTATTCCAAAGCAGTTGTTTATGATGCCTGTAAAATTGGTAGAATATTTAAATCAATACAAGATTAATACAGTGTGCTGGGTAGTGCCTGCACTTACAATTATTTCCGGTCTGGGTGCATTCAGCAAGGTAGTGCCACAGTATTTAAAGGTAATAGCCTTTGGCAGTGAGGTATTTCCGGTAAAACAATTCAATTTATGGAAGCAGTATGTGCCAAATGCAAAATATATTAATTTATATGGACCAACAGAGGCAACAGGAATGTCCTGCTATTATATTGTTAATAGAGATTTTGCTGACGGAGAGGCTATTCCAATAGGCAGACCTTTTAGAAATACACAGATAATGCTTATTGATAATGAAAATAAGCTTATTACTGAAAGTGGAGCAGAGGGCGAGATTTATATAAGAGGAACAGCAGTAACCTTAGGTTATTATAACGATTTTGAAAGAACAAGTACAAGCTTCGTTCAAAATCCACTTAATAATAAATATCCTGAAATTGTATACAAGACAGGTGATTTGGCAAAATATAATGAGTACCATGAGCTTATTTATATTTCAAGAAAAGACCATCAGATAAAGCATATGGGACACAGAATAGAGCTTGGAGAGATCGAAGCCTGTGTTAATCAGTTTGACGGCGTAAATGCCGGATGTTGTGTATATGATGAGGAAAAAAAGAAAATTCATTTAGTATATCAGGGAGATAGCGATGTGGCTGTTGTAATAGAAAAGCTTAAGGAAAAGCTTCCTCGATATATGATTCCAAGCAGTGTAAAGCAATTAGAAGCAATGCCGCTTACACTTAATGGAAAAATCGACAGAGTAAAAATTAAAAATGAAATTATTAAAAGAAAGTAGGTAAAAATATGGAAGCACTTATTGAGATTTTAAACGGGTTACACCCAGAAGTAGATTTTGAAACAGCGACAGGACTTATTGATAACAAGGTATTAGATTCTTTTGATATTGTTACAATTATTTCAGAGGTTAATGATGAATATGATGTAATGATTCCAGCAGATGAAATAGTACCGGAAAACTTTAATTCAGCACAAAGCTTATATGCTTTAATTGAAAGATTAATTGAAGAATAATAGGTGAGTTATGTTATTTACATCAGGTCAGTTTATTCTATTTTTAGTGATTACAGTAATATTATATTACCTTGTACCTAAAAAGCTTCAATGGATAATGTTGCTTCTTGCAAATGCAGTATTTTATTTTGTAGCAGGAATAGAAGGCTTTATATTTATAGGAGCAACAATTATATCAACATACCTTATCAGTTTAAAAATCGATAAGGTAAATAGTGATGAAAAACAACAAATAAAAGAAAACAAGGGAGTTTGGTCCAGGGAAGAGAAAAAAGTATATAAGGAAAGGATGAAAAAGAAGCGTGGAAGATGGCTTATTTTAGGTCTGGTTTTCAACTTCGGTATATTGGCAGTGCTTAAATATGCCAATTTTGTTATTACAAATACCAACGATATATTTTTCGGTGGGGCAGAAAAGCTGCAGCTGGTAGATTTGTTTGTACCACTTGGAATTTCCTTTTATACATTCCAGATAATGGGATATTTAATCGACTTGTATTATGGAAAGTATAAGGCAGAAAGAAATATATGTAAGCTTGCTTTGTTTACTTCCTTCTTTCCACAGCTTATACAAGGTCCTATCAGCAGATTTGGTGATTTAAGCAAAACCTTATATGAGGAGCATCCCTTAGATTGGTCTAATATTAGATTGGGTCTGGAAAGAATTTTATGGGGCTATTTTAAAAAGCTTGTAATTGCAGACAGAATGTTAATTGCAGTAAAGGCACTTATTGGTAATACAGAAAAATATACCGGAGCCTACGCCTTTGTTGCTATGATATTTTATGCTGCACAGCTTTATGCCGACTTTACCGGTGGTATAGACATTACTATAGGTATTGGTCAGATGCTAGGCATAAAGGTTACAGAAAACTTCCAAAGACCATTCTTTTCAAAGGATGTGGCAGAATATTGGAGAAGGTGGCATATATCCTTAGGTGTATGGTTTAAGGAATATATTTTCTATCCAATTTCAATTAGTGGCTGGATGATGAAATTAACCAAAAAATGTAAAAAGATTTTTGGTGACAATTTTGGAAAGAAGATACCTGTATACATAGCATCTATTATTACTTGGTTTGTAACAGGTTTGTGGCATGGAGCTGCATGGAATTTCATCGTATGGGGACTTGGTAACTGCTTAGTAATTCTTATCAGCGAAGAGTTTAAGCCATTATATGCAAAATTCCACAGCAAATTTCCTAAGCTTAAGCCAACAACGGGCTATAAGATTTTTGAAATACTTAGAACCTTTTTCATTATGTGTTCGCTTAGAATGCTGGATTGCTACAGAGATGTAGTAGTTACTGTAAAAATGTGGTTTAGTATGTTTACAGATTTCCATATTAGTGATATTACTGGTGGAGAATTGTTGAACTTAGGTCTTACAGGCAAAGATTATATACTTTTAGCAGTAGGAGTATTTACTATGTTTATGGTAAGTATGCTTCAAAGAAAGGCTCCTATTAGAACACAAATTAGTAAAAAAGGCTTTGCATTTGAATGTGCTATATTTGCTGTGTTATTTATAACAATTATTGTTTTTGGCGCATACGGAATAGGCTTTGATGCAAGTCAGTTTATTTACAATCAGTTCTAAGTGAGAGGTAATAATATGACTACAAGAAAGAAAAAAGTAATTATTTTATCTATAACATTAGTGGTTATTATTGTGGCTTTAGGCCTGCTTCAAAATCTGCTTATGCCTAAATATATGTCAGGAATATATGAAGGAGCTATGATTGCAGAGTATTACGATGACAGCAAAAATCACAATGTATTATTTGTAGGTGACTGTGAAATATATGAAAATATTTCTCCGGTAACTTTATGGGAGGAATATGGCATTACCAGCTATATGCGTGGAAGCGCACAGCAGCTTATATGGCAGTCCTACTATCTTTTGGAGGAAACACTTACTTATGAAAAACCGGATGTGGTAGTATTTAATGTGTTGTCAATGAAATATGGAGTACCTCAGGACGAGGCATATAATAGAATGACACTTGACGGAATGAAATTGTCTATGTCAAAGCTTAAATCTATTAAAGCTTCAATGATGGAGGATGAGTCCTTCTTATCCTATATCTTTCCTATTCTAAGATACCATTCAAGGTGGAGTGACTTGAATAGTGATGATATACAGTATTTCTTTAAAAAAGACAAGGTAACCTTTAGTGGTTATTTAATGAGAGCAGATATAAAGCCATTTACATCCTTACCTACAAAGCCAATATTAGCAGATTATAGTTTTTCAGATAACAGCTATAAATACCTTGATATGATGGTAAAATTATGCAAGGAAAATAATATAGAATTAGTGCTTATGAAAGCACCTAGCTTATATCCCTTCTGGTATGATGAGTGGGACGAGGCAATGGTAGATTATGCTAAGAAAAATGACTTACTATATGTAAATTTCCTAAATGATATTGAAGAAATAGGAATAGATTTTAATACAGATACTTATGATGCAGGCTTACATCTTAATGTATATGGTGCTGAAAAGCTTGCAAGGTATTTTGGAAAAATATTAGCAGACAAGTTTGATTTTACTGATTATAAATCTAATGATGATGTAGCGGCTCATTGGCAGGATATAACAAATCAGTATAATGAAGAAAAGAAAAAGCAGGAGGAGCTGTTTAAGAAATACGGGTATTTAAAAGGGTATTAAGGCTTTAATAAAAAATAACTCCTGTATGAGGCACTCCCAAAGGTTAGAACTAAAATCTAACTTTTTGGGGCGTTCATGCAGGAGCTATTTTTTTATAACGGTTAATATTAATCAGTTTGTGAATCTGCAGTTGTATCGGAATCTTCGGTTGTTGTTGATAAATCCTCAGTGGTTGTTTCGCTTGTTGCAGGAGCTGTGGTTGTAGTGCTTTTTGTGGTAGTAGGGGCTACAGTAGTAGGAGCTGCAGTAGTAGGCTTTTCAGTAGTAGCAGGCTCAGTAATTTGTTCTTCTACCACCGAAAAGGTAGTTTCTAAGCTGGCACTTTTTCCAATAGCGTCGGTAACCTTTATTGTTATGGTATAATTTCCAACAATATTTAAGTTGTAATTGCCTTCGATTTTGGCCTTTTCCGGTATTTCATTGCCGCAGGTGTCTGTTATTTTGTACTTTTCAAGTAGGGTTTCAAGACTTGAGCCTTTTGTCACCTTGATTGTTTTTTCTCTTGCAGCAATTCTGGCTGTAAAATTATGCCATGGGTTTGCTGGGTCCGGGTCTGTTGGGTCCCAACCTTTGTATGGACTATCAAGAGGTATCTTAATAGTATCAGGCTTTCCCAGAGGTCCGGGAGAGGATTCATCATCATATAATATAACAGTTGTATTTACATCACAGTTTTCATATATCCATTTGGCATCAATGACACTTAATCTTACACAGCCTAAGGAAGCAGGATTGCCCAATTTGTTGAACTCCTCTGTTTCCAAAGAGTCCTTTGAGGTTGATAAATATGGAACAGAGTGGAAAAGGTAAGGCCCTTTGAATCTGTATACATATTGTGCTCTGGTATAGTCTGCCATTACAGCCCATAAAAATTGGTCTGAGGTAACATAAGTACCTAAAGGTGTGTTGTGCCCTTCTCTGCCAACAGAGCAGGTCATAGCCTTTACAGGTACAGTAAATTGTCCGGTAGAATCCTTAGTGTAAACAGTAACACAATTCATTGCACGATTTACCATAATAAGATAAGGTAACTGGTCTGAGGGAAGAGTTTCCCTGACCTCGGTAGTAGCTTCGGTGGAAGCGTCAATAATACTTTCTGGATTAGTAGTGGCACTATTAAAATCAGAGGATTCTCTTTGGGAGGTAGTAGTTCTTTCTTCTGATTTAATATTTGTATAGTTGCTGCTGTTGTCCTTTGGCTTTGGTTTATCTAAAAGAACAATGGCAAGGGTTGAAAAAAATACAATAAGAATAACTGATACACCTACGGTGAGTGCAACTAAGTGCCGGTTTCTAACCATAAATTTTTTAAAATTTTCCATGAATAAATCCTTAATATGCTTGTATATTTGACCAGAGGGATTTCTGGGCATCTTTAGCATAGCTTATGCGTATAATACAAAAAATGTATATAGCAATAATACACTAGGTATATATTTTAATAAGAAAATGGCATAATTGCAAGAAAAATTTATGGACAAGTGGTTGGTTAAAACATATAATACCTATTGTACAAAATATAAGTGAAGATGTTGTTTAAGCTTAGAAATATATAAGAACAAATCTGATTAAGGCTTAGGCTTGAAATAGAAAGGTTAAGTATGCAGGAAAATAAGTGCTGTGAGAATTGTAAAATTAAGAAAAGAGAAGATAAAGAATACAAGGATTTAATAAATAGACTTAATAGAATTGAAGGGCAGATCAGAGGTATTAAGGGCATGGTTGAAAATAATGCCTATTGTACAGATATTGTTACACAGGTGGCAGCAGCCAATGCAGCTCTTAATAGCTTCAACAAGGTTTTGCTGGCAAACCATATTAGAACCTGTGTTACAAAGGATATAAAAAATGGCAGGGAAGAAACAGTAGACGATTTGGTAAAAACCATTGGAAAGCTTATGAAATAATATTTTGAGGTGTTAATGGTGGATATTGAAGCTGGAATATGTGGAGAGTATGAGAAATGTGCGATTTGTCCCCGTAATTGTAAGGCTGATAGAAATCAGGGAAAGCTTGGAGTATGCAGGGTAAGTGATAAGCTGTTGGTTGCCAGGGCTGCACTACATTATTGGGAGGAGCCTTGTATATCGGGTGAGAAGGGCTCAGGAGCAGTTTTTTTCTCGGGCTGTTCCCTTAATTGTGTCTTTTGCCAGAATGGAGAAATTTCCAGAGGACAGATAGGAAAGGAAATATCTGTAGAAAGATTAGTTGAAATATTTTTTGAATTAAAAAAGGAGGGTGCTAATAATATAAATTTAGTAACACCTACACATTATATTCCAACTATAAAAAAAGCATTATCTTTGGCAAAGGAAAAAGGTCTTAATCTGCCAATAGTTTATAACACCAGTAGCTATGAAAGGGTAGAAGCCTTAAAGGAATTAGAAGGACTTATAGATGTTTATCTGCCGGATATGAAATATTTTGACAGTGAAATAGCAAGGGAATACTCACTTGCCCCGGATTATTTTCAGGTGGCTGATAAAGCTATTGAAGAAATGTTCAGACAAGTTGGTGAGCCAAAATTCTCTAAATCTGGTATAATAGAAAAAGGTGTGATTGTAAGACATTTATGCCTGCCCGGTCACACGAGGGATTCAAAAAATGTTATTAAGCACTTATATGAAAAATACCAAAACAAAATATTTATCAGCATAATGAGCCAGTATACTCCTAGCGATAGTATTGACGGGGGAAAATACCCGCTGCTTAAAAGAAAACTTACAAGAAAGGAGTATGAAAAGGTGGTTGATTATGCCATTAGTATTGGAGTAGAAAATGGATTTATTCAAGAGGGAGATACAGCAAGGGAAAGCTTTATTCCTAAATTTGACTTAGAAGGAGTTTGAAAAATGCAGGAAAAATTAACAGAAAATGATGTAAAAAAAATACAGGCAGAAATAGAACACAGAAAGCTGGTAGTCAGAAAAGAGGCTATTGAGGCAGTAAAGGAGGCCAGAGCACAGGGGGATTTAAGCGAAAATTTTGAGTATTATGCTGCAAAGCGAGATAAAAATAAAAATGAAAGCCGGATAAGATATTTGGAAAGGATGTTAAAGACTGCTGAAATAGTATCTGACGAATCAAAAAATGATGAGGTAGGCATTAATAATGCTGTTGAAATATATTTTATAAGTGATGAAACTACAGAAAAATACAAGCTGGTTACCTCTGTAAGAGGAAATTCTCTTGGAGGCTATATTAGTATTGAATCACCACTTGGCAAGGCAATAGTTGGTCACAAGGCAGGAGATGTTGTAACAGTAAAGGTAAACGATTCCATAAGCTATGATGTAGAAATAAAAAGTATTGACAAATCCTTGGATGATGAAAATGATTCTATAAGAAGCTTTTAAAAATTTTATACAAGAAGGCGAAAAAATGAGAGAAATGGAATTTAAAATGGAGAGAGAAGGCTTAGTAGAAATTGGACAAGAGGTTGAAATAACTGAAGGAAAACTGCCTAGCAGCTATTACTATACCTTAGAGCCAGCAGTTGCAATGTCAGCAAACTATCAGTTTAGAGAACGACTTAAAAGCACAAAGGGTGTGGTAAAAAACATACACGAAACAAAGAGAGGCTTTTTTGTAACTGTAGAATTTGACGAGTAAAAATATTAAAAGTACAAATTTAAAATGCTATAGGTTTTATCTATAACCTATAGTATTTTTTATGTATTATTCTAAAATTTATTTTGCGTATATAATGTGTGTAAGTCAAAAAGATAATTGACCAAAGGAAATTTATACATATTAAAATTTAGAAAATGAATGGAGGAAAACATTATGTCATGCTGCGGAGGAGATTTTGTAGAAAATAAAAATGTTGAAAATATTGCATATACAGATGAATTGGCAGAAAAATTTGCTGCAGAAAGAGGAGTATTCCCCAGACCTTTTGAAATTAAAGAGGAAATAGACGAAAGAGGCGCTTTTATAAGACAGCCAAATCGTTTTACAACACCTTTTGGAAAAGGAGAAAATGACCTTAAGGCAGAAAAAGGAAGATACAGATTATTCTGGGCAAAGGGCTGTCATTGGTCAAACAGAGCTGCCATTGTAAGAGAGTTGTTAGGCTTACAGGACGCTATTAGTATAAATATTGTAGGTCATACAGGTGAAACTAACAAATATGGCTGGGGCTTTCCGGATAATGAAAATTATGAGGATCCGGTGCTTAAAATAAAGTTTTTAAGTGAGGTTTACAAAAAGGCTGACCCAGAATATAAGGGCAGATGTACAGTACCTTCTTTAGTAGATGTTACAACAGGAAAAATAGTAAATAATGATTATCACAGATTAACAAATTACTTTGAAGCTGAATTTACTGAGTTTCAAAGTGAGGATGCTCCAGACTTATATCCTGTAGAATTAAGAGATAAAATCAATGAGTTTAATGACTGGTTATTCCCTAACATTAACAATGCACATTATCGTATGGCATTTTGCCAGTCCTTAGAAGCATATGAGGAGGCATTTGAGGACTTCTACAATGCAATGGACTTATTAGAGGAAAGATTATCAAAGAACAGATTTTTATTTGGAGATTATGTAACTGATAGTGATGTGAGATTTTTTGTAACCTTAGCAAGGTGGGATACACACTACTATAGAAATCTTGGACCATTAAAGAAGCGTGTAGTAGATTATGAAAATATATGGGCATATGCAAGAGATTTATATGAAATCCCTGCCTTTAAAAATAATACCTATTTCAGAGATTTTTCTAGAGAGCCAAAGGGTAAGAGATTTTTTGCATCCTTTAATTCAAAATTTGTAGATAAAATTGATTATGAGGGCTTTTGGTCTACTCCACAAAATAGAAAGGAGCTTAGCAGGACTCCTGAAGAGAAGTTTTTGCGTAGAAAATAATGTTTGATAATGTAATTGATGAACAAAGGCTGGTAGAGCAGTTTATTGAATTAACAAAAATTGATGCTGTCAGCTTAAACGAAAGAAAAATAGCAGACAGAGTAAAGGAAAAAATAATAGAGCTAGGCGAGAAGCCATATGAGGATAACTGCTATGAAGTCATAGGTGGAAATGCTGGAAATGTTTATTTTGCTGTTGACGGTAGCAAGGATAAAGCACCGGTATTATTTGTTGCACATTTAGATACAGTAGCACCAGGCATTAATAAAAAGCCAAAGGTTGTTGACGGAAGAATTGTAAGTGATGGAACTACTGTTTTAGGAGCTGATGATATTGGTGGTGTGTCAGCAATATTAGAGGCTGTCAGAATATTAAAGGAGAATAATATACCTCACAGACCTATTGAGGTGTTGTTTCCTGTAGCCGAAGAAATATATGTAAAGGGCAGCAAAAACTTTGATTATTCTAAAATTAAAGCAAAAAAAGCTTATGTGCTAGACTTATCTGGCGAAATAGGAAAAGCCTCTCTTAGAGAGCCAACTCTTATCAGCTTTAAAATTGTTATAAAGGGTAAGGCAGCACACGCTGGCTTTGAGCCTGAAAAGGGCGTAAATGCCATTAGTATATTTGCCGAGGCAGTAAGCCAGATAAAGCAGGGCAGAATAGACAAGGCTACAACTGTAAATATTGGAGTTGTAAATGGTGGAACGGTAACTAATGCAGTTCCAGCCAGTGTATCCCTTGAAGGTGAAATCAGGTCCTTTGTTCATGAAAAAGCATTAGAACAGATAGAAAGCATAAAAAATATATTTAAGGAAGCTGCAAAAAAGTATGGTGGAGCTATTACCATAGAAAAGGAAGAGGTAAATTTAGCAGCCTATAATGTAGAAAAAGACGAGCAGGTGGTAAAGGATTATGTTGAAGCTCTTAACAAGTTAAATATTGAGCCACAGTTTACCCAGACCTTTGGAGGCAGTGATAACAACAGCCTGCGGCAAAATGGCATTAATGGTATTGTCCTCGCCTCTGCTATGGAAAAGGTACATACAGTTGATGAATACTGCGAAATTTCTTCCCTGGTAAAGCTTTTAAAAATTGTACTTGCCTTAGCAGTATAATGCTTAGATAAATTACTTATTAATAAATTGTTCTTTATTAAAAATAATATATAAATTTGAAAATATACAAGGAGGCAGGCTGATGGAGGTTGTTAGAGCTACAAAGCTGTGGCAGAGAGCCGCTGCATATTATGTCAGAATTGAGTCAATGGTTAAGGGCTTTGATATACCGGTAGATGTAGAATTTGATGAGCATGATACTGAAAATACAAAATATGTAGTTGTATTTGACGGTAATTTGCCGGTAGCTAATTGCAGATTGTTTAAGGTGGATGATGATACTGCAAAAATAGAAAGAGTTAGTGTTATACCGGCTTATAGAAAAAAGGGAGTTGGAAGAATACTTATAGAAGGTGCAGAGGAATGGATAAGAGAAGAAAATTATAAGAAAATTATAATTTCCAGCAGGGATGAAGCAGTAGGTTTTTATGAAAAGCTAGGGTATAAGGCTGTTCATGGCTAATTAGTTGGAACAAAAAACGAAAGGAAAAGCACAATCCAGACGGTATCAGCGGCAGGCTACAAGAATAAATTGTGATTTCACAAGATTGGTGCTATAATAAGAGAAAAGTTCCTGCCGGGGCAGCCGCCCCGGTGGTATAGATAGAAAGGCAGGAAAACAATATGCACATCAGCTATAAGCCACTCTGGCACACACTGTTAGAGCGTGATATGAGAAAAGAGGATTTAAGGCTTG
>UQCD01000003.1 GCA_900539455.1 uncultured Eubacteriales bacterium
ATGCGACTTTCTTATTTTCAATTTCTTCCTTTATCAGACTTCCTACACTTGAAAAGTGCGAACATAAAAATAGTTTCATCAATATTCTCCTTTATAAATCCCGATTTTCTTTATTCTACAAACTTGAAGTTTCCATTTATTTCTTTTTGCGGTATTTGGGTTCAATACCTACTACATACGCTACCATAGCCGCAATACTAATAAGCATTGCACCCAATATAGGTATAATAATCAAACCCGAATTCTGCCCATCTAATAAAGGCAATCCAATTAACGTAAACAAAACACCATACACGCACCACAATATGCCCAAAGCACGATTATAGCCTTTCACATCTTCTATGGGCGCTACCTCAGCATTTGCCCAAAAACCGAAAGTTTTTGCTTTCTTGGAATTAAAATCATAAATGCCCATTACAATAAATAATACGCCGATTATTACCCAAATAACAAATGCTATTAATCTTCCTTCCATAATATGTATCCTTTCTTTGTAGTTCTGTAAATTCCGATTTTCTTAGTTTTAAAAACCGGGGGTTGTTTGTTTCTTCTTTTTCGGTTTTGGAGCTGGCAGTTCGTCATACATAGCACCAAACAAACCTGCCAAAAATCCCTTATTATCAACTTCATCTACCAACAACATCTCTTTTGCTCCATCATAGGGTAATTCATATGAAGCTGTCGGCATATAACTAATTGCTGATTTTACCGGTTTAACAAGTAATCTATCATCATAGATACCACCTACAATCTTTCCTCGATAATAAATAATAAATTCTCCCATCATAGCTCGATAAGTAATTTCTTCTAACTCAGATAGCTGCCCTAAAATAAACTCTAAATATTCTTTGCTTGATGCCATAATTTCACCTCAACTTATAATTTACTTAATAATATGTGCTGTAATAATTGTATAACTATATGAATTGATAGTGATTTTGACATTTTCAATTTCGCAATACCAATTTTTACCTTGTTTGTATATATGGCAATTTTCATCCAACACCTTATTTTTGCAATACGCAACAACATCTACTATATCTATTTTTAGATTTCTTTTAATTCTATCAACTCCCAGTTCAGTTGTATGAATTTTGTTAATATTATCGAGTAATATTTTTTTATCTTCCATTCTTCTTTTCATCAAAATTCCTGTTTTTGTATTTCTTTATCCTCTCACTATTACCTGACTATTACCTGATTATCCACAATCACATATGACACTTCTTCAAGTCTGGAAATTTTTACCCTTCCATTTGTCCCCTCTACTACCTTATCCACAAACTCTTTTTCCATACTGCTATTTACCATTACCTCTATATCTACATTTTCTGTATATTCTGTATTAATAGTGAATATATTAAGTGAGGCTATTATGTACTGCAATTTGCCTATTCCGTTATAGTCTGTTGTAATTTTATATTTAGCACCCTTTTGCTTTTCCACAATAACCGAAGCTGCAAGTCCCTCCTTTACAGCTCCCTGATATGCTCTGACAAGTCCTCCTGTCCCCAGTAAAACTCCTCCAAAATATCTGGTGACCACTACTGCTGCATTGTGTATTCCTTCATTAATCAGCACCTCCAGCATTGGCTTGCCTGCTGTAGAAGCCGGCTCTCCATCGTCACTGCATCTGGAAAACTCATTATTTTCACCTATAACTACTGCTGAACAATTATGTCTTGCATCCCAGTTTTTTTTCTTTATGCTCTCAATAAAATCATTTGCCTCCTCCTCTGTATCTACCGGCTTTACATAAGCTATAAACCTGGACTTTTTTTCTACTATTTCCCCCTCGCCTCCCTTGTATACAATTTTATAACTATCAGACATATTTGCTCCTTTTACTACCTTATAGGTATTTCATAATGTTTATTTTAACAAATGAAGGCAATAATATCAACGAATGTTATTTAGTAAAATTTACTTTATTATTATTACAGATTTTGGTATAATTGAATGATGTATTACTTTTTTTATTTGAAAAGTGATTATAAAAACAAAAATCATGGAGGTTTTTATGAACTTTAGTAAGAAAAAGGTTGTTGAAAAACATAAATCCTTAGTTTCTACACCTAAAAAGTTAAAAACAAAATTACTTGTTACTATATTCAAAATAACTGTGCTTGTTTTTATTCTAGCCATTGCTACTGTTGGCTTCTTTGGACTAGGTATGGTTAAAGGTATTATTGACGGAGCACCTGATATAAATTCGGTCAATATTTCCCCCGTTGGATTTTCTACAAGCATTTTAGATAGCAATGGTAATGAAATTGAAAAGCTTATTACCGACGGTTCTAACAGACAGCCCGTATCTATTAATGATATTCCAGATTGTTTAAAATACGCTTTTATAGATATTGAGGATGAGCGTTTTGAAACTCACAATGGTATTGATATAAAAGGTATTCTTCGTTCTATTGTGGGAATTGTCCAGACCGGCAGCGCCTCTCAGGGTGGTGCTAGTACCATTACACAGCAGTTACTTAAAAACAATGTTTTTGAAAATGGTGGCAGGGAAAGCAACTTAGGTGAGCTTATATCCCGAAAAATCCAAGAACAATACCTTGCCTTAGAATTAGAAAAAACAATGAGCAAGGACATTATTCTTGAAAATTACTTAAACACAATTAATCTTGGTGCCGGCAATTATGGTGTACAAGCTGCAGCTACCCGCTACTTTAACAAAAGTGTTTCTGACCTTACTATTTCAGAAAGTGCTGTAATTTCATCTATTACCCAGAATCCATACAGCTTAAATCCTATTACTCATCCTGAGGATAATGCCAAAAGACGAGCTAAGGTTTTAAATAATATGTTTAAAAACGGCCACATTACAAAGGCTGAATATGACGAGGCTGTAGCAGATAATGTATATGATAGAATTCAGGATAACAATGTTGATTCTGATACTTCATCTCCATACTCATATTTTGTTGATGAAGTTATCGACCAGGTTATTAAGGATTTACAGGAACAAAAGGCATATACCTATACTCAGGCTGTTAATGCTGTATATAGTGGTGGTTTAACAATATATTCAACACAGGATTCAACTATTCAGAATATTTGTGATGAAGAATTATCAAACCCAGCTAACTATCCGGAAAATACCTTCTATTCTTTTTCTTGGCAGCTTACAGTTAAGCATAGTGATGGAGAAATAGAAAATTATTCAAATATAAATATTGTTTACTATAACAAAAAATTACTTGGCAATACCAATTTTAAGATTATCTTTTCAACAAAAGAGGAGGCACAGGCTTGTATAGATGCCTTCAAGAAGGAATATATAAAAGATGGTGATGAAATCCTCGGTGAAAATGTAATATTTACCTTACAGCCTCAGGTATCCTTCTCTGTAATTGATCAGTCCACTGGTTATGTTAAGGCGATTGTTGGTGGCCGTGGCGAAAAAACTACCAGCCGAGCCTTAAACAGAGCTACAGATTCTACCAGACAGCCAGGTTCTACCTTTAAGATTTTAGCAGCCTTTGCTCCTGCTATGGATAGATACAACTACACCTTAGCAACTGTTTTTGATGATGCTCCATATGCCTACACTTCTTCCGGCAGAGCTATTCACAACTGGTGGGGCGATTACTACTACGGATTGACCTCTATGAAGCGGGCTATTCAAAAGTCAATGAATATTATTGCAGTTAAGTGCTTGACAGCCATTACTCCAGAGGTAGGCTTTGAATATTTACAGGACTTTGGTTTTTCAACACTTGTGCAAAACCGTGTAAATGCTGACAATACTGTAAATTCAGATATTAATCAGGCCCTTGCTCTTGGTGGACTTACAGATGGTGTTACAAACATTGAATTATGTAACGCATATGCAACCATTGCCAACGGTGGTGTTTATACTGAATTATCTTATTATACAAAGGTATTAGACAGTAAAGGACGCATTATCCTTGAAAAAGTTCCAAATACACACAGAGTTTTAAAAGAAACCACTGCCTATCTTACAACCCTGGCTATGCACGAGGTTGTAACTGGTGACGGTACTGGTGCTATTGCAAACATTGATAATCAGTATGTAGCCGGAAAAACCGGTACCACCTCAAATGATTATGACATTTGGTTTGCTGGCTATACCCCATATCTTACTGCTGCTATTTGGAGCGGTTTTGATGAAAATACTGGTATAAGTGATACAGTTTATAATACACAATATCACAAATTAATATGGAAAAAGATAATGTCCAGAATACACGAAGAAAAGGGCTACACCTATAAGGAGCCTGAAAAGCCTTCAAATATTGTAACTGCACAGGTCTGCTCAAAATGTGGTAATCTTGCTGTAGAAGGTCTTTGTGAAAATGACCCTGCTGGCAGCACTGTAGTTACCGAATATTTTGCAGAGGGTACTGTTCCCACTGCGACCTGTGTATGTCATGTTAAATACAAAATCTGTAAAGCCTCTGGAAAGCTTGCAAATGATAATTGTCCTGCCAGTCAGGTTACTGAGAAGGTTTATAGAATTCGTTTTCTCGGCTCAAACCCTGGTGATGTAACCTATGACACACCTTATTTAGTTCCAAGTGGTTTAGAAAATAGCAGATGTAATGTACATCACTAAAAATTACTATATTTCTTGCTAAAACTTTTTTTATTCTTTTGTAATTACTTAAAATTATTTTATGCAAAACAGGCCAGACAATATATAATCCCTAAAGCTTTATAAATAATATATATAGCCTAAGGTTTATATATTATCTGACCTTTTTATATACTTAAAAGTTTCACTCTTATTTATCCCTGCTTATTCTTATTTATCCCTTCATAATAATATTCTGAATAATTATGGTTATACTATACCTATATAATTAGATAATTAAACAGCTTATAAATTACAATTATAGTAATTGACACATTTATATAATTATTGGAGGTTATTATGGATTCTCTTTATATTAAATTTGACGATTATTCTAAAGTCAATCATCCAAAGGTTACTATCGGCGATGTAGCCAGTGTATACTGTTCTAACAAAAATATTTGTAATCATATAAAAACCTATAAATTATGCACACTTGATACTAATGAACATTCAAGAATGGTTATATCCTCTTTGTATGTCCTAAAAATCATTGAAACAAATCATAAGGATTTATCAGTTAATTTACTAGGTGCTGCTGATTTCTTGGTTTCCTATGACTATAAAAAGCCTCGTACTAAATTTATGGATTTTCTTAATGTTGCTTTGGTATCTCTTATTTTATTTTTTGGTGCAGGCTTTTCCATAATGGCATTTAACAATGATATTACTATCAACAAGCTTTTCCTGCAAATACACGAAAGTATAACAGGTATAACCTCTGACAATCACACTCTTTTAGAGGCAGGCTACTGCATTGGCCTGCCTCTGGGAATTATTATTTTCTATAATCATTTTGGTAAGAAAAAAATTACTACTGACCCTACTCCTATTGAGGTAGAAATGAGATTATACGAAAATGATATTAATACAACTTTAGTTGAAGGAGTAAACAGAAAGGATTGTAGTATTGATGTGGATAACTAATTCTATTCTAATATTATTAGGAATTCTATTTGGCTTTGGTATTTCTGCTGCTGTATTTGCTCTTATTACCTCAATAGGTATTGTTCCCAGACTTGCAGGTAAAACCCATACAGCAAAATATGTACGCATATATGAAACAGCCATTTTGCTAGGGGGTGCTCTTTGCAATATCTTTTTTATTTATAACCCGGGTTTTACCCTACCCTATTTTCTTTTAGGCATTATTGGCATTTTCTTTGGTATTTATGTAGGCTGTCTTGCAACTGCACTTGCAGAAGCACTTAATGTTACTGCTGTTTTTTCAAGGCGTTTAAAGCTCCATAATGGTTTAGGATATATTATATTATTCTTTGCCTTAGGAAAAATGTTTGGCTCATTTTTATATTTCTTTAAAGACTTTTTTACAAGCATAGAATAAAAATACTTGTACTATCAATTACTTTAGCACTTAACTTTTAGTGCATTTATTATTTAAAAATAATTTAGGAGGTTATTATGAATGAAAAAAGCAATTCAAGTAATTACAAAAGCACCGATAACAGCAATTATCAAAATGATTACGAAAATTATGTAAAATCCGTAACACCCAGCACCAGCTTAGGCAAAAATATGTTTTTAGCCTTTATTGCTGGTGGCCTGATATGCTTATTAGGACAAATATTAATTAATTTCTTTATGTATATCGGCTTAGAAAAGGAAGCTGCTATAAATTACGAAACCTTAATCTTAGTATTTTTAGCCGTTCTTCTTACAGGACTTAATATATATCAAAAGCTGGCAAAGCACGCCGGAGCAGGAAGCTTAGTTCCTATTACCGGCTTTGCTAACTCTATTGCTGCCTGTGCCATTGAGTATAAAAAGGAAGGACAGGTTTTCGGTATTGGCTGCAAAATCTTTACTATAGCCGGCCCTGTTATATTGTATGGTCTTTTTAGCAGCAGCATTTTAGGCTTTATTTATTGGCTGTACACTATTTTATAATTGGGAGGTTTTTATGAAACATATTGGAAACGCAAGTATTACCTTTGATAAACCACCTTATATTCTTGAAGCTGCATCTATTGTAGGCAAAAAGGAGGGGGAAGGTCCTTTAAACAAATATTTTGATGAAATTATTGAGGACTCTTTATTTGGTGGCAATAACTGGGAGGATGCTGAAAGTCATCTCATTAAAAATACTATATCTAAGCTTCTTTATAAGGTAAATATGAAGGCAGCTAATATTGACTATATTTTAGCCGGTGATTTATTAGGACAGCTTATTGCCTCCTCCTTTGGTCTATTAGACTTTAAAATACCCTTATTTGGCTTGTATGGGGCATGTTCTACCTTTGGTGAGGCTGTAAGCTTAGGTTCTATATTAGTGGCTGCAAATGGGGCAAATAATGTTATAGCCTGTGCCTCCAGCCATTTCGCCAGTGCTGAGAAAACTTTTCGTTTTCCACTAGGCTACGGAAACCAGAGAAAGTTTTCTGCCACCTGGACAACTACAGGCTGTGGCAGTGTTATTATTTCTAATACTGGTGGCAAGGTAAAAGTTACTGGTATAACCACAGGAAAAATTGTAGACTACGGCCTAAAGGATAAGGAAAATATGGGAGCTTGTATGGCTCCTGCTGCTGCCGATACAATTTACAACAATCTGGTAGACTTTAAACGAACTCCTTCTGATTATGACAAAATCTTTACTGGGGATTTAGGCTATATTGGACAGACTATTCTTATCGATTTATTAAAAGAAAAGGGCTATGATATTACTGATAATCATATGGATTGCGGCATAGAAATATTTGATATAAATACTCAGGATACTCACGCTGGTGGAAGTGGCTGTGGCTGTAGTGCCTCTGTTTTTTGCAGTTACATTTTAAACCAGTTTGAAAAGGGAGTATTTAAAAGAATTTTATTTGTACCAACAGGTGCTCTGCTTTCACCTATTAGTTCTAATGAAGGAAATTCTGTTCCCGGTATTGCTCACGGTGTAGTCTTTGAAGCAGTTTAATTTTGAAAGGATTTTATTATGGATTATTTAAAAGCATTTATAATTGGTGGGCTGATTTGTGCCATCGTTCAAATATTTATTGATAAAACAAAATTAATGCCTGGAAGAATAATGGTTGGTCTTGTAACGCTAGGTTCTATTTTAGGCTTTATAGGCATTTACCAGCCTTTTATTGACTTTGCCGGTGCTGGTGCCTCTGTACCCCTCTTAGGCTTCGGCAACGCACTTATAAAGGGCGTAAAGGAGGCTATTGACGAGGAGGGCTTTTTAGGTATCTTCTCCGGTGGTTTAAAGGCAGGTGCATTAGGTACCTCCTCAGCTTTAATTTTTGGATATATTTCATCTTTAATTTTCAATCCAAAATCACCTGAATAATTTTAAAAGCTCTACAAAAATATTCTGGATAATTAAAAAAAGCTCTACAAAAATATTTACCTTTGATATTTTTGTAAAGCTTTTTATTATTGATTTTCTTTAGTCTTTGCAAGCTCCTCAAGTTTTTTTTGTCTGCCATATAAAATAATATTTCTAGCCTTTGCAGCCTGTTCCTTTGTAAGTGGCTCTATACCCTTCAATGGATACTCAATGCCTAAGGACTCATACTTTGGCACACCCATTGTATGATATGGTAATACATCTAATGCCTGCATATTTTTCAATTCTGCAAGAAACTCACCTAATCTTATAAGATATTCCTTTTTGTAGGTAATACCCGGTACTGTAACATGCCTAATCCATACCGGTATATTTTTTTCATTTAAATATCTGGCAAATGCTAATATATTTTTATTTGAATGTCCTGTAAGCTTTTTGTGTTCTTCATCATCAATATGTTTTATATCTAACATTACAAGACAGGTATACTTCATCAGCTCGTCAATCTTAGCCAACATTTCTTTGTTAGTCTTATTGTACATAATACCGGAGGTATCTAAGCAGGTATGAATTTTCTTAGCTCTTGCTTTTCTGAACAATTCTGTAAGAAAGTCAATTTGCAGCATTGGCTCACCACCTGTAAGAGTAATTCCACCACCTGTAAGATATGGCTTGTAATTGTCATAATCTCTAAGAATTTCGTCTGTATCCTTAAGCTCGCCTGCATCATACACCCAGGTGTCTGGGTTATGACAATATTGACATCTCATTGGACAACCTTGTGTAAATACTACATATCTAACTCCTGGTCCATCAACTGTACCAAATGTTTCTATTGAATGAATATGTCCTTTCATAATATTGCCCTCTTTCTATATATTGCTTTCAATGTAAAAAGGTAGCAAATATTGAAGATTTTATCTGCTAAAATATCTGCTACCTTTATTTGACTACCTCTACTGGTTAAAGTAGAGGTGTAGTTTATTGCTTTGAAGATGTATATCTTTAAGCTTGTTCAATTAGATTGACTCATGGAATGTACGAGAAATTACATCATCCTGCTGCTCTTTTGTCAACTTTATAAAGTTTACTGCATATCCTGAAACACGGATTGTAAGCTGTGGATAATTTTCTGGATGCTTCTGAGCGTCTAATAATGTTTCTCTTACTAAAACATTTACATTTAAGTGATGACCACCCTTTGTTACATATCCATCAAGCATTGATACTAAATTGTTCTTCTGCTGCTGTGTTACTGTCATGATAATTCCTCCATTCTTATTATAAGTTGCCTTTTTCAATATCGGCAATCTGTTCTGGTGTAAGCTTAATGTCAAGGTCTGCTGAACCTGCAAATACTGTGTCCTTACCTAAAGCGTTTGGAAGGATTGTGAAGGTATTTGAAATACCATCCTGTGCATCTGCAAATGGAAGCTTAGCAACTGATGATAATGAAGCTAATGCACCATGAGTATCTCTACCGTGCATTGGGTTAGCACCTGGAGCGAGAGGAACACCTGCTTTTCTACCATCTGGTGTGCTACCTGTATTCTTACCATATGATACATTAGATGTAATAGTAAGAATTGATGTTGTAGGGATTGAATCTCTGTATGTGTGATGTTTTCTAATCATATTCATGAATTTTTCAACGATTTCTACAGCAATTTCATCTACTCTATCATCATTGTTACCATATTTAGGGAAATCGCCCTCTACTTCGTAGTCAACAACGATTCCGTCTTCATTTCTGATTGTCTTAACCTTAGCATATTTAATAGCTGAAAGTGAGTCAGCAACTACTGAAAGACCAGCAATACCTGTTGCAAACCATCTCTTAACATCTCTGTCATGAAGAGCCATCTGAAGCTTTTCATAACAATATTTATCGTGCATATAATGGATAACATTTAATGTATTTACATATAAACCTGCTAACCATTCCATCATATCTTCGTATCTTTCCATTACTTCATCGTAATCTAAGTATTCAGAAGTAATTGGTCTGTACTTAGGACCTACCTGTGTGAATAACTTCTCATCAACACCACCGTTGATAGCGTATAATAAACACTTAGCAAGGTTTGCTCTGGCTCCGAAGAACTGCATTTCCTTACCAACTCTCATTGAAGATACACAACAAGCGATTGCGTAATCATCACCATGAGTTACTCTCATCATATCATCATTTTCGTACTGGATAGCTGATGACTTGATTGACATTTCTGCACAGTAGTTCTTCCAGTTATGTGGAAGTCTTGTTGACCAAAGAACTGTCATATTTGGTTCTGGAGATGTTCCTAAGTTGTCTAATGTGTGTAAATATCTGTATGACATCTTTGTAACAAGTGATCTGCCATCGATACCAACACCACCAAGTGATTCTGTAACCCAGGTTGGATCACCTGCAAATAAAGCATTGTACTCTGGAATACGAGCAAATCTAACCATTCTGAGCTTCATAATAAAGTGGTCAATCATTTCCTGAATCTGTGACTCTGTATAAACGCCATTCTTTAAATCTCTTTCAGCATAAATATCAAGGAATGTAGATGTACGGCCAAGTGACATAGCTGCACCATTCTGTTCCTTAACTGCTGCTAAGTATCCAAAGTATGTCCACTGGATAGCTTCCTTAACATCCTTAGCTGGTCTTGAAATATCATAGCCATAAATCTGACCTAATTCCTTTAACTGACCTAAAGCCCTAATCTGCTCAGCTAATTCTTCACGAAGTCTGATGTTCTTTGATGTCATTCTAACAAGTGAAGTTGCCAGCTGTTCCTTCTTATCTTCGATAAGTAAG
This sequence comes from uncultured Eubacteriales bacterium, assembly GCA_900539455.1. Taxonomy (GTDB): domain Bacteria; phylum Bacillota; class Clostridia; order Lachnospirales; family Lachnospiraceae; genus SVEL01. The sequence goes on from UQCD01000003.1 coordinate 10,720, forward strand.
TCAACACCATATAAAGCAACTCTTCTGTAGTCACCTATAATTCTTCCTCTACCATAAGCATCTGGAAGACCTGTAATAATATGTGCATGTCTGGCTGCTTTCATTTCTGGTGTGTAAACATCAAATACACCCTGATTATGTGTCTTTCTATAATCTGTAAAGATTTTAATAAGTTCTGGATTTACTTCATAGCCGTATGACTTACAAGCTGTAACTGCTGTACGGATACCACCAAATGGCATAAATGCTCTCTTTAATGGCTTGTCTGTCTGAAGACCAACGATTACTTCTTTATCTTTGTCAATATATCCTGCTGGATGTGAAACAACTGTAGCTGGGATTTCTGTATCCATATCAAGAACGCCACCTTTTTCACGCTCCTGCTTGAACAAATCCATAACCTCTGCCCATAATTCGCTTGTTTTTTCTGTAGGGCCAGCTAAGAATTCACTATCGCCATCGTATGGATCATAGTTAAGCTGAATGAAATCTCTAACATTAACTTTCTTTGACCATTTGCCTTCAACAAAGCCATTCCATTCTGGCTGCATTGTATTTTTCATTCTGAGTTCCTCCTAAAATAATACTAAAAAATCTTTTTATTTTTCTTCTAAACACTAGGTATTATATTTAATAAAAATAAGCAAGTCAATAGCTTGCAATGTTCTAAATTAAATACATTTTTTCCATTGGTCCTAAGCTAATAACCTACACCCTGGTAAGTTCCACAATTAATATATAATTCCAATAAACTGTGCATATCCGGATGTGTCTTTTTAAGGGAAATAACCTTTCCATTTTCATCCAAAAAGCAATGTTCACTGCTCCCAATGTTTCTTATTTCTTGTGTTTTTGCGTCTTTTATTTCATAGGATATACAAAGCTTAATTCCATTGTACTTTTCTATTTTCATTCCTACCAGAACTTCATCCTCAAATCTGGTCATGGTTTTGTAGTGGCTGGTTACACTAAGCACTGGAATTTGTACCTTTTGTCTTTCAATTTCACTCATTGGCAGACCAATTTGTTCCAGAAAATCTATTCTGGCCTCCTCAAACCATCTAATGTAATTGGAATGATGGACTATTGCCATCTGGTCAGTTTCATAATAATGAACCTTTCTTCTGTAGATTTTAATATTTTCTAGCTTTTCCATATTTTTCTACTCATATCTTTCTATAATTTCTATAACTTCCTTTGCAACCTCAGGATTTTTCTTAACTATCTCACTTATTCGCTCTTTATTTTTCTCAACTGTTTTAGTATTGAAATCTATAGACTCCCTAAGCTTTTGTCGTCTGATATTTAGTGCGTGTCTTACCTCTGTCATTTCCCTATTGTCAATTAACGCTTCGACCTGTGAGGTCCAAACTGCAGAATCATATAGGTTAAGCCCGTCTAAGGCTTTTATTAAGCCCTCCATAGATTTATACAGCTCGTCAGAGGCTTTCATTATAGCCTCTCTTTCCTTTTTAATGACACTATATTGTCGCCAAAGCTCATTTAGCGCGTAGGAGCTTTTTACACCAATAGTTTCATATTCGTAATCAAGTCTGGCTTTTACATTTACATACTTCAGCTTATATTTGTTAATAAGACCAATAGCCTTATTTAACTTTAATTCAGCAATTTTTTTATCCCTCTCCTGCTTTTGATTATATACTACAATAAATGCAGCCCCACCTGCTCCTAAGGTCATAATCAAAAGTGACGGAATAAGCATATCAAGCTGGAAGGCTAACTGTAAAACAAAAAACATTATTATTGTAATAATCAAAAGAACTGTCAAAAGCTTTATCCAGCTTCGTATTTTATATAATGCCTCTGTTGCTTTTTTCTTCTCGTATTTTAATGCAGCCTTTTCCCCCTCAATATGGTGCATATCTGTTTTTAAGCTTTGCAGATATTGCTCGTCCTCATACATATCCTTTAAAATACCAGACATTTTATCCTCATGGGCTTCAATATAAGCATACTTTTTGTCTGACATTTTAGCAGCATACTGCTTCAGGCTTTTCTTATCTTCTCTTAAAGTAACTATTCTTTTTGCATAGTATTTTATATCATTAGAATATGGCTTTGGAGCATTTTCAATAGCTAATATATCATCTAAATATTTTCCTACTATCAGATACTCCTTTTTAGCATCGTCAACTCTTGACGATGCAATAGCTATCTGCTCACAGCAATTTTCAAGATAAGACTGTTCATCTCTTTTAGAGTTAATAGTCATTTCCTCCTGATATGCTTCCTCAATAATATCCTTATCTAAGTCAATATTTGTACTTTCATTATCACCCTTAGGCTCTAATTTAATCTTATCGTACAAATTTTCATAAACTACATCGTACTTGTCTTTTTTCTTTTTTTTGCGGAAAAGTCCCATAACCTCACCAACCTAATTGCTAAATTCTTTTCTGTATTCATCTCTAAAATCAGCTAGTAAATCGTCTACCCCTTTATTGTAGGCATCTAAGCTTTTATCCTGATTGTAGGTAACTATTTCTAAAAGCTGTCTATATTCCCTGCTCTTTGCAATCTGCTTTGTCTGATGCTCTATTACTCTTCTATATTTACTAAAGGTTTCCTCATCAATGGAATACTTTGACTTTATTTTTTCTGTACAGGCATCATTATCCTCTAATATTGAGGCACAGATTATATTATCTAAATAATCCTCCTTTTGTTCTAGCTCATATGCTCTTTCAAAGTATTTAACTGCCTCGCTATATTCAAACATATTTGTATATGCAACACCAATATTATTTATAATGTCGCCATAATAGCCCTTTTCCTTTGAAATGTCCTTCTTTTCCAAAATAATATTGTAGGCTGCAATAGCACTTGAATATTTCTTTGTATTTAGAAGCATATCAGCACGAGCCTTTAATCTGCCGGCAGGTGACTTATTGCTTATCTGTTCAAGATTTTTGGCAAACTCTGCTTTTTCCTCTGCCTTATAGTAATTGCAGGAATTCATTACATGCATTACCAGATCCACAAAATGCTCATTATAATCTATTCCTCTTTTCAGCTTTTGTCCTAAGGACTCCATCCCAAGATCCTTCTCCAAAAAGGAAATTAATTCCTTTGTAAAAAATTCCGTAGTAATCATATATGTATTATTGTAAATGTAATAACATAACTCTTCTATACAATATATATTAATATCTGTTTCTGGTAAACGATATGGTTTCTCAGCTTTTTTTGTGCATAATAGTAAGCCCATAATTTCTCCTTGATTTACAATAAAATATTAAATTTTAAAATCTTAATTTAAAATCACTATAATAATAAGTCATTAATGTCTACAGTTTCCTTTATAACAACATCTGTAGCCTTAGCAAAATCTCCAAAGCCCAAATCCTTTATTTCTATGTCACACACATTTTCACTTCTGTAGGCAATGCTTATTCTGATTCGTGTAGTTTTGTTTTTTCGCTTTGGCAGTGGTGATAAATCAATAACTACATTTCTTTGAATATTGGATATAATAGGACTAAACACAAATTGAATTTGCTCAATATTATCAACAATACATTCTACCTGTGCTCCGGCATCATACCAGTTGGTACCTGCCTTTGATAACAGCATAACTATATTTCTGCCCTCATGCTCAATCATAAGTCCTATATCAGCATCAGTTCTTCCAGCACACTTAAAAATATGGTCTACCGCATTTATTCTTCTATATCTTTTATATGCTGCATAGCAGGCACCCTGTACATATAAATTATAGCCTTTAAAAACTCTTCTTTTAACAGTACACATTTCTGCTAAGGACTTAGCTGCCCAGTCCTTATAAAAGCCTACACCTGTAAGAAATACCGCTGATGTAATATGCTTTCTGAATTCCTCAATAATAAAATCACAAAATACATTATCTGCCCTTACTCTGGCATCATTTTCATACAGCATATCCATAGATATAATTCCTGATAAATCCATATCAGAAACCTCTATTATTTTTTCTTTTTTTCCTCTTACCAGGCCAAGTCTTTTATAATAAAAATGGTCGCCGTTAAAATCAAATACAGCAACATCATTTACCCACACATCTCTATCCTGATTAATTGTATAATAGATAAATGCTTCTGCGTGGCTTATAACTCTTATATTATCCTTTGCAAAACCACATTGTGTGACAGCCTCATATATACTATCCACAACCCTTTTTTCAGGATTTTCAATAGTTATGGCAACCTGATGAATCATTCCTGCATTAAGATTTCTTTTTGCATATATAAATAATTCCTTGAAAAATATATTAATTATCTCCTGTGGCGAATACAATTTGTCCTCAATTAATACAGTTTCATTTCCTGCAATAATATCTACTATATTTTTTACTGTCTGACTATCGTCATCGTCATCATAATTCAGCTGTACTGCACCATCCCCAATGCACCATTCATTGATTTCCTTTTTCTTATACAATACAGCAGGAATAAGGTATCTTCTATCTCCTTTAAGCGTACTTAAAGAAACTGGCTTTTTGTCATTTGTTCCTATTGCACTAATCTGGGTATAATCATTTGCAAAATCAATACCTAATGCAAAAATTTCTATTTTGTTGTCGATTATTTCGTTTCTGCTAGCTTCCTTTTCCATCTTCTCACCTTTACATTACTGAAAAAATACTATTATTCAGCTCCAAAGTCGCCTCATACTGCATAGTCAAATCCTTTAAGGAATTTTCATCCTTCATATCCTGACAAACCATCATATCGTTCAGCATACCAAATCTGGTATTCTTCGATGTAAGTCCGTCCTCCTCACTGACAAGGTTTTTGCTTTCATTTACCTTAACCTGTCCGTTTATTTCTTCTGTAATATAATATTTGATTTTTTCTCCATAAAATAATATAAAATCCTTAACGAATATACTGTTAAAAATATTTTCCATTTTTGAAACACTATATTCCTTTTTCTCCAGACTTCCGGTTTCTAATTGGTAATGAATATATACCTTACTGTCAGAAGAGGCATGATATTCTACAATAGTTTTGTCTATTATAGCTGCCGGTAATTTGAAATATTTGTCAAACCTTTTAAAAAATCCAAACATTTTATTTTTCCCGCACATATCCTCAACTACCTTTTTACAAATATCTAATTGTATTTCATCAAGCTTTTCTAAGGACACACAATATTTTGCATAGGCAAGTCTGCAGAGCTCAGGGATAGAATTTTGCTCTGCTAATTCTTCCTTTATAAAACCAAATATTTCATCATCAATTACAGCCTCGTGTACAAAATATTCATATGACTTATAGAATAAAAATGCCTTTTTTACATTGGCTAAAGCACCACAGCTTAAATATTCCTTATAAATCTTAGTAGCTTTATTAATGTAGTTTCCGGTAAATAGCATTTGGGCAAGCAGTTTTTCACATAATTGTCTGTCTGCTATTTCATAATCCTTACATCTAATCCATAGATTGTACATTTCCTCTGTAGATCCATAATAATACATACCCAAATAACGCAGAATATTTTCATTATATTTGCCTTTTCTAAATAAATAGCCTGCCATTTCTACTAAAAGCCTGTCATTAGCAAAATCTGTTTCTATAATTTTCTTGTTCACAAATTTTAGAACTCTTCTAGGTTCAATATAGGTATATCCAAATTTCTTCATATACTGGAAGGCTTTTTCATATATTCCTCTTACAATCATAAGCTCCTCTATTTTTCTGACAGAGGTTCCTAAAAGCTCATTGTCATCTATCTGATAAAGAAATTCATCAACTTTATCTCCGTCATAATTAGAGCTGTAATATTCTACAATTTCTCTTTCTAAGAATACCCTATAGCTGTTTCGTATACTTCTTTCCTTTGCAATATACTCCAAAATATCTATAGTATTTTCCTTGTAATCCTCCTTGTGGAACTTTACAAATTTATCTGTAAAATACAACTTCAAATGCAAATTATCTATATCCATTTCATTGCAGATTTTTAAATAAGCCTCCATATCCAAAAGCTTATTCATTGTATAGTCTACGGTCTTACAATATCTGTTGCCGCTAATATCTGAAAATATTAATGCTGGTTCACTGGTATAAATAGGGACATAGGCTTTTCCCTCTATTATTGGGAAGCACTCACATTCCTTCATTTCTTTGTGTAAAAGGTAAACATATCTCAGGTTTTTGTTATGGCAATTAATTACATAGGTGTTTACAATGTCTGGCAATTTAGCTGCCATTTCCTTTGTAACCATTGCAGACTTTAAAACATCCTCATACACTACTGCAAGATTTTCATCTATTTCACCTCTGGATATACAGCCTGCTATATAATAATTCATCTGTTTAAGATATGCTTCATATATATTTTTGTTTTCCTCTTTATTTTCAATAACCTTTCTGTAAAGCGCTGAAAGCTTATCTGAGGAAACACTTGTATTGTAGGAAAAATACATCAGTACAATCTGTGGAATGGACTGGTCAAAATCCTCTGGCAATGCCTGCATATAATATTCGTACAAGCCTGTAAGTTTTATCTGTCGGGCGATAGCCTCCTCATACCAGCTAAAATATCTGCTGTCTGTAATATTTCCCTTTATAAGCATAGAAATAATTGCTGATAAAATATTAATATTTTTATTGCTGTCATAAATAGTTGTAAGTATTCTAAGCAATAACGGATTAAACCTTTTGATTGATGAGCATACATCAGCTAACTGATTTGCTAATCTGTTTGAAATATAACCCTCCTTGCTTCCAAAGCACAGAATTTGTATTTCAAAATCATTTAAAAATCTCAGCAGCTCCGGCTGCTCATTAAACTCTCTCATTGCCTCATAATACATAATTGGAGAGTGCATACCCTTTAAATACTGTTCTTTTATTCTGGCTATTTTTAAGCTTTGATTTGTATCAAAGCTTTCGTCCAGATATAATAACAGCCACAGTAATTTGTAGGTGTCATAGCCATTTTCGTAATACTCTCTTATTTTTTTTATAACCTCTGCAGTAAAGCCTACATCTCTTTTTTGTAATGTTCTTACATATAGGTAGTAGCAATACATTTCAATATTGTCATTTTTCTTTTCAATAAGACTTTCTGCAACGCTTTCTAATATCCACGCACTTTCTGACTCTCTGCCCTTAGATATTTCTACCTGTGCCTGAAACAGCTTTATAAAATACGAGGTATCATCTATTGCTCTCATTCTTTCAATAATAGCCAGTGACATATCTGACCATTTTTCTATATTGATTTTTTTAAGTCTAAAATCCAAATATAATCTATATAACTGCTTTTCATACCTTTGGTAATCCAGTTTATCTCTTGTAAGTGTAGTTTTTGCCTTTACAAGTATATCCAGGGTAAGTATTTTTGAATTGGTAATAAACTTTATTTTTCCAAAATTATTACCCTGCTTTAATCTTTTAACATCAATAAGATATGAAAATTCGTAACTGCTGCCTGCAAAATCATGGGTAGTGATTTTCTTTTTGTAGCCTGTAATAAAATCTCCCTCTACAGCAATATCAATATTTAAATAGCCCCAGTTATTTTTAGTTATAATAACTGAATCACCATAATTTTCTGTAAGATTATCATAGCTTCTGTTAGTTTCATTAAGCTCTATGGTAACTGGAGTTTTTTTGTTGGCAGCAATAAGTAGCTCCTCCATTGCCAAATCTAAATCATTGCTGCCCATAAGTCCTTCATATACAGACTCTAAGTAAAAATCATCTCTTAACAGTATTTTAGGAAATCTTGCTGATTTAAAAATGCTAATTGCCTCATCATAGCTTGTCTGCACCAGATTTGCGAAGTGGAACAAATTTTTAACCTCACCAATAGTTGTTTCAATACACATTGGCTTAATGTTTATTTTAAAAGGTATAGCTGCCTCTCCACCATTGCTAACTATATTGATATTTCCAGCTATTTCTTCATTTTCAAACATACCAAAGGTATCTATTTCATACTTTATGGCAATTTCTTTTCCTAAAAAGGTATTGTTTATAATTCTGAATTTTTCGTGTGTAGAATAAACCACTCCCTTTATGGTCTTATCATTTTTGGTAGAAATCAAAAACTCTCCTGCACACATCCTGTCTGCATAAAGATTTTCTTCTATACTAGCGACAGAGGTAGCAATAACCGGGTTTTCAAATTCGCAGGAGCCTAGCGAGAGCTTATCTATATATTCTTTCATTCCTCTGCCTCCTTTCGTATCTTTTCTTGATATTCCTTAATATTCTTTTCGTAACCTATTTGTGTTGGATAATAAAATTTTATATCTTCCATTCCATCTGGAAGATACTGCTGCTTAACATAATGATTTTTGTAATCATGTGCATATTTATAGCCGTCACCATGTCCCAGCTTTGCAGCTCCCTTGTAATGAGCGTCCATTAAATGTACTGGAACTGGCATAGTCTTGTTGTTTTTTACATACTCCATTGCACTTTCAATAGCACTAATTGCTGAATTACTCTTTGGTGCAGCAGCCATATAGGCTACTGCCTCTGCTAATATAATCTGCGCCTCTGGCATACCTACCTTGTGTACTGCCTCTGCTGCCGAAACTGCCACTGTAAGTGCATTTGGGTCAGCAAGACCAACATCCTCTGCTGCTGAAATCATTATCCTTCTGGCAATAAAAGTAACCGACTCTCCTGCATACAACATTCTGGCTAAATAATATATGGCCGCATCTACATCAGAGCCCCGCATACTTTTAATAAATGCTGAAACTGTATCATAATGATTATCTCCGTCCTTATCATACCTAAGTGTTCTTTTTTGGACACATTGCTCGGCAACCTCTAAGGTTATGTGAATATGCCCGTCTGCTGCCCTATCCGTTGTCAAAATGCCTAATTCAATAGCATTAAGTGCGTTTCTGGCATCGCCATTTGCAACATCGGCAATAAAATCTACTGCTTCCTCCTCTATGACAGCATCATATGCTCCCATACCCTTTTCTTTATCATATACTGCTTTATTTATAAGGGTTTTTATATCTTGTCTTGATAATGGTTTTAATTCAAATATAATTGAGCGAGAAATAAGAGCGCCATTTACTTCAAAGTATGGATTTTCAGTAGTAGCACCTATTAAAATAATAGTGCCGTCCTCTACAAAGGGAAGTAAATAGTCTTGTTGACCTTTGTTAAATCTATGAATTTCATCTATGAATAATATTGTTTTTTTGCCATACATTCCCTGGTTGTTTTTAGCCTCAGTAACAATTTCCTCCATATCCTTTTTGCCTGCTATTGTAGCATTAATCTGGCAAAAATTGGCACTGGTAGTATTGGCAATAACCTTTGCAATAGTAGTTTTTCCTGTACCGGGTGGTCCGTAAAAAATAATTGAGCTAAGCTTGTCAGCCTTTATAGCTCTATATAGCAGCTTATCCTTACCGATAATATGAGATTGTCCCACTACCTCATCTAATGTAGTTGGTCTTAATCTTGCCGCTAAAGGAGCTTCCTTTTCCATTGTATTATTTCGCATATATTCAAATAAATCCATTGTTTTCTCCAACATCAAGACTTGCTTGTTATTTTATAAACTTATGATTTCTCACCAATCACAAAAACTAATACAATTTTACCACAATTCCTGCTATTATTCCACAAAAAAATACTTCATCAGTGTACATAAATGAAAACCTTTTTCACTTTCATAAAGTCAAGTCAGTATAAATTTATATAACCAATGAAGTATTTAATTTTATTTAAAACTTTAAATTATATCTTATGTATAGTCTTGATTAATCCTCTTAGACATAAGCTCATTTAATTCTTCCTCAGTAATTACACTATCTGGTGCAGTAATTTCAACACTGTCTTCTGGTGTAAACTTACATTTTATTGTAATATCTACCCTATCTGAATCCATACCAATAACTGTGCCAATGCTAAGCTGCACTGAATCGCCCTCCTGTGAGGCATTAAACTTAAGCTCTAACTGTGAAATATCCTTAAGTTCATCCTCTAAGGACTCTTTTAATTCATTCCATTTTTCATCGTCAATTTCAGAATACTGCTCTTTTACCTTTTCAATATCCTCCTTTGAAATTTCTGATGATAATTTCTCACCAACTACAGCCTCTAATTTTTCATAGAATTTGTCTATATCTGAAACTACAACATCGATTCCATTTTTAACCCAGTCATATACATTATCTTTGTTAATAGTCAATGTGTAGCCATTATCCTCTGAATAACCATCAGCCTTCTTTGCTATCTTTTCAATTTCTTCAAGTACAAACTTAATTGCAGCCTTCAATTCTTCCTTATCAATGTTTTCTAAAGCTTCCACATATTCATTACCTGTTACAAGGACAGCATTTGCTGCATCCTCTACTGAAAGCTCTACATAATCCTTGTCAGGAATAGCTGCTAATGACTCCTCTAATAAGGCTTCTGCACCAAATTTCTTTGCTAAAGACTTAACAAACTCTACTGTTTTAGAAATACTTATATATAATTTGTCGCCTGTATAAATAACCTCTGTAACTTCGCCAGAGATATTACCTAATTTTACAGAGATAATTGCTGAAAAATCATCATTTTCATTTGCTTTTCCTTCAAAGGATAATGTACCCTTTATAGTATCTCCTGTAATTCCAAGCATTTGAAAAGCATCCGCTAATCTGTCACCTGAGGATGTAGTAGTCACTGCATCTTCCAGCTCTTTTGCAGATATAGCAAAGTCAAAATCCATATTGAAGGAATATTTTTCTAAATCACAGGTCTTTAGCATTACCTCTGCAAAGGAGCCTGAATTTTCCTTGCCAGTTTTTTTGTCATCATTTTTTGTGTTATTGTCACCACAACCAACCAATGTAGCCAACATTAATATAAATGTCAGCACAAAAGCTATAAGCTTTTTAAAATTTTTAAGTTTCATAAAAACCTCCTTTTATATATGCAGACAATTCAACCATTAAAATTGTCTATGTATTAGATAATACCTCTTTTTGTGCTACTCCGCAAGTGTTATACCCCTTTTTACTATTTTTATCAAAATTAATTTATTGTAAGAATGTTTTTTAATGTATTATTTGTCTTTAAATATTAAATAAATATGAATTTATTGTTTTTTCTTGTTGAAAGCCTCATATTATGGTAAACTTAAAGAAGTTTTTTGAAAGGAGAATTCTATGGAAAACATTAATTATTATGAGATAACACCTGAAATTGCCAATCTTGCAGGTAAATGCACATCCCATACTATTGATCCTGAATTATATACTAAATACAGTGTAAAAAGGGGTCTTAGAGATTTAAGTGGTCAGGGCGTTCTAACCGGACTTACAGAAATCGGTGAAATTAAAGCATATACTATTGACGAATGTGAATATGTTCCTTGTGAAGGACAATTATTTTATCGTGGTTATGATATAGAGGAAATCGTTGCTGGTTTCATAAAAGATGACCGTTTTGGTTTTGAAGAGGTTACATATCTTTTACTTTTCGGAGAACTTCCTTCTAAGGAGGAGCTTGCTTCCTTTTGTGAATTATTAGCAAAGTACCGTACACTTCCTACAAGCTTTGTCAGGGATATTATTATGAAGGCTCCAAGCAAGGATATGATGAACACATTAGCAAGAAGTGTTCTTACACTTTATTCATATGACGAAAAAGCTGATGACATTTCTATTCCAAATGTGCTTAGACAAAGCTTACAGCTTATTTCATTATTCCCACTTCTTTCTGTTTATGGTTATCAGGCATACCGTCACTACCACGACGGAGAAAGCTTATTTATTCATACACCAAAGCCTGAGCTTTCTACAGCAGAAAATATTCTTACTATCTTAAGACCAGACCAGAAATACACAAAGCTTGAAGCTCGTATTCTTGATATAGCCTTAGTTATTCACGCAGAGCATGGCGGTGGTAACAACTCTACATTTACAAATCATGTTGTTACTTCTTCTGGTACCGATACTTATTCAGCCGTTGCTGCTTCCTTAGGCTCACTAAAAGGTCCTAAGCACGGTGGTGCTAATATTAAAGTTGTACAGATGTTTGATGATATGAAAAAGAACATTAAAAACTGGGAGGACGAGGAAGAGGTGCGTGAGTATCTTCACAAACTTCTCAACAAGCAGGCCTTTGATAATGCCGGTCTTATTTACGGTATGGGTCATGCTGTATATTCTTTATCCGACCCTAGAGCAAAGATTTTAAAGAGCTTTGTTGAAAAATTATCTGTTGAAAAGGGTATGACTAAGGAATTTGTCTTATATTCAAATGTAGAACGGCTTGCTCCTGAGGTTATTGCAAGTGAAAGAAAAATGTTCAAGGGCGTAAGTGCAAATGTTGACTTCTACAGTGGATTTGTTTACAGTATGCTTGGTCTTCCAGTTGAGCTTTATACTCCTATTTTTGCAATCGCAAGGATTTCCGGCTGGAGCGCTCATAGACTTGAGGAGCTTATTAATGCAGGAAAGATTATCCGTCCAGCCTATAAAAATGTGGCTAAGCATAAGCCTTATGTTTCTATGGACGAAAGAGTTAAATAGCTTATACCATTTTGTTTAATCAATATATTTTTGAAACATATTATAAACCTTTTATAATTTTGAGCAGTTTTAAACAGCATACAACCACTTTTCGATTTAGCAATTGTATGCTGTTTTATTTGCTTTAATCCATAATAATCTCATCCACCGTTACAAACTCATAACCCTCGCTTGTAAGCTCATCAATAATTTTAATTGCTGCCTCTACTGAGGTTTCAAATATATCGTGCATAAGTATAATTTTTCCTTCTTTAGCGTGGCTTATTACATCCTTTGCAACCCTGTCTGCATCATAAATTGTCCAATCCTTCGGGTCTATATCCCACAGCACCACTATCATATTTTCAATCTCCACATATCTATTTTTATATACTCCAAAAGGGGGTCTTATATATTCTGTATCTTTACCTGTAATTTCCCTTATAATTTCATTGGTCTTTTGTATTTCCTCCATCGCCCTGCAATTAGACACAGAACCTAAATTAATATGACTATATGTATGATTTCCTATTAAATGTCCTTCATTTTTCATTCTAAGTATTAATTCCTTATTATTAGCAGCATTTTCTCCAACAACAAAAAAAGTAGCCTTCACATTTCTTTTTTTCAATTCATCTAATAGCTTTTTCGTATACTTAGCACTTGGTCCATCATCAAAGGTAATAGCAATTTTCTTTTTTTCCTGATTAGCCTCCACTTTATTTGAAGAAAATGCTAACTCCTCCACTCTGGTATAGGCATATAACATAACAAGTGTAACTGCATAAATTATTAATTTAATTACTACATTTTTTCTGCACAAAAAAATCACCCTTTATATGTTAAAGAATAAATTACTGTAGATACCCGGTATCTTTAATAATCTATCTATTAATTCTTTACATACATTATATGGTGATTTGATGTAATGTTGAATGTCACGAGGAAATAATTTAATGCAATAATAAATATTGCATCATAAAAAATATATTGTATAATTATCCCTATCAATTACAAATATGAAAGGATACTAAACCTATGTCAAACCTTCCAAACGACCCAATGATTTTGTTAAGCTATATTAATACACAGCTAAGGGATAATTTTTCATCCTTAGATGAGCTTTGTCAAAGTCTTGGTGTAGAAAAGGCGGATATTGAAGCCAAGTTAAATACTATTGATTATAGCTACAACCCAGCCTTAAATAAATTTGTTTAAAAGCTTTAAATTCATATTATGAATTTAAAGCTCGCCCTTTCTTAACAACTCTAATACATCTGTCAGGGATTTTAAATTTATGGAAGCATATGGCTTTAAGCAAGGTGTATATGGTATTATATCTTCAACCATAATAGTCCTCAAACCAGCTGCAGTAGCAGATTTCAAACCATTAGGAGAATCCTCAATGGCTACTGCATTTTGGGGAACTATTTCTAAGCCCTTGCAAGCCTTTAAATAAATTTCAGGGTCTGGCTTACCCTTTTCGACCATATCCCCAGTAATAATTACATCAAAGTATTCTGTCATTTTAGACATTTCTAAATGACTCATTGCACTTTTCTTTGAGGTAGAGGTAGCAAGTGCTATTTTGTATCTATTTGTCTTTAAGTATTGTAAAAGCATATATGCACCTGCTTTTACAGGCATCCCCTCTTCAGCTATTACTAATCTTATCTGCCTCGCACATTCATTTCTGTATTCGTCATATGGAAAAGCTTTGCCTACAGCTTCTTCATAAAGCTTTTTGTCTGATGCTCTATTTAGTCCTATTGCTTTCTGATATATGTCGTCGATTATATCTCCAATTCCATAAGCTTCAGCAACCACACGACTACATTTTTGGCAAAGTCTTTCTGTATCAAACAAAACCCCATCCATATCAAATACAAAACCATCTATCATATATTTCTCCTGTCAATTATATTTGTTCTATATTTATTCTATCTATTATATATTTATTCTATCTCTCACTATATATAAAACTTCATTATTAATATGCACTGCAACACTAACTTAATGATAAAACCACTATACTTCTTGGCGGCACAACTATAGTCCTGTTATTTACCAGCTGTTCTTCACTATCCTTTGAGGTGGTAATATCAACCTTCCATACAGATTTTTTATCACCTAATGGAATATTAAACTCCTGATTTTCCCAGTACATATTGCAGGCAATATATATTTTTCCAGTGCCTCTTGCATACTTTTCATCATAAAGCAATGCAAAGGTTCTATTAACATGATGATAATCTATTCTCCATGGCAATGTACCATGTAAAGACAAATCCGGACAGCCTACAGACTTATAATCCATAAGTCTTAATTTAGAACTCATATGCAGTATTTTATGTGATTTTCTATAGGAAATCATTTCAGTTGCAAAGTCATATATTTCTGTACCAATACGGGTTTTGCTCCAGTTTATATAGCTCAACTCATTGTCCTGACAATATGGATTGTTATTTCCGTTTCTAGTCTGTGCCATTTCATCTCCAGAGAATATCATTGGTGTTCCCTGACTTAGGAAAAGCAATGCAATGGCATTTTTCATCTGTTTTTTTCTCAGGTCAACAATTTTTTTCTTCTTCGTTGCTCCCTCAATTCCACAATTCCAGCTATAATTATATTCTGCACCATCATTGTTACCCTCACCATTTGCTTCATTATGCTTTCTTTCATAAGAAACTGTATCATATAAGGTAAAGCTATTATGGTTTGCAATATAATTAATAATGCTTCCAGCATTATCATTGTCACTCATTCTTGCTGACATTTCATAAACCTGATTTTCGTCACTTTTAATAAAGCGTCTGGCAGCTACCATAAAGCCCTCATGACACACTGCAATGTGTCTTTGTTCACCAAAGGCAGGGTCATATTCCTTTGCCTCAGATATAATATCCCACCTATCGCCTATAATTTTTATATCACTAAGTAACGGGTCACTTTTTAGATACTTTACATCTGCCATATCTAAATTAACCTTAATTCCATCAATATGGTACTCCATTACCCAATATCTTATACAGTCATTTATAAGCTGCGGTAATGTGTCCCTTACAAAATAGAACTCCATAATAAGCTCCATTTTATTTTTGTGCAATTCCTTAACTAAAGTCTTAAACTCTGAAATAGCTGTAGCTGACCCTTTTACTGAATAGGCTCCCTTCGGTGCAAAGTAATGTGCATTTCCATAGCCAAAAAAGTTTGTTTTTTCCTTTGTATTTAAACTTCTATGGTAAACAGTTTCTCTATTGTTAAGCTCTGTATTTTTGTCGTGGGTTTTACGAATCACCTCGTCAAATTCATAGGCTGGCATTAACTCTACTGTTGTAATTCCCAATTCTTTGAGATATGGGATTTTTTCTATTATACCTGCGAAGGTACCCTTATTACGCACTTTTGAGGACTTGTGCATTGTAAAACCTCTTGTGTGAAGTCTATATATAATCGTATCTGAAAAGTCATAACTAGGTTTTACATCATTTTCCCAGTCAAAGGTATCATAATAAACAGAATAAATATATTTATCAGGTTTTGTACCAAACTGATGATTTATATTTAAAAGCTTTCCATACTCATCCTTTATCAGCTTTCCGTCCAACATATAACCATAGTCACAATGTCTTTTATCAAAGCCTGGCACATACATTGCATAGACCTTTCCAAAACGCATATTTTCTGAAAAGTCAATAATTCTAAGAATTTCATCAGTATTTTTCTTATATATCACAAGAGAGAGCTTTCCCTTTTTCTTAGTTTCTACTGAAAAATTCACGCCATTTTTATCTGCCCATACTCCAATAGGGAATGGCTTACCTGCTTGTACTTTTATTCTATCTATTTTCTCTTTTACTTCCATTCACATCACCTTTAATACCATGCAAATCGCAATATATTTAAAATTATACCTTAATTTACTATCATTAACAAGAAAAAACTTGCAAAATCAGCCATTTAATGTAATATTATATAGATATGTTTAATTTTTGATGCTCATTAGTGAGTATTGACCACAACCAATATACTTAAATTAAGAAAGGTTTAATTAAAATGATAAGTGCAAACAATGTTACATTAAGAATTGGTAAAAAAGCTTTATTTGAAGATGTAAATATTAAATTTACAGAGGGTAACTGCTATGGTCTTATTGGTGCAAACGGTGCTGGTAAGTCTACATTTTTAAAAATATTATCAGGTCAATTAGAGCCAACTAATGGTGATGTTTCTATTACTCCTGGTCAGCGACTTTCCTTCTTACAGCAGGATCATTTCAAATATGACGAATATCCTGTGCTTGATACAGTTATTATGGGTAATGCCAGACTTTATGAAATAATGAAGGAAAAAGAGGCTCTTTATGCTAAAGAGGATTTTACAGACGAGGATGGAATAAAGGCTAGTGAGCTTGAAGGCGAATTTGCTACTATGAACGGCTGGGAGGCTGAATCTGATGCAGCTACTTTGTTAAACGGTCTTGGCATTGACACAGAGCTTCATTACAAGCTTCTTAAGGAATTAAGAGGTAGTGAAAAAGTTAAGGTTTTATTAGCTCAGGCTCTTTTCGGAAATCCTGATATTTTATTATTAGATGAACCTACAAACCACTTAGACTTAGATGCTATTGCTTGGCTTGAGGAATTTTTAATCAACTTTGAAAATACAGTTATCGTTGTATCCCACGATAGATATTTCTTAAATAAGGTATGTACTCATACTGCTGATATTGACTATGCTAAAATTCAGCTTTACGCTGGAAACTATGATTTCTGGTATGAATCAAGCCAGTTAATCGTAAAACAAATGAAAGAAGCTAATAAGAAAAAGGAAGAGAAAATTAAGGAATTACAGGATTTTATTCAGAGATTTAGTGCTAATGCTTCAAAATCTAAGCAGGCTACATCAAGAAAGAAAGCTCTTGAAAAAATTGAGTTAGACGAAATCAAGCCTTCCAGCAGAAAATATCCATATATTGATTTCAGACCAAACAGAGAAATTGGTAACGAGGTTCTTGCTGTTGACGGTATTTCAAAAACAGTTGATGGAGTTAAGGTTCTTGATAATATTTCCTTTATCGTTGGCAGAGAGGATAAAATTGCTTTTGTTGGTGCAAATGAAATTGCTAAAACTACTCTCTTTAAAATCCTCGCAGGAGAAATGGAACCAGACGAAGGTACTTACAAGTGGGGTGTTACTACAACAACTGCTTACTTTCCTAAGGATAATACAAAGGATTTTGATTGTGACGACACCATTGTTGACTGGCTTACTCAGTTCTCTGAAATTAAGGATGCAACCTATGTTCGTGGCTTCCTCGGAAGAATGTTATTCGCTGGTGAAGACGGTGTAAAAAAAGTCAAGGTCTTATCTGGTGGTGAAAAGGTTAGATGTTTACTTTCTAAAATGATGATTTCAGGTGCTAATGTGCTTATATTAGATGAGCCAACCAACCACTTGGATATGGAATCAATTACAGCATTAAATAACGGACTTATTAAGTTCCCTGGAGTTGCACTTTTTGCTTCTCATGACCACCAGTTTGTACAGACAACAGCAAATCGTATTATGGAAATCGTAAACGGACAGTTAATTGATAAGATTACAACCTATGATGAATATTTGGAAAGCGATGAAATGGCTCGTAAACGACAGGTTGCTATGGAGGAAGAAATTTAATATTAAAAAATGTCGAACAAAACTCGCATTGTACTTTGTAGATTATTTCTACTTAGTGATGCTCAAACATTGTTCGACATTTTTATATTATCTTCTGTCTATAACATAGCAAAAACTTTACAACAGGCTAAATTAATTTTACCTGTTGTAAAGTTTTTCATTAAATTCATTTATAAAATCGTATATTCGTAAAAAACTTTTATATTCACAGAAAAACCTCTAGTTTATTTTCATTGCACGAAGTGCATTTATAATTGCTAAGAAAGCTACACCTACATCAGCAAATACTGCCATCCACATATTTGCAATACCAAATGCTGCTAATATAAGTATAAGTATTTTTACACCAAGTGCAAAGACTATATTTTCTTTAACTATTCTGACAGTTTTCTTTGCAATTTTTATTGCTTTTACAATGCCTGTTAATTTGTCGTCCATTATTACAATATCGGCTGCCTCAATAGCTGCATCTGAGCCGAGACCACCCATTGCAATACCAACATCAGCTCCTGCAAGAACTGGTGCGTCATTTATACCATCTCCCACAAAGGCTATTGCTTTGTCCTTGTCCTTATTTTTAAGTAACCAGTTGACCTTTTCGACCTTATCCTGTGGAAGAAGTTCTGAGTAGACATTATCAATTCCTACCTTTGCTGCAACATCTTTAGCTATTTCAGTTTTATCGCCTGTAAGCATTACTAAATTAATGCCCATTTTCTTGATTTTATCTATAGCCGAAACTGCATCATCCTTTATAATATCCTCAATAACTACATTACCAAGTATTTTATTATTTTTAGCTACATAAACTATAGTTCCTACTGCATTTTCTCTATCATAGCTTATATTTTCTTTATCCATAAGCTTATGATTTCCTGCAAGAATTTTTTCATTATCCTTTACATATTCAATACCATAGCCTGCAATTTCCTTGATTTGTGCATCATTTCCTGCATTTATAATATTGTTGTATTCCTCCACAGATAATGATTTTAATTCATTCATTAATGACTTTGCAATAGGGTGATTTGAATTTTGTTCAGCCTTTGCTGCTGCTGTTAATAATTCAAGCTCACTACAATTTGCTGCATTAATCTTTGTAACCTTAAAATTCCCCTTCGTAATTGTTCCTGTCTTATCACATACCAAATGTGATATTTTAGATAAGACTTCCAAATAATTGCTGCCTTTAACTAATACGCCATGAGCTGAAGCTCCCCCTATACCACCAAAGAAGCTAAGCGGCACTGAAATAACTAATGCACAAGGACAAGAAATAACTAAAAAGCTGCAAGCTCTATATCCCCATACTTTAAACACATCAAGTGAAAACCCGCTAATGATTGTAGGTATCAAGGCTAATAAAACTGCTGATACTACTACTATCGGTGTATAATATCTTGCAAATTTTGAAATAAATTTTTCTGACTGTGACTTTCTTGCACTGGCATTTTCTACAAGCTCAAGAATTTTAGCAACTGTTGATTCCTTATATTCCTTTGTAACCTTAATCTCAAACTTTGTAGATAATGAAATAGAGCCACTTATTACCTCCATATCCTTATCAGCAAATCTAGGAGCACTTTCGCCTGTAAGTGCTGCTGTATCAATATCTCCTCTTCCACTTAGAACTATTCCGTCAAGAGGAATTTTTTCTCCTGGCTTTACTACAATAATATCTCCTACTTTTATCTCTTCAGGCTTTTTAACAGTAATCGTTCCATCTGCATTTTTCAAATTTGCTGTTTCTGGTTTAATATCCATAAGCTCAGCAATGGAATGCCTTGATTTATTAACTGCGTATGACTGGAACATTTCTCCTATCTGATAGAACAACATAACAGCTACTGCCTCAGGATATTCTCCTACCAGAAAAGCTCCTATTGTTGCTATTGTCATAAGAAAATTCTCATCAAAAATTTGTCCATGCAATATATTTACTGCGGCAGTTTTTAACACCTCCCCACCTATAATAATATAAGCAATGACAAATACAACCAGTATAATATTATCAACAACCGGATCCTTTAATCCAAATATACTTCCTATATTTATAATATTGTGTTCTGCTAACATACCTGACACTAATAATATAAATGAACTAAGTACCTTTGCTAAATCCTTTTTTTTCATAGGCTATACCTCTTCTAATTCAACCTGGTCTTCAATCTTTTTAATGGCTTTTCTTGCTTCTTCAACAATTTCGTCAAATCTACTGTCATCTGCATCTAAGAATAACTTCTGTGTCATAAAGGTAATTGAAGCTTCATTTACGCCTTTAATTTTGTTAATTGCTCTCTCCATCTTTTCTGCACAATGTGCACAATCCAAATCTTTAACTATAAATGTCTTTGTCATAATAAATTCCTCCTGACCTAATGTCTTAATATTAATATTTTTTTATTTTTGAATATATTTTCTGATATTTTCAAGATACTCTTTAATATACTTTTTTAATACCTTTATTCACAAATGTGTTCCATACCCTTACTCAATATACTTTCAATATGTTCATCTGATAATGAATAAAAAATACTTTTTCCTTCTCGTCTATATTTTACAAGCTTCATTTGTTTTAACATTCTAAGCTGATGTGATACGGCTGACTGAGATACTCCTAATATTTCAGCAATATCGCATACACACATTTCAGCCTTTGACAACGCATATAACATTTTAATTCGGGTAGAATCTGCAAACACCTTGTAAAATTCTGCTAAATCATAAAGCATTTCCTCATCAGGCATATTGTGTGATACACTATCAACTATATCTGTATGAACAAGTACATCCTCACACTCAAGCTCTGAATTGTCCTGAAACTTATACATATGCAGCTCCTTTCTTTTTATATCAACATATGAACACTTATTCATATGTTTGTTTTTATTCTATCACACAATTCTTTAATGTCAATACATACTCTTAATTTTTTTAAATATTTAAACAAAAAGCCCACTATGCTGTTATTTCGCATAATGGGCTTTAGCCTACTTTTAATATTTTCCTTTACCCTTATTTTTTCACACTATCCATAATGTCTTTTACTTCCTTGGTATCCTTAGCCTTAATGATTACATATTTATATTAGTTTTCTTCCTTCTTTGCATTAACTGCCACTATAGTACCTGCTGCAAGAACTGCAATTAACATAAATGACCACATTTTTGTATTATCCCCTGTCTGTGGTGCTCTTCCACCTGAAAGAGGTACATCATCGTCATCGATTACAATACCTGCGGCTGTTGTTTCTGTTGTTTCCTTACCGTCTGAACGAGGAACATCGTCATCAATTATTACAACTCCCTGTGCTGTTGTTGTTTCTTGCACTGTTGTTGTTTCAGGTATTTCCTTTTCTGCAGTTGTTTCCTGTGCTGTTGTTGTTTCAGAAGTTTCTTCCTCTGTGGTTGTTTCCTCTGTAGTAGTTTCAAGCTCTGATAAAGGAACTACTACTCCATCTACATGCCAGGTGTTATGTGCATATTTTGCAACTATCCACTTAATTCCATATTTTGTAGTGTCATACTCAAATGATGACCACTTAGATTCTACTGCCTTTTTCATTGCTTCATCAGTTGGTGCCTTTGTAACAATAGAGCCAACATTTTCTACTGCTATATAGCCACCCTTTTTTTCAGCATGGTTATATGAATTTTCAATTTCATATTCTCGATAATCTGCTTCAGAATAAGCAATACTGCCCTTCATTCCATCTGTTAAATTTGTCCATTTTGTAGCTGGTGAATCTAAAAGAGGATTTTTCATAACCTCCTCTTTAATCTCCTCATCTGTTCCTATCGGGCTAAATATATAAAAATTAACATTGTCTACAACTGTTAATTTCTCGTTATCTGAAGTACCTGCAAATGCAGCAAAGGTCGTTGATAAAGTCAAAATGAAACTAGAAATAACTGTAATTATCTTTCTTGTTCTTTTCTTCATAATGCAATCTCCTTAATTTTTCTGTTTGAATATAGTGCTATATTACTATTAATCAAAAAAAACTGTTACCCCCCTTTAGGGGGTATTTTTATACTTCCCTTTTTCCTACAAAGTCATTACCAATACCTTTTATTCTTTAAAACTTTTTTCCTAATATATTTAAATGTATAATCTTCACCCATTACAGAAAGCATTTTTAAAAGCTTGTATAACAATTTCTCTACCTCTTTATTCATTACATAATGCCCCTTACCCTTTAAAAAATATTTCAACGCATCATTATCTGTATATTTTTCTTTATTATAAATTTTACTGGCTGCAACTCTGTCACAAAACATTTCTACAATATAATTAACTGGCATTTTCATTCCGGCAAGTCCGACATCCTTATTTACCGGATAATCTATCCAATATTCAAAATGGTGCTTATTTCTGCCCTTGTGGTGCAGCCACGCTGTGGAAATTCCTTCTATTTCCCTTTGTGCATTGTTTGGACTTCTATCTCCTTGAAAATACTTTACTCCCGGAATAAATTCCGATGGCATATACTTTGACATATCATGTAATAAGCCTTGTTTATATAAGCCACATTTAAAGCAATGCTTCATTACCATAAGCTTATGAGCATTTATTGTTCCTAAATGTCCACAAAACCTTTCAAAAAATGGCATTTGTTTTTCCATAGCATTTCCTTTCTATTTTATTTATCATTGTTTTTCATGGATATTTTTTAACCAACAATAAATTAGGACAAATACTTTGTATTGCACAGCAATATACTTGTATTTGTCCATATTTTATAATTGTCTGTTTATTTCTATAACTGAGTAAGTACAAAAATATCGTAAATAGCCTTTATAGCCTTATCGAAATCAACATTTCTAACACCAATAATAATATTTAATTCACTTGAGCCCTGATCAATCATCTTAACATTAATATTTGCATGAGCAAGACTTGAGAAAATTCTAGCTGCTGTTCCCTTTGCAGCCTTCATATTTCTACCAACTACTGCAATAAGTGCTAAATCTGATTCAATTTCTATTGAATCTGGACTTGTAAGTCTATGAATATCAGCTAAAACCTGCTGTTCCTTACCTTCAAACTCTGGCTGATGAACATATACTGTCATAGTATCAATACCTGATGGAACATGTTCAAAGGAAATACCATGCTTTTCAAATGCCTCTAAAACCTTTCTGCCAAAACCGATTTCTGAGTTCATCATATCCTTCTCAATATTGATAGAAACAAAGCCCTTCTTACCAGCAATACCTGTAATAGTGTATTTTGACTGACGGCAGGTGCTTTCTACAATCATGGTACCTGGGTCTTCCGGCTTGTTTGTATTTTTAATATTAATTGGAATGCCTTCTTTTCTAACAGGAAAAATAGCATCCTCATGAAGAACTGTTGCTCCCATATATGAAAGCTCTCTAAGCTCTTTGTAAGTAATAGTTGTAATTACTTCTGGGTCTGGAACTATTCTTGGGTCAGCTACAAGGAATCCTGAAACATCTGTCCAGTTTTCATATAAATCTGCCTTTACAGCCTTTGCAACAATAGAACCTGTTACATCAGAGCCGCCTCTTGAAAAGGTCTTAACCTTTCCGTCTGGATAAGCACCATAAAAGCCCGGAACAACTGCTCTTTCAATAGTTTCAAGCTTTGCACTTAAAATTTCATTTGTTGTATCTGCATCAAAGTTACCATTTTTATCAAAGAAAATAACTGTAGCAGAATCAATAAATTCATATCCTAGGTAATCTGCCATAATAATGCCATTTAAGTACTCGCCTCTTGATGCTGCGTAATCGCTGCCAGCTAATGCGGCAAACTGGTCTTTTATAATAGCAAATTCATTATCTAAGGATAAATCAAGACCAAGTCCTGTAATAATTTCATTATATCTATCTTTAATTTTGTTAAGCTCATCTGTAAATGACTTTCCTTCCTCAGCTAAAGCGTAACACTGATATAACATATCTGTTACTTTTGTGTCATTTCCAAATCTCTTACCCGGAGCAGATGGTACTACATATCTGCGTCCTTCATCAGCTCTAATAATATCTCCAACTTTTTTAAATTGCTCTGCGCTTGCTAATGAGCTTCCGCCAAATTTTACAACCTTTTTCATTTTTTGTTCCTTTCGCCATATATATTAATATATTTTCAAATAAATATACTTTTTCAACCCACATTATATAAGCAAACCATATTTTTTACAATCTGGCAAGCATTTTTTATTATTTTTTCAATTTTTCCTATTATCTTATATTCTTACTGCCTTATATCTTTCATTATCCTCTATCTATCTTTACCCTCTGTTTTTTCTTCTTTTTTGCTTTTTCATTGCCTTATATTTACGAATAGCATTTCTTCTGTTTTCATCTGTATAACCATTAAGAATATCCGGATAATTAGCTGCAAAATAGTCCAAAATAATATCTGCGTCCTCCTTTGATTTTCCCGGACAGGCACATCTGAATTTTCTATTGCCTCTTATATGTAAGGTATATAAAATCTTAAAATGTAAACCAAAGGAATTTTTTAACTGACTGTTTTTATACACAAAAAGTATTTCACTAAGAGGCACAATATTTACATAAAAGCTGCCTAAATGTATAAAAAAGCCATCAGTTATGTGCATACCACCTGCTGAAATGCTCTCATTAATCATTTGACAGTCCAAATCCTCAGAGAGCTTTTTAAAAGAGCTATACCCATAAAAGCTTTTAATTCTTCTAACAGATTGGTGCAGCACAGGGAATACAATACACAAAAGATTATGTATTACTGCATACGCAAAATATACAATGTTTGCAATTAATACTATAAACACTAAATAATACAGATATATTTTACTATCCATCTGTACTAATACAATTTCGGGTGTCATTTTAGATAAATCTTCATAGTTCCAATTAATATCATCCGACATCGAATTAAGCATATTATCAAACAGGCTGTCTGTATGCTCAAAGCGTACCAGTATTGGTTCCTGTGAAAATTCCACTTTTTTCCCATCTGCATCATTTTCTAACAAAAAGAAAATACACTTTTTATTATCTATTATTTCATAATAATAAGAACCCTTATGTTTATCTCCTACCATTAAATCATATCCTGAATAATATAAACTTGAAGGATTTATGCTTACATAGGTTTTTCCATTTTCATAAGCATACACTGCCTTTTCTGCATCCTCTACATATTCACTAAAGAAAACCTCATCAAAAGGAATTACGCACAATAATGTAATTAAAAAAGCTAAAGGCAGTATAAAAATAACCAGATGCTTCATACTGGTCCTTCTGATATGAGAATATACTATATTTTTATTCATTAATTTAACCTTTCTAGAATAATCCTCTACTCATTTAAAAATTATAGTTTCTTGTATTTTTCAATTAATTATAAAGCTTTACAGGTAATATTCTATAGCATTGTTCTACAATAATCAAGATTGCAAT
The DNA here is from genome assembly GCA_900539455.1 of uncultured Eubacteriales bacterium. GTDB lineage: Bacteria > Bacillota > Clostridia > Lachnospirales > Lachnospiraceae > SVEL01. The sequence goes on from UQCD01000003.1 coordinate 36,301, forward strand.
TTACTCTAAAAGCTGTTATCATAGGCTAAAACAGATTACGGAGGCTATTATGAAATCCTATACAGGCTTTGCTTCGGTTTATGATTTATTTATGGACAACATTCCTTATGATAAATGGAGTTCCTATGTTTTAGATTTATTAAAAGAATATAATATAAATGACGGCATTATTTTAGATTTAGGCTGTGGTACAGGAAATATTACTGAGCCACTGGCTAAGGCAGGCTACGATATGATTGGCATTGATAATTCTGATGAAATGCTAAACATTGCCTTAGACAAAAAATACGAAAACGATTTAGACATTTTATATTTAAATCAGGATATGCGTTCCTTTGAATTGTATGGAACTGTACGAGCTATTGTAAGTATTTGTGATTCAATAAACTATATTACAAGCACTGAGGATTTAATAGAGGTTTTTAAACTTGTAAACAATTATCTTGATCCTGAGGGTATATTTATATTTGACCTAAATACTATTTACAAATATTCCCAGATTGGCGACCGTACTATTGCTGAAAACAGGAAAGAAAGCAGCTTTATATGGGAAAATACATTTTTTACAGACACTAATATAAATCAATATGATTTAACTATCTTTGAAAAATGTGAAGATACCTTGGATAATCTTTATGAAAAATTCGAGGAAACACATATACAAAGAGCTTATTCCCTGGAGGAAGTCAAGGCTGCCTTAAAAGAAGGCGGTCTTAGCTTTGTTACAGCCTATGATGCCTTTACCCACAACCCTGTAGCTTCTACCAGTGAAAGAATTTATGTTATCGCAAGGGAACAGGGTAAAAAAAATAAATTAAGTTACGAAAGGAAATAATTATGTCTGATTATATTATAAGAGCTATGGCAGCCGGTGGTCAAATCAGAGCATTTGCTGCAACTACAAAGGATTTAGTTGAACACGCAAGACAAATACACAACACCAGTCCTGTGGCTACTGCTGGTTTAGGAAGGATGCTTACTGCTGCCTCTATGATGGGTGCAACTTTAAAGAATTCTTCTGATGTTCTTACACTTATTGCAAAGGGAGATGGTCCGCTTGGCGGCATTACTGTTACTGCTGACTCTGCTTCAAATGTAAAGGGCTATGTAAATAATCCTTCCTTTGTAAATCCACCAAATTTCTTTGGAAAATTTGATGTAGGCGGTGCTATTGGTAATGGTACACTTACTGTTATTAAGGATATTGGTCTTAAAGAGCCTTATTCTGGACAGGTTTCACTTATTACCGGTGAGATTGCCGAGGACCTTACTTATTACTTTGCAACCAGCGAGCAGGTACCTACCTCTGTTGCCTTAGGCGTGTTAATGAACAAAAATAATACTGTAAGGCAGGCAGGCGGCTTTATTATCCAGCTTATGCCTTTTGCTTCAGATGAGGTTATTGATGCCCTTGAAGCAAAGATTAAGGGAATTACCTCTATTACCAGCCTTTTAGATAGTGGTATGTCACCTGAGGACATATTAAACCAGGTACTTGGTGATATGGACTTAGAGATTACCGATACAATCCCTACTGCATATAACTGCAACTGTAGCAGAGAGCGTGTTACAAAAGCTATTATTAGTATTGGCAAAAAAGAAATTACTGATATGATAAATGAAGGCAAGGATATTGAGGTAAATTGCCACTTCTGTAATAAAAATTATGTATTTACACCGGAGGATTTAAAAAAACTTATAAACTAAAGGATTAGGATTTATTTACTGTGAATTACTTATAAAACCTACAGCCTATGGTTATAAATGCAGCTAATTTGTAAAAAAGAACTTATGATTTTATACCATAAGTTCTTTTTCTACTTCTTTACCTTTCCCTATTTATTATTTTATCAAGCTCCAGTCCATATTTTTTTGCAATATCCCTTGCATAACTTAAACCATCTGGAGTTGTCCTGACAAGCTTATAGCTTCGCTTTCCGTTTGAGGTATCCTCCATAGTAGCAACAAGATTATCAATCTTGCTTTTATTATCCTTATGGCTGTTAAACTCCTCAAGCTTCATAGGCAAATCGTGGATATGAGTTACAAAAAGTCCTCTAAGCCCTATTATTCCTAATGCTGTAATAACCTCGCTGGCAATATAGGATGCCTCCTGACCCGATGTTGACGAAAATGCCTCATCTAACAAAAGCAGGCTATCCTCATTTACCTTGTCTAAAATGCGGCTAAGCTTATCGCACTCAAACTCTAATCTGCCTTTTCCATAATTATTTTCATCAGAGGATGGAAAATGTGTGTAAATTCCGTTTACATGACTAATAACTGCACTCTTTGCCGGTACATATAAGCCTAGCTGGAATAGTGCCTGAATCATTCCTACAGTATATAAAAATACTGACTTTCCACCATGATTTGGTCCTGTAATTATATAAAAGCGTCCATTTTCATCAAACTCAAAATCATTAGTTACAATATCTGAGTCTGGCACTTTAATTACAACCATTGGGTTATAGGCACCTATTAAGGTACACTTCTTTTCCTTAACCTCTGCCAGCTCTGGCTTACACATACTATAGCCCTTATCCAGCATATCAAAAATAAATTTCATAGCAGCATTTAAAAATCTAAGGTCATTTAATACACCTACCAGAAAATCTGTGCTTCCTGCAAAATATTTATTAATAAGCGGCTCAAAATTTCTTATATTTTTTCTGAAAATCTGGTTAAGGCAATAATCAATAGATGACTTAAATGCCAACTGGTCATGCTTATCCAAAGTTTTTAAAATTGAGCTAAGGCTAGCCATACAGGTAAAGCTGTCCTGTCCACCCTTTCCAAGCAGCTTGTCTACAATACTTCCATTTTTATATTCTTTTGTATTAATAGAAACTACCCCTGCCTCTCTTGCCTGCAAGGAGCCGTCCATATTAATACCAATAGTAATACTTTTTATATTACCAATATTTGTTTCCATTTTTTCAATTTCTTTTTTTAAGGTATTAAATTCCTCACTTTCATATCTTTTTCTGACAATATCCTGAAAGCTTTTAATGCCCTTTGACTTTACCTGATACTTAAGCAGACTCTCGCCTAGCATATCAATAATTTCTACATACATTTCAAGAATTTTAACTGAAAACAAATTACTTTCTGTTGTCATATCGCATTGATTTGTAGCCTTCCTCATATCGCATATGTTTTGAATAAGAGGGACTGCCTTAACAAAGGTATCATATATTTCCCTATGATTTACAATATCCTCCACAACATCTACTCTGTACTTAATTACCTCTGGATTTTTTGTAAAATAATTTTTAAGTTCCAAATTGGGTATTCCTAAAAAGCTTTCTCTTTTTAAAAAAATAAGACCGTCAATACCCAGGTTTGAAATAAAATCAAAATCTGTAAAGCAATCCTTTTCGTAATCGGAATAACCCTCCGGATATAATAAGCTAATCATCTCCATCTACCTTTTTCTCCTTTTATTGCATGATTTAATCACAACTTAACCTTAAAACATAGGATAATTGTAACATAAAAGGACACTTTTTCCAACACCACCCCTTACATTATATTTCTACAATTAAGCTATTTTTATAACCAATTCTCCATTTTCCACATCAACTACCATTGTATCTCCTGTCTTTACCTTATCAGCTAAAATTTCTCTTGCGGCTAAGGTTTCTATATGCTTTTGTAAATATCTCTTAAGAGGTCTTGCACCATAAGAAACATCATATGCAGACTCAATTACAAAGTCTTTTGCCTTATCTGTAAGAGCAATTTTTAATTCCTTATCAGCAAGACGCTTATTAATATCTGCAATAAGCAAATCTACAATGCCGCCAATATTATCCTTTGTAAGAGGCTTAAACATAATAATTTCATCTAATCTGTTTAAAAACTCTGGTCTGAAGGAATTTCTAAGCTGTGTCATTACCATATTTTCAGCTTCACTATTTATATTTCCATTTTCATCAATACCATCTAACAAATATGATGAACCAATGTTTGATGTAAGAATAATAATTGTGTTCTTAAAATCTACTGTTCTTCCTTGTGAGTCTGTAATTCTACCGTCATCAAGTACCTGCAGCAAAATATTAAATACATCAGGGTGTGCCTTTTCTATTTCATCAAACAATACAACTGAATATGGTTTTCTTCTGACTGCCTCTGTAAGCTGGCCACCCTCATCATAGCCTACATATCCCGGAGGTGCTCCTACAAGTCTGGATACACTATGTTTCTCCATGTACTCGGACATATCAATACGAATCATATTCTGTTCATTATCAAACAGGCTTTCTGCAAGTGATTTTGCAAGCTCTGTTTTACCTACACCTGTAGGACCTAAGAACAGGAAGGAACCAATAGGCTTTGTAGGGTCTTTAATACCAGCCTTTGACCTGATAATAGCTTCTGTTACCTTTTCTACACCCTCATCCTGACCTACTACTCTCTTATGAAGCTCCTTAGCCAGATTAAGTGTTTTACTTCTTTCTGTTTCATTTAATTTTGTAACAGGAATACCAGTCCATCTTGAAATAATTTTTGCAATTTCTTCCTCAGTAACAGATTCTCTAATAAGTGACAAATCTTTATTTTTAATTTTGTCTTCTTCCTCTTTCAGTTTTCTGTTCAATTCTGGCAGCTTACCATACTGGATTTCTGCAACCTTTTCAAGATTATATTCTCTTTTGGCTATATTCATTTCCTGAGTAGCCTTTTCAATTTCCTCTCTTATTTTACTAAGATTTTCAACTGAGGACTTCTCATTTTCCCATAATGCCTTTTTATTCTTAAACTCATCCCGCATTTCTGCCAGCTCTTTACGAAGGTCCTCTAATCTTTCCTTACTAAGATTATCAGTTTCCTTCTTTAAGGCTGCTTCCTCAATTTCCAGCGTCATTACCTTTCTTCTAAGCTCATCCAGCTCTGTTGGCATAGAATCCAGCTCTGTCTTAATCATAGCACAGGCTTCATCTACCAGGTCAATAGCCTTATCAGGTAAAAATCTATCTGTTATATACCGGTTTGAAAGCACTGCTGCTGAAACTAATGCGCCATCGTTTATCTTAACACCATGGAACACCTCATATCTTTCCTTTAATCCTCTAAGAATTGAAATAGTATCCTCAACTGTAGGCTCATCCACCAATACAGGCTGAAATCTTCTTTCCAAAGCAGGGTCCTTTTCAATATACTTTCTATATTCATCAAGGGTTGTAGCACCAATACAATGAAGCTCGCCTCTTGCAAGCATTGGCTTTAACATATTGCCTGCGTCCATAGCTCCGTCTGTTTTACCTGCGCCAACAATAGTATGCAGCTCATCAATAAACAGAATAATTTTTCCTTCTGACTTTTTGACCTCTTCCAGTACAGCCTTAAGTCTTTCTTCAAATTCGCCTCTATACTTAGCGCCTGCAACTAATGCGCCCATATCCAGTGCGAAAATAATTTTATCCTTAAGTCCCTCTGGTACATCGCCTTGTACAATACGCTGTGCCAGACCCTCGACTGCTGCTGTTTTACCAACACCAGGCTCACCTATAAGTACAGGATTGTTTTTAGTCTTTCTTGAAAGAATTCTGATAACATTTCTTATTTCGCTGTCCCTGCCAATAACCGGGTCAAGCTTTTGCTGTCTGGCTCTTTCAACTAAGTCAACACCATACTTTGTAAGAGTATCATAGGTATCCTCTGGATTGTCCGAGGTAACTCTCTGATTTCCTCTTACATCTGCTAATGCCTTAAGGAAATTATCCTTTGTAATATTGTAGTTTTTGAAAAGCTCCTTTATAGCCTTATTTGGATATTTAATAAGTGCAAGCATTAAATGTTCAACTGATACATAGTCATCGTTAAACTGCTTTAGCTCGTCCTCTGCTGAAATAAGTACACGATTTAAGTCGTTACTTATACGCAAATCTCCTCCTTGCACCTTTGGTTTTTTATCTATAAGATTTTTAACTGAATTCTTAAAAGAATTTAAGTCTAGTCCCATTTTCTCTATCATTTTGCCAATCAGACCATCATCTTGATTTGCTAGTGAAAAGAGCAAATGTTCCTGATCAATCTCTTGATTGCCAAATTCATATGCAAGCTTCTCACAATTATTTATTGCTTCTAGTGACTTTTGTGTAAATTTGTTGATGTTCATATGCTCCTCCTTCTCAAACAAATTTTAATATGTTTGTGGTTTTCTTGTAAGCATAAAATATCACTTCTTATTAGCACTGTCAAGAGGTGAGTGCTAATTATTTTATAAAAAAAATATAAACTTTTTTTCACACCCCTTATTTATGAAAAGTAGCCGAAATAGCTGTAAACATTCTCTCCTTTACCCCTGGATTTTCCTTATTTATTTCACTTATAAGCTTTTTAATATATTCTCTCTTTGTGTGTCCGTCTACCGGGCAGGGATTTTTTGCAACAGGCAGCTGATACTTGTTTTTAAAGCCAATTACCTCTGCCTCACTTACATACATCATTGGTCTAAGCACATAAAGCCCTGTCTTTTCAAGATGTGTAACAGGTGCAAAGGAATTAATTCTGCCTTCATATATAAATGACATCATCATAGTTTCTATAATATCGTCCTTATGATGAGCATATGCTATTTTATTACAGCCTAGTTCTAAGGCTTTATTATTAAGCGCTCCCTTCCGCATTTTCGCACATAAGGAACAAGGATTTTTCTCTTTTCTAATATCAAAAACTATATTTCCAATTTCTGTCTTTTCTATATAAAAAGGAACTTCTAAGCTGTCACACAGCTCTTTTATTTTGTCCATATTCTGTATACCTAGTCCCAAGTCTACCGATATTGCAGCTAATTCATATTTTTGGGGATAAAACCTTCTCATACCACTAAGGGCATAAAGTAGAGTCAGGCTATCCTTTCCCCCCGAAATGCCTATGGCAATTTTATCCCCCTCATTTATCATTTCATAATCGTCTATTGCTTTTCTTGTATAACTATATAACTTTTGCAGCCTCATAATGCACCTACTGTGTTTCCTGTATTTTTTGCTTCTTTAATGTATTGTAATATAATATTACTGAAAAGGCTGCTACTAAAAACTCTGTTATTCCAAAGGACAACCATACACCAGTAGAATTAAGCACCCTGCTGAGTACAAAGGCACAAGGAAGCATTATTATAATATATCTCAATAAAGATATTGCTAATGACTCCTTTCCCTTGCCTAAGCCCTCTAAGGCACCGGATACTGTTACTGAAACAGCAGAAACAATGAAGCCTATGCTAATAAGTCTTATTGCTTCTTTTCCAATATTAATGGTTTCCATATTATCTGTAAACAAACCAATCAGCACATCTGGTATAGCAAGACAAAGTATTGTTCCTATTACCATTACACCTGCAATAATTTTAAGTGCAGCATTAAATATTCCCCTAACTCTTTTCATTTCCCCAGCACCATAATTATATCCTAAAATCGGTCTCATACCCTGTACTACACCATTGGCAGTTAAATATAGGAAAGTCTGCAGCTTATAGTATGCACCCAGCACCAGCACATAACCGTCTGAAAAGCCGGATAAAATACCATTTAATACTGAAACCTGAAGAGATGGAAGTGCCATATTAAGTGTGGCTGGTATACCTATGGCATATATTTTCTTTGTCAATGTCTTATTTGCCCTTACATACCTTCTGCTAATCTTTACAGGTATTGGTCTGACAATATATATAATAATATAACCTGCCAAGGTTGCAAGCTGTCCTATTCCGGTGGCTATAGCAGCACCCTCTATTCCAAGCTTTGGAAAGAAGCCTATACCAAATATTAACAAAGGGTCTAAAACAATATTTATAATACAGCCAAGCATCATACAAATCATTGATACCTTCATTCTGCCTACTGCCTGAAATATTTTCTCAAAGCTTATAGATATTGATATTGGTATTGAAAACGCAAACACAATATTTGAATATCTGATACCTAAATCTATTACATTTGAATTTTTTGTAAAGGCTTGCAAAAAATACGGAATAATGCAAATACAGCCAACAGTAAGTAAAATACCGTGGATAATATTAAATAACATTCCTAGTGAAGCTGAAATATTTGCTATATGCTCCTTTTTTGCGCCCAGATAAAACGCAATAACAGCATTTATTCCTATTCCAAAGCCAACTGTTACTGCATTTACAATATTTTGTACTGGATAAACAAGCGATAAGGCAGTCATTGCATCATCACTTATTTTAGCCACAAAATAGCTATCTACAATGTTATACAAGGCATTTACTAACATTGAGATAGTCATAGGCAATGCCATTGATATTACCAATGGCATTACCGGTTTTTCCTTCATAAATTCTTGATTCATATTATCTATTTTCTGCCTGTTCTTCAAATTTCTCTCTAACATTCTGTGGGCATTCCAATCTGGAGCCAGAGATATAATGCAAAGCAAGGTAATATTATCACACTAAAAAAATAAAGTCTATATTTGCCGCAACAGCGTGTAAAGTAATTTATTTAATTTTGATACTTCAACAGGCTTAGATATACTGCCTGTCATTCCCGCTTCCTTTGCTTTTTTTAAGTCATCAGAAAAAGCATAGGCTGACATTGCTATAATAGGAATATTTTTCATATCCTCTCTTTGCATTTTTCTGATTATCCTTGTAGCCTCATAGCCATTCATAACTGGCATTTGTATATCCATAAAAATAATATCAAAATAGTTTTCTTCACTTTCTATTATTTTTTCTATTGCTTTTTCGCCATTTTCCGCTACCTCCACCTGAATACCTACTACTCCTAATAATTCCTTTCCTATTTCTATATTTGACTCATTGTCTTCAACTAATAAAACTCTCTTACCAGAATAATTATTCTTAGTATAATTAGATATTTCATCATCCTTTTCCTTTATTTCCTCAGGTTGTTCTTTATTAATTTTTAAGTACACATCAACTTTAAACCTTGAGCCTTTACCTAAAGTGCTTTCAACCTCAATATCTCCACCCATAAGCTTTGCAATATTTATAGCAATAGCCATACCAAGCCCTGTGCCTTCAGTAGCTCCACTTTCATCAGCTCTGGCAAAAGGTTCAAAAATTCTTTCTATGAATTTCCTATCCATACCTATTCCATTATCCTCGAAAACAAACTGATAATATCCCTTGCTTGAAATGCCTGAATCCTTTTCCTCAACAGATATTTGTATGTTTCCGGAGGTATTTGAAAATTTCACTGCATTTCCAATAATATTGACAAATATTTGCTGTAATCTTCTTTCATCACCTATTACACTATTATTTATAAGTCTTTTTACAGTAAAATCTGCAGTCATATTTTTCTCCTGTAACTGATTTTGAAATAGTGATATTATGCTCTCTAATACCTCTATAATTTCAAATTTGTCCTCACATAACTGTTCCTGACCATTTTCAATTTTTGACATATCTAAAACATCATTAATAAGAGCAAGTAAATGCTTACCAGACATTGAGATTTTTTTTAAGGAATCCTTTACCTTTTCCTTATTATCTATATTCATTGTAGCTACTGCCGTCATTCCCAGAATTATATTTATAGGAGTTCTTATGTCATGGGACATTCTGGATAAAAAGTCACTTTTTGCCTTATTTGCAATTTCAGCTCTCTTTGCTGCCATTTTTAAAAGTTCTTGTCTATCCTTCTCCTCCTTAATCATTATCTCAATACTTCTTATAGCTAAGGTTGCACTAACAGGCTTATTTTCATTATCACGGTCTGCTATAGTAATGGTGTTTAAACACCATTCATATTCACTTTCATTTCCAACGGATTGTCTTTTATATTTAATCTCTATGGAATCTTTATGCAATAATTCCTTAACTATATTTTCTATACTTAAAAAAGACAATACCTCCTCAGCATTTTCATTTTTAATTCTTCCACTAAATAAATGCTTATCCACTGCCTCTTTATAGTCACCTATCTCATTTTCACTATTTAGTTCAGGATACACCATTCTATAAGTACCTGTTAATAAGTCCAAATAATATATCTCCCTATAGGATACTGCCAGACTATTAGTTGCCTTTTCATAAATATGTGCTGCATATTCCACTTTCTTTTTTTCATTTTCCAGCTTTTCCCGCTTCTTATCATTTATATAATCTCTAAATGCCATTATTGTTACACTTAAAACCCCAAGAGAAAATACTGAGAAGATAACTATATATAAATTACTTATTCCGTGAAATATATTACTATAAGGGGTTGTAAGCACAGCAACCCAGCCATTTTCCAATCTATGGTAATATATATTTTTTCTGCTTCCATCTATATCCCTAACTACATCCGGTAATGTATTATCCTTTATTTGCTGGTAAAAGCTATCAACAAACCCCTGATAATCCTTATCCTCTTTATAGTTTTCTGCCTTAAAATATATTATTTTTCCATCTCTATCGCATAAATAGTAGGTCACACCAACAGGCAGTTCCCCAAAATCTAATTGGTCTGTTATTTCATCTATGTATACATCTATAGCCAATATACTATCAGATTTGTCTACCCGTTTTGCTATAGTTACATTTTTTCTTCCTGTTCTCACATCATTATATACATCTGTGAATATTATCTCTCCATCTGCCTCCATTCCCTCCTTATACCATACTGTATTTTTATAATCATACCCTGGAAAATCCTCCAGTTCTGGATTATTTGATATTATCTGTCCCTCTACAATTCCATACACCTCAATATCACCTTTATCAACTAAGCTGGATATACCATTAAGATATGGATATAAGCCCTCCTTTATTTCTGTTACGCCTGCTCCCTGCTCCTGTTTTTCATAAATAAACTGGGTACAAAGACTTAGAATAGTTTTATAGATTTTAATGCTGCCTTCCTCACTGTTAGCATAGTCGCTAATAACATAACCGCCCATTTCATCAGAATTTTCACGCAACAGATTACTAACATACATCATACAAAGTGACATATATAATGTTATTATTACGACTGTTAATAAGTTAATTCTTATTTTTTTTAAAATAATCCTCTTTTTACTCATATTTTTCCATACCTTCTGTTTCTTCCTGGTGTTATACAAAATCAAAAATTATAACAAAAAAGGTTACAATAAATATTTTATTTATTGCAACCGGACTATCTAACAAGTATAGATTCCTAGGCTTTGCGTCCTACTATCACTAATAGTTTGCCATATCTTCTATTTGTACATCAACTCCATCATATCTGATAAATGATGCACCCATCTGTCTAGATAGTAACATTTTTATAATTTTCTGTCAATATTACACCAATTTTTAATATATTGACAAAATTTATCACTCCTGCTCTATACACTATTTTATATACCAGCTAATTTTCTGCCTAATTCCTTGCACTTTTCTATTGCATCATCATCTGGTGCATCCTGACAAATAATGCCTTCCCCGTCAACTACAGTTGCTCCCTGATTTGTCATTCTATCTGTCCAATCACGCATCCATTCACCACCGCCCCAGCCATATGAGCCAAATAAACCTATAGTTTTTCCTGATACCTTACCTTCCAGTTCTTCAACAAAAGGTTCCATTTCTGATTCCTCTAAAACCTCTGCTCCCATTGCTGGACAACCCATTGCAAAAACATTTCCCTGTGCTAATTCGTCAGCAGATATATCAGAAACATTTACTACAACTGCTTCCTTTCCTGCCTCTGTAATTCCTTCTCCTACTGCATTTGCCATACTTTCTGTATTCCCTGACTGTGACCAGAATACAACATAAATCTTTTCCATAGATAATTGCCTCCTATACTGCTATTTTTTGATTATAGATGTTAATAATATCTTTTACATTTATTCCATTTGCAAACAATACCATAAGACTATCTCTTGCTTTTTCAAATTTTCTAAATATTCTCTTTTTCTCCTCTATATTTTCATACACCTTCCAATATCCTGAGTATAAGAAATTCCTTCCTTCATTTTTAATAAAGCCTTCTACATCTTCAACTGGATACCCTAATACAATGCCCATTTCGTGTGGAAAATCACTTTTATCAATATTATATTTTTTGTATCTTTCTATAAATTTATTTATAACATAAGATACATTTGTTTTTTTATAGCCTAACTCAAACAATAATCTTTTTGTTTTTTCTGCCATTAAATATTGTTCTAGTCTTTCCACATCATATAGTAATACAACTATTTTTTCAAAATTTCCCAGCAATACCTTATGTTCAATACTTGTATTTTCTAATATTCCTACTAATGCTTCATATTCATCAGTGGGAATTATTAAAAGACTTGATGGGCGAAGACCTACTATAAAAGGGCTGCATTGTAAAATCAATTTTGTTTCAATCTCTCGAAATCCCATTTTTGCTGCCATTTCTAGAACTTCTTTACTCATAATACCTCCTTTACAATTAGAACATAACCTCTTTTATCATATCAAGAAAGGTTAGATACTACTAACTTCAGTTAATAATATCTAACCTTTTATATTTTTTGTCAATGAGTATTTGCTCTATTGATAATATTTGTTAATTAGTCTTTCCATTAAATACTTTTTTTAATCCCTGAATACCTAAAATAACAATTCCACCTATAATAAAAAACCAAATATTAAAGGTTTCAAAGGAAAGTGCTGGCTGTGGATTTTCCTTAAGAGAGGTTGGTCCCATAATAATTGCATAAAATGAGCCTAACATCATACCAATAATAACATACATAATAACTGAACGATGCTTTTCAAGTAAGTATTTTAGTCCCTTTACTACTGTAAGGACGCCAGCAATTATACCCAAGCCAAATATAAATAATGCAGGTACATAAGTAAACTGTAAATGTAAAAATCCTGAAATTGCACTCATAATAGCCTGATAAATACCAAACACCAGCATTATTGTAGAGCCTGAAATTCCGGGCAATACCATTGCTGATATGGCACACATAGCACCAATAAATAAAAATACACCATTTCCAAAGGTAAGGTTTGATACAGACAAATCATTTATTCCTGTAACATGGGTTGAAAGGTAAGTAACTAATACTACTATTGCAATTCCAAATAATGCAAATATACTATTTTGATATTTGCCCTTAAAGGAATCCTTCTCCTCATAAATAATAAGAGGAATTGCAAATACAATAAAGCCCATAAACAAGGAGCTTATTGCATATATATGTTTTTCAAATACAGCCTTTATAACTATGGCAGCCATTGCCATACCTACAATCCAGCCACTTCCAAGTTTTAGAAGAAACACTATTGCTTTTTTTCTTTTTTCCTTATCCTTTGACACAATATTATTAAGTGAATTAATAAAGTCATCATACAAACCCATAAGGAATGCTATAGTACCACCTGAAACACCTGGCACACTATCTGCCAGTGCCATTAAAAATCCACCAATTACTTTAATTAACATTTAACTATTCTCCTTTAAATATTCATCTACATATTTGAAAAATATATCCATTTCTTCGTCAGTTCCTATAGTAATTCTCACATAATCTTTTATGTTTGGTGTATTCCAATGTCTTACATAGATATCCTTTTCACGCAAGAATTCAAACATTCCTGTAATATCAATATTTTTGTTAGTTGCAAAAATAAAGTTGGTTTTAGAATCAGGGAATATAAAGCCTCTTTCAAGTAATCTTTTCTTCGTTTTTTCTCTTGTATCTATAACTTTTGCTCTTATAGTATCGAAATAAGCTTTATCCTTTACAGCTTCTGTGCCTGCCATAATAGCAGTATAATTCATTGTGTATGAATTAGTAGAAAACTTCACATCATTCATAGCTTTAATAAGATTTTTGTTTCCTATTGCAAAGCCTATTCTCATTCCTGCCATAGAACGGGATTTTGAAAAGGTCTGTACTACAAGTAAATTTTCATATTTTTCTACCAGTGGTAATGCACTAACACCTCCAAAGTCTACATATGCCTCATCAATAATAACTACTGAATTTTGGTTTTTCTTTACTATATCCTCTATAGTATCAAGACTTTCCATAAGTGAGGTAGGTGCATTTGGATTTGGGAATATTACACCACCATTTTCCTCGTAGTAATCCTCTTTAACAATGTGAAAGTTTTCATCAAGCTTAGGTGTCTTATAAGGTATTTTATATAAGTCTGCCCACACCGGATAAAAGGAATAGGTGATATTTGGAAATAATATTGGCTTATCTGAATTAAAAAATGTCAAAAAAGCATTTGCTAATACATCATCAGAGCCAACACCAACAAATATCATATCCCTATCAACCTTATAAAAGGCTGATAATTCCTCTACAAGTGGGGCAGCCATTGTATCTGGATATAATCTGAATTTGTTTATGTCAATATTTTCAAGCACCTGCTTAACCTTTGGTGCTGGTGGATATGGACATTCATTTGTATTAAGCTTTACCATATTAGGCTTGTTTGGCTGTTCACCTGCCACATATGGGACTACTTTTCTAATATTATTTTCCCATGGTTTCATTTGGATTTTCCTTTCAGCTACACCAATTTACATTCTTTTGCAAGCTTTTCAAAAGCTGGTATTGAGTTTACTATAGTTTCGTAGGAAACGCAATATGCAATTCTTACATAACCCTTGCATGCAAAGGATGAGCCTGGAACTAATAAAAGGTTGTATTTCTTTGCCATATCACAAAAATCCTTTTCCTCAACTGGTGTTTTCATAAACAGATAAAAAGCACCCTCTGGCTTTATACATTCAAAGCCCAATTTTTTCAAGGCCTCGTATAGTGTCTGTCTATTTCTGTCATAGTAATCAATATCTGTCTTTTCATCAAGCACCTTTGCTACTGCTCTTTGCATAAGTGAAGGAGCGTTAACAAAGCCTAATATTCTGTTTGCTATTGAAGCAGCCTGAAATACATTTTCATAATCAGGCATTTCGCTAGGAATTACAAGGTAGCCTATTCTTTCTCCTGGCAATGATAATGACTTACTATATGAATATCCAACTATAGTATTTTTATAGTACTTTGTAAGATATGGAACCTCTACACCATCATATGCCAATTCTCTGTATGGCTCATCAGAAATTAAATAAATTTCTGTATTTAATTCCCGCTGTTTTTCCTCTAGTACAGCTACAATTTCCTTAATAACCTTTTCGCTGTATACAACACCTGTAGGATTATTTGGATTGTTAATAATTACTGCCTTTGTTTTTGGTGTTACCTTACTAGCAAGCTCTTCAATATTTGGCATAAAGTTTTCTGTATTTGGAGAAATCTCAACTATTTTTCCATCATAGTTGCTTATGTATGCTCTATATTCTAAAAAATATGGTGCAAATACTATTACTTCGTCCTCTGGATTTAACAAGGTCTTTAAGGCTACATTTAAGCCGCCTGCTGCTCCAACGGTCATAATAATATTTTTATTTGAAAAATTTGTAGCAAATCTTTTGTTTAATGACTGGGCTATTTTTTCTCTAACATCCTCATAACCAGCATTACTCATATAGCCATGAACAAAGGTACTGCTTTCATTGTCTAATACCTCTTTTATTGATTCATTTAGCTTTTCAGGTGCAGCAACATTTGGGTTGCCCAGGCTAAAGTCGAAAACCTTATCTCTACCATAAATAGAGGCAAGTCTGTTTCCCTCCTCAAACATAGCTCTAATTGCTGAATTATTGTTTACGAAGCCTTTCATTTTTTCTGCTATCATTGATTTATCCTTCTTTCAAATAATCTTATAATTCCTTATAAATTGTTTTTGTTAATGAAGTGCATTTCGCCCTTCATATCCTGATCCTGCTTCATTACTCCTGTTATATTTCTCCTTCTGTCACTATCCATTTCATCCTTTATTTGTCTTAAGGCACATCTATTGCAATATATTCCCTTGCTAATAGGGCTGTGGCAGATTCTGCATTTCTTTTGTTTTTTTACAGTATCAAATCTGCCATCTTTTACAAAAAGATCAATTAGCCTTTTGGACACCTTTGTCCTTTCTGCAATTTCAACCATATTGTAATTTGTACCATATTCATCTACAAAATCTCGTACTCTGCCATATTCATTTTTGAATACACTTTTACATCTGGGACATTTATAAACCCCGAGCCCTATATATTCGTAATCTTCACCACACAGACATTTTTCTGGTTTTGTAAGCAGGGATTCCACTTCAATAAGCAGCTTTTCTACTTCCTTTTCCTTTGTCTGTTCTTCATGTCTTTTAGCGACACTCTTTTTGGCGTTGTCTTTCTCCATATATTATCTCCTCAGATTATTCTGTAAAATCCAAGCACATTCTTACCTGCATAAAAGGTCTGACATTATTGTCTGCCACCTTAACATGCAATGGATTTGTACTATATGCTTTTAAGGCAGCTTCATCCACAAACTCTGAATCCAGCATTAAATCAGCATTTGATGAAGCAAGTCCATTTGTTACCACTTTAATTCTA
This sequence comes from uncultured Eubacteriales bacterium, assembly GCA_900539455.1. Classification (GTDB taxonomy): domain Bacteria; phylum Bacillota; class Clostridia; order Lachnospirales; family Lachnospiraceae; genus SVEL01. Next base: position 52,701 of record UQCD01000003.1, read on the forward strand.
TTTAAGCCTTCGATTTTTCCATAAAGACCCTCTAAGCCTTCCTTTACACCAAGCTTTATCTTTTCCTTTTCCTCGGCAGATATTTCATCTTTGATTTTCCATAATATAATATGCCTAACCATACGCTTCTCCTTTTTTTACATAATAATTAATTATATTTATATCGGCTGTTCTTTCATATAATAACTATGCAGCCTTGTATTTATCTTCTAAGAATATCAACAGTATGTGCAGCCGCACCTATTAACTCATATCTTTCACAGGTAGCCAGATGATATTCAATAAACAGCCTGTAGGCTTCATCATCCATTGCATTTAAGGTCTGTCTTAGATAATCTGCAGGTCCGTCTGCTGAAATAATAATTTCTCTTTCAAGTCCTGCTTCTTCGTTTAGCTTGTTTATATCCTCAATTCGTACATAATCGTACAAATCTTCTTTTGAGGATATTGTATGGAAATCCTTTGTTAATTTGTTGTTTTCCATACATTCTTTAATATTATTTTGCTTAAAGCCATATGTAATAACACTGTATTCATTCATTACATATGCAACTAAAATAATTCCACCCTTTTTTGTCACCCTTTTAGCCTCATTTAATGCCTTCAGTTTATCCTCATGGGAATAAAGGTGATACATTGGACCAAAAAGAAGTGTTAAATCAAAGCTTTCGTCCCCAAACCTTGACAGCTTTGTAGCATTGCCCTGATATGCCTTTACACTACTGTTTTTCTTCTTAAGTATACCCAGATTATACTTAACCAATTCTACTGCTGTAACATCATAACCTTCCTCGGCTAATGCAACAGAATATCTTCCTGTTCCAGCTCCTATATCTAGTATTTTAGGATTATTAAACTTTTCTAAATACTTATGTATATATTTCATTGATGTAACAAACTCAACATATCCGTGTCTTCTGGTAAGTCGCTTATCCTCATTAAATTTGTTGTAATATAGCTCTAACTCTGTCATTATTAGCCTTTAAGTCCTCTCGACTGTCTGTCCATATCTTCTACTACAATATCGTAAATTTCTCCAAGAGTTGAGCAATACTCTAATACCTTCCAAGGCTCATTGGTATGGAAGTGAATTTTAATAAGCTCCTCGTCACCTACTGCTAATAAGCAGTCGCCCTTAAAGTTTTCTGTAAAGTAATCGTTAATTGCATCCTCATCAAGATCTGTGCCTTCTATTAATAACTGTGTATCATATTTAAATTCTAACATAACTGTCTCCTTTTTGTTTAATCTGGTTTTATATTATTTCTACATTGCAGCTAATATTGCTTATTAGCTATTAATAATGTAATTTCTCATAAAAAGTAGCAACCACACACATATTTTAACACTATTTATATTCTTTTTCTACATTAACTTATATCCCGAACCCATTTATTTTATATACCCAATATATTAAAGTTTAAGCCAAGCCTATTAAAATAAACAGCTTATATTTACTGATGTAATAATTGCCTATATAAAAAGACTGTATAGTGTTCACCATACAGTCTTATACATATTATCTATTCAACCAAATATCCTATCTTTTAACATTAAATGCCTTAATTCCAGGATATACTGCACTATTGCCCAATTCTTCTTCAATTCTAAGAAGCTGATTGTACTTGGCAACTCTTTCACTACGGCTTGGTGCGCCTGTTTTAATCTGGCAGGTATTTAAAGCAACTGCTAAATCTGCTATTGTTGTATCTGCTGTTTCACCTGAACGGTGGCTGGAAATAGCTGTATATCCTGCCTTGTGTGCCATTTTTATCGCTTCAAGAGTTTCTGATACAGAACCAATCTGATTTAACTTAATTAAAATAGCATTACCAGCTTTAAGTTCTATTCCCTTTGCAAGTCTTTCTGTATTTGTAACGAATAAGTCATCGCCTACAAGCTGAACCTTGTCGCCTAATCTTTCTGTAAGCTTCTGCCAGCCTTCCCAATCTTCTTCATCAAGGCCATCTTCAATAGAGATAATTGGATATTTTTCGCAAAGCTTAACCCAATGCTCAACTAATTCTTCTGCTGTATATTCTGTTTTTGCCTTTGGAAGCTTGTAGAAGCCTTTGCCCTTTTCACTCTTCCATTCTGAAGAAGCAGCGTCCATAGCAATCATAAAATCTTTTTCAGGTTCATAGCCAGCTTTTTTAATAGCCTCTATAATAGTTTCAATAGCCTCCTCATCTGAAGCAAGTGCTGGTGCAAAACCACCTTCATCACCTACGGATGTAGCAAGTCCTTTTTCCTTCAAAATAGCTGCAAGGTTATGGAATACCTCTGCACACCATCTAAGACATTCTTTAAATGAAGCAGCTCCTACAGGCATTATCATAAATTCCTGTGTGTCAAGTCCACTCGAAGCTGCGTGTGCGCCACCATTAATAATGTTCATCATAGGAACTGGTAATCTATTTCCTGAAATTCCACCCAAAAATCTGTATAGTGGAATGTCTAGGGACATAGCTGCTGCTCTTGCTGCGGCTATAGAAACTGCTAATATAGCATTTGCTCCAAGGTTTGACTTGTCCTTTGTTCCGTCTGCTTCTATCATTGCCTTATCAACAGCATAAATATCAGAAGCATCTTTTCCAACAAGTATATCATTTATAATTGTATTAATATTGTTTACTGCCTTTGTTACGCCCTTGCCTAAGTATCTTGCTTTATCACCATCTCTAAGCTCAAGAGCTTCAAATTCTCCTGTAGATGCTCCACTAGGTGCACAGCCACGACCGATAGTTCCGTCTGCTAAATATACCTCAGCCTCTACTGTTGGATTTCCTCTTGAGTCCAATATTTCTCTGCCAATTACTTTTTCAATTTCTAAATAATTCATACTTTTATTTCCTTTCATAGTCCTTCAGTAATATGTTCTCCAGCCGGGAAGGATTTATTCCTTCCCAGCAAATAACAATACTTATTTTTTATGGAGACCAAGCGATTTACTTAACGAAAGTTAGTTTTAACTAACCATCCATATAGTAACATATCATAAAATATATTTCAATAGCTTAATTGATAACTATTATCATTTAAAAAATGATGTTAAATATTCTGCTGTTTGGATTAGTTCAAATATATAATTATAATTTTTTACAATTCCCTAATTTATCTTGTAATATTGCAGAAAATTTGATACCTTATAAAATAAGTTGTAAATTTCAATGAAACATCAAGGAGAAAGAAAATGAATTTTTTAGAAGAAAGAATTTTAAAGGACGGTATTGTTAAGGAGGGCAATGTATTAAAGGTGGACAGCTTTCTTAATCACCAGATGGACATTAACTTATTTGAACAAATGGGTGCAGAATTTAAACACAGATTTGAAGGCAGGCCTATTAACAAAATACTTACTATAGAAGCCTCTGGCATTGGTATTGCCTGTATAGTTGCAAAATATTTTAATGCACCTGTTGTTTTTGCAAAAAAATCAAAGAGCATTAATATAGAAGGTGAAATGTATATTGCTGAAGTTGAATCCTTTACACATAAATGCAAAAATCAAGTAATTGTTTCTAAAAAATTCTTAGGTCCTGATGACCATGTACTTATTATTGATGATTTCCTTGCAAATGGTTGTGCCTTACAGGGACTTATTTCTATTGCTGCTTCTGCCGGTGCGACAGTTGAGGGTATTGGAATAGCAGTTGAAAAGGGCTTCCAGTCTGGTGGCAGAATTATTAGAAATCTTGGCTACCATTTGGAGTCACTTGCTATAGTAGAGAGTATGGACGCTGCTAATGGGACTATTGAGTTTAGAAATAATTAAATTTTATCTTAAAGGAATTTACATTATGAAGAATAAATCTAAAAATCTAACAAGTAATTTATACCATATTGATGGTAAGATTTCTGTAGGTCAGGCTATTCCCTTTGGTCTACAGCACATATTGGCTATGTTTGTTGCAAATATAGCTCCTATTTCTATTGTAGCTGCTGCCAGTGGGCTTTCCTCTAAGGAACAGGCAATGCTTATTCAAAGTGCTATGATTATTGCCGGTATTGGTACTCTTATTCAGCTTTTCCCTATATGGAGAATTGGTTCAGGACTTCCTATTGTTATGGGCATTAGCTTTACCTTTGTTTCTGTATTTTGCTACATTGGTCCTACCTATGGATACAACGCTATTGTAGGTGCTGTTTTAATAGGTGGTATTATTGAGGGAATACTGGGACTGTTTGCAAAATATTGGATTAAGCTTATTACTCCCGTTGTTGCAGCAAGTGTAGTAACAGCTATTGGTTTCTCACTTTTGTCAGTTGGTGCTTCATCCTTCGGTGGTGGCAGTGGCAGTGACAGCTTTGGTGCAAAAACACATTGGATTTTAGGTACAATTACTCTTCTTTGCTGTATTGTATTTAATATATTTGCTAAATCCTTCTGGAAACAGCTTTCTGTATTATTTGGACTTATTGTAGGCTATATTGTGGCAATATTTATGGGTGTAGTGGATTTATCTGCACTTAGCAACACCTCTATTGTAGCCCTTCCGACTCTTGTTCCTTTTAAGCCTGAATTTAACATAAACGCCATTGTTTCAGTAACTCTTATCTTTCTTGTTTCAGCTACAGAAACTATTGGTGACACCTCAGCTTTAACCTCTACCGGACTTGGCAGGGATGCTACTTTAAAGGAAACCTCCGGCTCTATAGCCTGCGACGGATTTATCAGCACACTTTCCTCTGTTTTTGGCTGTCTGCCTATTACCTCCTTTAGCCAGAATGTAGGCTTAGTTGCAATGACAAAGGTAGTAAACAAATTTGCTATTGCCGCAGGTGCTATAATAATGATTCTTGCTGGAATTTTCCCTATTTTCGGCTCGATTTTATCCACTCTTCCAGAAGCTGTGCTTGGTGGCTGTACTATTATGATGTTTGGAAATATTGTAATCAGCGGACTTCAAATGATGAGCAAATGTGGATATACACAAAGAAATATTACTATTGCTGCACTTTCACTTAGTATTGGTATTGGATTTACACAGGTTCCGGAAATATTTAATATTTTTCCAAAAATCATTCAGACAGTCTTTGCAGAAAACTGTGTTGCTGTAGTCTTTATTGTTTCAATCATTTTAAATCTTATACTTCCTAAAAATATGGAAGCAGATTCTTAATGACATATAGCAGATTTGAGATGTTTTAAGGTAAAAAGCAGGAAAAAAATGACATTGCAATTACGGTTCCAAGCCCTGCCACAACTATTGCAAGGCTGCTCATTGCTCCTTCTATTTCGCCCATTTCCATTGCTTTAGCTGTACCTACTGCGTGAGCGGCAGTTCCAATAGCAAGTCCTCTGGATATTGGACTTTTTATTCTGAACAGCTTACACATTCCCTCGGCTACCATATTTCCAAATACACCTGTAATAATAATTACTGCAACAGATATTGAAACAATTCCTCCAAATTCCTCGGAAAGTCCCATACCTATTGCTGTAGTAATTGACTTTGGCAGCAGAGTTACATATTCCTCTTGACTAAGATTAAATATAATTGCAATTATAAGCACTGAGGAAAGACTTGTAATTACACCTGAGGCTATTCCTATTATTATAGCTATTATATGCTTTTTTAATAGTTCTATTTGTTGATATAAGGGAATTGCTAAAGCTACTGTTGCAGGAGTAAGTAAATAGCTAATATATTTAGCACTTTCATTATAGCTGTCATAATCTATGCCTAGCACAGAAATAACTACTATAACAAGTACAATAGAGATAAGCAGTGGATTAAATATCGACATCTTGAATTTTTTCTTTAGCAGCACACCTACTCCATATGCAGCCAGACTTATTACAACACCGACTGTAGCAGAATTAAGAATGATTTCGTTCATCTCTCTTCTCCTTTCGCGATACCATAAAATCTGTTACCTTTCCTGTAATTATCATAACCAGACAGGTAGTTATAAAAACAGTGACACAGACTGGTACTATCATGCCTCTTACCTGCTTCCAGGATACAATAATACCTACTCCTGCTGGTATAAACATAAGCGGCATTATTTCTATAAGAAAGTCTGCTACATCCTTTACCTGTTCTAATTTAACCACCTTTGTAGCAAGTAAAATTATCATTATAACTAATCCATAAATACTTGCTGGAATTGGTAAAGGAATAAAGTATTTTAATATTTCACCTACACAGGTCACTGCAAAAATAATTGCCACTTGCTTTATGTATTTCATGAAAACCAGCTCCTTTTCCTAAAAATAAAAGAGGCAATGTTTTAGCAATTCCGTTGCTAAAACATAAGCCTCAACCTTTAACCGTAATATATTATATCACTATATTAAAATTTTTAAATAAATTTTTAGGGTTAAATTTTAATAAATCCAAGCACATTTGCTATTGAACTTATAAGCACAATTACCAAACAGGCTATTGCAAAATATTTAAGAAATACAAAATACAATTTCTTTCTCTTAAACTTTGAAGAAATCTCCACTTCCTCTGCTATTTTGTTCATACCGACTACACTAAGTATTAATACGCAGGTAGAAATAGCTGCTATTGGCATCATTATAGAGTTTGTAATAAAGTCAAGGAAGTCTAATATATCCATTCCCAAAAGCTTGATGTGGTCTAATACACCAAAGCCACAGGCAGATAATGTCCCTATAACTAAAATTATGCCGGCAACAATAAGTGTTGCCCATTTTCTTTTTATTTTAAATTCATCATAAAATGTAGATACACAGGTTTCCAATAATGAAATTGCGCTTGTCATAGCTGCAATAAGCACCAATAAGAAAAACACAATTCCTACAATAGAACCAAAGCCCATACTTTCAAAGGTCTTTGGCATTGTTACAAACATAAGTGATGGTCCTGACTTTAAAGTTTCCATATTTCCACCTGAGAATGAAAATACTGCCGGAATAATCATAAGTCCTGCTAATACTGCAATAGTCGTATCAAACACCTCTACCTGTGTTGTAGTTTTTTCTATATCTACATCTTTTTCTAAATATGAACCATATGTATACAAAATACCCATAGCTAAGGATAGAGAGTAGAACATCTGTCCCATAGCTGCAACAATAGTCATTACTGAAAAGTTTTCAAGTCTGGGTATAAGAAAATATTCTACACCAGCAAGTGCTCCTTTTCGGGTAACAGAATATATAGCTACTACGATTGCTAATACTAATAATATTGGCATTGTAATCTTTGATATTTTCTCTATGCCCTTTTTTACACCTAACAATATTGTAAAAATAACAAAGGCAGAAAAGACAAGAAAGCATATTTCAACATCTGCTGAATTTGAAATAAAGCCTGCAAAATATCCATCTGCAGACAGACTTGCAGAATTTCCTTTTATATACTCAACCAGATATTTTATTACCCAGCCACCTAAAACACAGTAATAAGGAACTATAAGTACAGGTACAATGGCATTTATCCAGCCACCAAACTTAAAGGGAAACTTCTTTCCGAAGGTTTTAAAAGCTCCAACGGGACTCTTCCCTGTCATCCTTCCTAATGCAGTTTCTGAAACAATAAGCACATATCCAAAAGTAACCATTAATATAAGATATGTGATAAGAAACATTCCCCCGCCATACTGTGCTGCAAGGTACGGAAACCTCCATATATTACCTAGTCCTACAGCAGAAGCTGCAACAGCCATTACATAACCAATTCTCCCAGAAAATTTTCCTCTCTCATGTCCCTTAACATTTTTGTGATTGTTATTATGTGTATTATTCAAGTTGTTTCCTCGCTTCTAGTTTTCATCGCCCATTTTTGCTAATTTTGCTGCCTGGTCTGCAGCAATACATCCATCAATAATTTCCTGAATATCACCATTCATTATCTTATCGAGTTTGTAAAGTGTAAGGCCTATTCTATGGTCAGTTACTCTTCCCTGTGGGAAATTGTAGGTTCTAATCTTTTCAGAGCGGTCACCTGTACCAATCTGGCTTCTTCTTGCATCAGCCTCAGCATCGTGTGCCTTTTGCATTTCTAAGTCATATAATTTTGCTCTTAATAATGCAAATGCTTTTTCTCTATTTTGAATTTGTGACTTTTCTGTCTGGCTGTAAATTACTATACCTGTTGGGTAATGTGTAAGTCTAACTGCTGAGTCAGTTGTATTTACGCACTGTCCACCATTACCAGATGCTCTCATAACATCAATTCTTATATCCTTCTCATCTATTTTTATATCCACCTCTTCAGCCTCTGGAATAACTGCAACTGTAGCTGTTGAAGTATGAATTCTGCCACCTGATTCAGTTTCAGGAACTCTTTGCACTCTGTGTACACCACTTTCGTACTTCATAAGAGAGTATGCTCCCTTACCTTTAACCATAAATTCTACTTCCTTCATGCCACCGATACCTGTATCGTCAACATTAACTAATTCGATTTTCCATTTCTGAGTTTCTGCATAGTGACTATACATACGGAATAATTCTGCTGCAAATAATGCTGCTTCATCGCCACCTGCACCTGCTCTGATTTCAACAATAATGTTCTTGTCATCATTAGGGTCCTTAGGCAAAAGTAAAATTTTCATTTTATTTTCTAATTCTTCGATTCTTGTCTTGGCATTGTTTAACTCTTCCTTAGCAAGCTCTCTCATATCCTCATCACTTTCGTTATCAAGGATAGCTAAGGAATCTTCAACATCCTGCTTTGCCTGCTTGTATGCCTTATAAGCCTCTACAATAGGTGTAAGGTCGTTTTGCTCCTTCATAAGCTTTTTAAATCTTTCCTGATCATTTACTACTGAAGGATCATTTAATTCTTTCATTATTTCATCATATCTAACTAAAATATCTTCTAACTTGTCAAACATTTCTATTTCTTCCTCCATTATCAAGTATCAAGTCGTCCAAGTATAACTCGGTCCAGACCTGCTAAGTCCTTTATTGTTTCTATATCATCAAAACCATTTGCTTTCATAATGGTTCTAACTTCATCAGCCTGATCGCAGCCTATTTCATAAACAAGGTATCCCTTCTCCATTAAATGACTGGTTGCTGCAAAGGTAATTGCTCTATAAAACCTTAAACCATCCACACTGCCATCTAATGCCATAAATGGCTCATGGATTTTCACCTCGTCCATTAATCCTTCAATATCCTTCGTCTTAATATATGGTGGGTTTGAAACTATTATATTAAAGGCTTTTCCTTCTAATTTTTCAAACAAATCACTTTCATAAAAGGAAATATCCGCATCTAAGGCTTTTGCATTTTTTCTTGCAACATCTAAAGCTTTTTTTGATAAATCTACTGCTGTTACAACAGAATTCCTGCATAATTTTTTTAGTGAAATACCAATACAGCCTGAGCCCGTACACATATCAAGTATTTCTATGCTGCCAGCATCAATATTTTTGCATAAATCCAATGTTTTTTCAACAAGAATTTCAGTATCCCACCTAGGTATAAGCACACTTTCATCTACATAAAACTTAAAGCCCATGAACTGCTGCTCGTTTGTTATATGCTGCAAAGGAATGTGCTTTGCCCTAATATTGATTTTTTCAATATATTCCTTTATTTTTGCTTCATCATTTATATTTTCTGTGCCTTTCAGTAAAAAACAAGTTTTATCCATTTTAAAAACATACTCCAGTAAATAAAAGGCATCTAACTTGTATTCTCCTATATTATTTACCTTTAGCAGGCTTTCTCCCTGACTAAGAAGCTCTCTATATGTCATTTCAACTACCTAAAAATTTCCTTAATTTAGTTAAAAGCTTTATCTTTCCTTAATTTCATCAATTTGAAAAATATCTACATCATCTTCTTCATTTGAATCTGTATCAGTATTCTTTGCAAAATCAGTCTTGTTTTCCTCAAGAAACTGCTTCCAGTCAAATACTGCCTCCACAGCCTTTATGCCTACCTCTATCATCGAGTCGTCTGGCTCTTTAGTAGTGAATTTTTGCATCCACATACCCGGCTTGCTGATAATGTTTAAAAAAGCATTTTCATATTTTCCTGCTGCACGAAGTATTTCATAGGATATTCCAGCTATGACAGGTACAAGTAATAATCTTACAATAACCTTTACAAAAACATTAACATCCTTTGGCATTATTGCTGATATAGCAATGAAGCAGACAATACTTACAAACATTACAAAGAACAAGAAGCTTGTTCCACATCTTTTATGAATCCTTGAAGACATTCTCACATTTTCAACATTTAATTCAAAACCATTTTCAATACAGTTTATACATTTATGCTCTGCTCCATGATACATAAAGGTTCTTTGAATGTCCTTCATTTTAGATATTAAAACCATATATATTAAGAATATTAATATTCTAAGTACACCTTCAACTACTGCCAAAACTGTATTAGACCTAATATTCATAACATTCTTTAATAACTCTGAAATACCATATGGAAGCACAATAAACAGTAATACCGAAAAAAGCACTGATATACATACTGTAAGCCCCATAAGGAAGCTTTCTGCCTTCTCCTTAAAGATAGAACGAGTAACCTTATCTACTGGTAAATCATTTGTTTCCTCCTCATCCTCGTAAAACTCTGCTGAATAGGTAAGAGTTTTAATACCTATTACCAAAGAATCTACAAAGCTAAATACACCTCTGATAAAAGGCATCCTGAATATCTTTAATCTTTTTGATGTATCCTTACAATTCTCCACATCCACCACAATTTCCTTATCAGGCTTTCTGACCGCAACAGAGTATTTGTCCTTGTTACGCATCATAATACCTTCTAAAACCGCTTGACCTCCAATACCTGATGGTTTCATTTATATAACCTTCCTTTTGTATATTATGTCAAATACTAAACAAAGGTTGAGAATAATATTCTCAACCTTTCATTTACAATAATCCTATTAGTCTGCCTTAACACCATACTTACGGTTGAACTTATCGATACGGCCACGAGCTGTTGTAGCCTTCTGCTGTCCTGTATAGAATGAATGGCACTTTGAACAAATTTCTACATGGATGTTTTCCTTTGTAGAACCTGTTACGAATGTGTTACCACAGTTACAATCAACTGTTGCCTGGTAATATGTTGGATGTATTCCTTGTTTCATTTTGTCACCTCTAAAAATATCTTGCTAGATTGGACTTTACCAATCAAGTCTTTAAACAACTTTTGTAGTATATCATACAACGCACCTTATTGCAATAGGCTTTTTACAAAAGCATTTTGTCTGTCATCTGCTCTGCTCCTGATGATGAATATAACTGCATCAATTTTTCTGTAGTCATATTTCTTCTATCCTCACCAGTTATATCCATAAGCAATTTTCCCTGACTAAGCACTATTGTTCTGTTACCATAATCTAGTGCATTTTTTATATTATGTGTAATCATCAAGGTAGTAATATTATTTTCCTTGACGATTTTGTCAGTTATTTCCATTACCTTTTCTGCTGTTTTAGGGTCAAGGGCTGCTGTATGCTCATCTAACAAAAGCAGCTTTGGGGTAACTATAGTAGCCATCATAAGGGTAAGTGCCTGTCTTTGACCTCCTGATAATAATCCAACTGGAGTTTTCATTCTATCCTCCAGACCCAGGCCTAAATCGGCAAGCTTTTCTTTAAAGAAGGCTATATCCTTTTTTGAAATTCCAAAGGCTAATGTTCTTTTCTTTCCTCTGCCATATGCCAGACCAAGATTTTCCTCTATTGTCATATTGGGAGCTGTACCCTTTAGTGGATCCTGAAATAATCTTCCAATAAACTTCGCTCTCTGATATTCTTTAAGCTTTGTAATATCCCTATCATCAATGTAAATGTGACCTGAATCAACCCCGTAGGTACCACATACTACATTCATAAGCGTAGATTTACCAGCACCATTAGAGCCAATAACTGTAACAAAATCACCCTGATTAATATCTAAAGAAAAACTACTTAATGCTTTTCTTTCATTTACTGTGTTTTTATTAAAAGTTATACTTACATTTGACAAGCTAAGCATTACTATTGCCTCCCTTTTCCTTTATCCTTGCAGCCTTTCTTCCAACAACCTTCTTTATTGTAGGTATGCTTATTGCTATTGCCACAATAAGTGCTGAAAACAGTTTGAAATCCATTGCCTGCATACCTATTGACATTGCAATAGTAAGCACATATCTGTAGGCTATAGCGCCTATTACAGATGACAATATGCAGGAGATAATTGTATGCTTTCCGAAAAATACCTCTCCAATAATAATGGAAGCACAGCCGGCTACTAACATACCCGTACCACCATTTGCATCACCTGCTGAATTGTACTGTGCGATTACACCTCCACACATTGAAACCAGTGCATTAGCTAATGCAAAGCCGATTATTTTCATTCTGTCAGAGTTAATTGAAGATGCACGCACCATATATTCATTATCACCAGTTGCTCTAATTGACATACCAAGCTGTGTATTTAAAAACCAATATACAAAAAGTACGACGATTAACAATATAGCACCTGAAACTATTATTTTAACCGGCGCTCCCTCTGGTAATAATTGTTCAAAAAAAGAAAAAATTGTTTTCTTTTTCCAAAGGGATATATTTGGATTACCACCCATAATATGCAGGTTTATTGAATATAAGCCTGTCATAGTAATAATTCCTGCTAATATAGGCTGTACATTTAATTTTGTCTGCAAAACGCCTGTTACAATACCTGCTATAGCTCCTGCCACTATAGAAAGTCCAATTCCCCAAAATGGATGACCGTTATATGCAAATATAACTGACACAGCTACACCTAGTGTAAAGCTGCCGTCAACAGTTAAGTCTGGAATGTCTAATATCCTAAGGGAAATAAATATTCCTAAAGCTAATAAGGAATATATAAAACCCAGCTCTAAGGTTCCTGTTATCTGTGTCCCTGTTAATTGGGAATTAATAATCAAAAATAAAACTACAACTAATACTACTTTTGGAATCAAGGAAATTACTTTCTTCTTGTTCATAAAACTTTACCTCTCCCTATCTTATTCAAAAGTGATTGTCTTTTGTCCGTTTAAGATAGAATCAGGAATTGTAATACCTATTTCTTTTGCAGTTGATGTATTAATATATGTACTTAAATCTTCATTAAATACTTTTACAGGTATTTCAGATGCCTTTTTTTCACCCTTAAGTATTGAATCTGCCATATTTGCTGTCTCAATTCCTAAATCAGTATATTCAATACCTACTGTTCCTAAGCCACCATCCTTTACCATAGAGTCGGCGCCTACATATACAGGTATTTTTGCTGAATTTGCAACCTGGGCAACTACGCCCATTGCACCTGCTATAGTATTATCATTTGGGCTGAAAATAGCATCTGCATCTGCACAAAGGCTTTCAGCTGCTAACTGTACCTCTGAGGAATTTGAAACTGCCGCTTCCTTGACTGTAATGTTTTTATCCTTGCAGTATGTCTTTACTTTTTCAAGACAAGAAACTGAATTTGCTTCACCAGAGTTGTATAAATATCCTAATGTCTTAATATCTGGAGTTACTGTTAATGCTAAATCTAAAATCTTATTAACATCAATAGCGTCAGATGTACCTGTTATATTGCCACCTGTGCTTTCTAAGGATTCAACAATATCTGCTGCTACTGGATCCGTAACTGCTGAAAATACAACTGGAATTTTTTCTGAATAAGGTGCTGCTGCCTGAGCACATGGAGTAGTAATAGCTATAATAACATCACAGCCTTCACCTTCAAAGGACTGAAGAATTGATGATACATTGCTGACCTCACCATTTGCCTGCTGACAGTCGATTTTACAATTATCACCGTCCTTGTAGCCAAGCTCGCCTAATCTTGTTACAATAGCATCTCTGATTGTATTAAGGGATGCGTGCTCCATAATCTGGATAATACCTATTGTATAGGTTTTTTCACCTTTACCATTTTTGTCACTATCTTCGTTCTTACCACAAGCGCATAACATAAATACACACATACACGCTAAAAGAACTGCTAATATTTTCTTCTTTTTCATATGCTTTACCTGCCTTTACTCTTTCTTTTAATTTTACGAACTATTTTAACCCTAGTCATAAAAAAAGTAAATATTTTTTTAGATTTCTACCTTAAAGCTGATGTACTCCTTATCTCCTATATTCATTAACTCTACAGTAATATCTCCACCATATTTATTTGCAATTCTTTTTGCATTATGTAATCCCAGCCCTCTCTTGGAGCCTTTTGTGGAATATCCCTTTTTAAAGAACATTGACATTTTATTAAAATTCATATCCTCTACCTGATTTCTTACTTCAAAGTAAAGCTTGTTATCATCTGAATCCAATATAATATCTACAGTATTTCTTTCTTTGGTACAGGCTTCGTAGGCATTATCAATAAGCGTTCCTATTATTTCAATAAGGTTATGCTCTGACACAGTAGAAATAATTTCAAAATTTCTAACCTGTATATTTACATTAATAAAAGATGGCGAAGCTACTATCTTACTGTAAATAAACCCTGCCAAAATCTTATCACTTATTTTCAGCAGTGCTATTAGCTGTCTGGAGTCCTCTATATACATTTCCTTTATATATTCTGATTGTCTTTTTACCAGCTCATCATAATTATCAATCGTAATGTGCATATTTAAAACTGCGTTTAAGTGATTATCAAACTCATGTTGTCTTGCTCTTATTTCTTTTGTTAATTCTTCAAGGGGCTGAATATACATTTTGTAAGTCTTTATTTCATTGGACTGTCTTTTTATAAGCATATTATGTCTTTTAAACTCTAACATTCCCCATATTATCATAATGGTCATCCATATAAATATTACTGCAATCTTTATATCTAGCTGATCCTTTATTTTAAGCTCAATAAGCATACCTACAGAAATTATCATTACTATTGTACATATTATTCGGTATAGTATCTTTCTTGTATTTTCATTCATAATTTTTGTTTAACAAAATATCCTTTCCACTATTTTTTTCCAACAAAGTCTTTTATCTTATCCTTATAGGTTACGCCTATTTCCACCATATTTTTATCTTCCAGCTCTATCATCCTATTTACTACATCTATACTTACTATATGCTTTTTATTGACCACATACATTCTATGGCACTGTATAAAGTCCTCTGGGTCAACCTTTTTCATAAATTCCTTTATGGTCAAATATGGTACTTTAACAGTTTCCTTTGTAAGCTTTATTTGTACTCCTCTGGTTATTGCCTGTACATATTGTATTGCATCACATTTTATTTTATAGTTAATGCCGTTTTTCTTTACAATAATATATTTTTCCTCTGCAACCTTATCGTGCATTACTATTTTTTGAATAACATCCTCTACTGTCTTTCTGTCATATGGCTTAACAATATATTGATAACAATGTATTTCCCTAAAAGATGTCATTTCTAAGGATGCTATTGAGGTAACCATTATTACAGGTGTAAATTCATATTTTCTATTTTTTCTTAACAGTCTGGCAAACTCTATTCCAGACTGGTCATTTTCATTTTCAATATCTAAATTAATATCAATAAAAAAGCCATTGTAGGTTTTCTTATTGTTCAATAACTTTTCTGCTTCCTCGTATGTTGCTGCTGAATCTATTTCAACTTCATTTTCCCTGTTATATGAAGCTATCATCTTACATAATGCTTCTCTACTATCCTTTTGATCTTCAAGAACCAATATATTTATCATTACACTTTCTCCATTCTAACTAATGCTCATACTTTTTTATTGCCATAACAAATTTTACCACCAGCATATACTAGCCACTTTTTATGACAGATATACTGGTGGTATATAATGGATACCTTAAGCTCTAGTGCTTTATAATATCCTGCTTATTTATTGTTCCTGCTTTCCTACCTCTGTAATAGATGTTACAAGACCAGCCATTGACTGGATTTCAGATGGAATAATAATCTTTGTAGCCTTACCGTCTGCTGCCTTACCAAAGGCTTCAAGACTTTTAAGCTTAAGTACAGCTTCATCAGCTCCTGCTTCTTTAATAAATCTAATACCATCTGCATTAGCCTTTTGTACAGCTAAGATTGCTTCTGCCTGACCTTCAGCTTCCCTAATCATAGCCTCTTTCTTAGCTTCTGCTCTAAGAATTTGTGCCTGTTTTTCAGCTTCTGCATCAAGAATAGCTGCTTCCTTCTTACCTTGTGCAACAAGGATTGATGATTTCTTCTGACCATCTGCAATAAGGATAGCTTCACGGCTTTCTCTTTCTGCCTTCATCTGTTTCTCCATAGCTGCTGTAATTGATGCTGGAGGCATAATATTCTTTAACTCTACACGATTAACCTTGATGCCCCAAGGGTCTGTAGCTCTATCAAGCTCAGCTCTCATTTTTGTATTGATAAGCTCTCTTGATGTAAGAGTGTCATCTAATACTAACTCACCAATAATATTTCTAAGTGTTGTAGCTGTAAGGTTTTCAATAGCCATAATAGGATTTTCAATACCATATGAGTAAAGCTTTGGATCTGTTATCTGGAAGAAGATAACTGTATCAATTCTCATTGTAACATTATCCTTTGTAATAACCGGCTGAGGAGGAAAGTCACATACCTGCTCCTTTAATCTTACCTTTCTTGCAATCTTATCAATAATTGGCACCTTAAAGTGTAAACCAACTGACCATGTATCCTTGTATCCACCTAATCTTTCAACAATATATGCTTCAGCCTGTGGTACAATTTTAATACATGAAACGAGTATCAATATAATAATTATTGCTACTACTAATGCTGCAACCAAACCTGGTTGTAATTCTGATGCTAACATCCTTTTTACCTCTCTTTTTTTTATTTAGAACGAAAGTCAAGCTTTCGCATCTATCTTTAATTACCAAATTAAGCTTCATACTCTAATCTTAACTATAATTCTGACTATATTTTCAGTTATACTTTTAAATACAATTCCCGCTGCAAATTATGTTTTACTATTGTTCCTTGTATTCTTCAACAATAAGCTTAACACCCTTTATGTCTACAACCTTAACTATTGTGCCTGCCTTGATAAGAACCTTGTCATCGGCTGTTCTAGCCATCCATTCTACACTGTTAATTGTTGCTTTTCCGGTTCCACTTATGTTATCAACATCTTCTGTAAGTCTTACTACCTTCCCAATAATTCCTTCATAATTAGTCTTTAGTTTATTTGTATTTATATATTTTACAGCTAACGGTCTGGTAAATACAAGTAAAACAACTGAGGTTATAAGGAATACAACCACCTGCCACACAATATCAAGTCCTATTGCATATGCTACTAACGCAAGTAATGCACCACCAGCAAACCATACAGTAGTAAGCCCCACTGTAATAATTTCTATGCCTAATAAAACAATAAGTAATACAAGCCAAAATATTGCTTCCATAGCTTCTACTTCCTTTCCTAAAATTTCTAAATACACCTTACAATAAATACTTCTTGAAATCAATCTCTTTTGAGTGAAATAGTTTTTTTTGGTTTTAAATTTAAAAATATTCCTTATATTTTACTTCATATTTTCCATTAGGAAAACACTTTTTATAAAACTTTAAAAAATAATCATCTGTCATACTTGCCATATAATCAATAACTAACTGATTTGGCTCCGTAGCACAGTATTCCTCTGTATCCTCCTGGTATCTATTATATTTATTATTTTCCTTTACATAAGCAATGTGATACTTATATATATCAGAATTTTCATCTCCTGTCTTTGCCTCCTTTAGAAGCATTTCATACATTTCTTTAAACATTGGAGTAATTTGTTCTTCATATATTTTATTTAATTCCTTATTTTTGTAAATCATTTCATAGTTTTCTGTTTTTGCATTTCTAAGTGCCATGAAATGCTCCTCATCCATTTGTAAATATGGCTTTCCATAGCTGTTTTCAATAATATTCACTATAAGGTTGTTTATTATTTCCGAGTTAGTCCTGCCTATCTTGGAATTTTTAAATATACTATCTTCTTGTAAAATTCCAAGCTTTATGGCATCCTGTCTGTCCTTGCCTAAATAGGCAATAATATCACTTATTCTCACCACACAGCCTTCTAGTGTATTGGCTTTTAGCTTATCTACGTTGTCCTTATCTACATAACAGTCCTCTACCTTTATATCAAAAGCTTTAAAATTGTCCAGCTTTGATGGCGTATATTCTATACACTCCATTTCACCATTGTGACATAAAACACCATCTAAGGTCTGAAGACTGATATTTCTTTTAATGATTTTGTCTAACACCCGGACACTATGTACATTATGATTAAAGCATCTGCCAGTATGTTCCATATATAAACCGTCTAATATTCTTTCACCTGCGTGTCCAAAGGGTGTATGTCCTATATCATGTCCTATTGATATAGCCTCAATTAATTCCTGATTAAGTCCAAGTATTTTTCCAATATTTCTGGCTATTCTGGAAACCAGTTGTACATGCAGTGCTCTTCTGCTAATATCATCATTTTCATAGAAGGAGAATACCTGTGTTTTGTCTGCATATCTGTTGTAGTACGGACTATGTAAGATTTTTTCTGTATCACATATATAAGGACTTCTCCACAACTTGGGAATATCGTGGTCAGGGTGTCTTCTAATGACAGCCTCATCATTTGCTGCATAAGGATTTTTATAGCCCTTATCCATATCCTCCTTTATTTTTTCCACTAACCCCGCACTTAGTTCATTATAATTTGCCATTTTTCCTCCTGTTTTTCTACTATAACCATTGTCAAAGCCTTATCTTGGCTTTCTACATTTCTCTAATATCTATATAACTTCTGTCTAAATGGATAACAGGGATATAATCCTCACTTAGCTCCTTAATCTTTGAAATTATCTTTTTCTTTAGATAATTATTGTCTTCTTTCATTTCATAAGGTATAACAACATCAAATATTAGATTTGTATGAGTGTTTCCTGTAACCATTCTAAAATCATGTATTGAAATATTTTCATTGATTTCCTTAAGTTTTTCTAAAACCAGTTTTTTTACCCTCGTTATTTCCTCATTATTTGTTTCAATAGGGTCCAGATGAATAACCGCCTCACAATCCAGCTTTTCTGACAATTCATTTTCTATTCTGTCAATAGCATCATGAAGCTCAAATATATTTCCAGCTCCGTCTACCTCTGCGTGGAGTGAAATCATTACCCTCCCTGGGCCATAATCGTGAACAACTAAATCATGCACTCCTATTACCTCTGTATGTGCCAATACCATGTCTTCAATTTTTCTTACAAATTCCGGCTCGGGAGCTTTACCCAATATAGGCGATATTGTATCCTTAGCCGCATTAAAGCCTGCATATAAAATAAACAAAGCAACCAATACTCCACAATATCCGTCAACATTTATTGGTAAAAATTTTGTAACAAATATTGATATTAAAACTACTGTTGTTGCAATACTATCACTAAGGGAATCTGTTGCTGTAGCCAACATTGCAGTAGATGATATTTTCTTCCCTATTGCACGATTATAAAAGCACATATATATTTTTACTAATATGGAAATAATCAATATAATTATAGCTACAGTGCTATCCTCTACCGGCTCTGGGTGGATGATTTTTTCAAAGGAACTTTTTACAAGCTCTAAGCCCATTAAAATAATGACTATTGAAACTACAAAGCCTGAAACATATTCAAATCTTCCATGTCCAAATGGGTGGTCATAATCTGGTCTTTTTCCTGAAAATATAAAACCTACCAAGGTAATAAAAGACGAGCCTGCGTCTGATAAGTTGTTGAACGCATCAGCCACAATGGCTACCGAGCCGCTAACTGCCCCGGCTATGTACTTTATTACAAAAAGCATAATGTTTAAAAATATTCCTACTATCCCACAAAGTGAGCCATATGCTTTTCTATTATTATCATCTGTAATATCCCTATTGGTTAAAAATATTTTTGATAATACTGTAATCAATCAAATTCCTCCAATTCCTTTGTGACAGTCTCCCATTGCTCCATATATTCCATAAGAGTTTCTTCCAGACTATCAATGTTTGACTGTATAGTTGATAGTTTAGTATATGCTGAGGCATATTCAGGATTGACTAATTCTGCCTTTTCTTTTTCTATATCTTCTTCTACCTTAGATATATTTTCCTCTAGCTTTGCAAGCTTTCTTTGAAGCTTTGATTTTTCTTTTCCAGGATTATCATAATTTTTTGCAGCCTTAGGCTTTTCCTCTGCCTTAGCAGATGCAAAAGAAAATGGTGTTTTTCCATTCATTTCCTTAGAATTTTTAGGAAGCTCCATTTCCTCTTGCAATGCTTTTTGTGCTACATAATCCTCATAGCCAAACTCGTAAAATTTTGTATATCCATTTTCAAAAACAAGCAGCTTATTTGAAATCTCTTTAATAAAATATCTATCGTGAGATACAAATAAAATTGTACCCTCATAGGCCTTAAGCATTTTTTCAAGGGTTTCCTTACCTACAATATCCATATGGTTTGTAGGCTCATCCAAAATAAGGAAGTTTGGTCTTTTCTTTAAAAGCTTACATAGTGCCAAACGCACCTTTTCACCACCTGAGAGCATTGATACTTTTTTAAATACATCATCACCAGAAAACAAAAATGCTCCTAAATCATTTCGTATTTCTGTTTCTGTAAGAGTGGGAAATTGATCCCAGTAATCGTCAATAACCTGTTTTTCACTGGTATAGGATGCCATTTGCTGATGAAAATATCCTATATCGACTCTAAGGCCTGTATGGTACTCTCCACCGAGAGCTGGAATTTCTCCTACTATGGTTTTCAAAAAGGTAGATTTTCCTAAACCATTTCCACCTATAATGCCGATTTTATCTCCTCTTGACGCAATAAAATCAACTGTAGATAATACCTTATCATAGCCTACCTGAAGCTTAGAAACATTAAGCACTTCTTTTCCTGTTGTTTCTAATGGGGTAATATTGGCATGAAAGGTTTTATTGTCGTATTTGTCTGGCGCATCAATTATATCCATATGTTCTATAGCCTTTAGCTTTGATTTAGCCATAGAAACCTTTGTAGGCTTTCCCATAAAACGCTCAGCCACACCTTTAAGTCTGGCTATTTCCTTTTGCTGAAGCTCATAATCCTTTCTTTGCTTTTCGTGGATTTCAGCTTTTCTTTCAATGAATTTTGAATAGTTTCCAACATATCTGCTGGTTTTTCCATATTCAATTTCATATACCACATCTACCACATTGTCTAAGAACATTCTATCGTGGGATACTACCACAACAGCTCTATTATAATTTTTAAGATAATTCTCCAGCCATTCCACTGTTTCAATATCCAAATGGTTTGTTGGCTCGTCAAGCAATAATATGTCTGGTCTACTCAACAACATTCTAATAAAGGCAATTCTTGTCTGCTGTCCACCAGAAAACTCACATATTGGCTTTTTCTTGTCTTCCTCAGTAAATCCGAATTTTCTGACCATTACTTCAAATTCTTTTTCATAGTAATATCCACCAGCCATTCTAAATTCTTCTTCAAAGGCTGCGTAGCTTTTTATATTAACCTCTGTCGGGTCATCATTCATTCTTGATAATCGTCTATCTAATTCCTGCTTCATTTTAACCATTGGCTCAAATACTTTTCTAATTTCACTTTCCATAGAAATAGTATCATCCTCAAAGGTCATCTGTTTTAAATAGCCTATAGCTGGATTTCCGGACTTGGCAATAAACACATCCTCATCGCTATCTCTTTTTTCTAAATCCACTTCCCCTGCAATAAGCTTTAAAAGTGTAGTTTTGCCACAGCCATTGCGTCCCACTACTGCTATTTTTTCAGTATCTCTTATTTCAAAATTAACATTTTCCAAAATAGTGTCACCGCCAAGCACAACGGCACCATTATTTATTTTGTATAACACTCTTTATTCCTACCTTTGTTTTAATTGTTCATATATAACTTAATTATTTTTTGTCTGTAACATCAAAAATACTTGCTGTACTTTTATTTTGCTCTAATGCCTTAGCAGAGCCACCAAAATTATATGAAGCGCTTAATCTTTTTTCCTCATTATTTGAATCACGAAGCATAATAATACCTGCTGTAAGATTAAATACTGCAAAAATAGTAATAGTTCCTGTGAATAAAAGGAAAGTACAGTTAAGACCTGCTATAGAAAAGCAGGCATAATACATAGCCTGTTTTTTTGCTCTTATAGCATATACTGCTGCAACAATACCAAGTATTAATACTACAAGCTGAAATATCATATATATATTATAGAGAGCATTATTTTTTGTAATATTTGTAAGGCTTATAACATTTAAGTTATTTAAAGCATTTAGTAATATAAGCATTAATGCTGTCACACCGTGTAATATATTAAATATACCGGCTGGCTTTAAAAGTCTAAATTTATCGTTTTTTGTATTTTTTACTATCATTTCAATTCCTTTCTTCTAAAAAACATATATATTTCAAATTATATCAAATGGATATTTGTTTTTCAATTAAGATTTTATTAAAGAAAATTCGACGCAAAAAAAGCTGCCTCCTAACTTATGAAATGTTAGGGTGCAGCCTTTTTTATTGGTTTATTTTACAGTCTGACCTTCTTTATCATCTGACAGAATTCCTGATTGTTCTTTGTCTTAGCAAATACATCTATAATCTTTTCTACAGTATCCTCTGGTTTCTGGCTGTTTGTTGCCTTACGAATAGTGTCAACTGCTTCTCTTTCTTCCTCGCTAAGTAATAAGTCATCTCTTCTTGTACCTGACTTTAATATATCAATAGCAGGGAATACTCTCTTTTCAGATAACTTTCTATCTAAAACAAGCTCCATATTACCGGTTCCCTTAAATTCCTCAAAGATAACATCGTCCATTCTGCTGCCTGTTTCAACAAGTGCTGTTGCAAGGATTGTAAGACTTCCACCCTCTCTCATATTTCTTGCTGCACCAAAGAATTTCTTTGGCATATGAAGTGCAGCAGGGTCAAGACCACCTGATAATGTTCTACCACTAGCTGGTATAACAATATTGTAAGCTCTTGCAAGTCTTGTAATACTATCCAAAAGAATAGTAACATCTTTTCCATGCTCCACTAATCTCTTGGCACGCTCAATTACCATTTCCGAAACTCTCTTGTGATGCTCTGGTAATTCATCAAAGGTTGAATAAATAACCTCAACATTTTTGCCTTCAATAGCTTCCTTTATGTCTGTAACCTCTTCTGGTCTTTCATCAATAAGGAGTATAATAAGGTGCATATCTGGATTGTTTATTGTAATAGACTTTGCTACCTCTTTAAGAAGCGTTGTCTTACCTGCCTTTGGAGGTGATACAATCATACCTCTCTGACCCTTTCCAATAGGAGAAATAATATCTACTATTCTCATAGCCATATTATGTTTTTCTGTTTCTAAAACAAGTCTTTCATTTGGGAATATTGGTGTAAGCTCTTCAAAATTCTTTCTTGTCATAGCTTTTTCAAGAGGAATTCCGTTTACCTCATTGATATATAATAATGCACCAAATTTTTCTGTAGGGAGCTTAATTTTAACCTTTCCTAAAATAATATCTCCTGTCTTTAATCCAAACTTCTTTATCTGGATAGGAGATACATATACATCATTATCCCCTGGCATATAGTTTTCGCATCTGATAAAACCAAAGCCATCCGGCATAATCTCTAATATACCATTAGCTACAATACCACTATCCAAGCTCATATCTATAGGCTCTTCTAATGCCTGCTTTCTAAGTGTTTCTAATCTTTGCTGTGGTGTCATATACTGCTGCGCTGACAGATCTGCTGTAGCTGCTGTGTTTTTTGCTGCCTCACCTGCTGTTGAATATTTTGCTCTTGCACTATTGTCAACAGTCTGCTTTTCTATTGTTCTGTGCTGATTTGGGTTTCCACCAGCAGTATTTGTTGTTCTGGTTAAATTACCAGGCTTCTTTGATACATCTGTTCTTTGCTTTAAGCTGTTTTGGTCTGTTCTTCTTTGTGGTGCAGCACTTCTGTATTCTGTACTCTGCTTTTGCTCTGTAATTTTTTCTGCACCTACTGTTTGTCCCTTTTCCTTATTGGCTACTGCGTCTAATATTCTGTCGATAAGTGTAGCCTTACGCATAGTTGTAGTTCCCTTAATTCCATTCACTTTCGCAACTTCACGCAATTCAGACATTGGTAATGTTTCAAGTTTAGCTCTCATAATGATGATCCTTTCCTCAAATTAAAATTATGTATTATGGGATTTTTGTTGAAATAACTACGGACTGTATGATTTCAATACCCCCTAACTCTATCTCGTTAGGGAATGCAAATTTTATTATACACCATATTCTTTCAAATTGGTAGTGTTATTTTTCTAATATTGTGATAAAATATATCTTAATTGCGTTTATGTCCCATAAATTGACATATAAAACTTTTTTGAAAGGATATTCATTATGACAAACGGTGAAAAAGCTCTAAAGCTCCACGAAGAATGGTGTGGAAAAATAAACACGGATGCAAAATGCTCTATTAAATCAAGAGAAGATTTAGCTCTTGCTTACACTCCTGGTGTTGCAGAGCCTTGTAAGGAAATCAGTAAAGACCCAGAGGATGCTTACAAATATACTATCAAAGCAAATACTGTTGCTGTAGTTTCAGACGGTTCAGCGGTTTTAGGCTTAGGAAATATCGGTGCCTTGGCAGCTATGCCTGTTATGGAAGGAAAATCCGTATTATTCAAGGAGTTTGGTGGTGTTAATGCCTTCCCAATTTGTCTTGATACACAGGATACAGAGGAAATTATCAAAACAGTTGTAAATATTGCCCCTGCCTTTGGTGGTATTAATCTTGAGGACATTTCAGCTCCTAGATGCTTTGAAATCGAAAAAAGACTTAATGAATTATTAGACATTCCTGTTTTTCATGATGACCAGCATGGTACTGCTATTGTTGTTTTAGCCGGTATTATAAATGGTCTTCGTATTACAAAGAAAAGCAAAGAGGACTGCAAAGTTGTTGTAAACGGTGCCGGCTCTGCTGGTATTGCTATTACAAAGCTTTTACTTACATATGGTTTCAAAAATATTACAATATGTGACAGATATGGTATTGTAAGCCAGTCATCAAAAAATCTTAACTGGATGCAAAAGGAAATGGCTAAGGTTACAAACCTTGAAAATAAAACAGGTCTTTTAGCTGATGCTCTTAAGGGGGCTGATGTATTTGTTGGTGTTTCAGCTCCAAATATTGTTACAGCAGAAATGGTTAAGACTATGAATAAGGATTCAATTATTTTTGCAATGGCAAACCCTGTACCTGAAATTATGCCAGATATTGCAAAGGCTGCTGGTGCAAGAATAGTTGGAACAGGTCGTTCAGACTTCCCAAATCAGGTTAATAATGTTATTGCCTTTCCTGGTATTTTCAAGGGTGCTCTTCGTGGTCGTGCCTCAATTATTACAGAGGAAATGAAATTAGCCGCTGCTAATGCTATTGCATATCTTGTTCCAGATGAACAGTTAAATGACGAATTTATCTTACCTGAAGCCTTCGACCCACAGGTTGCAGATGTAGTTGCAAAGGCTGTTATGGATAATATTAAGCCAGAAAACACCAACAAAAAATCAAACTGATTATTGACAAGCCAACAATTAAAACCTATTAAAACGACATATTGTTATGTATATAAATAATGTTAATGACTATTTTAAAGGGCTGTTCGGAGATAAGGTCTACAAAATTTCATTGAATGCAGGCTTAACCTGCCCAAACAGAGATGGAAAAATAGGTACCAGAGGCTGCATTTTTTGCAGTGAGGGCGGTTCTGGTGATTTTGCACCACCGCCTAGCCTTTCTATTACAGCGCAAATTGAAAAAGGCAAAGCTTTAGTGGCTAATAAAATTAAAACCAATAAATATATTGCATATTTTCAAGCCTATACAAATACCTATGGCAGCATTGATTATTTAAGGAAAATATACTATGAGGCTATTAATCACCCTGATATAGTCGCTGTTTCCATTGCTACCAGACCTGATTGTATAGACCCGCCTATTGCTGCACTTCTTAAAGAATTAAATCAAATCAAGCCAGTTTTTGTTGAACTGGGTTTACAAACCAGCAATGAAACTTCTGCTGTTTTTATCAGGAGAGGCTATACAAATGAAATTTTTGAAATCGCTGTTTCCCTTTTAAACGGTCTATCAATAATTGCTCATATTATAATAGGACTTCCTTATGAAGCTCCAACAGATATTTTAAACACTATTAAGTATATAAATGCTTTTCCTATTCACGGAGTAAAGCTTCAATTACTTCACATACTAAAGAATACAGACCTTTATACCCATTATTTACAAGCTCCCTTCCACATTCTTAGCCTTGAGGAATATGGAGATTTGTTGATTATGTGCATAAATAATCTCCGTCCAGATATTGTAATTCACAGGCTTACAGGAGATGGTCCAAAAAAGCTATTAGTTGAGCCAGCCTTTAGTTCCAACAAAAAGCTAGTTCTTAACTATATTAATAATAGATTACGAAATGAAAATGTTATACAAGGCTCTTTATACAACCAATAAACGGAGGATACTATGGCTCTCGAGCAAATAACACTGTACAAATTTATGACTCTTTATATGCTAAACAAGGTAAATTTTCCTTTGACTAACAACCAGATTTCCCGATTTTTTCTAGACAAGGAATATACTACTTACTTTGTTTTCCAGCAGTTTTTATCAGAGCTTCTTGAAGTAAAGCTTATTTCTTCTGAAACTATTAGAAATACCTCTTACTACAAGATTACTGATGACGGCAGAGAAACCATAGAAATGTTTAAAAACAAAATTCCTATTGCAATTATTGATGATATGGACATTTTCCTTATTGAAAATAAGTATGAGCTTAGAAATGAAGTAGGTGTTATTTGTGATTATTACAAATCTACGAATCAGGATTTTATTGTTAACTGTAAAATCAACGAAGGTACTTCTACTCTTATTGATATGAATTTGTCAGTTCCTTCCGAGGATGTTGCAGAAATGATGTGTAATAACTGGAAAGAGGCTAGTGAGGAAATTTATAGAAATATAATGAAACGATTGATGAAGGAGGTTTAAGGTAGCCTTTAGCTATATTTACATTATATAAGAAATATAAAAAGATTTTTCATATAGATTAACACAAACAAGCCAAACAATGCTTACACATTATCTGGCTTGTATTATTTCTTTTAAATCAATTATCGCTTATATACTCATACACTCTGTTTAAAATTAAAAATCCAACTGTCCTATTCGGCAACAATAGAGTCTATAAGCTCCCAAATTTCATCCCGTCCCTGCTTAGTTTGTGATGAAAATGGAATAACCACTGTCTGTGGCTTTACATTAAGACCTGTTTTTATCATTTTAATATGCTTTTGCACCTGACTTCGATTAATCTTGTCTAGCTTTGTGGCAATAATAATTGGGTCATACCCATTGTATACTATCCACTCGTACATATCTTTATCATTTTTTGATGGCTCATGCCTAATATCAATTAATAAAAAAACTGCTCTTAATTGCTTAGAGGTTGTAAGATAATTTTCTATCATCTTACCCCACTTTGCCTGAGTTTCTTTGGAAACCTTTGCAAATCCATACCCAGGTAAATCTACACAATACATTGCATCATTTATATTATAAAAATTGATGGTCTGTGTCTTACCTGGCTCTGATGAAATTCTGGCAAATGACTTTCTGTTCATAAGTGCATTTATAAGAGAGGACTTTCCAACATTGGACTTTCCTGCAAATGCAACCTCTGGCTTGTCATTTTCTGGTAATTTACTGGTAATACCACATACAGTTTCTAATTGTAAACTTTTTATAACCATATTTCACCTAACTTGCTTTATATATAATCTTTGGCTTTTCCTTTTTTTCAACAGCCTCTTTTGTGATTATACATTTTTCAACATTATCTTCAGATGGAACCTCATACATAACATCCATCATACAATCTTCCATAATAGAGCGCAGGCCTCTTGCACCTGTTTTTCTCTTGAAGGATAATTCTGCAATAGCATTAATCGCTTCCTCTGTAAACTCTAAATCTACATTGTCAAACTCTAAAAGCTTCTGATACTGCTTAATTATAGCATTTTTTGGTTCCTTTAATATACGAATAAGATCCTCTTTTTCTAGCTTATCAAGTGTAACTGTGACAGGTACACGACCGATAAATTCTGGAATAAGTCCGAACTTTACAAGATCCTGAGGCATTACCTGACCAAATAGCTCAGTTGTCTCATCACTTCTGTCTAATGCTATGTCTGCATTAAAACCAATAGACTTTTTGTCTATTCTGGTTTCAATGATTTTTTCTAATCCATCAAATGCACCGCCACAAATAAAGAGAATATTTGTAGTATCAATAGGAATCAATTCCTGATGTGGATGCTTTCTTCCACCTTGCGGAGGAACATTGGCAACAGTACCCTCTAATATCTTTAAAAGAGCCTGCTGAACACCTTCACCAGAAACATCTCTGGTTATGGAAACATTTTCTGATTTCTTTGTTATTTTGTCTATTTCATCAACATAGATAATACCATACTGTGCCTTCTCTACATCATAATCAGCAGCCTGAATAAGCTTTAACAAAATGTTTTCAACATCCTCGCCTACATATCCAGCCTCTGTTAATGCTGTAGCATCAGCAATAGCAAATGGAACATTGAGCAGCTTTGCTAATGTCTGTGCTAAATATGTTTTACCTGAGCCTGTAGGTCCAAGCATTAAAATATTACTTTTTTGAAGTTCAACATCTAAATTCTTGCCTGATGTTACTCTCTTATAGTGATTGTATACAGCAACAGATAAAACTTTCTTTGCTGCGTCCTGACCTATAACATACTGATCTAAAAATTCCTTGATTTCCTTTGGCTTCATTAAATTGATTTCAAGCTCAGTTGTTTCAAGCTTTTCATCCATTTCCTCGTCCAATATCTCAGAACAAATATCTATACATTCATCACATATAAATACATCCTTTGGTCCGGCAATAAGCTTTCTCACCATATCTTCTGTTTTACCACAAAAAGAACAGCACAGCTTTTTAACACCATTATTGTTATCTTTTCCTGCCAAAATTCCATTCACCTCGATTCTGCTGCTTTTTTATTACTTTGTTACATTTTCCATTCTGTTTGTAACAATATAATCAATTAAACCATATTCCTTTGCCTCTTCTGCTGTCATATAGTTATCTCTTTCTGTATCTCTTTCAATAACCTCAAGAGGCTTTCCTGTATTTGCAGCAAGGATTTCGTTTAACTTTTTCTTTGTCTTTAAAATATGTTCAGCCGCAATCTGAATTTCTGTAGCCTGACCCTTTGCGCCGCCAAGTGGCTGATGAATCATTATCTCAGCATTTGGAAGTGCAAGTCTTTTTCCCTTTGTACCACCTGACAAAAGGAAGGCACCCATTGATGCAGCCATACCCATACACATAGTAGATACATCACATTTTATATAATTCATTGTATCATAAATAGCCATACCTGCTGTAACTGAGCCACCTGGACTATTTATATATAAATGAATATCCTTATTTGGATCTTCAGACTCAAGGAAAAGTAACTGAGCAACAACTAAGCTAGCTGTTGTTTCATTAACCTCTTCACCGAGGAAAATAATTCTTTCCTTTAAAAGTCTTGAATAAATATCATAACTTCTTTCACCCCTGCTGGTCTGTTCAATGACATATGGCACTAAACTCATAGATATACCTTCTTTCTTATATGAATTTCACTATTTTGCCTGCTCTACAATGAAATCTACAGCCTTTTGAACTGCAATATCAAGCTTCATAGAATTCTTTTCCTTGTCGCTGATTAACTCTTTAATCTTTTCAACTTCCATCTGGTACATTGAAGCCATCTTTTCTAATTCTTTATCAAGTTCTTCATCTGTAGCCTGAATATTTTCAGCCTTAACGATTGCTTCAAGAACCAATCTGCTTTCAATAGTCTTAAGAGCCTGTGGTCTCATCTGCTCTTCAAGCTTTTCAGGTGTCATACCTGTAAACTGCATATACTGTTCCATTGAAAGACCCTGAGATGTAATTCTTCTAGCAAAATTATCAGCCATTGTCTTAACCTGTAAATCTACCATTGGAGCTGGGATTTCCATTTTTGCATTAGAAACAACTGCTTCTACAACAGCTTCTTCAAATGCTTCCTTAGCTTCTTCTTCCTTCTTTTCTACAAGCTTCTTCTTTAAATCTTCCTTGTATTCAGCTAATGTATCAAAATCTGAAACATCCTGAGCGAAGTCATCATCAAGCTCTGGTAATTCCTTAGCCTTGATTTCCTTAATAGCTACCTTAAACATAGCTGGCTTGCCCTGTAATTCTTCTGCCTGATACTGTTCTGGGAATGTAACATTAACTTCTACTTCTTCGCCAACATTCTTACCAACAAGCTGATCTTCAAATGTATCAATAAATGAATGAGAACCAATAGTAAGAGGATAATCTGTACCCTTACCACCTTCAAATGCAACGCCATCTACGAAGCCTTCAAAGTCAATAGTAACCATATCGCCGTTTTCTACAGCTCTACCTTCTACTGGTACCATTCTAGACTGTTTATCTCTTTCTTCTTCTAAAGCCTTGTCAACTTCTTCATCTGTTACTTCAACAGCTTTTCTTTCTACCTGAACACCCTTGTATTCGCCAAGCTCAACTTCAGGCTTTGTAGCAACCTCTGCTGTGAAGATAAATGGCTTACCACTTTCAATCTGAACAACATCGATTGATGGCTGTGAAACAATATCTAATTCACAGTTTTCAATTTCATTTGCATACGCTTCTGGAATAATGATGTTTGCTGCATCTTCATAGAAAATGCCTGTTCCATACATCTTTTCAATCATCTTACGAGGTACTTTACCCTTTCTGAAGCCTGGAACACTCATTTTTCCCTTGTTCTTCTGATATGCCTTTTCAATCGCCTTTTCAAATTCCTCTGCTGGAACTTCGATTGTAAGCTTTGCCATATTCTTTTCTAATGTTTCTACTTGTAAACTCATTTTAGCTTATTCCTCCTTAATTTTGACCATAGCATCAAAGAATTATATCATATTAAATTTGTATTGTCATCAGATTTTATATATTTTTTATTTACTGTACCTTTTCTTCAACCGTTTCAAGCACCCTGCTAGTTCCGTCATTAAAATTCACTATTAATTTTGAAACCTTATACTTATTATTGTTTTTTGTAACATAGGAAATATCTGTGTGGGTGGATACAATATACTTTGAAGTAGATCCTTTAAGCTTTACAGTTTTTCCTGACAGAAGCTCAATACTATAATAACCTAACTCCTGATAGGCTGTTGTAGCATTACCTGAGCTGGTAACTATCTGTCTTTTGGCAGTAGTCTGATTTGTGTTTTTGGTAGTAGTCTGATTTGTGTTTTTGGTAGTTGGCTGATTTGTGTTTTTGGTAGTTGGCTGTGGCTTATTATCTGACTGATTACCACTATTTGGCTTACTTGTAGTATCTTGGCTGCCATTTCCATTTGGTGTATTGGTGTTGCTTTGGCTATCATTTCTGTCTGGTGTGTTGGTGTTGTTTTGACTACCATTTCCATTTGGTACATTTTCATTACCATTAGCTGTAGTTTCCTGACTATTGTCCTTTGGTGTGCCATTATTTTCACCACTATTTTCCTTTGTAATAATAGTAACAACTATGTCCTTTGTATATTCCTTACCCTCATACTTAATGGTATATGTAGCCTTGTAGTCACCCGGTGTAAATATATCCACTAATGATGAGTCTACCCATGTTTCCATATCCTTGTTTTCGTCAATATTGCCAACCTCTATGCCTGATAAAAAATCAATTTCTTCTCCTACATAGGATTTAATATTGGATAAGACAATCTCCGGCTCTGTGCCGTCAAAATTGATTTTTCCGTCAACTGTGCCTATTTCATTACCATATTGAGTATCTTCTTTGCCACATCCTGCAAGAACAAGTGCGGCAACAGACAAAACAGCAAAACTTTTCTTTATTAGCCTTTTCATAATTAACAAATAAATTGAACCTTTCTTTTCATTTCCTCAGCAGCTTCTTTACTGGTAAATATTTCAAGCAATCTAAAGCCTAGCTCTAAGGAGGTACCTAGTCCTCTGCTGGTAGTAACATTTCCGTCAGTAACCACTCTGTCACTTACATATATTGCACCCTCTAATTTTTCCTCAAAGCCGGGATAACAGGTTGCCTTTTTTCCCTTTAAAATTCCAAGTTCGCCGTAAATGCTAGGTGCAGCACATACAGCAGCTAAAAGCTTATCTTTATTATTAAAATCAATAATATTATCACAAAGCAGCTTATTTGCTTTAAGATTTGGAGTTCCCGGTATTCCTCCCGGCAAAAATATCATATCAGCTTCATCAAAATTTACTTCTTCAATAAGTTTGTCAGTTACAATATGAATATTATGAGAACTGATTATTTCCTTTCTACCCATAACAGAAACCAGCTCTACATCAATTTTTCCTCTTTTTAAAATATCAACAACTGATAATGCTTCTACCTCCTCACTACCATCTGCTAAAAAGCAATATACTTTGCTCATTTTATTTCCTCCTAATATATAAATTTTATAGTTCTTTTGTCATCCATATATGTGGATACCCTTCTTCATCATCTATTTCTCCAACTCTTATATATCCTTGTTTTTCATAAAAGCCTGCTGCTCTTACCTGTGCGTGGAGGCTTACTAAACCTCCACCTATTTTTCTTATGTATTCTTCCCCTTCTCTTAAAACCTCTGCTCCTAAGCCTTTTCCTCTATACTCCTTAATTACAGCTATTCGCCCTACAGCATAGGTTTTTCGTTGTTCATTAAACAACACCCTACAGGTGGCTACAGGTAATCCATTAATATATCCAACAATATGTGTGGAGGTTAAATCCAAGTCATCAAACTCATACTTAAATCCCTGCTCCACTACAAAAACTTCTTCTCTAATACTTTTCGCAGCCTCTGGTAATGAATGGTATACTTTAAATTCCATAAAACTCTCCAGTTTATATAATACAATTTAATTATAATCATCTACACATATAGCTTATACCTTTTGCCTTATTTCTAAAATCCCATAGTATCTAGGATTAAATAAAAATAATTTACAGTATAAGCCCATTTTTGCATATGTTTTAATTGTACCATATTTATATGCTTTTTCAACTTTTTATGTTTAAAAAGTCCTTGACGATAAATAAAATAAATGATAAACTATACACCGTTCAGATGAACGCGGGTGTGGCGGAACTGGCAGACGCGCTAGACTTAGGATCTAGTGGGAGACCGTGCAGGTTCGATTCCTGTCACCCGCATATAAAAAGATGTCATTTATATGACATCTTTTTTTGTTTTAGCATGCAAATTATTACATAGAATAGGATATTTATTATGAGCTTAGTAAATGGTATTCATCATGTTTCCTAAAAATGCAGCAGCGACGCTGAATATAAAATTCCTAATTCAAGAAATTTTCTATAATAACACCTTCTGCTTCCTCCTCTGTAAGTCCCAGAGTACGAAGCTTTAAAAGCTGTTCATCATTTATTCTGCCGATGGCTGCCTCATGTATAATAGCTGCATCAATATTTCTTGCTCTGATTTCTGGAATAGAGCCTACCTCTGCCTCATCCATAATAATAGAATCACATTGAATATGTGCCTGACATTTATTATTTCCAACTGCATTTGGGTGGAAGGTCTGTACTGAATGCCCTTTGCCTACTGACCTAGAAACAATCTGTGCAGAGCTGTTTTCTCCATTAAGCCTTACCTCAATGTTTGACTCTGCCTTATCCTCTCCTTCTGTCATAAGACGCTCTGTCACATACAGCTTTGCATTTTTTTCAAGTTCCACAACCGTTTCTCTTATGGTAGAATTTACACCCTTTATCTGAGCTGTATCTAATGTAAATACTGAATTTTCACCTACAAAAATATTTGTAACCGGATTTAAAACTCTTCCACCTGTGCCTTCTCCTTCACCATAATGCTTCTCCTCATAACGGACATTTGCATTTTTACCAACATGGAAGGTGTGGACTCCGTCATGTCTGCTTTCATTACAGCCACTATTATGAATACCACAGCCAGCTATTATTTTAACATCTGCACCGTCCTCAATATAAAAATCATTGTATACCAAATCCTTCATACCTGAAACACTAACTACAACAGGTATATAAACAGCCTCTCCCTTTGTATTTCCGTCTATGTAAATATCTATGCCCGGATTATCTGTCTTTTTCTTAATTTTAACATGCTCGCTATCTCCGTGACAAATTGATGTACCATTTTCACGAAGATTAAAAGCACCCTTCATACTAAAATTATGGTTATTAATAATATTTAATACTTCTTCTGTAACATTATCAAGCTTTACCATTATTCCCTTACCTCCAATCTTTCTACACATTTGTGACATTTTTGGATTCCCATAAGATAAGGCAGCACCTGCTCCTTGTGGCCAATTTTCTTTATTTGTCCTTCATCAATAATCATAATTCTATCTGCCATATTAATAATTTTTTCCTGATGAGAGATTACAATAAGGCTCTGCTTTTTCTCCTTGTGAATTTCTTCAAATTTTTGAATAAGCATAGAAAAGCTCCACAAATCAATACCTGCCTCTGGCTCATCAAAAATACAAAGTGAATGTTCCTTTGCAAGCACTGACGCTATCTCAATTCTTTTCATTTCTCCACCTGAAAGAGTTCCATCTATCTGCCTATTAATATAATCTTTTGCACATAAGCCTACTGCTGTAAGTAAATCACAGGCTTCTTTATCTGTGAGCTGTTCCCTTGCTGCCAATTTAAGTAATCTTAAAACTGTCATTCCTTTAAATCTTGGAGGCTGCTGGAAGGCATAGCCTATACCTGCATTTGCTCTATGATTTATATCAAAGGCTGTTATATCTTGTCCATCCAATATAATCTTTCCATTATCCGGAATCATAATTCCCATTAAGGTCTTTGCGAGAGTTGATTTTCCTCCTCCGTTTGGACCTGTAATAACCAACATTTCTCCGTCAGCTACCTGAAATGATATATTATTAAGAAGGCATTTTCTACCTCCATCATCATTTACATAAAGTGTTAAGTTCTCTGCTTTAAGCAATTCCTTCACCTCGTTTTTTGTTCATATGTTTACTGTAAGTTTTTTACCATTGCCAATTATACCATAGGTTTTTATTTTTAAATAGTCAAAAAGTCCTGATACATTAAATCCAGCCTTT
The DNA here is from genome assembly GCA_900539455.1 of uncultured Eubacteriales bacterium. Classification (GTDB taxonomy): domain Bacteria; phylum Bacillota; class Clostridia; order Lachnospirales; family Lachnospiraceae; genus SVEL01. The sequence continues at coordinate 87,926 of UQCD01000003.1, forward strand.
ATTGATTGGTAAATTTAATATATCAGAACCTTTGATAGAAGTATTTTTTATATGTATTTAGTGTATGTCGCAGGTTATTTTGTTATTTTACTACCACAGCTTTGCATATATATCAAGTATTGCCTTTTTGTCTACTTCCTTGATTGTATTAGCTGGGCTTCCACTTGCCAAAGCATCCTCTGCCATTTTGTTCATTGCGTCAAAGAATTTCTGTTTATCAATTCCATACTCTGCTAATGTAGGTATCTGACACTTTCTGCAAATCTCCTCTAAGGCATATATAAATGACTGTGCCGCCTGATTATCTGTGGTCTCATTGGTAGCACTATCTATTGCTCTGGCTATCGCAGCAAATCTGTCATAGCAGCCATCAAGAGCATAGGATAAACATTCCTTAATAAGCATTGCATTTGAAATGCCATGAGGCACATGGAACATTGCACCAATAGGTCTGCTCATACCGTGGACTAAGGTAACTGATGAATTATTTATGCACACACCAGCCTCGTAAGCAGCTATAGACATTTCCTCTCTTGCCTTCATATTATTGCCATCATTGTATGCAATAGGAAGATATTTGAATATTCTTTTAATTGCTGATAACGCATAAGTATCAGTAAGTGTATTTGCTTTTCTTGAGGTAAAAGCCTCTACTGCATGGGTAAGCGCATCCATTCCGGTTGCTGCTGTTACTGAAGGTGGCGCAGTCTTAGAAAAAGCCGGGTCTACAATAGCGACATCTGGTAATAAATCATCGCCCTTTAAAAGATACTTTGTGTCTGTGCTGCTGTCAGTTACGCATAGAAATTTTGTAGCCTCTGAGCCTGTACCTGCTGTTGTTGGAATTAATACTAATGGAGGAAAATTACCAGCTATTTCCCTGCCTGCATATTCTACAATATTGCCATTTAAGGCAGCCATTGCCTGAATTGCCTTAGCACTGTCCAAGGGACTTCCACCACCTATACCAATACAAAAATCGCAATTATTTTCCTTATAAAGTCTTACACCTTCATTAATCATTGTATCTGTAGGCTCTCCTAATATTTCATTATATAGATAATATTCTATTGAAGCCTCATTTAAAATATCTGTAAGCTGTTTTACAATACCAGCCTTTGTAACATGCTTTCCACTTACTATAAAGGCTTTCTTACCCTGCTTACAAATAAGCTCCTTACTTGCATTGAAAGCTCCCTCGCCCATCATTGTTCTTTTTGGTGATGTAAACAAATTTGCCATAACTTTTTCCTCCTATATTCCTTCCTGTTTTTCCCTCAAACCTTATCTAATCTTTAGAATTTTTTGTCTGAGTTCCATCTGTTTTTTAATTTCTTCCTTTTCCTGTAATACTAACAGGTGTAATTTTATATACACCAACCTTCTCAGTATTTGAGGCATATTTTTTTCCACTTTCTAAAAAGTCCTTAGAATACTTATTTATAAGGTGCATAAGAATTGGGAATTTGTCCTCCTTTATCTCACTTACAGTTCCGAAAACTATTACACTTTCATAATCCATAGAAAAGCTTTGTGAAAGCACCTCTGACTTTCCTACAACTGTAAAGGATACCTTGTCACAGTATTTCATATTTTCGTACTTGTGACCTACCTCCTTTGCACAATGAAAATAAATGCAACCATCCTCATAAGCATAATTAAGGGGCACACCATAAGGATAACCGTCCTTACCTATGGTAGAAAGTACACCATAGGTACCTTCCTTTAAAACCTTATCAATTCTCATCTGTGAAATAATTCTGTCTTTTCTTCTAATCTCCATAGCTACTCCTTTCCTATTTTTATAGCTTTTGCCAATACACTTACTTATAAGCAAGGCTGCTTTATAAGTATAGTCTAGTCAAATCTATTTAACTAGAATTCCTTATCAGCCTTCAAAACCGCATTCAACATTACCGTTGCCGCACTTGTACAATGCTCTGGTTTTGCATATTCCTCCTCACAATGAGAAAGTCCTGCCTTTGTCTGAACAAATATCATTGTGGTTGGAAGCATATAGGCCACAAACTGTGCATCGTGGCCAGCTCCAGAATGGATATATTCGTAAGATACACCTGTTTCCCTTGCTGCTTCCTCTACATATGAAACCAGCTTTTTATCCCAATAAACAGTATCTCTGTTCCACTGCAGCTTTGTCTTACAGGTGCAGCCTGCCCATTCCTTTTCCTCTAAGTCTTTAATAATCTTTTCAACCTCTTTTAGCTTTGATTCATCTACATATCTTGCATCAATAGAAAAATCTACATAATCAGGCACGCAGGTATGAACATTTGGATGGCATACAATTTCGCCAGTTGTATATACAAGACCTTCTATTCCCAGCTTGTCAATTTCCTCATGTAAATAGCAAATAGCCTTTGAGGCTGCAAACAGTGCATCCTTTCTTTTTGCCATAGGAAATGTTCCTGCGTGGGTAGTCTGTCCATAAAAGCTTATTCTGTAATTAAACATACCTAAAACACAATCAACAACTCCTATATCCTTTCCGTCCTCCTCAAGAATTGGTCCCTGCTCAATATGAGTTTCAAACATACAGCAGGCATTTTGCCTTGTAACTCTGTTTTCAATTTTACCTTTAAATCCAGATTTTTCAAGAGCCTCGCCGAATGTAGTTTTATTATCTAACACGCTTTTAGAATTAAGCATATCCTCCTTTTTAAAGTTTACTCGTATATCCTCTGGAAGATAATCGTAGCACAAAACTCCTGAACTCATCATAGCAGGTGCATATAAAGAGCCTTCCTCATTAGTCCATATCATTGCCGTAAGAGAGTGCTTATGTTCTATTCCTTCCTTTTCAATAGTTTCAAGCACCTCCATTGCCGATATAACACCTAAAATTCCGTCATAATTGCCACCGTTTTTTACTGAATCAGCATGAGAGCCCATCATAATACTTTTTGCGTTTTCATCAGTTCCCGGAAGAGTTGCATATACATTTGCCATATCATCTATGCTTATAACAGCTCCTATAGCTGTCATTCTCTTTATAAATTCATTTCTCGCCATAATAGCCTCTTTAGAAAGAGAATATCTTGTAATACCACCATTACCTGTTGCCCCAAATCTTGAAAAGGTTTCTATTTTATCCTTCATTCTTTCTAAACTGCATGAATACATACGCTCATCTCCTTAGTCTTTATATACTAATTTTCCGTCAATATATGTTTCTTCTACCTGTATATCCTTTAAATGGTCTACCGGACTTTTTAAAATATCTTCCTTCAAAATAATAAAGTCGGCTAATTTCCCAACCTCCAGACTTCCTTTTATTTTTTCATCGAAGCTGGCATAAGCACCATTAATAGTAAACATTCTTATTGCATCCATTAAAGGTATTCTTTGTGAAATACCACATTCCACACCATTTACAATATCCTTTCTAGCCACAGCACCCCATATACCAAGCATTGGATTTACCTCCATACAAGGTGTATCTGCACCTGCTGCCGCTATAATTCCATTATCCACATACCATTTATGGGAAAACATTCTTTCCACCCTATCTCCATAGTAGACATTGTAATCCTTTGCGTTAAAGGCTACTAAGCCCGGATTACTAATAGGGATAATTCCCAGCTTTTTTATTCTCTTTAATAACTCCTCATTAATTAATGCACAATGCTCAATTCTAGGTCTTGCATCCTCTCTTGGATATTTAGTAAGCACCTTTTCTATTGTATTTACCATTTTTTCTACTGCATTGTCACCTATACAATGGGCTGTTATCTGAAAGCCTGCAAGATGTGCATCTGTAAAGATTTTAACCATTTCCTCCTCTGTCCAGTTAATTATCTGTGGAAGATTTGGATTATGGCTATAAGGCTCTTTTGTGGAGCAGGAAGGTGCGCTGCTGCTGCCATCAATTAAAAGCTTGGCAGGTCCCAGCTTATAATGCTCATTACCAATGCCTGTATGTAGTCCGGTTTTAATATGCTCATAAATAAAATCTCTAATAGAATATTTACCTAACATTCTATATATCATTTCATATACTCTTATTTTTACATCTCCCTTTAAGCAGGCTGTCTGCAATACCTTTACAAACTGTCCACCATAGGCACCTGCATCGTGTACGCTGGTTATTCCGTATTTAACAAACATATCATTACAAAGCTTATATGCCTCTAATAGCTTTTCGTCATTATAGGTAATGACAGAATTCATATACCCAAAGCCTTCCTCCTTAACTAAGCCTGTAAGCTCGCCGTTCTCGTCTAAATCAAGCTCTCCCGGCTGGAAATTCTTTGCACTTTCCTTTGTCCAGCCAACCATTTCTAATGCCTTGCTATTACATACACCTGTATGTAAATCAGCACGCACACACCAAACCGGATTATCTGGCGCTACCTCATCTAAATCTTTATAATTTGGGTGGCGAAGCTCCTTTAGCTTATTCTGGTCATAGCCTTGAAGAATAATCCATTCTTCTTTTTTTCTGACCTTAACCTCTCTTTTTATAATTTCCTTAATGTCCTCTATAGACTTACATATTTTGTAATCAATAGGAATAACTATATTGTTAAGCAAAATGGCATTTAGCATAAAATGGGAATGTGCTTCAACAAAGCCGGGCATTAAGGTTTTTCCAGAAAGATTAGTTACTATGGTTTTTTCGCCAATGTAAGGAGTTATTCCTTCATCATTTCCTACATAAATAATCTTATTATCCTTAACAGCCATAGCTGTAACTATTTCATTTTCCTTATTTACAGTAATTACACTGCCATTAATAAATGCAAAATCAGCAAATAAATCTATCTTCATATTTTCTGCCTCCTTTAATACTCATATAACAGACAGGAAACTGTATGATTTTCATTAATATCTGTATATGTAGGTGTTGCATATTTACAGTCATCTCTTGCCATAGGACATCTTGTATGGAAAGGACAGCCACCAGGTGGGTCAATAGGAGAAGGAATATCTCCCTTTAACTCAATTCTCTTTTTCTTTACGGTAGGGTCTGCCTCTGGAACTGCTGATAACAATGCCTGTGTATATGGATGCTTAGGATTGCTAAACAATTCCTCTGTAGGTGCTACCTCAACAATATGTCCTAAATACATTACTGCAATTCTATCTGATACATATCTTACAACGCTCATATTATGTGATATGAAAAGGTAAGATACATTCATTTCCTTTTTTATGTCAGCTAAAAGATTTAATATCTGTGCCTGAATAGAAACATCAAGTGCTGATACCGGCTCATCACAGACAATAATACTTGGATTTAAAATAAGTGCCTTAGCTAAACCAATTCTTTGTCTCTGTCCGCCTGAAAATTCATGTGGATACCTGTAATACTGGTCTTTTCTAAGTCCTACCTTTTCCATCATATCAAGTACCATTTTTACTCTTTTAGCCTTATCTTTTTCAATTTTATGTATAATAAGTGGCTCTTCAATTAATTCACCAACTGTCATCTTTGGATTAAGTGAGGTGTATGGGTCCTGAAAAACCATCTGTAAATTCTGTCTTTCCTTATTAAGCTCCTTATTGGAAAGCTTAAAGAAATCCTTTCCCTTATAATAAATTTCCCCACTTGTAGGAGAAATAAGTCTAAGTACTGTTCTGCCTGTGGTGCTTTTGCCACAGCCCGACTCTCCTACCAGACTAAAGGTTTCATTTTCCTTAATGTAAAAAGAAACATCATTAACTGCTTTTACAGTTTTTGCAGCAACTCTCATTTTGGAATCAACTACAAACTGCTTATTTAAATGCTTAACCTCTAAAATAACCTTATCCTCTGTATATCTTTCCATAGGTGTTTTATTATCGGCTTTACTCATATCTTTCCACCACCAATCTACATATTTTTAATTGTTTCAAAATTGTGGCATCTTACTTTCCTGCTCTTATCAATATTTGTAAGCTCAGGGGGAGTAGTATGACATTTTTCAGTAGCATAATTACATCTTTCGCAAAATCTGCAGCCTGCACCCTCCATACCAAGTGCCGGTACTGTACCCTTAATCATATAAAGCTTTTCAGCCTTATTGGTACTAAGTGTAGGAATAGATTTTATAAGTCCCATTGTGTATGGGTGCTTTGGATTTTCAAAAATATCCTTAACATTTCCCTCCTCGACCACCTGTCCTAAATACATTATTATTACTCTCTGACAAACCTGTGCTACAACGCCTAAATCGTGGGTAATAAGCATTATTCCCATATCCAGCCTTTTATTTAATTCAGTAATAAGTTCAAGAATTTGTGCCTGTATAGTAACATCAAGTGCTGTTGTAGGCTCATCTGCTATTAAAAGCTCCGGCTCACAGCTAAGTGCCATTGCTATCATTGCTCTTTGTCGCATACCCCCTGATAATTCGTATGGATAACATTTTATTCTCTTTTCCGGTGCAGGTATTCCTGTAAGTCTAAGCAGCTCCTCTGCCTTTTTGTAAGCATCCTTTTTGCTCATCTTCTGATGCAGCATAAGAGTTTCTGATATTTGGTCACCTAAGGTATAAACTGGATTTAGGGAGCTTAAGGCATCCTGAAATATCATTGCAATTTTATTACCTCTGATACCCTGCATCTGCTTTTCGTGAAGCTTTAACAGGTTTTCGCCTTTAAATAAAATCTCGCCCTGATAGGTTGCCAGCTTTTTTTCATCATATAAACGCATTATTGACTGGGAGGTAACGCTCTTTCCACAGCCAGATTCACCAACCACCCCTAGAATTTCACCTTTATTTACACTAAAGCTTACTCCATCAATGGCTGTAACAGTTCCTCTGACAGTTTTAAATGTAGTCTTTAAATTTTTTACTTCTAATAATTTTTCTGCTTCCATTGCCTAAACCTCCGTTTCTTAATCCGTTATTTACGCATTAGTTTGATTTTGGATCTAATACATCTCTTAATCCATCACCTAAAATATTTATTCCTAATACTGTAATAATCATTGCAATACCAGGGAATATTGTAAGCCACTTAGCTGTAAATATTGCTTCCTTGGCATCATATAAAATGTTGCCCAGACTAGGTGCAGGAGCAGGAATACCAGCTCCTAAAAAGCTAAGCGAAGCTTCAAGAATAATAGCTGTTGCAAAAATGTATGTACCCTGAACAATTACTGGGGACATTATATTGGCTGAAATATGCTTAAATAATATTCTAAAGGAGGAAGCACCCTGTGCTCTTGCCGCCTCTACATATGTATTTTCTCTTGCTGCTATAGTTGCACTTCTTGCAACTCTTGCAATCTGTGGTGCATATACTACACAAAGACTAATAACAACACTTTCAATATTAGGTTTAAAGGCTGACATAAGTGCTATTGCCATAAGGATTGGAGGAATTGACATAAATGCCTCGCAAATTCTCATTATAAAGTTATCTAATTTTTTAAAATAGCCTGCTATCATTCCTAATATCATACCGACTACTACTGTTATAAGTGTAGTTACTGAGCCAACTATTAAAGAAATTCTTATGCCATATACAATTCTTGCAAAAACATCTCTGCCCATCTTATCTGTTCCAAAAATATATTCGCTGCAGGGTGCTAAATATCTTTTGGTAATATCCATTTCATATGGACCACCAGGACATATAATATTTGCAAATACTCCGAAAAAAACAACTATTACTGTAAGAATAAGTCCAACTACTGCCATTTTATTTTTAAAGAAAATCTTTAACTTAAGCTTTCTTCTTTCTTTTATAGCTTCTTTTCCTATTCCATTTGCTTTCATGTATATTCACATCCTTTCCTTAAGCTTTACCACCAACACGAATTCTTGGGTCGATTACACCATATAACAAATCTATTATAAAATTGATTACTATGTATATAAGACTTATTGTAAGCACCAAGCCCTGAATCAATGGATAATCTCTTTTTAACACTGCATTAACTACTAACTGTCCCATACCCGGTATATTAAATAGAGTTTCTATTACTGCTGCGCCTGCTACCAGATAGCCAACACTTTGTCCTAATACTGTAAGTATTGTGTTAAAGGCATTTCTAAAAGCGTGCTTAAATAAAACCGTTTTCCCACTAAGTCCCTTTGCCTTAGCAGTTTTAATATAATCCTGACTTAAAACATCTATCATTGATGATCTTGTAATTCTTGTAAGAAGTGGAGCCTGTGTTAATGCTAAGGATATAATTGGAAGCACTAAATATCTGAAATGCTCACCTGCACCATCTGCAAAGGTTTTGTAACCTGATACTGGTAATATTCTTAAATCTACACCGAAATACAAAATCATTAAAAGACCATATATAAAGCAAGGAACTGACAAGCCCAGAAGAGCAACTGAGCTTATTCCTAAATCTGCTCCTCTGCCTTTATGCTTAGCAGCAAGAATACCACAGGGAATGGATATAAGTATTGCCAACAGCTCTGCATAAAAGGATAATTCAAGAGTTGGTACAATACATTCTCCAATAGCCTCTACTACTGACTGCTGTCTGAAATATGAATCTCCTAAATCTCCGTGAAGTGCATCCTTTATCCAGTTAAAATACTGTGTTATCAATGGATCATTTAATCCTAATTCTTCTCTTAATTGATTAACCTGCTCTTCTGTTGCATCTGAGCCTAACATATTGGATGCCGGGTCACCTGCTGTATTATGAGTTAAAAAGAAGATAAATAATGATAAAACAAATAGTGTTACCACAATACTAATTAATCTTTTACCAATGTATTTTCTCATATCTTCACCTCATTTCTAGAATACTTAGGGCTGCCCACCAAAGCTTAGTGCAGCAGCCCTATAGTAATTATTTCTTTAAGCTATTATTTTGAGCATCCATATACTGTCATACCAATAAAGGTTTTGAAATCCTTAACACCATTTACTGCATATGGCTCACTAAAGTAACCAAGTGATAATGATGAAGCTGTCTTTAATAAAAATTCATTAATATCTGACCAGACAGCCTTTGCCTCTTCTACAGAGGTTGCTGCATTTAATTTTTCAAAGCCTTCAGTTACCTCTGTAAATCTGCACCAACCATCTGCATTTGTCTGATTAAGCTTTAATGCTGTTGGTACTGTTGCAAGTGGCCACCATAATAGACAAGCATCAAACTTTGCTGGGTCCTTCTTCATATCAAGCATTGTTGCCCAATCATAGGTTTCTACCTCTACATTAAAGCCTACTGCTTCTAATTCCTTTTCAACAATAAGTGATGCGTCAATCCATCTTGGATATGCTGTTGTTGATAACAATGTAATCGGTGTTCCGTCATAACCTGATTCCTTTAAAAGCTCCTTAGCCTTTTCGGTATCCTGCTGATTCCAATATTCACTACCTGAATCTGTTCCCCATAAGCCACCCTTATACATATAGCTTGAATACTCCTCTACATAATCACCATTTGGTACTGCTGCTGCCATAATCTCGTCTACATTAATTGCATACTGTGCAGCCTGACGGACTAATTCATTTTCAAATGGTCCGTCAACCTTATCTAAGGCAATAGCATAGTTACCAACTAAGTTGTTTACAAGTGAAATATCTGAATTACCCTTTAACTGATCTAAATCGTCATAAGAGATTGTCTGTGCAATATCATATTCACCACTCTGGATACCTGCTGTTCTAATTGATGAATCAGTAACAATATAGTAATAAATTTCATCAAAGTTGATTACCTTATCGCCTGCATCACCTGTAAGTGTATATCCAGGTCCTTTATAATCAGTATATTTAGAAAATCTAACATAGCTATCCTGCTTCCATTCCTCAAACTTCATAGGACCTGTTCCAATATATTCTGAAACACCTGTATCTGTTCTTGCATCTACTACCTCTTTAGGCATAATAGCTGCAAACTGACAAGGAGAGGTAAGTACATTTAATAATGTAAAGGCTGGCTCTGTAAGCTCAATTTTTACAGTATATTCATCAACCTGTTCAAATTTTTCACCTGCTGTAATTACTGATGGTGCAGCAACATTGTTTTCTGCCCAGCAGTTAAGGGAAGCAGCTACATCCTCTGCCTTCATTTCCTTACCATTATGGAATTTAACACCAGTTCTCAGCTTAAAGGTCCATACTGTATAATCCTCGTTCACTTCATAGGATTCACAAAGCTGTTCCTTTGGCTCGTAGTTCTCATCTAATTCAAATAATCCCTCATAAATACCTCTGTTGGTATCTCTTACCGCAGCTGCTGTAGAAAGCCAGGGGTCCAAGGTTGGTGGATTAACTGCCATTGCTACCTTTAATGTTTTTGAATCTGTACCCTTATTACTATCACTGCCACCACACGCCATAAGTGAAACTGACATAACACCTGCAAGAGCAGCAGCTATAAATCTTTTAATTTTTTTCATCATAGTTTCTACCTCCTGTTTATAGCATTTCTTTATCTACTACAGATAATACCTCATCTAACTTTTCAAGTTCCTCTAACAACTGTTCTTCAGTAATGATTAATGGTGGATTTACAAAAATCATATTTTCATGGGAATATGTCATAAATCCTTTCTTTTTAAGCATACCAACAATCTTGCCCATCTTTCCTTCCGGGTCTTTACCATATGGAACTAATGGCTCCTTTGTTTCTCTATCTTTTACCAGCTCAATACTTGAGAACAATCCAATATATCTGACATCGCCGATGCTTATATGCTTTTCTTTAAATTCTTCAAGCTTTTCTCCAAGCACCTTGCCTACCTTATTTACATTATCTAAAACCTTTGCATCATCATAATACTTAACGCAGGCAACTCCGGCAGCACAAGCAAGTGGATGTCCGCTGTAGGTAAGACCACAAGAAAGTACATGATCATCAAAATATTCAGCAATCTTTTTGCTGACAACTACGCCGCCAAGCTGAACATAGCCACAGGTAACACCTTTTGCAAAGGTTACAATATCAGGCTTTACATCAAAGTTTTCAAATGCGAAAAGCTTTCCTGTTCTGCCCCAGCCTGCCATTACTTCATCGCAAACCATCAAAATTCCAAATTCATCACAAAGCTTTCTAACGCCTGGTAAATATCCCTTAGGAGGAATGATTACACCATTTGAGCCTGTAATTGTTTCCATAAAGATTGCAGCAATATTATCTGCTCCTTCATATATAATCTGTTCTCTCAGCTTGCCTAAATAATATTCTGTAGCAGCCTCTTCGCTTTCAAATGGAAGCTTTTCTCTATATACATATGGGTCAAAGAATTTTACGAAGCCCGGAACTCCTGGCTCTAAGGCGTATCTTCTAGGCTCTCCTGTAAGGTTACCTGCTCCAAAGGAAGAACCATGATAGCTTCTATATCTACTCATTATCTTATTTCTTCCTGTAAACATTCTTGCAATCTTTACTGCATTTTCGTTTGCATCTGCACCAGCGTTGGTGAAGAATACTTTTCCCATATTGTCAGGCATTCTGTTTATAATCATTTCAGCTAACTCTGATCTGGGTGCTGATGCGTAGCTGGGTGCTACATAACAATATTTATCCACCTGCTCCTTAATTGCATCTGCAATAGCTTTATTACCAAAGCCTACATTCAAATTAACTAACTGTGCCGACATATCTGTATATCTATTTCCGTCATAATCCCACATATAAATTCCTTCTGCTTTTTCGATAGGAATAGGATTTAAACCTTTCTGTTTACTCCAAGATTGTAAATTGTACTTTAAATGTTTTTCTACTACTTCTTTACCTGTCATATCTCTTTTCTCCTTTTCAAAAGACATATTTGCTAACTCAGCAAAAACAAAAAAGCAAGGGCAACCTTTTAAAAGCGCCTTTGCTTTTTTCAACTGTTTATTTACTTTTTCCTGCCTGCTGTTTAGCATATCTGTATTATATTTTTTGTGAGAAAATTTTCAATAACAAAAATCACAATTATTCTTGTGCATATGCACAACATAGTAAATCCATACTAAATATACTTCGCATCTGTACAATTAATAATAAATAATGCTTGTACTACCAAGCAGCTTATTATTTATTATAATTTCTCTATGTCTAAAACCATTTTTATAAGCAACAGATTATCCAGCTTTGTAATATCCATATTTATTATGCTTTCTATTTTTGATATTTTATAATTAACAGTATTTCTATGAATAAACAAATCATCTGCTGTTTTCTTAACACTTCCGTCATTATCTATATATATTTTCAGGAAATCATATAAATCTGTTCCATTATTTTTGTCATATTGTATAAGTCCACCTAAGGTAGTTCTTTCTATTTCATTAAGCACCTTTTTATCCTTTACTGACAAAAGCACCTTTTCTATTCCAAGAGTATTATAATAAAGAATATCTACATTCTTTTTTACACACATAGAATATATATCTCTTGCTCTTTCAAAATTTACATCTAGGCTGTTAAGACTTTCTTCATTGGAGGATACTGCTATATACAGCCTCTTTCTTGTATTGGAATAATATAAAAGGCTGTTCATTAATTCCCGCTGCCCACTATCTGACATTCCAGCAGTAACTATTACAAGCTTTCTTTCATACCAGAAAAGTACATATTTTCCCGACTGTGTTTTTTCTATTTCTCTTCGTGCATATATTTCCAAGCTTTGATTATCACTTTCTACTGAACGAAGGCTGGTATCTATTCCAACAAATATAACACAATAGTTTATATCCCTTTGTAAGCCTCTTCTTTCAAGTATTTCTTGTATTCGTTTTCGTTCAGCAGGGTAAAATATATAATCCTTAACATTACTGACCAGACTTTTTTCATTGGTTTCGCTATTAAATATTTTTTCACATAGACCTCTGGTTACATCAACAAGTCTGGTTTCCCACGGACATACATATAATGGGAAGTTCTTTTCATCACAATATTCAATGATTTTTCTATCTACCTTGCTAATATATGGTCCAATATTTATAACCAAGGCACTGGCATTACTTTCAATAAGTGCAGCTATGTAGGAAATCATTGCCTCACTATCCTTGCCAATATTTCCAATTCCTGTAGTAAATACCAGCTCATTGCCATTAAGGAATTGAGATACCTCTACATCTTCAATAATATGCACCCAGGAAACCACATTATACAAACCACCCTTTCCAGCAATAAGCTGCATTCTGTAATTTTCGTATGCCTTCTGGCAAAGCTTTGCTAATGTAATAGCCATATGTGTTTCTCCTTTGCACTTCTAATATTTGAAAAATATGTGGTTTTGATTTTCTCCCATACAGTATTAATTATTTCAAAGCAGACTCGCTCTCGCTCGATTACGATGTAGCGGTACATAAAGCTAGGGAGGATTATTACTAATCTCCCCTAGCTTAAGTACCGACATCTCCATACGGTCTGCTTTCAAAATTATTAATACTGTATGTCCGAAAATAAATCTACACTTCATCAATATTTATATTTTTTATCCCGCTGTATTTTCAAATAAACTCACCTCTATAGCAACATCGTATCACATAAAATCAAAATATGATTATGATTAACTACTATTTTTCTTTGCTTGTATACTCACATTTACATATTGTCTGTTTTCTAAATTGTTAATACTGTATGCCTAAAACAAATATACTCTTCTCAAATATTATTATAGGGGTGCCAATATTTACTTGTAATAGGCTTTGCTTTCTCGTAGACATATTGAAAGCTTTCTTAGTTTTTCTTTTTTGGCAATTCCCTTTCAGCCCTATATTAATATATTTTTGTGCATTTGTACATAAATAATTGTCAAAAGTATGATTTTAAATTGTTTTAATATGAGTTATATTGTGCATTAGTTTAATGTGCCACAAGGCACTTAGAAAAGGAGGAATTGTTATGAATTTTTCAGCAGTAAATACAGTATGGCTTCTTATTGGAACTGTTCTCATTTTCTTTATGCAGGCTGGATTTTGTATGCTAGAAGCAGGTCTTACCAGAGCTAAAAGTGCTGGTAATATTGTTATGAAGAATATTGTGGACTTTTGCATTGGCTCTGTTGTCTTTTGGGCAATCGGCTTTGGCATTATGTATGGGTCCTCAAATGGATTTTTTGGCAAATTTGACTTTTTCACTCAAGGTAATTATTCAGCTATATTGCCAGCAGGTATACCATTCTTTGTATTTTTCATTTTTCAGACAGTATTTTGTGGTACATCTGCAACTATTGTATCAGGTGCTATGGCAGAAAGAACCACCTTTAAGGGTTATTGCCTTGCAAGCCTTGCTATCTCCCTATTAGTTTATCCTATGACTGGTCATTGGATCTGGGGTAATAGCTGGTTAAGTAATATGGGCTTTCACGATTTTGCCGGCTCTTGTGCAGTACATATGGTCGGTGGCTTAGGTGCATTTCTCGGTGCATTTTTCTTAGGACCCCGTATCGGCAAATACGATAAGAACAAAAAATCAAGAGCTATTCCGGGTCACAACCTGACCTTAGCAGCTCTGGGAATATTTATTTTATGGTTCTGCTGGTTTGGCTTTAATGGCTCATCAACTACAGCCATTGAAGGTATAACAACTGCTGCCGATGGCTCTAAGCTTTGGTTTGGTGCTTTAGCTGGCAAGGTTTTGGCTAATACAAATATTGCTGCCTGTGCTTCTACACTTACAGCACTATTTTTCACTTGGTTTAGATATAGAAAGCCTGATGTTTCAATGACACTAAATGGCTCTTTAGCCGGTCTTGTAGTTGTCACTGCTAATTCTGATTGTGTTACGATGCCTATAGCAGCCTTAGAAGGCGTTATTGCTGGCTTTGCTGTTGTTCTGGCAGTTGAATTTATTGATAATAAGCTAAAGGTAGATGACCCTGTTGGAGCTGTAGGCGCACATTTTGTTTGCGGTATTATTGGTACTCTATCCATTGGTCTTTTCTCTACTGGTCAAAATGGCGTTGGCAAAGGACTTTTCTATGGTGGTGGCTTTAAGCAGCTAGGTATTCAGCTATTAGGTATCTTAGCTGTATGTATATATGTAACTATAGTAATGTCTATTGTATTCATTATAATTAAAAAAACTTTCGGACTTCGTGTTAGTGCTAAAACAGAAATTGAAGGTCTTGATAATGGTGAGCATGGTCTGGCAAGTGCATATGCAGGCTTTGAATTTAATTCCTCTAGCTTATCAGAAAGCGCACTTTATGATGATATTGACTCCTTAGATATTGAAGCCATTGGCAGTGAAGCTGTGGATAAGGCAGTTCCAGCCTTTATTCAAAATTCATCCTTACCTGAGGATAAAAAAATCACTAAAATACAGGTTCTTATGAAGGAGTCTAAATTCGAGCGATTTAAAAAGGCTATGAATGATATAGGTGTTATGGGTATGACAGTTACTCATGTATTAGGCTGTGGTACACAAAAGGGTGCAACTGAATATTATAGAGGTGTTGAAATGGAAATGCAACTGCTTCCAAAAATTCAGGTGGACATTGTTGTTTCCAAAGTACCTGTTATGGATGTAATCAATGCTACAAGAAAAGCCTTATATACAGGTCATATTGGTGATGGTAAAATATTTGTCTATGATGTTGAGGATGTTGTTAAGGTAAGAACTGGAGAAACAGGCTATACAGCACTTCAGGGGGCGGACGAATAAATATATTCCTTGTATATAAAGGAGAATTCTAAATGAAAACATCATATATAGATGTTTTCATTTAGAGCATTAAATTTTTGTTCTGATTCAATCAAACCTTTAACTAATGATTTCAAAAGTATTACAATATTCATGGGAAAGTTCCTCTTAAACATTGGATTTTTTGTCGAAACCATTATAACTTAAAAGAGGTTCTTTCTCATTTTTAATAATATCTTTTTTTCCATTCTGCTGACCTGCACCTGACTTATTCCTAGAACCTTTGCCACCTCTACCTGGGTCTTGTCCTTATAATATCGTAAAATTATTAACTCCTTTTCCCGTGGATCCAGCTTTTCTATTATTTCCTTAAGCACCATATGATTAATTAAATTGTCCTTTTCTGTATCCTCTGAAATATTAATATTTTCAATACTGTTGCTTATTCCGTCCTTTGAAATTTTATCTACCAGATATATCTCATTGCCGTCATTTTGATAAATGGTTTTGTGTATTGATTCAACCTCAATATTAGCCTCCATAGTCATAATTATTTCTTCACTACTCATCTCCAGCTTTTCAGCAATTTCTTCAATAGTCGGCTCTCTGTTTAATTTTATACTTAGCTCTCCTACTGCCTTGCTTATTTTATAATTATTTTCCTTAAGACTTCTGCTTACCTTAATAATACCATCATCTCTTAAAAATCTTTTTATTTCACCTGTTATCATAGGTACAGCATAGGTGGAAAACTGCACATTAAAGGTTATATCAAATTTGTCTATTGCCTTTAATATACCAATACAGCCAATTTGAAACAAGTCCTCCATTTCGTATCCTCGTCCGGAAAATCTTTTAACAATACTCCATATAAGCCCCACATTTTCATTTACCAGTAAATCCCTAGCTTCCTTATCTCCATTATGTGCCAGTTTTATCATTTCCAGATTGTCCACTATATCACCCCTTATCAATTACCTCTTAATGCTCTATATTTCCTGCTTGCCTATAGTTTTCATCATTTTAACTATAGTTCCATCATTTACCTTTGAAATTACCTCTATTTCATCCATAAATACTTCCATAAATACAAAGCCCATACCTGACCTTTCCTCATCTGGCTTTGTTGTAAAAAGCGGCTTTCTTGCCTCATTGACATTTTCTATTCCACAACCCTTATCTAATACTTCTATGTATAGCTGTCTGTTTAATGCCGCCAGTTTCATAACTACATTTCCCTTATTATGCTCATAGCCATGAACTATTGCGTTAGTCACTGCTTCAGATACTGCTGTTTTTATATCATTAATTTCCTCAATGGTAGGGTCTAATCTGGTAGCAAAGGTTGCAGCTATTACTCTGGCCAGTCTTTCATTTTCTGATATACTATAAAAGCTAACCTCCATTTTGTTATCCACCTTTAATTCTTCAATACTAATCATTCTTCTACTTCCTTTCAATTATTTTATAGAGCCCTGAAATCAAAAAAATTCTTTCTATATTTTTATTAATATTTGTTACATAAACATTTCCACCTATTGCCTCTAACAGCTTATATCTTCCCATAATAATACCAATTCCGGAGCTATCCATAAAATTAGTATTTGTAAAATCAAAGCCTATAGTTTTAACCCTCCCCTTCATTACCTCTGAATCTATTTTTTCCTTTGTAATGTTTGCATTATGGTGGTCCAGCTCACTATCAAGAAAAACTACCATTTCTTCGTTTTCAATCTTATATTTCATATATACTCCTTTCTATATATTTACTAAATTTGTAAAATAAAAGAGAGCGCCCAACGCTCTCTTTTGTACTTAATTTAAATATCCCTTTGAATATTCTGCAAACTCAGAATTTGGTGCAATTTTAATAACCTTATTGAAATATGACTTTGACTCCTCCGTATTTCCATTATTTTTCTTATATATTGACTTTCCAAGCTTATATAAATATGATGGTTCTTTGTCATTGTAAGCTACGCAATGCTTATAGGCTTCAATAGCATCATCCCATTCGTTGTTGTTGGAATACTGTGCTCCCAGATTATAGTAATACTGTCCAGCCTTTGTGAAGGACATATTTTTAAGCTTCTCATATAACTTCTTAAAGTTGTCTGACTCCTTTGATATGTCGCCAAGCTGTGATAATGCGTCTGCAATGCTACAAGCTTCTTCATTACTTATCTGGGCATTTGCTACTGTTGAAATAGTCAACGCATTCTTTGCCACCTCAATAAGCTTATTTGTATTTTCTGTGCTGGCAACAATACTTGAGGCTGAATCTACCTGCGCCTTATATTCATCTCTTTCAGCTTCCAGCTCTGTTATTTTATCCTCCAGACTTGCAACCTCTCCGTTAACCTTGTCAAGCTTTGAGGCATAATCTGTAATAGTTGACTTATATTCAGCTGCTGCACTGCTTTCTTTTGCTGGTGTAACTAAAAAATACACCATAGCCGCACCAATAACAATACCTATAAGTACATTAATAAAGGTAACAAGTGCATAATTTGTTTCTCGGTAAGTAGATTTTGGAATAATTACATCATTACCACTAAGAGGCTTTGACTCCTCCTCGCTTTTAAGGACAACCTTTTTTCCATTTTCATCTACTAAAAGTGCATCTATCTCTTTTTGGTATTTTATAGCAAGTGTGTTGTTTACATCTATCTTTATGACTTTATTTAAACTCTTTCTTGCCTTTGAATATTCTTCCTTTTTCATATGTAACAAAGCAAGCAGTAAATGTCCCTTTATAAGATTCGGGTTAAGGCTAAGTACCTTTTTTAACTGGATAATGGCTAAATCGTCATTACCCTCCCAGGCATATCCTAAGGCCTTATTAAACTTTTTTATGGTCTGATTCATTGTACTAAGCCTGTTCTGATTGCTTTGAACATCTCTTATGTACTCATCCGCAATGTTTTTTTCTGGCTTTAGATTTTTACTAATAACCCACTCGCTAAGTGCTTCAACACACTCTCCCATTTCAAAATAAACAAGTCCTAAAAGGTTTCTTGCATTTATATTGTTTTTATCAATTCTAACACTTCGTCTTAATAAATCGGCTGCTCCTGACAAATCCCTGACCTTTGCCTTTGCAAGACCCATATTATAATAGGTGTTAGACATTTTAACGATTTTTTTATAAATAACTACATCTGTTCCACAGCTCTCGCAAATATCTGCATCTGAAAGAACACTATTACATCTATAGCATCTCATTACTTGTTCTCCTTAGTTTCCTTCATCATTTCAAGCATAATATCTGTAAGATCAGTTACATTGTTGTTGTATATTGCATCTTCAGCCTCGTCTACTTCTAAGCTAGGGTGGAATTTCTTTATCTCTTCATCAAAATTAATCATATCTATATTTTCCTTTCACTATGCTTCAAATAGTTTCTTTGCCTCGCCTACCATATATAATGAACCGACAAAAAACAATACATCCTCAGTCTTTTTCATTTTCATAGCATAATCATAGGCAGCCTTTAAACTATCAAAGCTA
Organism: uncultured Eubacteriales bacterium; assembly: GCA_900539455.1. Classification (GTDB taxonomy): domain Bacteria; phylum Bacillota; class Clostridia; order Lachnospirales; family Lachnospiraceae; genus SVEL01. Next base: position 106,947 of record UQCD01000003.1, read on the forward strand.
CTAACAAAACTATCTACATGTTTCCTTAAATATTCTGCTAAATCTGTGGCAGCTACTGCCCTGCTGTTATTAATTGGTGCAACAAAATAGCCTTTACAATTCTTAATTGTAGAAATTAAATCCATCATAAGATGATATTCTTTTTCCTTTACAACTGAAAATATAATATATATGTCTTTCTCTTTTGAAACTTCATTGGCATACTTTACAAACTGTTCTACACCTTCGTAATTATGTGCACCATCTAAATAAATATTTTCTCTGACCTGTTCCATTCTTCCCGGCCAGACTGTATTCTTTATCCCTTCCTTTACTGCAAGGATATCTATCTTTTCTGATGTAAGCCCACACTCAATAGCTTTTATAGCTAAGGTGGCATTAATTGTCTGATATTCCATTACAAAAGGAACTGTCAAACATCCATATTTATCATACATATTATGCACTGAAAAATCAATAGCTTTATTACTTTTTCCTAAAATACTAATATCCTTTGAAAGCACCTTTATAGTTCTTGTATTAATACTGCCTGCTTTTTCTTCTATTATTTTTGCAACTTTTTCATTATCACCAAAATAAACAACTGGAACAGCCCTTTTTATAATACCCGCTTTTTCTGCTGCAATTTCTTCAATAGTATTTCCGAGTATTTCCATATGATCCATACTTACACTGGTAATTACTGATACTAATGGTTTTTCAAAAATATTAGTAGTGTCAAGCCTGCCGCCCAGACCTACCTCGAAAATAGCATACTCTACATTCTTCTTTGCAAAATATGTAACAGCTATTAAAAAAATATATTCAAAAAAGGTAGGAACATATTCATCTTCAAATAAGGAATATATTGTTTTCTTTATTTGAAGTGCTGTATTTAAAAAATCTTGGTCAGAAATATCTTGATTATTAACCTTTATTCTCTCATTTATTTTTACCAGATGAGGCGAGGTAAAAAGACCTACCTGCTTACCCATTTTCTGCAAAATTGAAGAAATAAAGGCACTTGTAGAGCCTTTTCCGTTTGTACCAGCTATATGAAAAACCTTTAATTTATCTTGAGGATTTCCCAGCTTTTCTAATATTTTCCCACAATTTTCATTGGATTTAATCTTATTAAATTTAGGTATACTTAAAATATATTCTACACATTCGTTATAATTCATAATGTTTACCACATCTATAGTCTTAAGCTTTCTTATTTTACATATGCTTTTTAGCCATATATATTCCCCAAGCTTTCTTAGCTTACATATGCTTTCTAGTTTTGTATATTTTCAATCTTACTTTATGGGCATATTTATGCCACAACACCATTATAATGTTGTGGCATAAATAATCAACTATTATTTTTCGCATTTTGCGACAATTAACCATATTCTAATAAGACAGCTTAAAAGCTGCTATTTTATATTAGTCATTTTCCTCCTTATACATTCTTGTAAGAATTTTATCCTTCTTCCTAATAAAGGATATTTTTTCGTAATCATTATCCAGCTTTAAAACGATTCCGTCTATAGATACAATCGTTCCCTGATATGCCATTGTTTCTGCTATAACCTCTGCCTTTGCAGCAAGTTTCATTCTTATTCGTAAATCTTCAATTTCCTTATTAAGATTTGTAAGCATTGCATTCCTGTCAATCTTTGTTCTTGTAAGCATCATTAACATTTCTTTTTGCTCTGACATATTTTTCATCATATTTATAGCTGTTTCAATCTTGTGCAGCTCCCCCTCTACCTCTTTTCTTTTCATTTCTTTATATTTAAGGGAAGCAATCTCACTTGACTCCATTCCTACATTAATTCTGGTAGTAATCTGTCCAATACTGCCTATACATCTGGTTCTAACCATTCTGTTTGCTTTTAGGCTTCCCCCGATAATAGAGGAGGTTTTTCCAAAAATATTTATGTCGTTGTACGCAGTAACTATAGAATTAACTACACTATTTGCCTGTACACAATCTCCACTTTCTATAATTGCATTTTCTATAAACTGCGCAAATATATTTCCACCTGCTACAACTTTTGCCCTTCCTCCTCCTAGTATGCCACCCTTAATAAGGACATTCTTACCAGCAATAATTGATGCTCCCTCCACCAGACCACCTATAGTTACATTTCCAGAGGCTTTAACCACCATTCCAGTTATAACATTTCCCATTATATCCAAATCTCCCTTAACATCTAAGTTTCCACTATTTAAATCTACATTGCCCGGCAGCATAGAGGTCTGGGTAACATTAATGCAGCCATTTGTAACCTCCACCTTTCCATCATAAAGTGCATAATACTCCATACAATCCTCAGAGGTAAAAAAGCCCTTCCCTCTAAGTGGAGATAAATGCTTGCCTTTTTTTACAACAATCTTTTGTCCTAATACATTAGTACCGTCCTCTCCATCTATTTTTGCAAAATATCTGGCAATTAAATCTCCTTTACTCACTGTCTGAAATAAATTTAAATTAAGATAATCTACTGTACCATCTTCTCTAAGTCTTGGCTTTTTATTAGGATTTGTATCAAAGGTATATGAATAGTATCCGTCACGGCCTTCTATTGCTTTTTCTCCTACTGCAACAGTAACATATGTATCATATACGCCTTCTTCAAGGATTTTTTGTATTTTTCGCTCATCTATGCCAAAAACCACTCCTTTTGATATAAGAAATTCTACAATATCGCCAACCTCATATATTTCCTCATTATCCTCCGGCTTATCTAAACAAATTTGACACTCCATACAATCCTCACTAATTAATACCTGTATATATCTTTCAAGTTCTTCCATAAAAACCTCCTTATGTGTAAAAATATTTTAAATCACGCAATATATCAGCACTTATAATACTTATATTTTAACATAAATAAATCCCTTTAGAAACCATTTATTGGCTTAAAAGGGATTTATTCATATATACTCTAAAATTTTCTTGTATTTTCCCTACATATATAGGAAATCCACTACCTTTCCCATAGCTTTCAATTTCATTTAAAAGCTTATCTTCCATTAAATTTCACCTCTGCCGGCTTATTAGTATGAGCTCCTATCATTTTTTCCATCCAAATCATATCAAACCATTGATTAAATTTATATCCACTATTATGAAAGCGTCCAACTAACTGAAAGCCCATTTTTGTATGAAATTTAAAGCTGTCATCATTAAGATATTCACCAGCACTTACCGGGCTTGCAATACAGGCATTCATATTAAGTATGCCCATTTCCTTTAAAGCTTTTTCCAAGTGCTCATATAAAGCTCTGCCAATGCCCATTTGCCTGCAATTTTCTTTTATGTAGATTGTTGTTTCCACAGACCAGTCATAAGCCTTTCTTCCCTTGAAGCAATTTGCATAAGCATAGCCTGCAATTTTACCATTCACAACAGCCTTTATGTATGGATACTTACTTGAAATCTCTATAATTCTATCCTTAAATTCAGCTATATCCGGCACAGTATATTCAAATGATATTGCTGTATTTTCTACATAAGGAGCATATATTTCTAAAAGCTCCTTTGCGTCCTCTACTACTACTTTTTCAATTAATACTTTTTCATTTTCTAATTTATTTTTCATCTTTATCACCTAATATGTAAATTCATTCTTTGATTGTAAAATACTAGAAACCACATCAATAGTATATCTCAATACTTTCCAATGCAAGTATCTGAATATTATCTAAACAATAATTATTAAAAAATAATAATGCCAAGCAGGTGTTTAGTACCATAAACTATATCTTTATATAGAATACAATACAAACCTTGCTTGGCATTATTTTAAATAAACTATTTTTAACTTACTCTAAATAGTCAGGGAGCTTATGTCTATCTTCCAGACAATAAACCACACATAGACTATGACGCTTTACCTTTTAACTTTACTGTAGCTGTGCAAGTCTTCCAACTACCTGCTTCATCATCTGCTCGTACTTAGCCTGCTTTTCCTTTTCTTCATTAATCTTAGCTTCTGGAGCTTTGTTTACAAAGTTTGGATTTGAAAGCATACCATTAACTCTTGCTAATTCTTTTTCAAGCTTTTCCTTTTCCTTTGTTAATCTTTCGATTTCCTTGTCAATATCTACAAGCTCTGCGAAAGGTAAGTAAATTGCTGCATTCGGAATCATTGTTGATACAGCATCATTTGCAATACCCTCTTTGTCCTTTTGAACAATTACCTCGCTTGCATAAGAAAGTGTACCAAAGAATACTCTGCCTTCTTCAAAAATATTTCTAATCTTTTCATCCTCTGAAACAACATATACAGTTGCTTTTCTGCTAGGAGCAACATTCATAGATGCTCTAAGATTTCTAATATTTCTAACTGCTTCCTTGATAATTTCTACGCTTTCTTCTTCCTTCTTAAACGCCAAATCCTCGGTATATACAGGCCAGTCAGAAATCATAATAGACTCTTCCTCGTCCTGTAAATTTATAAAGATTTCTTCTGTAACAAATGGCATATATGGGTGAAGTAATTTAAGTGATGTAATAAGTACCTTTTTAAGTGTATATAAAACAGCATTCTTAGTTGTATCCTCATCACTATATAAACGAGGCTTAACCATTTCAATATACCAATCACAAAATTCTTCCCAGATAAAGCTGTAAATCTTATCAGCAGCAATACCTAATTCGTATTTTTCAAGGTTTTCTGTAACATCCTTAACTAAATCGTTACACTTGCTAAGTATCCACTTATCTGCATTAGTAAGCTCATCAGTTGATACTGGTGCAAGCTTGCCCTCTGGCATATTCATCATAATAAATCTTGAAGCATTCCATACCTTATTTGCAAAGTTTCTGCTTGCTTCAACTCTTTCCCAATAGAAACGCATATCATTTCCCGGTGCATTTCCTGTAATAAGAGTAAATCTAAGTGCGTCTGCACCGTACTTGTCAATAACCTCAAGCGGGTCAATACCATTACCTAAAGATTTACTCATCTTTCTACCCTGGGAATCTCTAACTAATCCATGTATAAGTACAGTATTAAATGGTACCTCGCCTGCGTGTTCAATACCACTAAACATCATTCTTATTACCCAGAAGAAAATAATATCGTAACCTGTTACAAGTGTGCTTGTTGGGTAGAAATAATCCATTTCCTCTGTCTTGTCTGGCCAGCCGAGTGTTGAGAATGGCCATAAAGCTGATGAAAACCAAGTATCAAGTGTATCTGGATCCTGACGCATTTCCTTGCCACACTTTGGACATACTGCCTTGTTTTCCTTTGTAACTACCATTTCGCCACAGTCATCACAGTAAAAGGCTGGAATTTGATGTCCCCACCATAACTGTCTGGAAATACACCAATCACGGATACCCTCTAACCAATGGAAATATGTTTTATCAAAATGTTCTGGAACGAACTTTGTCTTTCCTTCCTTTACAGCATCAATAGCCGGACCTGCAAGTGGCTTCATTTTAACAAACCATTGCTTTGATACTCTAGGCTCAACTGTAGTCTTACATCTGTAGCAGGTACCTACATTATGACTATAATCTTCTACCTTAATTAATGCACCTTCTGCCTCTAAATCAGCAACAATAGCCTTTCTTGCTTCGTATCTATCCATTCCTGCATACTTTTCATATTCTGGAACGATTTTTGCATCCTCAGTCATTACATTAATTACTGGAAGATTATGACGAAGTCCTACTTCAAAGTCGTTAGGGTCATGTGCTGGTGTAATCTTAACAACACCTGTACCAAAATCCATTTCTACATAATCATCTGCAACAATAGGAATTTCTCTATGAACTATTGGTAAAATAACTGTTTTTCCTACTAAATCCTTGTATCTGTCATCCTTTGGATTTACTGCTACAGCAGTATCACCTAATAAGGTTTCTGGTCTTGTTGTAGCAAGATTAATGTAACCGCTGCCATCTGTAAGTTTATATCTTAAATGCCAGAAATGTCCAGCCTGCTCCTCAAATTCAACCTCTGCATCTGAAATAGATGTAAGACACTTTGGACACCAGTTAATAATTCTTTCGCCTCTGTAAATAAGTCCTTTATTGTAAAGGTTTACGAATACTTCCTTTACAGCCTTATTACAGCCTTCATCCATAGTAAATCTTTCTCTATCCCAATCGCAGGAAGAACCAATCTTTTTTAGCTGGCTGACAATTCTTCCACCATACTGCTTCTTCCAATCCCATGCTCTCTCAAGGAATTTTTCTCTTCCTATTTCTTCCTTAGTAATGCCTTCCTTACGCATTGCCTCTACGATTTTAGCTTCTGTTGCTATTGAAGCATGGTCTGTGCCTGGTACCCATAGTGCTTCATAGCCCTGCATTCTCTTAAATCTAATAAGAATATCCTGCATTGTATTATCTAATGCGTGTCCCATATGAAGCTGACCCGTAATATTTGGTGGTGGCATAACTATTGTAAATGGCTTTTTATCCCTATTTACATTTGCATGAAAATATTTCTTTTCCTGCCAGACACTATAAAGCTTGTCTTCGATTTCGGCAGGATTATAGTTTTTTTCTAATTCCTTTTTCATAATATATCCTTTCTTTTCCTTAAATTTGCAATACCTAAATAGTTGTGCAAGAACAGCTCGAAACTCGTGCAAGCACGGCTTTCGCTCATCAAGCAGGCTTCGCCTCCTTGATTGGCTTTTGCACAGCTCGAAACTCGTTTCTCGCTGTTCTTGCGCCCACTAAATGAAAGCTCGTGCAAGCATGGCTTTCGCTTAGTGGGCTTTTGCTACAAAAAAGCCCCTCACGCATAGCGTGAAGGGCGAAGCTTCGCGGTACCACCTTCATTTAAAGTGTCTTATCATATCCTATAACGTAGATGACTCCGTCATTTCCTACTATTAGTTCAGAAATGCTGCTCGTAGGCTACCTTCAATACCCAGTACAATAAACGCTCTTTCAGCTAATGACCATTCTCTCTAAAAAGACCCAGGTATCTACTCCTCCTAGTCAGTGCATTTAAATATATGGTTTAGTTTATGATTTTATGGCTGTTTTGTCAATGTATTTTTCACATTTATTTTTTTCTCTCATATAGTATCATATACCTTTTCCAAAGGAGTTATATAATGGAATACTCTTTTTTAATTATAGATGGTGACAAAAGACAGACTGCTCTTTATGACTATTTAGTTAATAAACGCTGTACCTGCTCTTTTGTAAATATAGATGATTTAGATTTTAATGACAAACTAAAAGCCCACTCTGTAATAATTTGTCCTACTCCTTTTAAGGATTATAGCATTATTAAATCACTTCTTCCCAGCCAGACATTGGTTGGATATGGATTAAAGCCTGAATGTACTACATTATTAAAGGAAAACAAAATTAATTATATAGATTTATCCCAAAATGATTACTTTGTATGGAACAATGGATATTTAACAGCTGAGGCAACCTTAGGCAGCATTATTACAACCATTCCATTTTCTATACTGGAAAGCAAATGCTTAATCTGTGGCTATGGAAACTGTGGCACTCATATTGCAACACTTATTTCAAAGCTTGGTGGTAATGTAACTATCTATGATAATGATAGCTCCACAGCACTTAAAGCCTGTGCTTTAAACTTTTCTACTATTACAAGCCTTGATATTAGAATTTCAAACTTTGATATTATTGTAAATACTGTGCCACACAACATATTTACATTCGATAATATTCTCTATATTAATAATAATTGCTATATTTTTGACATATCCTCACCACCTTATGGATTTGAAAAAGTGTATAGGGACACCTCCTCAAAATACAACTTACTTCCAGGGCTTCCAGGAAAAAGCATGTCAAAATCTGCTGGAGAATTAATAGGAAAAACTATTTTAAATATTTTTAATAAGAAGGAGCAATCATATGAAGTATGATTTTCATGATAAAAATATCGGTATTGCCTTAACAGGCTCATACTGCACCTACGAAAAGACCTTTAATGCCCTTAAAAAGCTAAAGGCTACTAATGCCAACCTTTACACTATATTTTCAAGCAATGCTTCTAATACCAGCAGCCGTTTTGGCAAGTGCGATGACTTTATTGCACTTGCAAAGGATATAACAGGCAAAAATCCTATTGTAACCATTCCTGAGGCTGAACCTATCGGTCCTAAATCAATGCTTGATATTTTGGTAATTGCACCCTGTACAGGTAATACCTTATCTAAGCTGGCAAATGGCATTTCTGATACTCCTGTATTAATGGCTGCAAAATCTCATCTCAGAAACAACAAGCCTCTTGTAATATCTCTGTCTACCAATGACGCTTTAGGAATGAATTTGAAAAATATAGGAATACTACTTAATACCAAAAATATATATTTTGTACCTTTTGGTCAGGATAATTATATAAATAAGCCTAATTCTATGATAGCTCATATTGATCTGCTTTGTGAAACCATTGATAACGCCCTAAGGTATAAACAATTACAGCCAGTTATTTTAAGTCCTTATGAGCTTATAGATACAAGGAATTGTAAATTAACCTCTAACGAATTAAAGTAAAGGAGTCAATCATGTGTGGAATTGCAGGTTTTTATCAGAGTGGATTTGATTATTTAAAAGACGATGTATGGCAAAAACGCCTTATTAAAATGAAAGAATCCATCACTCATAGAGGACCAGATGATAATGATATATATTTATCTAAGCATATAGGTCTTGCACACACACGACTATCTATTATTGATTTAAAAAGTGGTCATCAGCCAATGCAAGCCTGCTATAATGGTCATCGTGGAACAATTTGCTACAATGGTGAAATATATAATTATAAGAAGCTAAAAGCTGTACTGCTTTCCAGGGGAGCTGCCTTTAATACTGATTCTGATACAGAAGTTATTCTTATGGGTTACTTAATGTATGGCACCTCCTTCTTTCAATCCTTAAACGGCATTTTTGCCTTTGCCATATATGATGAGGCTACAGATGAATTAATTATTGCCAGGGACCATTTGGGAGTTAAACCTCTTTTTTATCAGGAAATGGCTACCTCCTTCGTTTTTGGTTCTGAGCCTAAGGCTCTTTTTGCCTACGGAATACTTCCCCGTCTAAATCAGGATAGCTTTAAGGAAATTCTAGGACTTGGTCCAGCTAAAACACCAGGGAATGGGGTCTATGTTAATATGAAGGAGCTGGTGGGTGGCAGTTACATTATTGTTAAGCCTTCTACCACAGGCAGTTGTTATACAACTAAAACCAAATTTTTCTGGAAATTAACTGCCAAGGAAGTAACTGACAGCTATAATGAAGCATTATATAAAACCTCCTTTTTAATAAATGATTCCATTAAACAACAAATGATTTCTGATATACCTATTTGTACCTTTCTATCAGGAGGTCTTGACAGCAGCCTAGTATCAGCCATTTGTGCCAGAAATTTGTCTTATGAGAATAAAACGCTTTCCACCTTCTCTTTTGATTTTGTAAATAATCATACTAATTTTAAAGCAAACTCTTTTCAATCTAGTGAAGATAAACCTTTTGTAGATATTATGAAAAATCATATTAAAAGTAATCATTATTATCTCGAATGTAATAATGAAATTCAGGCTGATTACCTGTTAAAAGCAGTTGATGCAAGGGATTTTCCTTGTATGGCTGATGTAGAATCTTCATTATTGTACTTTTGTAGTCTGGTAAGCAAGCAAATAAAGGTTGCCTTAACTGGCGAATGTGCCGACGAAATATTTGGTGGTTATCCGTGGTTTCATAATCAAAGCCTTATGAATAAAGATAATTTCCCATGGTCCTATGATTTTGAGGCAAGAAGTGCTTTCTTAAAAGACGAAATCATTTCTATTTTAGACCTTGAAGCTTACTCAAGAGATGCCTATACAACTACTATTAATACAACGCCTCTTTTAACCAGTGATACCTTAGAGGATGCCTATTACAGAAAGGTTACCTACCTAAATGTTCAATGGTTTATGCAAACTCTTCTTTCCCGAATGGACAGAACAAGTATGTATTCCGGACTTGAAGCAAGAGTACCTTTTGCCGATTACCGAATATTGGAATATGTCTACAACCTTCCTTGGGAATACAGATGTCACAATAATATTCATAAAAGTCTTCTGGTAGAAACCGGCAAAGCCTTACTTCCAACTGAAGTTTTATTTAGAAAGAAAAGTCCTTATCCTAAGACCTATGACCCTGCCTATGAGCAATTATTGGCTAACCGACTAAGAGATATTTTAGCTGACAAAAATTCACCTTTATATGACTTAATAGATATTAAAAAGGTTAATACCTTTTTAGATGCACCAAAGGACTACGGAAAACCTTGGTATGGTCAGTTAATGGCTGGTCCTCAAATGATAGGGTACTTTATACAGTTAGACTACTGGCTAAGAAAATGCCATTACACCATCGACTAAAATTACTATATTTCCAACATAAAATAGAATATACAAAAAATGCTTGTGATTTAGCATCATAAAATATGTTTAAATCACAAGCATTAACTTTATTTTTAACTTTCTAAATTTTTAAATTGTTTTGTATCTTTTAACTATTCATAGCTTAAGTTTCTCTCTAGCCTTAAAGCTTGTTATCTAAATACAATAGTTGTCAGCCTCTTCCATCTGCCACTCAACTAAATCAGCCAAGGTAATATTATCTACTACATCATTAATAGCCTTATTTAGTCTGTCCCATATTCTATAAGTAGCACAACCATCTATTTTGTCGCATCCCGGCTCATCATCTTCAACACAGGAAACTGGTGCTAATGACCCTTCAGTCAATCTTAAAATCATTCCCACTGTATATTCCTCTGGCTTTTTCTTTAACAAATATCCACCTTGTGGTCCTCTAACACTTTTTACAAAGCCTGCTCCATTTAAAATTGCGATAATCTGTTCTAAATATTTATCTGAAATATGCTGTCTTGCTGATATATCTTTTATGCTTACTGGTTTTTCATTAGAATGGCAGGCAATATCAAGCATTAAAATCAAGGCATATCTGCCTTTTGTAGAAACTCTCATTATTACGGCTTCCTTTCATAATCAATTTTATATATTATTATAATTTATAAATCATACTTTTTCAATAGGATTTAAATTGTGCTATTTTCTTTTTTATGCTATTATTTAGTAAACTAAATTATACGAGGTGACAATATTATGGAATTACAAAATTGTATTGAAACTAGAAGAAGTGTCAGAGCCTTCAATGACAAGCCTATCTCTGACGAAGCTTTATCACAGCTTGTTGATGCTGCAAAATATGCACCTTCTTGGAAAAACACCCAGGTTACCCGCTATTATGCCGTAAAATCTCCTGATGTTAAGGCTAAGGTTGTATCTGCACTTAACGAAAGAAATCACCCTGCTGCTTTATCAGCACCTATTTTAATAGTATGTACTGTAGTTAAAAACCGTTCTGGTTACACAAGAGATGGTGAATTTGACTCTGCAAAGGGTAAAGGCTGGCAAATGTATGATTGTGGTCTTTCAAATATGCTATTTACTCTAAAGGCAAATGAACTTGGCTTAGGCAGTGTAATTATGGGGCTTTATGATGAAGAAAAGCTTTCAGAGGCAATTAATGTACCAGATACAGAAGAAGTAATCTCAGTAATTGCTCTTGGCTGCTATGATGAAAAACCGGCTATGCCACCTCGCAAGGAAGTAGATGTCCTCCTTAAATTGTTATAATTTCTGTCGTAGTTTATATGACAATAATGTCAGGCAATCCTATAGCCTTACTATATACACTGTATAGGATTGCCTGACATTATTTTAAATATTTTCTTTTATATTTGCCTATATTCTTATATTTTAAACTCTTTATTTGTCTAATATAGTTGATGAATAAGTAATTGATGTAATTTCATTATTTGCATCTACTACAAACTTAATCTTTGTTCCTTCTTTTTCATATACTAACATTCCCTGTTCTTCCTTGAAGCCATCACCATAAGCCTTTATCATATCGTCCTTAGTCTTGCCTATTGAAACACCTTCTGGAGTTGATACCATATCATCTTTAAAAATAACACCTGAGATATAATCCTTCCCTTCTAATTCGTAAGTATCTACCTCATAGCTGCCATATCCATACATTTTATCTAAGCCTTCAAATGCACAGCTAGCTGCTTCAAAATAATTTTTAGGTTCACCTAAGGCTTTAATAATAGGAGCTGCCTCCATATCCATTCCAACCTTTACTCCATCAGCTTCAAAAATATAACCCTTTGCTTCATGGCTAACTGAGCTGTTATTTCCTGCAACAGTTGTAGTTTCCTTTGTGTCATCGCTGCCACAGCCTGCCAAAGAAAGTGATGCAAGTGTAAGTGCTGCTACTATTGTAAAAATTCTTTTTTTCATAAAAAATCTCCTTTAAAAAATAGATAAATCAAAATGCTAGTACAAGTAGCACTGGCTACTTTATACTAGCACAATAGTTCAATTTAGTCTATCCCATAAAATATTTTTTACACATATCCGTTAAACATCATTCCACTATATATAGATGTCATATAAACACTATTAAAGTTGTTTATTGGATTTTTATAGCTAATCAGCTTTTTATCTACATAAGCCATTGGATTAACAGAAATATTATTTGCCTTGTTAAGTAAGGTTTTCTTAAAGGAACCTAAGCTTGCAAGACTATCCTTTAAATTTCCTTCATTTGCAGACTGAATAAGCAATGCTTCGTCTACCTTTATCTTTCCGTCCCCGCCAACCTTAAAGCCTGCCGAGTCTAGGGAATCCTTGTAATATGAAGTAATACCTTTAATATCTCTGTAAAGTCTTTCTGCCTCATATCCATCACCTACTCTGTTTGCTGCCAAATCTACTAATGAATTATATTTTTCTATTAATTCATTGGCATTTTCAATAACAGCATCAAAATCCGGTTTAAGACCAATCACTACCTCAGCATCGTTTGTTTTCTTTAAATTTATTATATACTGTTTTGCAACAGTAAAGGTATTTGAAGAAGATGACTTTTCTATTCCATTAATTGTAAACTGGGCATTTGCAGGCTCTTTAGCAATCTTATCAATTCCCAGATATGAAACAGCGTCACCTGCTTCACTTAATTTATTGTTAGTAATATTGAAAATCTTTCCATTATAATTTGTTATACCTGTACTATCAGACTTTATAGCTAATGCACTTCTATTTAAGCTATCCTCTACAACTGTAGCCTTTGCTCCAATATTTGACTTATTAATCAGCCTTGTCAATTTGTCCTGTACATCTCTATTGGTTTCGCCTGCTTTTACATTAAACTGAAACTCATAAGCATATTCACCTATGGAAAAATCAAACGAATATGAGCCTTTTTTCATACCCATTTCATTTTGATTTAGGTAATTGCCTATATTTTCCTGACCTGTTGCCAATGATTGTACCTTTATTCTAAGCTCTGTTGGTACTGTGTCAGGCTGGTCACTGCCAATATACTTTGCAGCAATGGTAGTATCATCACTAGATATTGCTTTCTTTTTAAGAAAGCCTGAATCAAGGTTTTCATTTTCGGATAATTCAGATGCTACATTTGAAATTGAACGGGCAATTTCTTTTAAATCAATAGCATACTTTTTAACATCTTCACTTTCAGATATTTTGTAAAGGGAAGAATTTTTATTTACCTTGACCATTCTATTATAAACATCACGCAGCTCACTCTTTTTATGAGTGTCATACTTGGATGTTTCTTTTCCAACATAATTTGTCAGGTAATATGTATATGCACTGCTAACCATCTGAATCACCTCCTTGTTCAGATATAAGACGCGTAAAAATCCATTTCTACACATTAAGTATATAAAAAACTTACATTTATGTCAAGATTTTAGACTATATGTTTTATCTGTCATTAATAATCTCTATTGCTTTCTTTTTTCTAATGGCTTTTATTGGAATATATATTGATAAAACATTAACTGTTATTTCCACTAAAAACATAATTGCAAAAATTATATAGCTTTTATCTATAATACAATAATTTATTTCCTCCAAGCTATCCATATACATATTATTAGCCATTGAAATAATTCTTATAATAATAGGTACTACTATTACAACAGAGCATATAAACATAATCAAAAATTCTAATGCAAATATCTGAATACAATCATTCATTGTAACTCCCAATGAACGCAATATTCCAATATTTTTCTTATTCTCATTTATTGATATATGTATAAAAGTTCCTATCATAATAAAATTTATAGCCATAGATATTATTAGTATAAGATAAAGTATTGGTTTAATTTCGTTAATTAAATTATCAAAATCTAAAATATTGTTTATAGCTGGTTCATTAAAATATATTCCTGTTTTATCGGCATTTTCTATAATTTCATTATAGTATTGGCTATCAGCATTAACTATATAACTACCATAATAATACTGATAATAGTCATTAACTATTTCCTTCCATTTGTCTTCATAAACATAAAAATCTCTTTGTATCTGCTCAGGCAAATATGCAACTATACCTACAATTTCAATTCCTTCTTTATAATAGTCATACAGGTTTAACATATTACTGTAAGTATTTTCATACGAAGCCTTATATATATCTGAAAAATTCCATTGACTACTACTATATTTATTGTTTAGTAAGTCGTATTTTTCTGCGTAATCTACCGAAATTAATATTTCATTATTATTTTCCGGCATTCTACCCTCTAATAAATCATCCTTACTAATAACTCCTACATCAGCAACACTAACATAAGACTCTAAATATTGAAGAATTTGCTTTCTTTTCAGAAAATCACCAGCTTGTATTTCTATTGATTCTGTTCTACTCTTAACTTCTTCTAATAATTCCTCACTTACAAATGTTGCAAAATATTTATATATACAATCAAAATCAAATATTGGATTACTATAGCCATAGTTCAATTTATGCTGTAGACCAATCTCCTTATAATCAGTTTCATATATTCCTACAATTTTCAAACTTAATTCATTATATATTAATGTATCGTTTAATTTTGCATTTAATTTACTAGCAATGTAATCTGATATTACTATCTCGTGTAGGTTTTCCGGAATATTTCCTTTTATTTTTTCAGGGTATGCTTTATTATCCTCTACAAAGAACATAGTCGCATTATATACAGACAAATCACCATTTTCCATTATATTATCAAATACCACTTTGCTGATTGAAGCATACTCTGATAATTGTGAGGATAGCATTTCATACAAATATTTACCCGATGAAACATCATTAGTTATATTGTTGTAAAAATCATCCTCATAGCTGCACTGTAAATAGCCAGGTAATAATTCAACTTTATTTTCATCTAAATATTTAACCATTATAGTATTTTTTTCATAGAACGATATGTACAGTGAAAAATATAGCAAAACACAAGTTAGTGCTAATAAAATGGTTGTAAATAAAAATCTTAGCTTTCTTTTTTTTAGAAACAAATATGATAATTTTAATTTATATTTGTTTAACAGCCTGTATGCTTGTACATCTGTTCTTTTTGTTTCTTCTTCTTCTGCTGCTCTATTTTCTTCCTCTATATGTGTTTTTTCATTTTTTACTATATCCTTTATTACTAATTCACCCTCCATTTGGGAATTATCAATATATTTACTAACTACTTCTAACATTTTCATTTTATCTAAATTTTCAAAGTCTTTAGAGATATTTTTATTATCTGTAATATTAAAGGAATATAGAATCTGATTATTTTCGCCCTTATCATCACTAACTATTCTTCCGTCTGACATATGTATTATTTTGTCACCATATTTATATGCTGCTTCTCTATCGTGTGAAACAACTATTACTAAACGATTTTTAGAAATTTGTTTCAACAAATCCAGAATAGCTTCCCCGGTTTTTTTATCCAGATTTCCTGTTGGTTCATCTGCAAAAATAATATCTGTCTTTTTCAAAAGACATCTAGCAATGGCTATTCTCTGCTTTTCTCCACCACTTAGTTCACTTACCTTTCTTTTTTCATACCCTTCTAAACCAACCTCTTTTAATATTTGTTCAATTTTTATATCTTCCTGCTCTAGTTTATTTTTTTCATCACACTTTGAACCTTGAAGCTTCAAAACAATTTTCAAATTGTCATAAACATTTATATCCTGCAAAAGATTGAAATCTTGAAAAATAATTCCAATATGAATATTTCTATAATTATCCAACTCCTTCTCAGTTAATTTACTTATATTATATCCATTAACAATAACACTACCTGAATCATATGAGTCCAATCCAGACAGTATATTAAGCAATGTGGTTTTCCCACAGCCACTTTTTCCTAATATAAAATGCAAGCCATTGCTTTTAAATTGATATGTTATATCATTTGATGCGTGTACCACTTTTTTACTTGTATTATATTCTTTAATTAAATTGTTAATTTCTATCATTTGCACTCCTCACTAAAATCACACTTCACCAGATAACAAATAATCCTCAATACTATACATTAATGCCTGCCCTAACATATAAGGATATTTTTCCAGCTCATCATTATCGCTTTGTAACCAATTTCCTATATTTCTAGTAGGTTGTCCGTCCCACGAGTAGTATACATAGCTTAAATTTCCACTTAGATTAGCAATCCCTTGTTCTGGTCTGTCCCAAGTTGACGAATATTTTTCTCCTAAGTATATTATACAATATCCATTTTTATTCATAAGCTCACTGGCATATTCTATTTCTTCATCTGACAAATTCACAGCACTGTCTAAATCATTAATAATTACTACCTTATAATCCCTATTTGATTTTATCTGTTCTTCTGACAACTTTGATATATTGTTGACTTTAATTTCTGTTTCAAACAGAATCTCTTTTCCTAATACAAAAACATCTGTAGGTCTGGTTGTTTCCATTATTTTCTTCATTCTATCCATATCAGATTCTTCATTATTATTTAACTTAGGTATTTTAAAAATCCCAATTAAAAAGCAAATGCCTACTATACCTGCTGCTACTATTAATATTATACTCAATGTAATAATTTTGTTTCTCTTCATATATTTTTCCTCTCATTTTGCTATAGGGAAACATTTTACTTATGTTTCCCTATAAGCTTTTACTCATCTATTGCTACCTTAATATGGTGTTGTATATAAATTATCTACCATTAACCTTTTTTCTTATAATCAAAGCAACTATTATAACTACAACTCCACCTATAATCCCCCACACAAATATAGGCACATCAGCTATATTAAAACACCTTACATTAATCCACATCTGATTAATTTCCTTGCTTTCATCATCATTAAAATACTGCATTACTACTGCCCTTTCAATAGTTTCACTTGATGGGTACTGAGCATATAGCTGTCTGTCTACCTGTGAGGAATCTGTAGCTATTACATAATTTTCATCCTCATTATCTCCAGTAAAGAAATAGCCTACAGGATACTCAATTATTTCCTCACTATCCTCCTCTGCTCCATAGCACCAGTTAAGATAATCAAATACTGTACTATCCTCACCAGCAATTACTGATGTATAACCAATATAATACATATTTCTTACAGCATTGTCTGGTCTTGAAAGGAAATTAACGAAGGCTTCGGCAGCCTGCTTCCTTTCGCTGTCACCATTAATGCCCTTTTTTAACATTATCCAGCCGTCAAACCAAAGATTTGTACATTCCTTAGGTGCTACAAACTCAAGATAGACATCGTCCTCCTCTGCCTGATCCATTGCATAAACAGCATCGCCTGACCATTGATAATTTGCTACAATTTTGCCTGTAACCATATCAGCCTTGCCACTATCAGTTTCTAAAGAATAAATATTTCCCATTATGTCCTGAAGCTTATCCTGCACTTTACCAATAGTTTCACTGCTAACATCATTCATTTCCTTTGTAAGCATTTCATTATAATTAACTGCTGAAACAAAGGTATTATCCATAAGTGTATCTGCTTTAACTATTCCTAGAATAGCAAAATAAGTATCTCTTACATTATCCTTTAAGGTAATCTGTCTGTTAAACTTTTCATTACCAAAGACAGACCAGGTAGATGCCTCCTCTCTAGTCATTTTTTCTGGATTGTATAAAATCCCGGTAATACCCCACATATAGCCTGCTGCATATTTACTCCACGCCTCTCCACCTATTTCATTTTCATCAAAAACACCTTTTATATAAGGAGAAACACCCTTTACATAATAGTTAGTTTCTATACTTGTATCATAAAACTTCTCTGAATAAGGCTCTAAAGCACCTTCTGCCATAAGCTTCATTATCATATAATCTGAAGGACACACCAAATCATAAGTGTCCCCCATTGTAAGCTGGTTGTACAAATCCTCATTAGTACCAAAGCAGGAATATTCTACTTCAACTTTTTTTCCATAGGTTTTGTAATACCATTCCTCAAAATCCTTAATCATGGAATTTTCGCCAAAAATCTCTGTACCATTTTCCAAATCGATTAGTTCGTCCTCGTCCCAGCCGCCTAAATCAATATATTCCTCCCAGTTACATACTCTAAGTTTTATAACCTCATCACCTTCTGCGGCTGTTGCACCCTTAACTACATTTGCAGAAATAAGCATACAGCCTGTGAATACTGCCATAGATACAGCTACAACCTTTTTTATAATTGTGTTAATTTTCTTTTTCATTTCTTATCCTTTAGCTTTTCTGCTAGATTTTAAATTTGCCAAAACTACTATTAATATTACTATTACAAAAATAATCGTAGATAATGCCCACAAGGCTGTTTTTATATCTGTCTGAGAGCCTTTTGTGGCATTTACAACATAGGTGCTGATAGTGTCAAAGGTAGCTGGTTTTGTATAGCTGGTAATAAAATAATCATCCAAGGACAAGGTAACTGCTAATGCAAAGCCAGATATAATACCTGGTGCTATCTGTGGTATAACTACCTTTCTAAGTGCCATTTGTGGCGAAGCTCCTAAATCCATTGCTGCCTCATACAGACTGTTATCCATCTGCTTTAGTTTTGGTACTACCGACAAATATACAAACGGTGCTGATAATACTATATGACCTATTACTAAAGGAATATATGTGCTTTTGTCAATGCCAACTACCACAATTAACAAAATACATATAGAAAAGCCTGTAACTACATCTGCATTAACAACAGGTATCTGATTCATTGAGTTCATTGCCACCTTTGAAAACTTTTTACTGTAAAAAGCTCCCAAAGCTCCCAAAGTTCCAAGTATAGTAGCAATTATAGCCGAGCCAAATGCAAGAAATACTGTGCCTGTAATCATTCCTGTTAATTCTTCACTGGTAAATAATGTCTTATAATTTTTAAGTGAAAAATTATGTATAGGTCCAATATTTGCCGAATCAGTAAAGCTATATACAGCTAATACTAATATTGGTGCGTATATAAATAAAACTACTAATGCAAAAAATATTATCTTTAATGTTTTCTTCATTATAATATAGCACCTCCTCTTCCTGTATTATCTTCATCCTCATATCTATTAGTAAAAATAGTAAATATTAAAATAATTGCTAATAATATTAATGAAATCATTGAGCCATTATGCCAGTCATATGCTGCAAAATAGCTGCCAATAAGACTGCCCATAATATATGTGCTGTTATAAAGCATATCTAATACTACATAATTAGTCATTGATGGCAAAAATACCATTACAACGCCGCTTATAATTCCCGGCAGGGACAATGGAAGTGTCACCTTCCAGAATATCTTTGCAGGACTTGCTCCTAAATCTGCTGCTGCCTCTAATAAGCTTTTATCAAGCTTTAATAAGGTGGTATACATTGGTAAAATCATAAACGGAAGAAAATCATAGGTCATTCCTATTATTGTATTAAGGAAGGGATAATATGCAAGATTTCCTTCAATTATTGTAAGTATTTCCTTTAATGCAGTTATTCTAAGAGTAAAATTAATCCACATAGGCAATACAAATATAAGCACTACTGTAGATTTGTATCGCATTTTGCTTCTTGCAAGAATATATGCAATAGGATAAGCTATCAACAAACATACGCAGGTGGTTACAATAGCTATTCCCATACTGTAAAACAAGGTTCCTATTGTATTGGGACTTGTAAAAAAGCCAATCAGATTGTCTACTGAAAACTGTCCCGATGCGTTTGTAAACGCATAAAATATTATAACTAAAAGTGGTGCTACTACAAAACAAAGTAGAAACAAACCATATGGAATACCTAAATGCTTCCTATTTAATCGTATCCTATTCATCCAAGTTCTCCTTTTCAATTTTCTAATAAGATTGCTAATGATATACAACAAACAATCTAATTACATTAGTAAGCTGTAAAATTTACCTTCTTACACTTACACTATTTTTTTAGAGAAAATTTAAAGCTATCTTCATGAATAATTAGGCTTACATAGTCGTCCATATTCCAAAGATCCTCATCATCTACAACAATATCTATATCATCATCCGTACGCACTACATAGCTGTAATGGTCACCCTTATATATAAGGCTGATAATATGTCCACAAATAATACCTGATTCCTCATCATCACTCATTTCAATATCCTCAGGCTTTATAGATATAATTACCTTCAGCTTTTCTATATCCACCTCGTCCTTATGAGCATCTACTAACACTCCGTTCTCATTGTAGCCTGCACCCGGAATAAGCTTTGTTAAATCACAAGCCAGCTCTCCGTCAAGAAATTCCAGCTTGTAATGTTTATTTATTCCAGACTCTATTCTGTTTATTGTATGCTCGGCAAGCATTACATGAATTCCGTCAGGCTCTATTATCAAGCCTACCTTTTCGCCTGCCTCTGCCTTCTTTGTAGTCTGTACAACTATTTCATTTTTGCCAGACAATATGGTAATTTCATAATGAACACCTTTAAATATTACTGATACTATTTCACCTTGTATCATACCCTTTTCACAAGTAGTTATAATAATATCCTCTGGTCGGACTACAGCATCTATCATAGTACCCTTTTCAACATCATCAACGCAATCAAATTCATGTCCGCAAAATCTAACCTTAAGCTTGTCGGTCATTACACCACCAAAAACATTACTATCACCAATGAAATCGGCAACAAAGGCATTTTTAGGCTCATTATAAATATCCTCAGGTGTACCTACCTGCTGTATTCTTCCTTCTGACATAACTACTATTTTGTCAGACATTGTAAGAGCCTCTTCCTGGTCATGGGTAACATATATAAAGGTAATGCCAAGTCTTTCGTGCATATTTTTAAGCTCCAGCTGCATTTCCTTACGCATTTTAAGATCTAACGCACCTAACGGCTCGTCTAATAAAAGGATTTCCGGCTCATTGACAATAGCTCTGGCAATAGCAATTCTTTGCTGCTGTCCTCCGGAAAGTGTAGAAATTTTTCTTTTTTCAAATCCCTCTAAATCTACTATTTCAAGAGCTTTTTTTACTTTTTTATTGATTTCGTCCTTAGGAAGCTTTTTTAGCTTAAGCCCAAACGCTACATTATCAAATATATTTAAGTGTGGAAATAGAGCATATCTTTGAAATACTGTATTAATAGGTCTTTTATTTGGTGGAAGCTTACTAATATCCTTTCCGTCTAACAATATTTGTCCCTCTGAAGGAAGCTCAAAGCCTGCAATCATTCTAAGGGTTGTAGTTTTACCACAACCTGACGGTCCTAAAAAAGTTACAAACTCTCCTTTTTCTATGGACAAATTAAAATCGCTTACTGCACTAAATCCATCCTCGAAACTTTTTGTAATGTTGATTAACTCAATAATCTTGTCATTTGGCTGACTCACTAAGGTATCCTCCTCAAATATGCTGCAAAAGTTTTTCTTCGTCCTATATTATAAAACCCCTCCATGAATATATCAATTTAATTTTTTGTATTAAAATACAAGCTGCCAATATTAAATTAGCAGCTTGTACACTATAAGCCTTCAATCTTCATTGTCTAGCCTAAATGGAATACTTCTATGAGAAGTACCCATGCTAACCCATAATAAGTAACAACTGCCACCAAATCATTTACTGTGGTAATTAATGGACCTGAAGCAACCGCCGGGTCTATCTTAATTTTATGAAACAGCATTGGTATAAGTGTTCCTACAAGGCTTGATATAATCATTGCAACCAGCAATGATACCCCTACACAGCCTGATATAAGAAAGCTATTGGTAACTGTATTATGCTTAAACACAATAATATAAACACCTATAAATATAAATGCTAATATTCCTAAAAATAAGCCGTTTGCCAGACCTACCCTCGTTTCTTTAATTACTAAAGCAAATTTTTCTGAGGTAGTAAGATTTTCGTCCATTAAAACACGAATAGTTACGGCAAGTGACTGGGTTCCTACATTTCCCGCCATATCTAAAATAAGTGACTGGAAACAGATAACTATTGGCAAAACTGCAACTACAGTTTCAAACACACCAACCACAGAGGATACTGCCATTCCCAAAAACAATAAAATAACCAACCAAGGCAATCTTTTTTTCATACTTTCTGTGGTTTTTTCGTTTAAATCCTCCTCAGCTGTTAAACCAGCAAGCTTTGCATAATCCTCACCCATTTCATCATCTACAACCTCTACTATATCCTGTGAAGTAATTACACCTAATATTTTTCCATTTTCAGCTACTACCGGAATAGAGTCCTCCTCGTATTCCTTGATTCGTTCTATACAATCGGCTATAAGTTCATGGTCATTAACAAAAGGATATGAAGTACTAATAATATCTTCCAAATTTGCACCATCCCTGGCTATTATTAAATCCTTTAAATCAATAGCACCATAATAATCACCATTTTCATCTACAACATAAATTGTACCAATATTGTCATTTTCACCCGCTTGGGTAATCAGCTCCCTAGTTGCCTGTCTGATAGATAAGTTCTTTGAAATCTCAATAAAATTGGTTGTCATTTTACTACCAATTTCGTCCTGAGAGTATGACAAAATCAATTTAATGTCATTTCCTGTTTCCTCATCTAGCATACCAACAATCTGGCTCTTATCCTCGTCCTCCATTTCATCTAATATGTCTACTACATCATCAGCGTCCATCTTTGAAAGAACCTTTACCATCATCTCTGGCTGTAACTCAGTAAGATATTCGTCTGGGTTCTCAATATAGGTAAATATATCAGATACCATTTCTTCCCCTAATATTGGGTAAATCTTTTTTCTCTCCTCAGTATTTAATTTTTCTAATGCCCCTGCAATATCATTTTCGTGATAATTTGATATTTTATCTAAAAGCTCCTCTTTAGATAGGTTGCTTCTGAAAATCTCTACAAGCTCATTTTCAAATGTTGATTCTTTTAATAATTCTTTCACTTTAATTCCTCCTTGTATAAATTTTAATTATCTCAAGGACTAATTTAAGTGCAGCAAAAAAACACGCTCCTAGATTAAGAACACAGACAGTCCCACTCTGAAAACATATATTTTTTTGTGCAAATCAAATTCTGCCCCGAACTATCGCAACTGTCCATGTTCTTCACCTCCTTTTTTTCTATTGGTATACTACCATTTATATTTTATTTTTACAACCATTACTCTATTTTTTTATTTATTTTTTGTAAAAAATGTAGTATATTGTTTACGGAAAAATATTTGTTTTTCTACTAAAGCTTAAGGAGGACTAATATGAAAATCGGAATATTAGGATACGGAAACCTTGGAAAAGGTATAGAAAGTGCAATTAGACAAAATGATGATATGGTTCTTTCCTGTATTATTACAAGAAGAAATCCTGCTTCAATAAAACCTGCTACGGATGGCGTTGAAGTATATTCGGTAGATGACATCGAAAAGTTAAAGGATAAAATTGATGTATTAGTGCTTTGTGGTGGTTCCGCAACAGATTTACCTGAACAGACACCTGAATATGCAAAGTATTTTAATGTAATTGATAGTTTTGATACTCACGCAAGGATTCCTGAGCATTTTGCGAAGGTTGATAAGATAGCAAAGGAAAATGGTCATGTTGCTCTTATTTCTTGCGGATGGGACCCAGGTATGTTTTCACTTATGAGATTATATGGTTCTGCTGTTTTACCAGAGGGAAAGGATTATACCTTCTGGGGCAAGGGCGTAAGTCAAGGACATTCAGATGCTATCAGACGAGTAAATGGCGTAAAGAATGGAAAGCAGTATACTATTCCTGTAGAGAAAGCCTTAGAAGCAGTAAGAAGTGGTGCCAATCCAGAGCTTACAACAAGACAGAAGCACATTAGAGAGTGTTTTGTTGTCGCCGAGGAAGGTGCTGATTTAGCCCAGATAGAAAATGACATTAAAACAATGCCAAACTACTTTGCTGATTATGATACAACAGTACACTTTATTTCAGAGGAAGAATTCAATGCAAACCATTCTGAAATTCCTCACGGTGGCTTTGTTTTCCGTACAGGTGTTACAGGCTTAAATAAGGAACACAAGCATATTATTGAATATAGCTTAAAATTAGATTCAAATCCTGAATTTACATCTTCGGTTATTTTATCCTTTGCCAGAGCAATTAACCGCTTATCAAACGAAGGAGTATCTGGCTGTAAGACAGTATTTGATATTGCACCTGCATATCTTAGCCCACTTTCAGGCGAGGAATTACGCGCTCATATGCTTTAATATACAAAAACAAGAGGCTAAAATGTGATATGCCCCTGTCAAGCAGACAGGGGCATATCACATTTTAGCCTCTTGTTTTTTTCTTTTTCCTAATATATCCTAGCACAGTAGCCTTCCACTTTCTTGCTTTCATACATTGCACTGTCCATTTTCCTATATAATTCATCAAAGGTTGCTCCCTGATTTTCCTCACAGATTGCTGCTCCTAAGCTTACATATATTTTTCTATCTCCCATTTCTGCAATATAGATTTGTGATATTTCTGTAAATAGCTGTTTAAAAAACGCCTCTGCCTCCTCTTTGCCTACCAGTTTAGGTATAAACATCGCAAATTCATCTCCCCCTAATCGCATAACTATATCTCTTGGTCCACATACCTTTTGCAGGGTTTCTGCAATAGCAATAATAACTGCATCTCCTACAATATGACCATAAGTATCATTTATAGACTTAAATTTATCGCAGTCTATTAGCAGCAGCATTCCTCCTACACCTGCCTCTAACAGTCTTGATATTTTTCGTTCACCACTGCCTCTATTACATACGCCTGTCATACTATCTATTTCAGACAAATATATAAGTCTGTCCTCTCTTGTTTTTTCTTTATCAATATCTTCTATACAATATAGTACATGCCACAGCTTTCCTTCTTCATCATTATCTACCTTTATAAAGCGTTCTCTGCACCAGCCTGATATTTTTCCTTTAAATACATGTGCAACTGTATTACAATTTTCTAATCTTTCCTCCAGAGTAGATACATCAGTAAAAGTTGCTATTTCTTCGTGGTACTTTCTAAGACAGAGTCTTTTTATAACATTTCCAATCTGTCTGCTATAATTATCCTTTTCATTTTTATCACAACATTCATCAATAAATTTGTTACTCTTAATTATTTTAAATCTACCTGTCTTTAAATCAATTAAAGACATTAACAAATATATTTCTGCCAAAGCAGAATAGCTGCTAAGCTTTGCTTCATAGTTAGATTTTCTAAAGGAGTTTCTTATTTTTAAAAGTGAGATAAGCACAGCTCCTATCATATCCAGAAACACAGTAAGCGCTTCATAATCTCTCTCTGGTGGATTATCCACTCCGAAAAAGCCTCTTATCTCTCCTTTATATCTCAAAGGACAAACCACTAAATTTTTAATATTTTGTGCTTTTAATATCTGATAAGATAATCGATGATTTCCCTCTAATATTGACACATCCGGAATAATTACGCTTTTTCCCGAATCAAAGGTTTCATACCACCATCCAATAACATCCATATCTACACCCTGCAGTGCATCTATTTGTGGTATAATTCTATCAGCACACCATTCATATGTATTATTTGTAACATGATTATCACAATCATCCTCAAAAATATAAATTCTATCTGAATGAATATGTTTTCCGAAAAATCTTATAAACTCATTAATTTCTTCGTCTGGTGTTTCATAATCAAGTGCAGAGCGAAGAGCCTCATTGATTATCTGCTCGTACTTTAAAATAGTTTTCATACTTTTTGTCCTTTTCTTAATTGCTTTAATATATTAATTAATACACTTACATTTCAAATAATAAACTGAATTTATTATACCACATCCTTTTTTAATAAAAAAGAGGATATAGCCAAATACTATATGATATTTGCAAGTCCACTTAAGTCAGTTTACAAGGAACTACACGCAGACCACGAAACGGGGGCTGCTGACAACAAATAAAGGCTGAATATCAAGCACCGGGGAAGTGCGAGATATTCAGCCTGTTTTGTTGTCTGGGGTTTCCAAAGGGGCTTACCCCTTGGCACACGACTTTGCTTGCAAAGTGTAGTGTGTTATACGCTCTGTCGGCGTTGCTGCGAAAATGCGGTTGCCACCAGGGAGGGCAAGGGCATTTGAAGCAGCAGGAAAACAGGGCTGTGATTGCGTGGCGTGGAGCCGCAAGCGCAGGACTGGTTTCATCAGCAGACAGGGCGGATATGAAAGCCCCCGTCCCTCGACCTATGCCGGACTATGGGACAAAGTGTCCCAATCGGATAGCCACACTCACGAAAAAGCGGACGGACTTTCTTCTCAAAATCGGAATGGGCGGGAAAGCCATTTTAGGGCTTTCCCGCCTTGATTGCCTGTCAGCAAAGACGGGCGGGACTGTCAACGGCGGCGTATTTGTGCGCCGTTCATCTTGACCGTTGACTGGCTCGGCTGGCTTTGCTATCTCCCCGATAAATGGAAAATTAGTTAGTCAAAATACTTAAAATCATACCCTTCTTCAGGTTCACCAATTTCATACCCTAAAACTTCTGTTAATCTTTTTTTCAGTAGACTATACCATTCTTTCCAAATATCATCAGGCATTATCCCAGCAATCTGTATTCCACTTGGTTCAACAGAAGCCCATAAATCTACATCTTTTCCTATCCATTGAGGTCCATTTTTGTCTCCCCCCAGTAGGGCATTGATTCATATATTTTGCCTATCTTTTCCCATATTTCTTTAGGTGCACTATAATGAATATTTAAGTTTATATTATGGTTCATACGCAACTTCTCCTCTCTAAAATTCCGTTTTATCGTTCTCTCATTTCCTCCCCCGCTGTGGATTTGGATTTTTCAGCAAGTCCGACTTCTGTGCAATCTTTTTCAGCCACTTCTTTTCTTCTTCGGACAGCTTCTTCAAATTCAATTTGAGCCGCTTACAGATAAACGCCAAAGCTGCTTGCTCCGGGTCGCTGTCTGGACTGGCGGTTTCCTCGGCGGTCTGCAAAAAATCTTCCAGCGGGTTGTCCTCCGGGACGCTGAAAAAATCGTCCTTATGTGTTTCCCGCAGGTCAAGAGCTATCTTGTTTATGTCCTGCTGTATCACATAGCGGCAAAAGCTGTCATCATCAATATAGGCGGCGATAAGCTGTCTTAACTGCGGGTCAGACAAGCCGGGATTGTGCTGCTTCATAATGGTTGCGCTTACAGCGTCCACTATGGCGTTTGCACTCTGTACCTGTTTGCCTGCTATACCGTTCACATAGATTTCGAGGTCAGCCATCAGCCGGGGAAAATCCGGGTGTACCGCCAGTTCACACAAGAGGGAATTATCCACCCGCCCGCTTTTCAGCAGTTCAATCATATCATCACTCAAATGCAGGTCTGCAAGATCGGCATTTGGGTGATTTCTTGTTTGGGATAGCCCCAGCAGATAATCGGCGGTCACGCCATAAAACTTTGCCAGCTTGATAAGGGCATAGTGGCTGATGTCCTTGAAGTCCTCCGCTTCATAGCTACCCAGCGCAGACTTGGAGAGGTGCGTCTGCTCCGCAAGTTGTTCCAGCGTCAGCCCACGCTCCACACGCAGGTCTTTCAATCGTTCTTGTATGGATAGTTCCATGCCCTCCCCCCTTGTCTGCTCAATAAATGGGAAATTAGAAATAGGACTTGCTTCTTCTCATATCTGTAACCAAATCCGTATTACCGTCTGCTTCCATGCAGGCAATCAACTTGGGAATGTTATTGCGGTCCGCAATAATTGCTTGAAGTTCCGATTCAGTTATTCCGACAAGCTGAATAAATTCTGTCTTTCCATACACAGACATCTGCGGTTTCGCTTCTGTATCGTTTACCAATAAAAGTGCAGTAATTGAAGAATTTGCACCGATGTGCAAGGAGGTTCCATTGCCTTTAATGTATTGATTTGCTTCAAAAAAACGATTAGTTGTATATGTATATCTTGCCAAATTAGACATCATATCAACCACCCACATACAACTTTCTGTGTCATGCTCTTTCAGCTTCATAGTCATTTCATAACCCCAGCCGTTCCATTCGCCACCAAAAGCATCCTCGTCACCGTAAAGAACTGTCATTCCATAAGTAACCAAATGCTTGTAACCTTTCGGAGAATTGTATATGGAAAATCCGTCTAAATATTCATCTCCGCCCATCATTGCTCTTGATGTCAGAATTGTTCCAAAATGGTCTGGGGTTTGCCCTGGATAAAGTTTCTCAAAGGCGTCATCAATAGCTTGCCAGCCAGGTGAGTAATTTTCATCTTCTTTTATACGAATTAAAAATTCTTCCTTTGTCATATAGTTTCCTCCATAATTCTGATTTTCCGTTCTGTTTCTTCCATTTTACCACAATTCCGAGAGCGTGGAAATAGAGAGTTTTTCGGGCTGATTTCCGACCTTATGGATATACAGGGCGGGCGGTCTTTTAGGTGTAGACTTAGGGTAGTTCATCGATGAGCCGCACCTTGAAAACAGAATGACCGTCCGAATGGGATACCCCGGCAGGGGAAGCACCGCAAGGAACCGGACTTCTGGACACTTTGTCCAGAGGTCACTTCGGGACAAGTGTCCAGAAGCTGCGGGGAGCGTGCCAACGCCGGAAATCCTTTCGGGGAGAACGGCTAAGGAAAATGGAGGGAACACATGAGAGAGAACCCATATAAACGACTGCCGCCCATAGAGTGCAAGCCGGACGGTTCCCCCTACCGCATGACCCCGGCGCATAGAAAACAGGCAAATGCGTTTATCCGCCGGGAGTGCTGCTGTTATGAGGACGGGAACTGTATGATCCTTGATGATGGGGACACCTGCACCTGTCCGCAGACGGTTTCTTTCTCGGTCTGCTGTAAGTGGTTCCGCTGGGCGGTTTTGCCGCTGGACAAGACGCTGGAAGCGGAGATTTTCCGGGATAAGGACTTGAAACGCTGTGCGGTCTGCGGCGGTGTGTTCGTCCCTAAATCCAACCGGGCAAAATACTGCCCCGACTACGCCGCCAGAGTTCACAGGCGGCAGAAAACAGAAAGTGAACGGAAAAGGAGGTCTTGTGTGGACAGTTAGGGGCTGAAAAGTCCTTGATTTACAAGGCTTTGCAAGCACAGAACAGGGGCAGGCAATAGAAAGTACTGTCTACCCCCGGAAACGGGCTTCTAACCGTCCACAAAACACGATATGACAAACACCATTTATATCCATCAGCCAGAAAAGGCGGTCAGCTTTACCCGGCTTCCCAATTTCCTTTTTGAAGCCCCCACAT
>UQCD01000004.1 GCA_900539455.1 uncultured Eubacteriales bacterium
GTCCCTACATCACTATAGGTTTGCCTTTGTTATAACATATAAAATTTAAAAATATACTTTTTCATTATATTTTATTTAGTTTATATTGTAAATAGCTTTTTCGACATTTTTGTATGAATTTGCCTAAATTTTTCGACAAAAAAGTCAGGCAAATCTGCCTGACTTTTTGTCGAATTACTATTTTTTATTTATTGCAAAGCAGCTGCATAATCTTGTTGCTTCTTTCTATAAACTTAGTCATTGCCTCTGGTGTAAGCTGTTCGTGGCTTATTACAGCAAGGTCATACAACTGTTCGCAGAACATAGGAACATTTTCATTGTCCTTGTTATCCAGAATAAACTTAACAAGATTGTTTTTAGCATTAAGCACTAATGTTAATTTGCTGCTAAACATTGATGGATCCATACCTGCCATACCGTACATTCTCATCATATCCTGCATTCTTCTATTGTCCTCTGACAATGTAACCATTGATGAAATATTTTCGTCCTTTAGGTTTTCTACCTTTATTTCCAAAGCTTCATTATTTAATGCTTTTTTGAATATTTCAGTAAGCTCCTTAGTTATATTTTCAAAGGCTTCCTTATCAGCCTCACTTGTTTCCTCTTTGAAATTGTCTGTAAGGTCAGAATCAATTCTTAAGAACTTAACACCTTCGTTTTTCTGCTCAAGATGTGAAATAAATGGCTGGTCGATGTTGTGCTTTAATATTACAGCATCCATATTTTCATCCCTGAACATCTTTATATACTGACCCTGTGCAACCTCGTCGGTTACATAGAATACTGTATTTTCGTGATGTTCCTTATTTTCCTCTAAACATTCCGGAAGTGTAAGGTACTTGCCGTCAAGGTTTTTAAATAAGATGTAATCCTTCATCTTTTCGAAGAATTTTTCGTCCTTAATACAGCCAAATTTAATAAATGGATTAATGTCATCCCAATACTTCTCATAAGACTCTTTTTCAGTTTTGCACATTCCTGATAATTTATCTGCAACCTTCTTTGTAATATAGTCTGAAATCTTCTTTACGAAGCCATCATTTTGAAGTGCACTTCTTGATACATTAAGAGGTAAATCAGGACAATCAATAACACCTTTAAGTAACATTAAAAATTCTGGAATAACTTCTTTAATATTATCAGCAATAAATACCTGATTGTTGTAAAGCTTTATTGTACCCTCGAGAGTATCATATTCGTTATTGAATTTAGGGAAATATAAAATACCCTTTAAGTTAAATGGGTAATCCATATTTAAATGAATCCAGAAAAGCGGCTCTTTAAAATCGTGGAATACCTTCATATAAAATGCTTTGTATTCTTCCTCTGTACAATCATTTGGGTGCTTTGTCCAAAGAGGCGTTGTATCATTTAAGGCTACAGGTCTTTTCTTAATCTTAGCCTTCTTCTTTTCTGGAGCTACCTCTACAACCTCTTTTGTGCCGTCTTCCTTTTCTTTTTCCTCTGTCTTTGCAGGCTCAACAATAGTTTCAACTACTGTATCCTTATCTGTAACCTCTTCAAAGTCAATAGTTTCAAACTGTTCCTCGGCAGTTTCGTTTGTAAGATATATTTCAGTTGGCATAAATGAACAATACTTTGTAATAACCTCTTTTGCCCTATATTCATTTGCAAACTCAAGACTATCTTCATTAAGGAATAAAGTAATCTTTGTGCCTCTTTGAGTTCTGTCGCCCTCATCCATAGTAAACTCTGTACCACCGTCACATTCCCAATGAACCGGCTTTGCACCCTCTTTGTAAGAAAGTGTATCTATTGTAACCTTGTCAGCTACCATAAATGCAGAGTAAAAGCCAAGACCGAAATGACCTATAATCTGATCCTCATTAGTCTTGTCCTTGTATTGGTTAAGGAAATCAGCAGCACCAGAAAATGCTATCTGGTTAATGTACTCATCTACCTCCTCCATGGTCATACCAAGACCATTATCTATAAATGTAAGAGTTTTATCCTTGTCATTTACTAAAACCTCAATCTTAAACTCATTATCCTCCGGAATTTGGTATTCACCCATAATCTCTAGCTTTTTAAGCTTTGTAATAGCATCACAGCCATTTGAAATAAGCTCTCTAAAGAAAATGTCATGGTCTGAATATAACCATTTTTTTATAATCGGAAAAATATTTTCACTGTTAATTGAAAGACTACCTTTTGTTGCCATAATTGTTACTTCCTTTCACTATAAAATTATTTTCAATATATTTTGAAATCACATACTATGTATTGTAAACACTTATTATCCAGATGTCAAGGAAAAATTAGCACTCAATTAAATTGAGTGCTAACATCATTTTGTTAAATATTAAAAATCAAATAGAGAAAGCTGATTGCTTTCTGGTAAATCTCCAAAAAGTCCTAAGTTATTCATTAAGTCTATAACCGTTTTACTTACCTTTGTCCTATCTCTAAAATCATCTCTTGATAAAAACGGACCATCCTTGGCTGCTTCTACTACTGCCTCCGCCGCCTTATCACCCATTCCGTCAATAGTATTAAAGGAAGGCATTAATCTGTCGCCAACTACCTGAAATCTTGTTGAATGGGCTGTATATAAATCAATCTTTGTAAAATTGTACCCTCTGGCATACATTTCCTGAACCAGTTTCATATCCTTAAGAGTATCCTGCTCCTTTTGAGAAAGCTCTCCTAAATCATTACGCTTTTTATAGTCTGCCATAAAATACAAAAGTTTTTCCTGACCCTGACACATTAACTCATAGTTAAAGGCTGAGGCTCTGATACTAAAATAAGCTGCATAGTAAGCTAGTGGATAGAATACCTTAAAATACGCAATTCTGTATGCCATCATAACATAGGCTGCTGCGTGTGCCTTAGGGAACATATACTTAATCTTTTTGCAAGACCATATGTACCAATCTGGAACACCATTTTGAAGCATTGCCTCCTCCCATTCAGGCTTTAGTCCCTTTCCCTTACGAACAGACTCCATTATAGTAAAGGAAAGCTCTGAGTCCATTCCTTTATTAATAAGGTATGTCATAATATCATCTCTTGTACAAATGGCAGTAGAAATAGTTGCCTTTCCTTCTTCAATAAGCGTCTGGGCATTTCCTAACCATACATCAGTTCCATGAGATAGTCCCGAAATACGAACTAAATCCGAAAAGGTTTTTGGCTTTGTATCCTTAAGCATCTGTATAACAAAATCTGTACCAAACTCTGGAATACCAAGAGAGCCTAGCTCACAGCCGTCTATATCCTCCGGAGATATTCCTAAGGCATCTGTGGAAGCAAATAAAGACATTACCTCCTTGTTGTCTAAAGGAATAGTTTTTGCATCAAGTCCTGTTAAATCCTCCAGCATACGAATCATTGTAGGATCATCGTGTCCCAGAATATCAAGCTTTAACAGGTTGTGGTCGATTGAGTGGTAATCGAAATGTGTTGTGGTTGTTTTTGTAGTCATATCGTTTGCAGGTCTTTGTACTGGCGTAAACTTATATATTTCATTACCATAAGGAAGAACAATAATTCCGCCAGGGTGCTGTCCTGTAGTTCTTCTCACACCTACACAGCCCTTTGATAATCTTTCTAACTCACATCTTCTTTTTGTAATGCCTCTTTCTTCAAAATAGTGCATTGCATATCCGTAAGCGGTCTTTTCTGCCACAGTACCAATAGTTCCTGCTCTAAAAGTCTGTCCCTTTCCAAAAATAACTTCTGTATATTCATGTGCCTTACTTTGATATTCACCAGAGAAATTAAGGTCAATATCCGGCTCCTTATTTCCCTTAAATCCTAAAAAGGTTTCAAAAGGAATGTCGAAGCCTGCCTTTTCTAATGGCTCACCACAAACAGGGCAGTTTTTATCAGGCATATCACATCCTGCACCACCAACATAAGGCTTTACCTCATCTGAATCAAAATCTACATAGTGACACTTTTTACATAAATAATGTGGTCTTAAAGGATTAACCTCTGTTATACCTGCCATTGTAGCTACAAAGGATGAACCAACTGAGCCTCTTGAGCCTACCAAATATCCGTCCTCATTTGATTTCCACACAAGCTTCTGGGCAATAATATACATAACCGCAAAACCATTGGAAATAATTGAATTAAGCTCTCTTTCCAATCTTTCAGTAACTACCTCTGGTAAATTATCTCCATACATATCGTGGGCTGTATTATAGCAGATAGTTCTAAGTGTCTGGTCTGAATTTGGAATAACCGGTGGTGCTTTATCCGGGAATACCGGTGAAATATTTTCCACCATATCACAAATTTTGTTTGTATTTGTGATAACCACCTCATGGGCCTTATCACTTCCTAAATATGTAAACTCACTAAGCATTTCCTCTGTAGTTCTAAGGAATAATGGTGCCTGCTTATCTGCATCATCAAAGCCTTTATTTGACATTATTATTCTTCTATATACCTCGTCCTCCGGATTCAGAAAGTGGACATCACAGGTAGCCACAACAGGCTTATTAAACTTTTCTCCCAGCTCTACAATACGCTTATTTACTTCTATCAGACCTTCTACAGTAGTTTCGCCTTTATCTACCATAAACATATTATTTCCAAGTGGCTGGATTTCCAAATAATCATAAAAATTAACAAGTCTTGCTATTTCAGCATCATTTTTTCCACCATAAACTGCCTGATAAAGCTCTCCTGCTTCACAGGCAGAGCCAATAATAAGTCCCTCTTTATATTTAAGGTACTCACTTTTAGGCACTCTTGGAAATCTGCTAAAATACTTTATATGTGCGTCAGAAACCAGTCTGTATAAGTTAATTCTTCCAACCTCATTGCAGGCAATAATAATAGCGTGATGTGTTGGCAGTTTTTTTATTGACTCTACTGTCGACTTACTAAATTCATTGACCTTGTCTAAATCAAAAACCTCTCTTTGCTTTAGCATATCTACAAATTTTACAAATATTTCTGCAGTACAGCCTGCATCATCTACAGCTCTATGATGATTTTCAAGAGAAACTCCTAATGCTTTGGCAACATTATCCAGCTTGTATCTGGATATGGAAGGAATAAGCACTCTGGCTAAGGCTACAGTATCTACATAGGTAACATCGTATTCTATTCCTAGATTTTTTGCATTCTGCATTATAAAGCTCATATCAAAGTCAGCATTGTGAGCAACCATAATTGCACCTTTGGAAAACTCCAAAAACTTTGGCAAAACTACCTCTATAGTTTCTGCTCCCATTACCATTTCATCATTTATTCCAGTTAAATGTTCGATTCTATATGGAATAGGAATTTTAGGATTAACAAAGGTACTAAACTTTTCTGTAATTTTACCCTTTTCAACCTTTACAGCACCAATTTCTATTATCTTGTCTGTTAAAGCTGAAAAACCAGTAGTTTCAATATCAAATACCACATAAGTATCATCTATTGACTGACCCTTTGACTTTGTAACTATATCCTTTAAATCATCAACCAGATATGCCTCTACACCATAAATAACCTTAAAATCAAGAGTTTCTCCCTTTGCCTTGTATTTTCCTTTTATTTTATCAATAGCGTGAAGTGCTTCAGTAAAGCCCTGGACACAGCCGTGGTCAGTAATGGCTATTGCCTTATGTCCAAAATTAATTGCCTGGGCAATAATGCTGCCTGCATCTGAAACACCATCCATATCACTCATTTTTGTATGGCAATGAAGCTCTACTCTTTTTTCAACACTATTGTCTGCTCTTTTCTTTCTAAAATCCTTATGCTTCATTATACCTACAATAGAAGAAACTGAAACCTCTTTATCGTAGGAGTCAAACATAATTATACCCTTAACTTTAATAAAAGCGCCCTCTTTTAAATCCTCTAAAAGAGCTACCAAATCTTCATTTTTTGCAAATATTTTTGCACTAATAGAATCAGTAAAGTCGGTAATTGCAAATGTAATTATAGTCCTTTCATTTCTGATTTCCCTGGTTTCAATTTTCATTATCTGACCGTGAATTACAGCCTCACCGGTTTCAGCATTTACCTCGTTCAAAGAAATAAACTCTCCTTCAAAACTTCTGCCATAAATAACATCAGGATTTTCTTCCTTAGTCTGAGTTCTTTCCCTTCTATAGCCACTGTATTGCTTACTTGCATTATTGCCCTTGCTATTATCTCTTCCCTCAGCTGCTTTTTCGCTATCCTTTGGCTTATTATCACTCTGTGATACTTTAGCCTCTGTGGCACTATTTTTACTGCTTTTATTTTCCTCTAATTTCTTTTGTACTTCTTCTTTCTTATGCTCCTCTATTTCAATTTCTTCTAAGTGTCTTGAAATTTCGTTAATTTCATTCTTTTCAAGAATTTCATTCTGCTTAGTAAATTTATTTAATTTTGCCTCTACCATTGTAAACGCAACATTTATTTCAATTCCACACCTATCTGTAAATATTTTCTTTAATGTATCCTTTAGTTCATTTAACTTTGCCCTGTTAAGCAGGGTATCCTCTACTTCAATATTTAATGTATTATTATCCGCAAATTTTACATTTCCTTTTTTAAAAATATTATACATAATAATACTTGTATCCCTAAGCTCATCTAATATGCTCTGCCTATAGGATACATATAAATTTTCCGGAGTATACTGCTTTGAAAGCTCAAAGGTCGGGTGTATTACCACAGTAATACCGGTATTAGAAAAAAGCTGATTTTCAATGGCACTTTCAACTACTAAAAGGTCCTTTTGTTCAATCAACTTTTTACTTCTAATATATATATTTATATGTCTTTTTTCTCTGTTGGAGGTTATCTTTTCAACCACTACATTAGAAAAAAGTTCTTTTATAATTTGTCCAGAAACAAGTATTTCCAGATTTAACTCTGGAAATACCTCTTCAAATCTTTTTAATTCTTCCAATTTTTAAGTTCCTCTTCTAAGCAACTAAGTAATTCATCTTCTGGCATCTTTTTAATTATCTCACCCTTTTTAATAAGTAAGCCTTCGCCTACGCCGCCTGCAACTCCAATATCAGCCTCTCTGGCTTCTCCTGGACCATTAACAGCACAGCCCATAACTGCTACCTTTATGTTTAGGTTGTCATATTTTGTAACCATATTTTCAACCTTATTGGCTAAATCAATAAGATTAATCTGTGTTCTTCCACAGGTTGGACAGGATACAACATTAATGCCCCCCTGTCTAAGTCCCAGAGTTTTAAGTATAAGCTTTGCAGTTTTTACTTCCTCTAATGGGTCACCTGTAAGAGATACTCTTATTGTGTCGCCTATTCCCTGCCCTAATATTAAGCCAAGTCCAATAGATGACTTTATGTTGCCAGAATACAAGGTGCCTGCCTCAGTTATACCAACATGAAGCGGATAATTTGTTTCCTTTGCTATTAATTCATGTGCTTTTACACACATCATTACATCTGAGGACTTAATACTAATAACTAAATTGTCATAGCCTAAGTCTTCAATGGTTTTAACCTTATCCATAGCACTTTCTACAATGCCTTCAGCAGTAACCTTGCCGTACTTTTCTAAAATATTTTTTTCTAAAGAGCCACTATTTACACCAACCCTGATTGGTATATTTCTCTCCTTAGCAACATCAACTACAGCCTTAACTCTTTCAATACTGCCTATATTGCCCGGGTTTATTCTGATTTTGTCAGCACCATTTTCCATAGCCTGTATTGCCAGCTTATAGTCAAAATGAATATCTGCAACCAAAGGAATACTTATCTGTTTTTTTATTTCAGATAAAGCCTTTGCTGCTAAGATATTTGGTATGGCACATCTTATAATATCACAGCCAGCAGCAGCTAAAGCATTTATTTGTGCTACTGTAGCAACAATATCCTCTGTTTTTGTATTTGTCATAGACTGAATAAGGATGGGATTTCCTCCACCTATTACTCTGTCGCCAATTTTTATTACTTTTGTATTATCCCTATACATTTCGTCACCTACGGTTAAAATAATTTAAAAATATCCTGAAACAATATAAACATAGCAAAAATCATAAGCAATATCATTCCTGCCAAATGGAAATACTCTTCATGTTTTACTGGTCGTCTAAATATAACCTCTATTACCTGGAATAAAAATCTACCACCATCTAAGCCCGGTATAGGAAGTAAATTCATTACACCTAAGTTTGCAGATAAAAGCATTGTAAGATTTGCAATATTTAAAAAAATATATAATGCTCCGTCTGGCTTACTTTCCTTATAAGCTGTATCAATATAATCTACGATTCCAACTGGTCCTGAGAAATCCTTTACAGTAACCTGACCTGTAAATAACATTCCTAAGCTTTTAAATACTGTGCTAATCTGGTAGCCAACCTCTACACAGCTATATTTTAACACTCCAGGTGCAGAGGTCTTTACTCTGCCTTCGTTATAGTTAAAGCCAAGTGAATAGCTGCCTGTAACCATTGGAGTTACTGAGTAATCTTCTTCTTTTCCATCTCTGCTTACAGTTACAGTTACATTTTCACCAGTAAGCGGATT
Organism: uncultured Eubacteriales bacterium; assembly: GCA_900539455.1. Taxonomy (GTDB): domain Bacteria; phylum Bacillota; class Clostridia; order Lachnospirales; family Lachnospiraceae; genus SVEL01. The sequence continues at coordinate 8,478 of UQCD01000004.1, forward strand.
TTTTGTGAAATACTCGTTTAATTCTTCACCATTGCTTATTTTCGTACCATTAATTCCAACAATAATATCGCCCTCTTTAACACCTGCATTTGCTAGTGGGCCTCCCTTAACCAGCTTAGAAAGCTTTACCTCCTCCTTTGTCATAGAATAAGAAAAGCCTATAATATATCTTTCGATATATTTCGGTGTTATGGTTGTTTCATACTCCTTGCCATCTCTTTCGTATTTGATTTGTACTGGCTTATCGGATAAAGGATTAACAAAATCTTCAAGAACTATCTGTCTTGAAATAGTAATGCCTGTTCCGTTATATTCAGTAATAATATCTCCCTCTTTTAATCCAGCCTCCATTGCACTAGAGCCTTCGCCTACATTTGTAACAACAGGCTTATCATAGCCTACTGTACCAATAACAATAATAGCTAAAACAAATGCTAATATAAAATTAAATATAGGTCCAGCTAAAACAATAGACATTCTTGCCCATACTGATTTGCTTTCAAAGGAACGGGATAAATCCTCCTTTTCCATTTCCTCTTCAGAAATCTTATCCCTTTCCATTTCCTCATCAGAAATCTTATCCTTTTTCATCTCTTCTTCAGAAATCATATCCTTATTAAGCATCTGACAGGCACCACCAAATGGTATAATCTTAAAGGAATACTTTGTTTCGCCCTTGTCAAAGGAAAATAATCTTGGTCCAAAGCCTATCGAAAATTCTATAACCTTTACTCCATTTTTCTTTGCTAACAAGAAATGACCAAACTCATGTATAAATACCAATATACTAAAAACTATTAATGCCAATAATATACTCAAAATTACCACCTACTCTCTATAAACTCATAAGTATCTGCTTCTACCTGTAATATTTCCTCCAAATTAGGATTTTCTATTAGTTTATGGTTCTCCATAGATTTTTCAATAATATCTGTAATATCTAAAAATCCAATTTTTCTATCTAGAAACTTAGCAACAGCTCTTTCATTAGCAGCGTTAAATACTGTAGGCATACTTCCACCTGATTTTCCTGCCTTGTAAGCCAATTTTAAGCCTACAAAATTTTCCATATCAGGCTCATAAAAATCAATGCTTCTAAGTGTTTTAAAATCTACTCTCTTGCTGTCTAATATTCTTCGTTCTGGGTAAAACAAAGCATATTGTATCGGTAATCTCATATCCGGAGTGCCAAGCTGTGCCATTATACTGCCGTCAACAAACTCTACCATAGAATGTATAAGACTTTGTGGCTGGACAACCACCTCTACCATATCATAGGTTACACCAAAAAGCCATTTAGCCTCCATAACCTCTAAGCCTTTGTTTACCATTGTTGCTGAGTCAATAGTTATCTTTCTGCCCATTGACCAGTTTGGGTGCTTTAGTGCATCCTCAACCTTAACATCCTTCATTTCCTGTCTGGTTCTTCCTCTAAATGGTCCACCTGATGCAGTAAGCAATATTCTTTCTATTTTTTTGTTATTTTCTCCATTTAAGCACTGAAATATAGCACTATGCTCACTATCTACCGGTAATATTTTCACATTGTATTCTTTTGCCATTGGTATAATAATATGACCGGCAGTAACTAAAGTTTCCTTATTTGCAAGAGCAATGTCTTTGCCTGCCTTTATAGCCTCTATAGTTGGTCTTATACCTATCATTCCAACAACAGCAGTAACTACAACCTCTACCTCATCCTGTACGGCACACTGAATTAAACCTTCCATACCTGATAAAACCTTAGTATTGGTATCGGCTATTTTCACCTTAAGCTCACCTGCTAAAGCTTCGTCCCATATGCACACCAGACTAGGCTTAAATTCTCTAATCTGTTCTTCTATCAGTTTAATATTTCTGTATGCAGCTAATGCTACAACCTTTATATCCTTGTTTTTTCTTGCTATATCTAAGGTCTGTGTACCAATAGAGCCTGTAGAGCCTAAAATAGCTATATTCTTCATATAAAATTACCTCACTTTGTAACATATACAAGTGTTTTATAAATCCTTACACTACTAATATTAAATAGTGCAGAAATAAGTTAAATCTAAATACTAAACAACAATAATATATAAAATATAACAGGTGCTATAAAAATAACACTATCAAAGCGGTCTAATATTCCACCGTGTCCTGGAATTAATTTTCCATAATCCTTAATTTCATAGTTTCTCTTAATGGCTGAGGCACTTAAATCTCCCACCATTGAAACAAGTCCTGCGATTGCACACATTACAGCAAAGGCTATTACCGGGTGACTGACTGACTTTAAGTAAGGTCCGATTACTGCTCCATATATTGCACCAACTACACCAGCTCCTACAACGCCGCCAATAGCCCCCTCTACAGATTTTTTAGGACTAAGCACTGGTGCCATTTTATGCTTTCCACAGGTTACACCTGTAAGATAAGCAAAGGTGTCACAAATCCAGGAGCCAATAAATACTAACCAAAATGTGTATATTCCGTCATTTGTCATTCTTATAAGATACAAATATGACATAAGCACGGGAACATATATAACGCCAAATATAGCCATTAAAACCTTTTGTGTTTCGTATTTGGGAAATGTAAATACATAAACAGCAAGGCACAATAAAATCATACCTATTATTGTTGGAACAACAAAGCTGCCATCTGTAAATCTAATTACTCCATAATAAATTATTGACGATAAATATCCTACTAATCCTAATAATGATTTTTCAATATTTACAACTCTGTATAATTCAAATAATCCAATAAGAGAAATTACAGCTGTAAGACCAAATAATACATCCTTACCTATAATTCCTGCAATTAGTATTATAATAACAAGAACAATTCCACTAATTGCTCTTGTTAAAAATGATTTGTTCATTAGTTTTTTTAATGACATTATTCTTCCTCCTGTTGGCTGACCTTTCCAAATCGTCTATCTCTTTTTGTATACTCGACTATAGCCTTTAAAAGCTCTTTTTTGTCAAAGTCCGGCCACAGACAATCTGTAAAATAAAATTCTGTATATGCAAGCTGCCACAGCAAATAATTTGAAAGTCTTTCCTCACCACTGGTTCTGATTAATAAATCCGGGTCTGGAATACCCTTAGTGTCAAGATAATTTGAATATACCTGCTCTGTAATATCTTCAACACCAAGCTTTTCATTTTTTACATCTGCAGCAACTTTTTTTATAGCACGAACTATCTCATCTCTGCTGCCATAGTTTAATGCTATTGTAAAATGTAAGCCTGTATTATCTTTAGTTACTGTTTCTAATTTTTCTATTTTATTCTGCAAATCTATCGAAAGAGCTGTTTTATCGCCAATAACCTTAACGCACATATTATTTTTTGTAGCTCTGCTTAAACTATCCTCAAGATAGTCTGACAAAAGCTTCATAAGTGCATCTACCTCATCCTTAGGTCTTTTCCAGTTTTCAGTAGAAAATGCGTATACTGTAAGATAATTAATACCTATATTATACGCATCTTCACATATTTGCTCAACTGCTTTAGCACCCTTTGCATGACCATAATTTCTAGGCATCATTCTCTTTTTAGCCCATCTTCCATTGCCATCAAGAATAATAGCAATATGATTTGGGATATTTAATTTGCTAATATCAATCTCGCTTTTTGCCATAAATAATGTTCCTATTTAATTATACAGTTAAAATTTCTTTTGACTTATCTTCTACTGCTTTTTCAATCTGTGCAACATACTTGTCAGTAAGCTTTTGTACTTCATCCTCTAAAGCCTTTGCTTCATCCTCAGAAATTTCATTTGCCTTACTCTGCTTTTTGAATAAGTCATTTGCATCTCTTCTTACATTTCTAACTGCAACCTTCGCATTTTCACCCTTTTTCTTTACATCCTTTGCAAGCTCTTTTCTTCTTTCCTCTGTAAGCTCTGGAAATACAAGACGAATAACCTTTCCGTCATTGTTTGGTGTAATACCTAAATCTGAATTTAAAATTGCCTTTTCCATTTCCTTGATTAAGCTTGCTTCCCAAGGCTGAATCTGAATCATTCTAGCTTCTGGAACTGAAATATTTGCTAGCTGCTGGAATGGTGTAGGTGTTCCATAGTAATCAACTCTTAACTTATCTAATACATGAGGATTTGCTCTGCCTGCTCTTATTGTTGCAAACTCACTTGCTAAAGCATCAAGGCTTTTTTCCATTTTTTCTTCAAATTCTAATAATCTCTCGTCCATTTTTATTATCCTTTCAATCTCTTCCAATTTTTATTTGCTCATATTTTAATAATACATTTTTGTAAAATAAGATGTTTACACCTGTAATTATTCAACAGTTATTTTTGTACCTGTAAACTTGCCTGTAACTGTATTGATAATGCTATTTTCTTCATTTAATCCAAATATAAGCATTGGTACCTTGTTTTCCATTGCCAAAACAGAAGCAGCTAAATCAATAACTCCAAGCTTTTTATCAATAACCTCATTTATTGATATTTCATCATATTTTTTAGCATTAGGATTTTTAGCCGGGTCACTATCATATACACCATCTATAGATTTTGCTGATAACACAACATCTGCCTCAACCTCAATAGCTCTAAGCACAGTTCCCATATCTGTTGAGAAATAGGGATTGCCAATTCCTCCGGCAAAGAAAACAACCATACCCTTTCCAAAATACTTGTTTGCTCTGTCCTTTGAAAAAAGTTTTGTAAACGAGCCACATTCAAAAGGTGTAAGCACCTGTGTCATCATACCTTCTGTTCTGAAAATTTCTGAAACATAAATGCAATTCATAACTGTTGCTAACATTCCAATAGAATCAGCCTTTGTTCTATCTATTTTTTCGCTTGTTCTGCCTCTCCAGAAATTTCCACCACCTATTACAATGCCTACTTCAATCCCTTTATCAACTAAAACTTTAACCTGCTTTGCAACTCTGACAACTGTTTCCTCATCAAAGCCTGTTTTCTTTGTTCCAGCAAGTGCCTCTCCACTAAGCTTTAATATAATTCTCTTATATTCACTCATTTTGGAATATGTCCTTTCGTTTTATTATCTAGTCACCAAATGTTTCATCAAACAATGACTTGTAATCAATTTCAGCATAACACTGTGAACAGAAACCTTCAATAGCAGCACCATTATTAATCTGAACTGATTTTGACTTAATATTACCTTTAACTACTGCTGTACTGTCAACAACAACTGGTCCATGTACATCGATGTCGCCCTTTATAGCCCCACCTATAACAGCACTTGTTGCATAAACATTTCCTATGATAACTGTTCCGTTTCCAACCTTAACTGTTCCATCACTTCTTACATCACCTTCAATTTTTGCATTATTTGCAAAAATTTCTCTCGCCTGTGAGGTACCCTTTACAGTACCAGTAACTGTAAGCTTTCCCTTGCAGCTTATATCACCAGTAATATTTCCATAAACATTTACTGAGCCTGTAGAGGAAATACTACCTGTAATTGTAGTACCCTTTGTAATGTCTGTAACCTCATCACTAGCTACATCTTCTTCGTTAATATCTTCTGTCTTTTCTTCTAATTGGCTATTATCTGTTTCATTGATTTCAGCTTTCACTTTATCTTCCTCCATAACTATGTCTTCTTCTTCCATAAGCTTTGATATATTCTGTGCAAGAGCACTGTTTTCCTGATTTTCTACATCCTCTGATGCTTTAGGTATATCATTGGCTTCTTCATCGTCAATCTGAACTTCTGCCTCTTGGTCATCCTCTGCATCAAAATCTACAGTTGCATCATCATTATTATTTTCTTCGTCATCACTTATTTTAAAATCACCACTGGCAATTTCCTCATCCACAGCGTCTAATACACTATTGATTTTATCTAAGTCAAGACTTTCCATTTCTTCCTCTGATGAACTCAAAGTAACTTTCTCCTCTGATTCTCTTTCTTTTTTAGGTTTGCTTTGTTTTTTTGTAGTCACTTCTGTTTCATCCTCCGATACCAGTTCTTTTGCTGCTTGTGCTAAATCATCTTTAAATTCTTTTAAGAAGCTCATATATACCTCCGTTTATTTATTGTCTCTAATTTGTTGTATTTTGGTAATACTCTCATCTATTGGTTTAATTTCAAAGCCCTCACCTATAAGCTTTTCTATAAGCTGTGGCAACATTTCAACTGTTGTTTTTTTATACACCGAATCGTGCATAAGAATAACAGCTGTATCATACTTATATAAATCATTTTCGATATTTTTCATGAGCATCTCTACGGTCTGTTCTTTGCCTATAGCATCACCACTAGATACATTCCAATCAAAATATGTATACCCGTTTTCATTAAGATAATCTATACAGTCATGTATATCCATCTTGTCAACTGTGTAATTAGCGCTTCCTCCCGGGAATCTAAACAGCCTTGTGTCTACGCCAGTAGCCTCATATACTAAATCATGAATTTTATTTACTTCTTCAATAAAATTGTCTACAGAAGCATATATATATTCATAATCGTGGGAGTATGAATGTAATCCTATGGAATGTCCTCTGACTACTATTTCCTTATATCTTTTGGCTGCCAGTTCATCTGTGCTTCCAATAACAAAGAAGGTTGCCTTTACCTCATATTTGTCCAGTATGTCTAATATTGCTTCTGTATTTTCGCTAGGTCCATCATCAAAGGTAAGACATACTGTTTTTCCATAGCCTGGTTTATCCAAATCTTCCTTAGTCACTACAGTAGTTTCTTTTTCTAAATCTGCAGTTTTTTCAGCTTCTGAATTTTCCTTTGAACTATTTTCCCATTTAGAATCTGTAGCTGCCTCATTTTGATTTCCAGCTGTGCTTTGTTTTCGATTATCACTTACCATAGCAGTAACTTTGTCCTGATTTTCAGCCCGGATAAGCTCATCTAATTTATTCTCCAGACTGCATACTTTTACAGTAAGTATTATGCACAAAATAATAGGCACAATAATAAGTGCAGACATTGTAATTATTATTGCTTTCTTCATCCTGTTTATTCTCTTGCGTCTTTGGGCTGTAATCTGGCTTGTTTCATCATCCATATTATAATAAACCCTTTCTTTTTAAGTACATACTGGTTAATTATATCATACATAGCCCAATATTAAAAGATTTTTTATAGTTTTGATTAATTTTTAATATTAACTGTTCCGTCATCCTCTATCCTAACATTTGTAGACAAAGCTTCTATCTCAAGAAAAATTCTTTTTGCTTCATTTCCTGTTACATCAATGGTTTGATAGTTTTGACTGATACAAGGCACCAGCTTAACCTTTAAATTATTATTTTCATCAAGTGCAGCCTGAACAACAGCAGAATCTACCCTGTAATTTTCAAATAAGAAGTTGCTGATACCATAAAAAATATATTTTCCTTTATAGATTTCTGCACCCTGAAGTGTATGGGTATGACAGCCTATAATAATATCTGCACCTGCATCTACATATCCTCTGGCAACAACCTTTTGATATTCCTGTACAACAGGCTGGTTATTTTCTCCAAAATGCGGCAGCACCACCACAATATCGCATTTTTCTACATTTTTCAGTCTGGTGATTTCCTCCTTAAGCATACCAAACCTATCTGTGCTTTCATAGGAGGTCATCTGTCCCGGCTTATTGTCATAGGCGTACCAATCAACTCTAGGCACAACTCTGTTAGTTGCCAGAACAGCTATCTTCTTTCCATTTATTTCTTTTATATATGCTGATTTTGCCTCCTTTAAATTATTGCCTGCGCCTACATAAGCAATATTCCTGCTTTTAAGAGAATTCATTGTGTCAATTAAACCCTCAACACCATAATCCAATGTGTGATTATTTGCTAAGGTTACAACATCTACTCCCATTTTATTTAAAATATATTGTCTGCTGGTAGGATTTTTATAGTACCATATTTCATAATCCACCTTATGCTCATCTCCTGCATCTGAAGAAACATATTCATGATTAATTCCGAATATATCTGAGGTTAAAAAAATGTTTTGAAGATTTTTTGACAGAAAACCGTCAAGACCTGACTGTTTGTAATAATTTTCTATTTTTTCACTTAAATTTATATCTCCCACAAAAGCCATAGTTGCTACACCCTTATTCGGAAGAACAGTTCCAATGTTTGAGCCGTCTGGCACTACAACCGGTGGATATGTAGTTGTTTCTTGTACAGTAGTAACTTCTGCAGCTGTCGTAGTTTCCTTTGTGCCTGCTTCTGTTGTTTCTTTTGTAGTTGTTTCCTGGTCTGTAGTATCTGTTGTGGTTTCTTTGACTGTAATATCTGTAATGGTTTCTTTAGCTGTGGTCTTTGCTTCAGTAGTCCTTGCTTCATCAAAATCAGAGGTGGAGCTATTTCCACCTCTGATTATAAAAACAATCAAAATAATAACAAAAATTGTAAGTACCCCTGCTCCAATACCGATTATATTCTTTTTATTAGAAAAAAACTGCTTAATTGTTGTTTTTATCTTCTCCATAAATAACTGCTCCATTTTTCAAAATCAAGCCATTCTCATATTTGTTAGCAAGTAAAATATTACCATCTACATTATATGATATGTCCTTATTAGAACAGTTTAATATAATATGATATTTATGTCCACTATTATCTTCTTTTACATAATGTAAAACCTTATCATTATCAATGTCATAAATATATTCTATATCTATTTCCTTAAAAGCCTCTATATCCTTTCTTAATTTTATTATTCTCTTTATAAATTCTATTCTGTCATTATATTTACCAGCTTCGATTTCATCCCATGGCATACATCTTCTACAGTCAGGGTCAAAGCTTCCCTCTAATCCAATTTCTGTCCCATAGTAGATACAAGGACTGCCTGCAACAGTAAATAATAATATCATCTGCTGATACAATTCATCTATATTGTTATTTACTCTGTGCATAATTCTATCTGTATCGTGGGAATCAAACAGATTAAAGGCAACCTCCATCTGCTGTCTTCTATATAAGTTGTAGCAACGGTTTAGTGCATATTCAAATTCCTTGTTGTTAAATTTTTCCTCTAACCAGAAGTCTGTAACACTATTTACTAATGGATAATTCATAACTGCATCATATTCATCACCCTTAAGCCAGGTTTCAGAATCATGCCATAATTCTCCCATTAAATAAAAGTCTGCCTTTTTTGCCTTTAATGACTTATTTAAATGCTTTAAAAGGGTGTGGGAAATTTCATTTCCTACATCAAATCTAATGCCGTCTATATCATATTTATCAACCCAAGAAAGACATACTCTTGTAAGGTAATCGATTACCTTTTGATTATTTGTATTAAGTTTTGGCATACCTGCTGCAAATGCAAAGGAATAAAACTTTCCATCTCTTGTGTCGTGTCTTTTTTCAAATGGCCAGCTATTTACAAAGAACCAATCGTAATATTCTGACTTTGGACCTTTTTCAACAACATCCAGCCATATTGGATTCATATATCCACAATGATTAAATACGCCGTCCAGCATAACCCTTATTCCCATCTGATGTGCCTTTAAAACCAGCTCTGAAAGCACCTTATCATCACCAAAGCCAGGGTCTACCTGCTCATAATCAGTTGTATCATATTTATGATTTGAGCTTGCAAGGAAAATCGGATTTAAGTATAAGCCTGTAATACCAAGCTCCTTTATATATGGTAATTTAGAGATTATACCTTCAATATCACCACCATACCAATCGTCAAACTTAACCTTTTCACTTTTCCATGGTTTTACATATTTGTTATTTCTTGAAGGATTTCCGTTGCAAAATCTTTCAGGGAATATCTGATACCATACTGTATCCTTTACCCATTCTGGCACCTTTACAATATCGCTATCATTCATCCATGGAAACATAAAAAACTGACCGGTTGCTCCAGTATGTGCCATATGGCTTTTTGGATAAAAATCATTTTCCATCATACAGGTTATTTCTTCACCACTATGAATTTCAAAGTAATATTTACATCTCTTAAACTGTGGCTCTACAACTACCTGCCATAATTTGTGATACTTTAATTGAACACACTTGTCCATTTCTACAGGTGTTCCTTCCCAGTTCTCATGTCCTCCGGCTATACCGTGTGAAAATGGATCTCCATAGTATAATATGACCTTATCCACATCATAGCCTGTCTTAATCATAATAAGGAGTCTGTTTTCATCTAATGGATAACAATAATTTTCGTCGCTTCTGTGATAAATTGCTGAGTAATTCATTCCAAATACCTCCATTTAGCTTTTTTGCTATTGCACAATAATACCTTGTGTTTATAAAACCTATATACCTTTTTTCTTGTTCGTTTCTATAATGTGATTATAAAATACAGTCTTTATCATTTCTTGCAATATAATTTATAATATAGTACAATACTATCATTTTTTAAATTTTATTACATATCTTTTTTGTCCAAAACAAAAACTGGTAAGGCGACTAACTCTTATGAAGATGTATAGAAAGCCTGAACCTTCGTCTTCATAAAAGTTAGTCGCCTTACCAGTTGTAGCTTTACCAAAAAATTATTTCTTATTCTTGGCTAGCCCCTTAGTTCTCCCCTACATATTTTTCACTCTGTGCCTTTATAAGCTCCATATCTTCAAAATAATTTATCTTCATAGCACTCTTTACTTCCGACAATGTAGCTGCTGCCTTCTCTCTTGCTGCTTCACTACCCTTTTTGAGAATGTTATATATTTCCGGAATATCCTTCTCAAATTCTTTTCTTCTTGCTCTAATCGGAGATAATTCCTCCTGAATTACTGCATTTAAGAATTTCTTAACCTTAACATCACCAAGTCCCCCTCGCATATAATGAGCCTTAAGCTCATCAAGACCAGCATATTCTGGTAAATATTCAGCAAAATGCTCCGGCTTAGAAAATGCGTCCAAATATATAAATACCGGATTTCCTTCTACCTTTCCCGGATCCTCTACCCTTAGATGGTTAGGATCAGTAAACATACTCATAATTTTCTTTCTAACATCAGCTTCAGTATCCGCAAGATAAATACTATTTCCTAATGATTTACTCATTTTAGCCTTTCCGTCTGTGCCTGGAAGTCTAAGACAGGCTTTGTTGTCTGGCAAAAGTATTTCTGGCTCTACTAATACTTCATCATATACCGAGTTGAACTTTCTAACAATTTCCTTAGTCTGCTCAAGCATAGGCAGCTGATCCTCTCCAACGGGAACAGTTGTAGCCTTAAAAGCTGTAATATCAGACGCCTGACTAATTGGATAGGTAAAAAAGCCAACAGGTATACTTGCTTCAAAATTTCTCATTTGAATTTCAGCCTTTACAGTAGGATTTCTCTGTAATCTTGATACTGTAACAAGATTCATATAGTAAAAACTAAGTTCTGTAAGCTCTGGAATTTGTGACTGTATAAATAATGTAGATTTAGCCGGGTCAAGTCCACAGGATAAATAATCCAGTGCAACCTCAATAATATTCTGTCTGACCTTTTCTGGATTGTCAGCATTATCTGTAAGTGCCTGTGCATCTGCTATCATTATATATATTTTATCGAATTTACCTGAATTTTGTAATTCAACTCTTCTTTTTAATGAACCAACATAATGTCCTACATGTAATCTTCCTGTAGGTCTGTCGCCTGTCAATATTATCTTTTCCTGATTTTTTTCCATTATACAAAAATCTCCTTGGTTTTATTAATACGATAACTAAATAAATATCCCTTCTATTTTATAACTAAATCCACTTTTTGTCATTATATATATTGGTAATACTTCTATTTTTTTATTTAATGGCTATAACCATAAAGCACATTGAACCTATACCTATCTGTTATCAACCTTTTCAGGATACATATCGTGGTTTGCCATTCTATCAAAGGCTATCTTCTCCCATTTTGTACCTTTTTTACCATAATTGCAGTATGGGTCAATGCTTATGCCTCCCCGTGGGGTAAACTTCCCCCAAACCTCAATATATTTAGGATCCATAAGCTTAATTAAGTCCTTCATAATAATATTTACACAATCCTCGTGGAAGTCTCCGTGATTTCTAAAGCTGAAAAGATAAAGCTTTAGTGACTTGCTCTCAACCATTTTTACATCAGGAACATAAGCTATAGTTATAGCTGCAAAGTCAGGCTGTCCGGTAATAGGACAAAGGCTTGTAAATTCAGGACAATTAAACTTAACAAAATAATCATTATCCTGATGTTTATTTACAAAGGTTTCTAATACCTCCGGGGCATAATCATCCTTGTATTTTACATTTTTATTTCCAAGTAAGGTTAAATCCTTAGTTTCTTCACTATTTCTGCCAGCCATTTCTATTCCTTTCTAAGTGCAGGATCCTCTACACCATTTTCTTCAAACGCTTTTTTTCTGTCTATACAGGTACCACAAACTCCACAAGGTTTATCCTTACCTTCGTAGCAGCTCCAGGTAAGCTCATAAGGAACCTTAAGTCTAAGTCCTTCCTTTACAACATCCTTTTTTGTCCAGTCAACAAAAGGTGCTGCTATTTTGAGCTTTCTGCCACTGCCCTCGTATATTGCCTTGCCCATAGCATCATTAAATACACTGCTGCAGTCTGGATAGGCATTTCCTGCTGCATCATCACTATGTGCTCCATAATATATTACATCGCAGTCCCTTGATAAAGCTATACTTGCTGCCGAGGACAAAAACAAGCCATTTCTAAAAGGTACATATGTAGATACTGGTTCTCCGTCTGTTTCGCTTAATTGCTTCGCATAAGACTCATGTGGTATTTTCGCATCCGAATGCGACAGCAGGGAACAATTACTATAAGCAAATATTTTTGCTAAATCCAGATATATATGCTCTACGCCATAATACTCTGCGACCTTTGCAGAAGCCTCTATTTCCTTTACATGCTTTTGTCCATAAGAAATAGACAATGCTACAACATTTTCTCTGCCATATTTTTCAACAGCCATTGCCAGGCAGGTTGTGGAGTCTACTCCACCACTCGTTAATACTAATGCTTTCATATTATTTCAACCTCATCTGTAAACTTAAATCGTCTTTAAACCTTCCTCTAAGAGTTGTTGTATATGTTTTTGCTGCCGTCTTTTTAATACCTCTTGCACTCATACAACTATGACAGCCTTCAATTAAAACAGCTACATCCTTAGAGTCTGTAATCTTTTCCATTATATATGCTATATCTGTGCCTATTCTTTCCTGTAATTGTAATCTTTTAGATACCATATCACAAATTCTTGCAATCTTGCTTAAGCCGATTACCTTACCATTAGGAATGTAAGCAACAGTAACCTTCATATCATACATTAATGCTAAATGATGTTCACAATAGCTGAAAATATCAATGTCTTTCACTATAACCATATCTCTGCTGTCGGTTTCAAAGTCCATATCGCTTTCAAAGGTTTTATCAAACATTTTCGCTATTTCATCATTAGTGTAATTCATCCCCTCAAATACTTCTTCATACATTTTAGCTACTCTGGTCGGAGTATCAACTAAGCCCTCTCTTGCAGGGTCATCTCCTAAGGCTGCAAGAATTCCTTTAATGTGTTCCTTTATTGCGTTTGTATCTATTGCCATTTTAATCTTCCTTTCCAACTATACGCCCTTTTTGTCAGGGTCCCATATAAACTTGTGTAACTGTAATTGGAGATTAACATCATTCATATAATTATTCTTCATAAACTCAACTATATCTGCCGGGTCTATTTTTCCAAACACAGGACTTATATATATATGACATTTTTGTGTAAGCTGATACTTTTCTATAACCTCTTTTGCCCGTTCCAAATCCCTAATGCTTCCAACAACAAACTTTACAGTATCCATTTTTCTTAAATACTGCATATTTTCAATGCACATATGTTCTTCCATACCACTTGCAGACAGCTTGTAATCCATTGTAAAGCTGATATTTTTACAGCTTTCCAAATACTTGCTGAAATCTACACTTCCATTTGTTTCAATTTCTATATAAAGTCCTTCATCTACGCTTAAAATCCTGAGCAGAACATCCATATTTTCTCTAAACAAAGGTTCTCCACCTGTTAAGGTTACATTTTTAATACCTGTATCCTTTATATATTTATAGATTTCAAACTCATTCATTACTTCATACTGTGTATCTGCCTCATTTGCCCATTTTGTATCACAATATTCACAATTTAAATTGCATCCTGAAAATCTGATAAAAACTGCCAGCTGTCCAGCTTTTACACCCTCGCCATTTATGCTGACGAATTTTTCTACAACTTTAAATTCTGCCATTTCATTTCCTCACTCAATATCAATCTATGATTTACTATATGTTGCACAGTTATTAGGTGTTTCATATACTGAAACCCGTTTTACATTATATCCTTTTTTTTCAAATCTATCATAAAAATACTTTGAGAAATTCTCTGCTGTTGTTCTAAAATTCAATTCAACAAGCCGTATTCCTTCTTCTTTTAATGCCTCATAGGTTTTTTCCTTAAGTGTACCTTCTTCAATAATAAGACTATGGTCAAAATAATCTACCTCCTGTTTTATATCCTCCTTAAGTGTATCAAAATCTACTACCATTCCTCTGGTTTGTTTATCATCACTTAATTTGTCACTAAAAATTTCTACAACTACTCTCCATCTATGACCATGAATATTACTGCATTTTCCATTGTAGACATGTAAAAAATGTGCTGCATCAAAGCTATTTTCTGAAACAAGTGTAAACATATTTCCTCCGCATTATAAAAGTGTTTAGGTATTGTATATTCATTTAATAATAATCCTATAAAAACAAAACAGAACAAATAGTCCTACTATTCGTCCTGTTTAGTAGTCCTGGTTTTTTTTACAGACAGGATGGTACAAACGAACTGTCTTTTTAATACTATTATAATAATATATTATTATGTATTTATTATTTTATTACTTCAATCCAGCCTTCCGGAGCTTCAATTCTGCCCATCTGGATACCTGTAAGTGTTTCATATAATTTCTTTGTAATAGGTCCCATTTCATCCATACCACTTGGTAAGCATATTTCTGTACCGTGGTCAACAATCTTTCCTACCGGAGAGATAACTGCTGCTGTACCACAAAGACCACATTCTGCAAAGTCCTTAAGTTCTTCCTTATATACTTCTCTTTCTTCTACCTCTAAGCCTAAATATTCTTTAGCAACTACCATAAGTGAACGACGGGTAATTGATGGAAGAATGCTTCCAGACTTAGGTGTAACAACCTTTCCGTCCTTTGTAACAAAAATGAAGTTTGCTCCACCTGTTTCTTCAACCTTTGTACGAGTTGCAGCATCTAAGTACATATTTTCTGCATATCCTTCATCATGTGCTGTAACTATAGCGTGCAAGCTCATCGCATAGTTAAGACCTGCTTTGATATGACCTGTTCCATGAGGAGCTGCTCTATCAAAATCACTAATCTTAATTGTAATAGGCTTTGCGCCACCCTTAAAGTAAGGACCAACTGGTGTTGTGAAAATTCTGAACTGATATTCCTCAGCAGGCTTTACACCAATAACAGGACTTGAGCCAAACATATATGGTCTGATGTATAAGGTAGCACCTGAACCATATGGAGGTACAAATCCTTCGTTTGCTAATACAACATCCTTAACTGCCTTTACAAATCTATCTTCAGGAAATACTGGCATTTCAAGTCTTGCACAAGAATCCTTCATACGGGAAGCATTTAAGTCTGGTCTGAAACAGACAATGTGTCCATCCTCTGTTGTGTATGCCTTTAAGCCTTCAAAACAGGTCTGTGCATACTGTAAAACACCTGCACATTCGCTGATAGTAATAGTATCATCATCTGTAAGTGTTCCTTCGTCCCAAGCACCATTCTTGAAATTTGCGACAAATCTTTTATCTGTTTTGTGGTAAGCAAAACCAATATTTGCCCAATCAATATTCTTCTTTTCCATATATTGTTACTTCCTTTCTTATAAATGCAAATGCACTTATACAAGATACCAAGCCTATTCAGCCTGATTAAACTGTCTTTTAGTTTATCACTAATTTAAAAAGTATGCAATATATTTATGCTCTTACATTTTTATCACAGCTATAGGTGAGAGGCTCCTTATAGGTTTCTTCGTATACCTGTTTCCAAATGTTGTAGTTTTTCTGTCGCATATATTCAATATTTTCTGCTCTGGTTTTATTTTGGTCAGGATAAATAGGTGGTGCAACATGAATTGTATATTCCTGCACATAGAAACCGTCATCACCTAAAATATTGCTATCCTCCATTGTAATAAAGCAAGGAAGCACTGGTACATTGTTTCTTGTAGCAAAGGTAAATGCACCTTTTTTTAACGGCTTCGGCTTTCTATAATTCCACCACATACTCTGCTCTGGATAAATAAGCATAAAATGTCCATCCTTTAATACCTTATCCATAGATTTAAGGAATTTTTCCATAGTCTTAACATTTGAGCTAAGTGGGAAAGTATTACAGTTTCTCATAAGCATTCCATAAAAGCCTGGGAAATTAGTGTAATTTCCTTCTCTAATAACCCTGAAAAACTTTCTATTCGGCTGATTTGCCGCTTCATAGGCTACCTGTATAGCAAAGCTATCAAAAGCATTAAAATGATTGCAGGTAATTATTGCACCAGAATTTAAGTTTTGGAAATTTTCTATTCCCTTAATTTCTTTAATAATCATTTTCTTATCATCAATAATGTTATTAAGGAAATTTCTTGCCATTTTATATGCAAATTTTGTTTTAATCTTGCTGGTGGCTTTCTTTCTTAGATAATCTATTTCGTCTGGAAGCAGCTCTCGCGTAGGAGGGTCCTCCTCAACATCCTCATCAAATCTTCCTTCTCTTTCATACTTTGCAATTTTATCTAATACTAAAAGTCTGTCCTTTGATTTAAGTTTTCCACTTTTTAGCATATTAAGATAGTTGTTTTCTTTAGCTATCTCGTCCTTTGCCATCTGGAGTAATCCATCACAGGACTCAGCATCATTTTTTCTTTCCTCATCTGTATAATCGTGAAGCGCCTTTAAAATTTTCTCATATACAGGTGTCATCTTAGCATATTTCCAGAAATACTCTTCGTAACGGCAGCCCTCATAATGCCAAGGCTTTGAAACCATAATATAATGAAGTAAACAAAATGTACTTTCATCATATGCTATTTCTCCAAAAACCTCTGTATTCCACTGCTGCTTAATCCAGCAAACCTTATCCTTACAAATAAGATTTAAGTAATCCTCATCCTGTGTAACAATAAAATTGTATGTGTGAAGTAACTGGACAAACTGGTCTAACACATGATTTTTTCTAAACTGGTCACAATTAATTACTATTAAACCAGCATTAAAAAACTGATGTCTGTTAATACCAAGCACCTTTTCTACATATTCGCCATAGGTGTTTACCTGTATCATTACCTGTTCATTTGCAGCACCTACATAATTATCTCCTAAATCGTAGGAATAAAGCTCGGACATATCTCCTAAAACTACTGTATCACTATCTATATATATAGCCTTGTCATATTCAGGAAACATCTCTGCAATAAACAATCTGTAATATGTTGTTTTTGAATAATAATCTCTTATGGGAAGCTTGTCATTAATAGATTTTAAATACTCTGTTACATCACAAAATTCTACCTTAAAGTTTTCATTTGCCATATTGTATGCGATTTCTTTCATTTCCTCGCATATATTTGTATTTAGTATATGAATTATATACTGATAATCCTTTGAAGCATTTTCAATAATTGACTTCATTGAAACAAGTGTATATTTTACAAAATTGTCATCACACGCATAAAAAATAGGGATAATATTTGAATTGTTCATTAGTATTCTCCTTTACTTTCACTCTCATACTTTTTCTTAAGAAAAATGTATTCATATAAAATATCATCAAACTGATAATATCCAAATATTCTATGAATATCACTTACCCTCCACTGTTTTATATTTGCTGTGTGTGGATATGGTAAATAAAATAATCTTTTAGAAAAATGTCTAATAACTGTATGCCTGTGTAAAAATTTCTGATCATTAAACCTTTGTGGCAACATCTTCTTTTTTGTTGTGCTTCTATACAAAGCACTTTCATCTGCAAATACCAGCTTTTTCGTTTTGATTAACTGTCTTGATTTTTCTAACAAGCCGGTCTTTCTAATTTCAGCCATATTAAGGAGCAAAACACCTGCATTTATATAATTTGGATTTATAAGATATTTTCCATAATGATCCCTTGCTACTGCATATTCATATCCAGTAACATCTATATTGTACAACAATATTATATCTCGATTAAATAAAATATCTACATCCAGATATAATAGTTTATCAGGCAGTCCATTAACTAAATCTGCTAACAGCCTTAGCAATGTATAAGGCGAACAATATGCTAATTCATTAGGACACTCCTTAAATTCCCTTTCATACAAATCAGTAACATCTAATTTAATGACTACATTTTCCTCATTGTACTCTTTTGCTACCTTATTTAGAAAGGCAATCATATTATCATCTATAGGCTTGTATTGCTCCTTTACCCTTGTAGCGTCCATAGTCATAACATAAAAACAAAATGGCTCTTTTGTAGTAGTCCTTTTAAATATAGACAGCATACAGGTAAGAACTCCGTCTAATACCTTATCATTACCTGAAAATAATATATTTATCATAAATCAACCTTTGTTTATTCTTCTATAAATCTTTTGATTTTTCATATCTAATCATACACACATTGCTATTTTTAGCTCTGTTTTTCATTGTATTATAGACATCATCTCTCAGTTTTTGCTTTTTTTCTTTTGTATTTAATGTTTCATCCGGATAAAATGGTCCATCAATATAAGTAACCATTTTAGGCTTTTTTGAATACTTTCTCTTTTGATATGTATTTGTAAGACAAAATGTAGGAACACCTTGCTTTACAGGATACCTAAAGGACAAATCCTTAAATGGTCTAATATCCGTATAAAAAGGCCAGATATGTGCCTCTGGATATATCATAACACAATATTTATTTTCTATTCTTTCCTCCACTGCCTTTACAAAATTTTTGCCAGCCTCAATGTCATCTGGCAATGGCAAAGCCCCAAGATATGGAGTAATCCTTCCTAAAAATGGCATTGATATATTATTTGGATGTACTATTACTGCTACTGTTTTTGGCATATTAACCATAGTTGGCACTAAGGCATCTGCTAAGAAATGTGTATGATTTCCATACATAAAATATCCGGTAGCTTTAGCTTTTTTTAGCAGCTTTTTATTTACTATTTTGTGATGAAAGTGTATTTTCATGTACACCTTTGCCATTGGAATAGCCACTATACGATACCAGAATATATGAGCTGCCTTTCCAAAAAAGCTATCTCTTAAATATACATAACTGGCATCGATTTTTTTTGCAACTATATTATCCCCTGCAAATTCATCATTAAGTTCATCCTTATAATATATGACCTTTTCTTTCTTTTTCATATATACCTCTAATGTGCCTGTTTGCACTTAAATATAGTAATATATTTATGTAGATTTGTCAAATGCTTTATGTAGTATTTAAAACTACATCATACGTAATTACTATTTAATCTCTTGAACATTTCTCTGCATCAATAGCCAGCACAAACATAAGTGCAGCAAGGGAATCTTGTGAATTTGCCACATCAATTACATATTGGTCTGTCATACAAAATATTTCCTTTGATATTGACTATGCAAATACACTTCAAATTTCGGAAGAAATGTAAGAATCGCTTCCTTAACTGTGCCTACTTCATTTCCATAGCTGTCAAATATCTTTAAGCAATGTCCCCAAGATAATTGTCCCTTAACGACATAGATTACATTTCCCTGTTCGTTATAAATATCATAGCTGTCAAACCACGAAAACATTCTCTGTTTAAAATACATTCTCATTTTTATTTCTCCTCAGTGCTGTTGGCAATTTACAATTTCATATTATCATATGTTCTTAGCTATGTCGATAAAATTAGCCTTTTACTTGCTTTTCAAATATGAATTACATATTTCATAATAATCACCTCTGCTCATTAACTTTAAATTTGATT
The DNA here is from genome assembly GCA_900539455.1 of uncultured Eubacteriales bacterium. GTDB lineage: Bacteria > Bacillota > Clostridia > Lachnospirales > Lachnospiraceae > SVEL01. The sequence continues at coordinate 28,486 of UQCD01000004.1, forward strand.
ATTTTATAATCTTTATTCTTCAACCTATTAATGCTTTCTAATACTCTAATCACTAAAAAAGCCAGTAAATACACGACATACCGAATATTTACTGGCTTTAAATTCAAAGGTTTCTTTTCTAATTAGTTACCCATCTGTTTTGCAACTTCTTCTGCAAAGTTTTCGCTCTTCTTTTCAAGACCTTCACCTGTTTCAAAACGAACAAACTGCTTAATAGCAAGGTCTGCACCTGTTTTCTTTGAAACATCAGCAAGGTATGCAGCTACTGACTGCTTACCGTCTTCAGCCTTAACATAAACCTGATCTAAAAGACAGATTTCTTTAAGCTGTTTAGATACACGACCTTCAACAAGACCTGTAAAGATTTTGTTTTCAGCGATTTCAGCCTTATCATCAAGAGCTAACTGAGCTAACTGGCTCTTTGCTTCTTTTGAAAGGAAGTTTGGTAAGTAGTTCATATTGCTCTTCTTTTCTTCGTAGATAGCAATGTCTTCATCACTCCATACCTTATCATTAACTGCTTTGTCAATTAACTTCTGAAGGATTGGCTTTGGAAGTGTAAATGGATCATTTAAAGCACTTTCAACTGTGATTTCTCTTAACTTAGCAAGCTCTTCTGCTGAAATATCATTTCTGCTTGTGTACTTAGGGTTAAGAGCTGCAATCTGCATAGCAAGATTTTTAAGAGCTTCCTTAACTTCATCATTAGCATTTGATGTTGTAGCTTCTACTAAAACACCAATTCTTCCGCCAGCGTGAATATATGGAACAACTGCTCCGTCTGTAACGATTTTCTTAAATCTTCTAATTGTCATATTTTCACCGATAACGGCAATCTTACTAACTAATTCTTCTTTAACTGTCTTAGCTTCATCCTTGATGAACTTTTCATCTAATAAAGCTTCAACTGTTGTAGCATCTGTTGCAAGAATCTGGTCTGCAACATTAGCAACGAATGTCTTAAACTTGTCGTTTTTAGCAACAAAGTCTGTTTCTGAGTTTACTTCTACAATAGCTGCCTTATTTCCTTCAACAACTGCAAGTACAGTACCTTCTGCTGCAATTCTTGAAGCCTTCTTTACTGCTGTAGCTTCACCCTTTTTTCTTAATAATTCAATCGCTGCATCGAAATTACCATCAGTTTCAACTAATGCTTTCTTACAAGCCATAACGCCTGCGCCTGTCATTTCTCTGAGCTCTTTAACCATAGATGCTGTAATTTCCATCTTTCAATCCTCCAACGATATAATGTCTATATTTATGCTTCTTCTGTTTCAGCAACTTCTTCTGCTGTTTCAGCTGTTTCGCCCTGGTTAGCTTCAATAACAGCATCTGCCATCTTAGCAACAATAAGCTTTACAGCTCTGATTGCATCATCATTACCTGGAATAACATAATCTAATTCTTCTGGATCACAGTTTGTATCAGCAATACCGATAAGTGGAATACCTAAAGCATGAGCTTCCTGTACACAAATCTTTTCCTTCTTTGGATCTACTACGAAGATAGCATCTGGAAGCTTCTTCATTTCCTTGATACCACCAAGGTTCTTTTCAAGCTTATCCCATTCCTTCTTTAATTCGATAACTTCCTTCTTTGGAAGAACATCAAATGTACCATCTTCTGACATTGTTTCGATTTCTTTTAACTTAGCAATTCTGCTCTGGATTGTCTTGAAGTTTGTAAGCATACCACCTAACCATCTTTCGTTAACATAGTACATACCACATCTTTCAGCTTCAGACTTGATAGCATCCTGAGCCTGCTTCTTTGTACCAACAAAAAGAATTGTACCACCTTCAGCAGCAATATCAGAGATTGCCTTGTAAGCTTCATCAACCTTACCTACAGACTTCTGTAAGTCGATGATGTAGATACCATTTCTCTCTGTGTAGATGTACTCTGCCATCTTAGGGTTCCATCTTCTTGTCTGATGTCCAAAGTGAACACCTGCTTCTAATAACTGTTTCATTGAAATAACGCTCATTTTCGTACCTCCGAGTTTAAATTTTCTTTCACATACTTCTACTGCCCAGACAACTTCGAGCAAAAGCACCCATCTAAGCATCCATATGTGTGTTTTCTTGGCTAAAAATAGCCGACCTTAAGACTATAACATAAAAAAAGCCCTACTGCAAGGACTTTTTATTACATTTATAAAATAATAATATACAACAGCTTCAAATAATTAATTGCTTCATCATAAAATCATTATCAAATTATTTCTGTAGCATTTACACCATAAATTCTAACAGAAAATATCGTTTACAACTATAGATAAAAAATTTAATTTGTAATTAAAATAGCAATATCTTCATAGGATGCACCTGCCTGAATTTTAAAATTTCCTACCTTTATTCTGTCTGCATATCCATTCTGTACCAGATATTGGTCAAAGCCTGTAGCACTATCAATAGCACCAATGCTTTGCAATATACCTGCCACCTGCTGGGAATTCATACCACTTACAATGCTAAATTCAAACTGTGTCTGTATATTATCTATTGTGCTGGTAGTTTCTGTAACAGTTGCAGCTTGTGGTGTTGTTGTATTTTGCTCTGATTTTGTAGTTTCACTAGCTGTAGTGCTTTTTGTTTCATCATCAGCAGTTTTAGTGGTTGTATCTCCTTCTGATTTTGTATTATCTTCTGGTTTTGTATCACCACTTGAAGTGTCATTTTCTGCCTTTGTAGTTATAGTTTCCAAATTGGATGCACTTTCTGTTGTTTCAATCATACCCAGCTCTTTAGCTCTCTTTTTTACCTGCGCGTCAGTATTATGATATGTATACGATATAAATAAAACAAGGGTTGCAAACAATATACCTGTTCCCAACCCTCTTAAATAATATTTTAACTTCATTAGTTAATCTCCTTTTTAACCTCCATTACATATTATATATTTCTATTGCTTATTGTTGTATAGTCCAATAATAAGCTGAACCTCGCCCACTCCTCTGCCTAACCTTTGCGCTATCTCTACTGCACTTTTACCTTCCCTATATAACTCTAAAATTTCTTTGTTTTCATTTGAAGCTTCTGTTTTTGAAGTATTTGTTGTATCTGATAAAGCCTTGTCCCCTATTGTCTGTTTACTCTTAGCCTTTACGCTGCCAAGAGTTTGTGCCTGACTATTTTTCAGGGACTTTTCTGTCATATTAGCCTTTGAGCCTGTTTCCTCTGTGAGCACAGCCTCTTTATTTATTTTATCTGACTTAGCTTTATCTGAAGCACCAGATTTTGAAACACTGTGACTATTCTCGTCTATACCTGTACTGTTAGGAAGATTTTTAATACTTGCTTTTAAGGCTTCAACATCCTTAACAGTATTTTTAATAGTCTTTTCCTTATCACTTAGCATATCATACAAAAACATTACTTCATCATGATTTTTTGTGATTTTAAAATTAACATCATCAGAGTAATCACCTAATGCCATTATTTTTTCATTTGTCAGCTTGTCAAGTTTTACCTCTGCCTGCTCCAGTTTTTCATCTATAACATTAGCAACCTCTGCTTCTACTTCTTTTTTTACTATTTCTTTTGTAACTTTGGCTACATTTCCATCATACTCTGAATTTTTGTTGTCCATAGAAGATAAATGTTCTCCAAACACAAAACTAACAACAACAAGTATTATCCCGAAAATGATTAAGAAAATTTCTAAGGCTCCCATAGCTTTCCTCGCTTTATATTTTAACATCAAAACCACCACTATGTTTTATTCTGACTACTCCGTCCTCCTCATCTTTTTTTTGCTTTTTCTTCTTTTTTAAAAGAAGATATTCTCCCTTTCCCTTTTCTTTTGCATCATATTTTTCATTATTATAGTCTGCATTATCCTTTTTTACAACATTTTCATATTTCTCCTGCACTTCTTTTTCATTAAGCTTTTGTGCATTTGACTGATCGACCAGTGGTCTGTTTTCTTCATTTTTTCTAATCAGTGCACTTTCATCACTTCTCTGCATCGTTCCCTGAATAGCTGTTGTTCTTCCAATCATATAAATGCCTCCAATGGAATTTTATAAAGGAAATGCCTTAATTTCTGAATTTTCTTTTCTGTAAGAGCATCTTGCCAACGACTCATGGATAAGTATATAATCTCCTGAAATAGTCACCTTACAGCCTTGATAAATTGTCTTAATAATATTAATCCTTGCATTTTTATCTTCAGAAAGCAACGCACAATTTTTTTCGTACTCTTCTGTTAATTTTGTTATTTCTCCTTCTAATGCAAGTGCCTTTGTGGCATTAATTTTTAACAAAGGTATTTTTTCCTTTTCTAATCTGCCTCTCTCTAGTTTATTTTTAAGAAGCATAATATTCTGGGTAATCTCTGTTTTTTCTTTATTTTTTTCTGCTATATCCTTTTTCAGATTATTAACCTTGTCTAAAATTTCAGGGTCACTACCTACCTCTACGCAGGTAGTTGTACCCATTGGCGAACCTATACAGGTAGCCTCTATTAATGAGGTTGAGCGAACATTTCCTCCAATAATATTTCCATTTTTTCCTCTGACAAAAATATCGCCCTTTGCAGCAATTTTACTATGTAGAATTGTATCTGTTTCGATGTAGCCATTTACAGCTACTACTGCACTTTCAATAAATCTGGACACCAGATTGCCATTGGCAATAATCTGACATCTGCCCATACCCTGTATTCCTCTGTGTAGAATTACATCTCCGTCGGCAATAATAAGTGCTCCTTCAACAACACCTGAAATTTCCACATCGCCTTTGGCCCTGATTTTAAAGCCTGTTCTGACATTTCCCTTAATATTTACACTTCCATTATATTCAATATCACCTGTAGAGGTATCTACATCTGCTTGTACCTCATATACATTCGATACAGAAACTCTATCTCCATCAAGAGTAACATGACCATCTACCATTGAGGTTAGTGTATTTCCGTCCTCACTTATTTTTATATTATTTCCATAGCGAAGATTTATTCTATTAACCTTTGCTGGCTTAACTTCATTTCCGTGTACATCTTTTCCAGACTTGCCGTTGTCCTCTGGATACCTTACAGCTAAAACATCGCCTACTGAAATATGATTTATATTATTCAGCTTATGAAAATCAACTGTTCCGTCATCATTAAGCTGTGGTTTTGCCTTTTTATCTGTATTAAATTTATATTCAATCCTTGCATCATGTCCCTGTATAGGTTTTATACCCTTTGCAATAATTATTTTAGTCATATATAAAGGATTTTTAACATACTCCTCAATAATCTTTTCATCAATACCGAACTTAATGTTCTTATGTCCTAAATCTCTGATTATTTCCTCACTGGACATTCTGCTGCCTTTATCAGATGGTGGGTAAAATCTGGCAACTGCAAGCATTTTGTCAGGAGAAACCAGAATATCCATATATTCATCGATAAAATATGCTCTTTCAGTGCTGATTGTAACTGTTATTTCTTTATTCTGCTTAATAGTGTCATTAATTCGCACTAAATCATAAGCTTTAATATTATTCCTTTGCAAATAACCGGTAACATCCTCAATGCTTAATGGGCTTCCACCGTCAACTGGTGGAAAATACTGCATACTTATACCCATTTCATCTATGTTTAATCTGAAATAACTATTTTTTTGTGCCATATTTTTCTCCTAAAAGTTCATATTGCTGAATATATCAGCAACAGCACTACCTAATTTTACCTTCATTTTTTGTAGTGCCTTAGTATGTAACTGCGATATTCTTGACTCTGATACCTCAAGTACGCTGCTAATTTCCTTTAAAGTCAACTCTTCGTAATAGTATAATAATATTACCTTTTTTTCTTTATCTGTAAGACCGTCTAAGGACTCAGCCAGTAATTTTCTTATTTCAGCTTTTTCCACAACCTCCTCCGGCTGCTCAAAAGGGTTAGCTCTAACTGTAGCAATGCCCTTTTCACCACTTGCTTCAATAAATTCATCTAAAGAAATTATATTAGAAATATTTGCCTGTCCTTGCCAATCTGTGTATTCATCTTCACTTATTCCAAGCTCTCTTGAAATTTCTTCATCTGTAGCTGGTCTGCCAAGCTCTGTTTCCAGCTTGCCCACAGCAGCATCTATCTTTTTTTGCTTTTGTCTTAGACTACGGGGAATCCAATCCATTTTTCTTATCTGGTCAAGTATTGATCCTCTTATTCTAAGACTTGCATAGGTTTCAAACTTTATGCCCTTACTATAGTCAAATTTGTCTATAGCATCAATAAGTCCAAACACACCATAGCCTACTAAATCATCATATTCTACATTATAGCCTAAATACATATTTAATCTGCCTGCTACTAATTTTACTAATGGTGCATATTCAATTATTATCTGTTCTCTAAGTGTTGCTGTTGGATTTTTTGTATAAGCCTCCCACAGCTTATTTTTATCTTCTGATGCCAAATGACGCACCTCCTGAATTCTTATACATTACCTACTCCTGTTTTTCTTCCTCTAAAGAGACCTCTGACTCCTTCTCCTCATCAGAATTTTCCTCTGTTTCTTCCTTGTCTGAGGTTTCAGTGTCCTCATCAGCAATCTCCTTATCAATGAGGAACTTATTAAAGAGCGCTTTAATTACAATTCCTATTATATAGAAAATAATCAGCGTAACAAGTATAACTATAAGTGTTTCTAATATCTGGTACTTACATATTATTGTTACTATGCAAGCAATAAATCCTGCTAACAGCATAACTATTGATGGAATGTATTTAAATCGCTCTTTCATAGTGTTTCCTCAAATCTTTTTAATTTCTTTTCCAACTGCTTTGATTGTATAAACTCCTGTTTCAGAATCTATTATTACTGTTCTTCCAAAGTTCAACCCAGTATCCTCAGCAATTACTGGAATATTAAGTTCCTTTAATTTTTCTTTGACTGCATATACATTACGGTCTCCAACATTCAGCATATCATTGTTTTTTATGGAAAATGCAAACATCTGTGCTCCTCCGGCAATTTTTGCCACCATACGCTTTCTATCCGCACCCTTTTCTTCCATAATTCTAACTGTTTCTTCAATTCCTGTATCTGCAAATTTCGCAATATTTGAATTATTGCTTATTTCTTTACTGCTTGGCAGCATTATATGTGCAAGTCCAGTAACCTTTGTAGCCTTGTCATACAATGCTATTCCTACGCAAGAACCTAGTCCTAATGTTGTAAGACTATCCGGAGCCGTACAAACTTTTAAATCAGCCATTCCTACCTTGATGACCTCGCCCATAGTCTGTCTTCCTATCCTTTAAATTCTTAATTTGTATGGTTTATTATAAACCTAACGATTTTAGAATTGTATCATATGAATCCAAATCCGGAACCAATACAAAATATCCATTAAGACTGTGTTCTGTATCAAATTTTGTTTCTATAAGCAATACCCTGTCACCTAACTGGCTAAAGGCAATAGCAGGAACACTTAATATACTAGCCGCCATATCTATTTGCAGTCCCGGTACACTAGACACTATTGTCAGCTTTGTCAAATCTGATAGTGCTGATAAATATGCACCTGTGATTATATTACCAATTTCATTTAATGCTGAACGCTCCATATCATCAAATTCAGGTGAATCTACCTTTGATGGATCAAATGGTTTTTGTAAAAGTGTATTAACTAATGTTCTTGCTGAATTAATTTCCAGCAAGAACATCATCATTCCACTTATTGAACCTTCTAAAGAAAGCAATATACCGGCCATAATATCTTCTTCTGAGCCCATTATTGAAGGGATTTCAGACATATCTACAAGATCTACCTTCGGTACATTCATATCAATCTTTACACCTAGCATCTGAGCTAATGCAGTTGTAGCATTTCCAGCACCAATATTACCTATTTCTTTTAATACATCATATTGTACTGCGTCTAAATTGCTTAAATCAATCTTCGACATATCTACCTCATTTCTTTAGACACCAAAGTCTAAAATTCCACTTATATTCATTAATGAGATAAGTTCATCATTATTTTTTCCAACTGCTGAAACAAATTTGCTCTTTTCATCAGTACCATTGCTATAAACTTTTTCAATCTGGTCACCAGTAAGTGTAACAACCTCTTTAACCACATCAACTAATATGCCTATAGCTTCCTGCTGTTCTGGCTTAATTACAATAATTCTTGTTTTATCTGTGATTTCATCATCAACTAAGCCAAATCTTTTTCTAATACTCATAACAGGTATAATTTCACCTCTAAGATTGATTACACCGGAAAAGAAGCTTTGTGCCTTTGGAACTCTTGTTATTTTCTGCATTCTAACGATATTATCAACATATTTAATATCTATGCCGTATTGTTCAGCACCTAAATTTACAACTATGTACTGTACTGAATTGATTCCTGTTTTATTGTTATCCATATCAGCACCTCCATTATACTAAAGTGTTAGCATCAATAATAAGTGCAACTTCACCATCACCCAGTATTGTAGCTCCACTAATTAATTTGCTGCTATTTGCAATATATTTGCCCAAGGATTTAATAACTATTTCCTGTTGTCCTATAAGTCTGTCAATAACGAGACCTGCCTGTCTGTCGCCCTTCTTAATAATAACAACAGTCAAAGAATCCATTTCTTCCTCTAAAGGCTCCACATCAAGAACATCATGTAATCTGATAATTGGAATAACTGTGCCTCTGAGGTTAATAACCTCTTTTTGCTGTACATGCTTAATTTCATCCTTCTCAACATCCTCAATAGTCTGGATTGAGCCAAGGGAAATTGCATATTTTTCTGTTCCAACTTCAACCATAAGTGCCTGAATAATTGCAAGTGTAAGAGGTAATCTGATAATAAAGGTACTGCCTTCGCCTAATTTCGTCTTAACCTCAATGTCACCACCTAAGGATTCAATCTTTGTCTTAACAACATCAAGTCCAACACCTCTACCAGATACATCTGTAACCTGTTTTGCTGTAGAAAAGCTTGGTCTGAATAAAAGCCCTATTATCTCCTTGTCAGTCATTGTATCAGCCTGCTCCTGAGTAATATTTCCCTTTTCTAAGGCTCTATCCCTTACCTTTTCAACATCAATACCATTACCATCATCACCAACCTCAATAACAACATTATTTCCATCCTGGAAGGCGTTAAGAGTAATACTTCCTACAGGGTCTTTGCCTCTTTCTGCTCTAAGCTCAGCATTTTCAAGACCATGGTCTGCTGAATTTCTAAGCAAGTGCATAAGTGGGTCACCAATTTCATCAATAACGGTCCTATCGAGTTCTGTATCCTCACCTGTAATAGTAAGCTTCATCTGTTTGTCAAGCTTCTTTGATAAATCTCTAATCATTTTAGGGAATTTCTGTGTTACAGTTTCGATAGGCATCATTCTGACCTTCATAACAGATTCATGGAGATTTGTTGTAACTCTCTCCAGATATTCAATCTGTTCATTGAAGCTTTGTGATTCTCCAACCTTTTCTGTAGTGCTTACAGAAACTAAACCATTCTTTGCAATAATAAGCTCACTGACAAGATTCATAAGTACATCCAGCTTTTCAATATCTACTCTTACTGAACGATTAACTACCGGCTTGCCTGTCTTATGCGCTGCAGCTGGTGCTGCTTCCGCTTTTTGTGGTGTATTTGCGGCCTTTGCTGGTGCTGTTTCCCTGACCTCAGGCTTTACTTCTGCCTTTTCTTCTTTTCCAGCCTCGCTTGCTGGCTCAGCAGAAATCTTTTCCTTAATCTGGGTACCATCAACACCTCTGATTTCTGATACATTTTCAATAGTAGCCTTTACCTTTTCGTAACTTTCTGCTGATATTATGTATAAATCAAATGTAAATTCAAATTTTTCATCTTCAATATCTTGAACTGAAGGATTTGATTTTATAATTTCACCCAGCTCCTCAACAGCTTTAAATACCAAGAAGGCTCTGGCTGCTTTTAAAATACAATTTTCATCCACCTTAACAGTTATAGAATATACATTCAGCCCCTTGTCTAAGGCTTCATTTATAGCATGTATTTCAAAATCTGCAAGTTTTATATTGCTTGTATCAGCCGCCTGTGTGCTTTCTTCCTTCTTTGGTTCTTCCTTTGCTACAGGTGCTGGTGGATTTGAACCTCCACTCATAAAATTGTTGAGTCTTGCTATAATTGCTTCATTGTCTTCTGTACCTTCATCAGACGACTCACATATCTGATCAAGATAAGCCTCTAATGCATCTAAGCATTGGAATAAAATATCAACTAAATCCTCTGTAACACTCATATTTCCACTACGGATTTCAGAAAGTGCATTTTCCATCATATGTGTTAAATGCTGCATCCTCTTATATCCCATAGTGCCAGCCATACCTTTTAATGAATGAGCAGCTCTAAATATTTCATTAATTGTATCTTCATTTTTAGGTTCCTGCTCAAGAATCATAAGCTGTTCACTAAGTGTCTGTAAATGTTCTTTAGTCTCATCGATAAAAATTTCTAAATATTGGCTAACATCCATTGATTAGCACCCCCACGTTCTTAGTAATGGCATCGGCAACTTTTTCTAGTGGAACAACTATATCCACCTGTTTTGCCTCTGCAATGGCTTTTGGCATACCGTATACAACACAGGTCTCTTCATTTTGGGCAATTACATATAAATTTTTCTTTTCACCCAACATTCCAATACCATTTGTGCCGTCGGCACCCATGCCTGTTAATACAACACATGTAATTTCATCATAGTCTGAGTCTATAAGTGACTCATACATAATGTTTGCGCAAGGCTTTAATCCATCCCTTGCCGGCTCATCTAATATAGATATTCTTTGAATACCCTTAGATGTTTGAATTTTCATCTGCTTTCCACCTGGTGCAATATACACGCAGCCTTTTTTTAGAATTTCACCATCAGCAGCTTCCTTAACTGTAACCTTGCTAATATCATTTAGCCTTTGAGCTAGGGAATTGGTAAAACCTGCTGGCATATGCTGTACCAAAACAACTGGTGCATCAAGATTTTTCGGCAGCATTGGTATTACTGACTGTAATGACTTTGGTCCTCCAGTAGAGCAAGCCAATGCAATAAGCTTCTTTTTATTTTCCTTTTGTCCCGTATATTTTTTGTGTGGAGCAAATTGTATGCGTTTATTCACAGCGATATAATTTTTTGGAGTAATTTCCTGTTGAACACTATGTGATGATAAATCTGGCTTTTTATTAGCTCTTTTCCCATCTGTAAATCTGTTCAAATCAGCAGTACAGGAAGTACCTGAAGCATTCGTCGCTGCTTCTAACATATCTAATAGTCGATTTTTAAAGCTGTCCTCTTTTGCCTCTAAATAGTTTTCAGGCTTTGTAACAAAATCAAAGGCACCTCGTTCCAATGCAATAATTGTTTCCTTTGCACCTTCCTTGGTCAAGGTACTTACCATAATAACCTTTAATCTGATATGATTTTTTTGTAATTGCTCTAACAATTCCAAACCATTCATCTTTGGCATATTAATATCTAGGATTACGGCATCATACTCTGCCTGATTTTTTACTATATAATCTAAACCCTCTAAACCATTTTTCGCTAAGTCTTTCACTACAAATCGATTATCTGAGTTAATTATATCAGATATTAGCCTTCTCATGAGTGCAGAGTCATCTACTATTAAAATGTTTTTTTTACTCATTGGCCACTTTCCTTCTTTCTTCTTTTTCGTTCCTCATCAAAAATATATTTAATGATTTCTTCTCTTTCATTGCCATCTAAATTGCAAAATTCTATTCTGTGTTCATATAATACACTATTGTTTTTTGAAGTAGAAACATTTATAACCTTGGCTAAAATTCCATATTTTTTTATTTTCTGGGTATATTCTATACCTAAGGAAACAGCGATAAAGTTGTTTTTTTCATGCCTGCTTTTAGATACAAATCTCATTCCACCACCACTTATATCTAATGCTACAGCTGTAATTGCCTCCTGCTCATCTATTTTTTCAAGGATATTTTTTTCTTTTGAATATTCCTCAAACTGTTTTTCGTCTATAGGTACATATTTAATGCTCATGGTACAGCTAAGTCTAAAATATTGTCTTCGTTGGTATTTTGTAAGTTCATTAATGAGCTCAACCACCTGTACTAGCAGATTGCCCTCTTTATATCTGTCTACAATAATAAATCTTCCCTGATAAAGTCCATTTGTGGTATAAAAGCACGCATCAATCCTGGTATTATTAGGTAATAATACTATCTTTCCACTTTCTGAAGGAATAGCTATTTTTAACCTATCTTCATCAAGAATATCGTAGACCTGACTTACTAAAACCTTTTTCCCATTTTCTCCTGTCAAATTGTTAGTATCTCTATCTGCAACCTGGCTTACTCTAGTTAGCTCTATTTTGTTACCAACGCCGATTATTTTACTTAGCATTTTTGCCTCCTATGTATTACATATGGTTTTTCTTGAACATACCTGCAAACGCTGCCGCCAAACCTTTTCTTTTGATTTCTCTGCTTTCGCGATTTTCCAATAATGCTTTTGCAATCTCCTCATATGCCTTTGTTCCCATTGATTCCGGATAAATCATAGAAATTGGCTTTTGCTGTATTACAGCCTTAGACATATTGTTGTCATTTGGAACTATTCCTAAAAATTTCAAATCTATTTTCAAAAATTTATCAACTACAACATTTAATTTATTATACAAATTTCTTCCTTCATCATAGCTGGAAACTCTGTTAGTAAGAATTCTAATTTGTGTGGTTTCTCTTTCATAATTTGCTCTGGTGTTTAATGACTTTAAGAGTGCATAGGCATCTGTAATAGAGGTAGGCTCTGGTGTTGTAACCAATACAACCTCTGAGGAAGCTGCAACAAACTCTAATACGCTGTCTGATATACCAGCTCCAGTATCAATAATTATTATGTCAGCAAGTGTTTCCAGCTCCTTTAACTTATGTACCAGATAAACCAGCTGGTCCTTGTTCATATTGCCCAGACCATTAATGCCTGAGCCGCCAGATATAAAGCCTATATCCATTGGTCCTTTTACTATTATATCCTTAAAATCCTTACCCCTGAAAATCATATCAGCTAAGCTGTACCTTGGAATAGCACCAAACATAACCTCGATATTTGCCAGACCAAAATCTGCATCAAAAATAATTACACTTTTTCCAGCCTTTCTAAATTGTATGGCCAAATTTATGGAGGTGCTTGACTTTCCAACACCACCCTTTCCACTGGTTACTGTAATCACTCTTGCCACTCTGACATTGGTTTGATTTTGTTGTTTTATTATATTTCTTAACTTTTCTGCCTGATCCATTTCACTTCTCCTTGCTTCCTATGGGCTATTCATTGCCACCAAGAAGACTTCTTGCAATTTTTTGTGCATCAATAATTGAAATGTCGTCAGGTACTGCCTGTCCACTTGTTACATAGGAAAGTGGAACACCTGTAGCTAATTTCATATTCAAAATATTACCTAAACAAGTCGTTTCATCAAGCTTTGTAAATATTATGCTATATTTTTTTATATGGCTGTAGACCTGATTTATCTTCATTAAATCCTTGTATTTGGTGGCAGCACTAAGCACAAGATATACTTCCTTTACCAGCTGCTCGCTTATTACGCAATCCTCAATTAAATGAAACATTTCATTACATTGCTCGTCATTTTTATGGGAGCGTCCTGCTGTATCAACTAAAATCAAATCATAGCCTTCAAACATTTTTATAGAATTATTAAATTCCTCTAAGGTATAAACTACAGATAGAGGCACATCTAAAATATTTGCATAGGTACGAAGCTGCTCTACCGCTGCAATTCTATAAGTGTCTGATGTAATTAAGGCTATTTTTGCCTTTTTTTCCAGTTTGAAATAAGAAGCTAACTTTGCTATAGTTGTAGTTTTACCTACACCTGTTGGACCAACAAAGAATATAATCTTTCCTTTTTTCTCATCAACCTCTATTGCCTTTGGCTGACCCAGCTTTAAAATAATTTTCTGGTAAATCCCTGCTAATATGCTGTCTACATTGGATTCCTTCTTCAATGAGCTTTCTATTTCTCCTAATATCTGATTTGCATATTTTTCATCAACTTCATTTTCTATAAGCTGTCTATATACAAGCTGGATAAATTTCAGATTAACACTATTTTCTTCTTCCTTTTTGTCGTCCTCTGAAATATCTGTATCCTTTTCGCTATTGCTTATTTTACTTTCAAGAATGTTTTGTAAATTATCTAACTTTTCTTCTATTGCATTTGTCTTTGGCACTTCAAGCTCAGGTAATATCTGCTCCTTTGCAATCAAATCAATAGTTTTTGTAGGCAGCTTATCTGTAGGTATTCTCTCCTCCAATGCAGCTGTTACTTCTACTATATCCTTTTTGAATAATCTTGCCAGTCCTCTTTGCTTAATTGTTTTTATATTCATTATGACTGCGGCACTGCCCATTTCCTCTTTAGCCATTAACATTGCTTCTGTTTCTGTCGGTGCCTGAAATTTTTTGATTATCATTATGCGTTCACCATCCCTACTGATTGTAATTCAATATTTGATTCAATTTCATTGTATGAAATAACAATTAAATCTTTTAAATAATCTTCCGTTAATTTTTTGAAATATATTCTAACAATAGGCGATGTAACTACAATAGGGGCTTTTCCCATATTTTCAAGTTTCTCTGCCTCCTGTTTTACACTATTTATTATTTTTTGTATTCTGGCTGGCTCAAGTGAAATAAATGAACCCTGCTCTGTTTGTTTAACCGAACCCATAATTTCCTGCTCTAATGCCGGGTCAAGTGTAACTACGCTTGTAGTTTCATTAGCATCAAAGAACTTGCTAGATATAGCTCTCTTTAAGCCCTGCCTTACATATTCTGTAAGTATATCTGTATCTCTGGTAGTTACAGCATGGTCTGCTAAATTTTCCATTATTGTAACTAAATCTCGTATTGAAACGCCCTCTCTTAAAAGGTTTTGTAATACCTTCTGGATTTCGCCTACACCTAAAAGCTTTGGTACAAGCTCGTCCACAAGAGTTGGATTTGACTCTTTAACATTTGAAATAAGATTTTGTACATCCTGTCTGGTAAGCAACTCATCAATATGTCGTCTTACAATTTCTGTAAGGTGGGTAGCAATAATTGATGGTGGGTCTACAACTGTGTAGCCAAGTGTTTCTGCTCTTTCTCTTTGACTTTCAGTAATCCATATAGCTGGTAAATGGAAAGAAGGCTCAAAGGTTGGGATACCTGTAATTTCCTCCTCTACCATTCCCGGATTCATTGCTAAATAATGGTCGAACAATATTTCGCCCTCACTTACCTGAATACCTTTTATTTTTATAATATATTGGTTTGGATTAAGCTGAATATTATCTCTTAATCTGATAATTGGCACAACTGCTCCCAGTTCCAATGCAATCTGTCTACGAATCATTACAACTCTGTCTAATAAATCTCCACCCTGATTTACATCAGCCAATGGAATTATACCATATCCAAACTCTAACTCAATAGGGTCTACCTGCAACAAGGAAACAACATTTTCCGGACGCCTGATTTCCTCTGCCTCACTCTGCTCTGTTTCAACCTCCTCCTCAATCTTTTCAACACTTTTACTATCTCTGATTCTAAAGCCTAAATAAATACATAAGGCACCTAAAGGAACAAATATAAGCATTGGTAGTTGTGAAAATATTCCTAAGAATATTAAAGAACCACCTACAGCCCACAAAACCTTAGGTATAGAAAAAAGCTGGGCAAAAACTGTATCTCCCATATCGGCTTCCTTTGAAGCTTTCGTTACAATAAGACCTGTAGCTAAAGATATTAAAAGTGAAGGTATTGAGCTTACAAGTCCATCACCAATAGTAAGAATAGTGTACTTGTTAAGAGCTTCCGTAATATCTAGTCCCTGACGCATAACACCCATTACAATACCGCCAATCATATTGATAGCTGTAATCATAAGGCCTGCCATTGCATCTCCCTTAACATACTTTACAGCACCATCCATTGCGCCAAAGAAAGCTGATTCCTCTTGTAATTTTTCTCTTCTTTCCTTTGCCTGCTTATCATTTATAGCACCAGTATTTAAGTCTGCATCTATTGCCATCTGTTTACCCGGCATAGCATCAAGAGTAAATCTTGCAGTTACTTCTGCTACTCTTTCAGAGCCCTTGTTAATAACCATAAACTGAACTATCAGTAATATAATAAATACGATAATACCTATTACTAAATCTCCTCCACCTACAAATTCTCCAAAGGTTTCTACTACCTTTCCCGGATCCCCTGAGCCAAGAATAAGTTTTGTAGAGGAAACATTTAAAGAAATTCTAAACAATGTGGTTAATAACAATAATGATGGGAAGGACGACATATTAAGTGCTTCCTTTGAAAACAGGGCATTAAATAATATAGTAAGGGCTACTGCCATATTAATTGCTAATAACACATCCAACAAACCCTTAGGAATAGGAATAATAAGAAATACTATAGCTGCTAAAAGGTATAAGCCTAAGCCTAAATCAGTCTTCTTCATTTTTCCTATCTCCTTTCGTTTTTTCTATTTTATTTTTTTGTTGGTATTTCTCTATTTTTAACGCCATATACAAAAGCTAATACCTCTGCTACTGCCTGATATAGCTCCTGTGGTATCTTTTCACCCACATCAACACTAGCATACAAGGCTCTTGCAAGTGGCTTGTTTTCTACAATTTCAACATCATTTTCCCTGGCTATTTCTTTTATTTTCATAGCCAGATAATCTTCACCCTTTGCCAGAACTACTGGTGCGTCTGCAATAGATAAATCATATTTTATTGCTACTGCAAAGTGTGTAGGGTTTGTAATTACAACATCTGCTTCAGGAAGCTTTTGCATCATACGCCTTTGAGATGCCTCTCTCATGCGTCGTCTTTGCTGCTGCTTAATTGTTGGATTTCCTTCTGTATTTTTAAATTCATCCTTAACTTCCTGCTTTGTCATTTTCATATCTTCGTTAAACTTTCTACGCTGATATATTAAGTCAATAACACCGATAATTAAATATAAAAGACTTATTTTTGTAGCCACCCCAAACACCATTTCTCCTGCAAAAACTAATGCAGCCTCTAAGGAGATTTCATATATATTTACAATACCATTAAAATTATCTACTATTTCATCGTAAATAATATATAGGCATATGGCTACTATAGCCATGGATTTAAGTAAATTTATAAGTGACTGTACTGAAAATATTCTTTTAAATCCAGATACAGGGCTTATTCTATTAAACTTTGGTGTTATAGGCTTTGCTGTAGGCCGCCATCTAACCTGTACAAAATCACCAAAAAAAGCAATAAATACAGTTACCAGTAAAATAGGTGCACAAATAAGCAATATGTCCCACATAGCATTTTCAAATACCTTTGTGGCTGTGGAAATAGTCATTGACTCTCTATTTATATAGTTAGGAATAATAGAATAATTTTCATTAAAGGTGTCTATTAAGCCTTCTCCGATAGTTCCTATAGTAAATTGCAGCATATAGAATACACCTACTAAAAAAGTCGCATTGACAATTTCCTTACTTTTTGCTACCTGTCCTTCTTTTCTGGCATCATCCAGCTTTTTTTGTGTAGCTGGCTCAGTTTTTTCTCCACCGGGTCCGTCCTTGGCGAACAACTGTAGATTTAGTTTCAATAATCTGTAATCGTCCATATAATTCAACTCTCGTATTTAGTGCATTTGTTGCATTATATTTACTACCATGTCCTGCATTTTTTCAAATATAAAATTTGCTATGCTAGGGAGTAGTGAAACTGTCATAAACAGTATTAAAAAGCCACCTAGCATCTTTATCTGAATACCTACAGAAAACATATGTATTGAGCTTGCAATCTTTGTCATAATGCCCATCGCACAATTTAGAAGTAATATTACTACAAATACAGGTAAAACTATTCTAAAGCCTATTATAAAGTAATCCTTTAAAAATCCTATCATTGTATTGTACATAGTCACTTTTGGCGACAGTCCACCAATAGGAATAACCTTAAATGAATCCATAATAGCGTTTAATAAAAATATGTGCATATCAGATGCAAGCATTAAAAGCAGTAAAAAATATTGATACATATATCCAGTAATTGTAGCCTGTGAGTTTGTGGACGGGTCAAAAACCTGTGCCATAGATAATCCAATATCTGTATCAATAATTCTGCCTGAAAACAATATTATAGTATTGCAAATATATGCTGAAAAACCAATAAGCAGACCTGCAATACTTTCCATTATAACAAGTGCACCATAATCCAATACTGAATCGTATTCCGGAACACTTCCAGGGTTTAAATTAAATATAATTATTGATAAAAACACAGAAAGCCCCACTTTAACTCGTTGAGGCACATTTGTTTGTCCAAAAAAAGGAGCAATAAATATAAAAGCTGTGATTCTTACCAATATTAAGAAAAAATATTCCAAATTAAGTTGAGAAATGTAAATATCTATCATCAGATATATTCTCCAAAACTATTCCATAAGGTTTCTATAAAGGAAACTAAGGTATTTAATATGAAGGAGCCAAACACCATTAAACCTATAAATATAGCTAAAAGCTTTGGTACAAAGGTCAAGGTTTGTTCTTGTATAGAGGTTACTGCCTGAAATATACTAACAATAAGTCCTACTACAAGTGATAACAATATAAGTGGTGCAGATGTAATAATAATCGTCCACAAAGCTTCACTTGCAATATCCAAAACTGCTTCTACTGTCATGGTTCCTCCTATACTGTAAATGTCTTAACTAAATTAACTATAATTAAATTCCAACCGTCTGCCAAAACAAATAAAAGTATTTTAAAAGGCATTGAAATTGTGGTTGGTGGTAACATCATCATACCCATTGACATAAGCACAGATGAAACAACCATATCTATTACAAGAAATGGAATGTATATCAAAAATCCAATAAAGAAGGCAATTCTAAGCTCGCTGATAATAAATGCTGGTATTAATACTGTAGTAGGAATATCCTCTCTTGTACTCACAGAGGTAATACCTGCAATCTGGCACATAGAATCCAAATCCTTATCATCTACCTGATTAAACATAAAATTTCTTAATGGGTCTATTGCCGCATCCAGAAATTCTTCTTGTGTTATTTCATCATTACTAAATGGTACATACGCATCTGTATATATCTTTCCAAATACCGGCGACATAATAAATATGGTTAAAAACAATGAAATGCCTATTAATATCTGATTTGGAGGTGCTGTCTGGGTACCTATTGCGCTTCTGGTAAAATGCATTACTATTAATATTCTTGTAAAAGAAGTAAGCATTACTAGAATAGATGGACACAATGCTAAAACAGTAAGCACTAATACTATTTTTAATGCACTACTTACGCCCTCCGAATCCGTAGAAACTGTAAATCCAAATAACTCATTGTTGTTTGATGTATCCATAGTAGCCTGTTCACCCGTGGTAGTTTCCACCTGTGAAGCACTTACCTTTTCACTATTGATTAACACAAAACATACTACAATAAGCAGAAGGCATATAATTTTATTTAGTTTGAATAATTTGTGTTTCATATGTATACCTTACTCTTTTGGTTTTTTCAAGCCTTTAACCTTATTTAATACAGCCGAAAAAGGCTGCTCTGCTACATTATCATTATCCTCAGAAATTTTAATGCCTTCTCCGTCAATTTTACCTATAACAGAAAAGTTGTCTTTTCCTGATGATAACGCATAATAATCATTTCCAATTTGGGCAATATAAATAAATTTATTGCTGCCTATCTGTTTTGCTTCAATTATTTTAATATTTCCTTTGGAAAACTTTTCTTTTTGATAGCCTCCTATCCACCTTGTGACAAAATATGTAACTGCTAATACCAGTGCAAATGTAATCAGCAAAGTAATAAATCTAAGGAGACTATCAGTTCCACCTGATGCAAGTATGCTCATACTAGCCTACCGCTTTTTTTACAGCTTCTAAAACTCTGTCTGCCTGGAATGGTTTAACAATAAAATCCTTAGCTCCAGATTGAATTGATTCAATAACCATTGCCTGCTGACCCATTGCCGAACACATAATAACTGTTGCTGCTGGATCATTTTCTTTAATTTTCTTTAGTGCCTGGATACCGTCCATTTCTGGCATTGTAATATCCATCATTACTAAATCTGGTTTAATCTCTGCATACTTTTCAACTGCAACCTTACCGTTTTCAGCCTCTCCCGCTACGTTATATCCATTTTTTGTTAAAATATCCTTTATCATCATGCGCATAAATGCTGCATCATCACAAATTAAAATATTTTTTGCCATAGCTTTCTTCTCCTGATTAATAATATTATTTGATAATTTCTGTTATTCTTACACCGAAGCTTTCCTCAATTACGACAACCTCGCCTTTGGCAACATATTTGCCATTTACAAGAACATCTATAGGTTCTCCAGCGATTTTATTTAATTCAATAATTGTACCTGGTGCAAATTCAAGAATATCCTGAATTGACTTTGTTGTATGACCCAACTCAACTGTAACCTCTAATGGAACATCCATAATAAGATTTATATTTTCTTTCTGGTTTACAGCTACTAGATCTGGTGAAAATGCCTGAAACTGTACCGGCTGGACATTAACCTCCTGCATTGGTGGTATTCCATATTGCGGCATACCATATCCGTTTGGCATATTCGTATTTGGCATTCCCTGTCCGTTTGCCATTCCCATAGGTGGCATTGTGTAACCGTTTGGCACACCATATCCATTTGGCATAGCCTGTGGTACCTGTTGATTCATATTTTGCATACCAACGCCGTTTGGACTGCTCATATTCATAGCTGGCTGTGACTGCTGATTCATAGTCTGCTGTGTAGTACTCGGAGCTTCCTCTTTTTTAGGCTGTTCTGGTGCCGGCTCTTCGGCTGCTGCTCCGTCTGAGTCCACACCAAATTTATGACAAAGAGTTTTACAAAACTCTACAGGGAACAACTGCATTATTTCACTATCGACTAAATCGCCAATAGTCATTCTAAATGAGATTTTAACAAAATCTTCGTGAAAGAAATCTGAAACCTCACTAGAGTCAACAATTTCGTTTAAGTCCACCAAGCTTGCAACTGGTGGGCTAATATCGATTTTTGTATTTAACATTGATGAAAGTGATGTAGACGCTGAACCCATCATCTGGTTCATTGCCTCTGATATAGCACTTAGATGCAGCTCTGTTAAATCTCCATCTATATTACTACCATCTCCACCCATCATCAAATCTGCAATTATCTTAACATCCTTTTCTTTAAGAATAAGAATGTTGTTTCCATTTAAACCTTCTTTATAGGAAATTTGTAAAAATACACATGGCCTGTCATATGAAGATACCAAATCATCCCAGTTACAAATCTGTACCGAAGGTGTTGTAATATCAACTTTCTGATTAACAAGGGAAGACAAAGTTGTTGCCGCTGTACCCATGCTAATATTTGAAATTTCACCCATGGTATCTTTTTCCATGTCAGACAAGAAGTTCTCATTGCTTGATGCAGCAGTTGTTTCTTCACTAGAACTATCTGTGTCCATTGAATTTAATAATGCGTTAATTTCATCTTGAGATAGCATTCCGTCCATCTACTCTTCCTCCCTAATGATTGATGTAACTCGTACTGCGTAGTCATCATTAGAAGTACCTGGCAAAGCCTTAAACTTCTTAATATTTCCTACATATACGTCTAATTCCTCACCAACTCGTGAGTTTAATTTTATAATATCACCTTTTTGGATGTTTACAAAATCATTTACTGAAATTGTACTGCTTCCTAAAATAGCCCTAATAGGTATTTCTGCCTTCGAAATAAGTGTTTCTATTACTTCCTCATAGGTGTTCTCATCCTTTTCTTTCATAGTAGAGAACCAATACTTGGTATTAAGTTTATCCATAACTTCTTCTAAGCATATGTATGGAAGACATATATTCATAAGTCCTTCAACTTCACCTATTTTTAAATTAAGAGTAACTATCGCAATCATTTCTGACGGCGAAATAATCTGGGCAAACTGTGGATTTGTTTCTATTCTTGTAAGTCTTGGCTGTATTGCAACTACATTCTGCCAAGGCTCCCGTAGTAAATCCACACATATAGTCATAATTCTTTCTATAAGTATTATTTCTATCTCAGAAAACTCTCTTTTTTTGTCAAGGCTTTCACCTTCGCCCCCTAACATTCTATCTATTATAGCATAGCCTAGATTTGTTGCCAACTCTATTACTATGTTTCCTTTCAACGGTTCAAAATCTACAATTCCAAGCAAAACTGGATTTGATAGAGCATTTGAAAATTCAGAATAGGCCACTGCCTCTGAGTTCATGACCTCTACCTGCACATTTTTTCTTAAATATGCCGGCAGGTTTGTATATAACAATCTGCCATAATGTTCAAATATAATTTCCAGAGTTCTTAGATGTTCTTTAGAGAATTTTGACGGTCTGGCAAAATCATAAGCTTTTACCTGTTTTTCATCTTTATTTTTGTAATCCTCTGCATCTAACTCACCTGTGCTTAGTGCCTTTAACAGATTATCTATCTCACTTTGCGAAAGTACCTCACCCAAAATTCTCACCTCCCTGAGATTTTTTGATTATAAACTACTGGGTTACAAATTCGCTCCAGCCAGCGCTATATATAAAGGTTGTGTTATTAAACAATGCTCTCAGTTCGGTAACTATTTCATCTAATATTGCCTGTTGATTATTTTCAACCTCATACTTAGTATATTTTGATACAACAGTATTGATTTTAGATTTCATAAGTTCTTCACTTGTTTTCAATGTTTCTGAGTATTTTTTGTATGCCTCGTCACTTTTGTTTAATGTTAATGTAAGTTTAAAGGAAGCATAGTGAGTTTTTCCGTCATCTCCTGCTTTTAAACTTACCAGCATACTATCTGCAAATGTAAATGTATCTATATCATCTATAGTTAAATCACTTGTGCCATTGTTGCCTTCTTTTTCCAGATTTATTGCTTCTGCAACTTTATTTACCAGATCAGTTGTGCTATTCATTGCTGGTACAACAGCAAATACAATTATAGCCGATAAGATTATATTTGTAACCGATAAAATAACTATAATAATGTTTATTAAACCTTTCTTCATTTCTGCCTCCGTATTTAGTTTGTTTCGCTGCTTATCTGATTATATATTCTAATTTCAACTCTACGATTACTTGCTCTTCCTTCTGGTGTGTCGTTTGAAGCTACCGGCTCGTATTCTCCTCTTCCCATACAGCTCATAGTTTTGGCATTCATTCCTTTTTTATCAATAAGGTACTTTAATACCGTGTATGCTCTTCCTTGGGACAACTCCCAGTTATCTGCGAATTTTGAATTTGGAGCCATAGGAACTGTATCCGTATGTCCTATTATTTGAATATTGTAATCATCATAGTTTTTAAGCACATCACCCAGCTTGTCCATAAACTCTGTGGCATCACTTCTAATATCAGCACTTCCTGAGCCAAACAGTAGTGCTCCGTTTAATGTCATTGTAACATATTGGGCATTTACCTCCAATTCAATATCGCCTTTATTTCCAAGTCCACTGCCAGCCAGCTGGTCACCCAGCCTATCTGCAATATTCTCTGAATCCTTTATCATTTCACTTTGTACATAGTCTTTGTACTTTTTTATTGTATCTGCATTAATCTCGTCATTTTCATCCTGATTCATACCCATGTTATTGTAGTAATCATTCAGTTTGTTCAGCTGACTGACACCGCTTGATACTAATTCACCTTTTGTAATTGATGTAGAACCTCCGTCAAATATACTAAAGCTTGATTGTAATGAGGAAACTACTTCTTCAAACTTTTCAGCATCTACTGTTGACATAGAAAATAACAATACGAAAAAGCAAAGGAGCAAATTCATTAAATCACTAAAGGTAGACATCCACGCTGGTGAGCCGCCTCCCCCTTCCGGGGCCTTCTGTTTTCTTGCCATTTCTATTCACCGCCCTCGCCAGCTTCACCAAGCACTTCTCTTTGCTTTGGTGATAAGAATGATTTAAGCTTTTCTTCAATAACTCTTGGGTTTTCACCAGCCTGTATTGATAAAAGTCCCTCAATCATAACTTCCTTCAGCATTATTTCTGTATCATTGTTTGCACTCAGCTTGTTTGCAATAGGTGTAGCTAGCCAGTTTGCAATCATCGAACCATAAAGAGTAGTAAGAAGTGCTACTGCCATATTCGGCCCGATAGTTGATGAGTCCTCCAAATTTTTAAGCATATTAACAAGACCGATAAGAGTACCAATCATTCCCCATGCAGGTCCCATCGCAGCCATGTTATTCCAAAAGGCAATTACCTTTTTATGTCTGTTTTCAATGCAGCCCATTTCTGTTTCCAAAATAGCTCTTACTAAATCCGGGTCTGTACCATCTACAATAAGCAATACACCTTTTTTCATAAACTGATCCTCTAAGTCCCCTGCCGCCTCCTCAAGTGCCAGCAGACCCTCTTTTCTTGCAACATTTGATAAATCTATTATCTTTTTTATAGCTTCTCCTTCATCGACCTTTATAGTCTTAATTGCAAGCTTGAAGCTTTTGAAACCATTAATATAATCAGAAATGCTGTTGGAGGTTAAAAGTCCTGTCAGCGTACCACCTAATGTAATAATAACAGAAATTGCATCAGCAAAGTTTTTTATAGCTGCCAAACCAGCATCACCTGTAACGATTCCGATAAATATCAGCGATATACCACCGATTATACCTATCAATGTAGCTAAATCCATATATTTCACCTGTCCTAATATATATAATTTGTCTTACGACTAAATTTCTTTTTTTACAATATGACACTTTCATACCAATCATATATTATTCTATCATACTTTATTCTATAAACCAACAAAAACATACTAAAATTAAGATTTTTTTTTACAAAAATAAAGGTTTTATTACAATATATTGTATATTTGTCTTTATTTATTCCATAGATATTTGATATCCCCTATTAAGATTTACTCATAACAAAGAAGCCATCCCACAAAATATTTTATGGGACAGCTTCTATATCATATTATCTCTTCAAGCTTAAAAGCTCCTCTATCATTGTATCTGATGTAGTAATTACTCTTGAATTAGCCTGATATCCTCTTTGTGTAACAATCATATCTGTAAACTCTGTAGCTAAGTCTACATTTGACATTTCTACGACACCACTGCTCATATCCTGTCCTGCAGCAGATATGTCCATATATGTAGCTTCACCTGAGTTCATAGTTGATGCAAATAAGTTATCTCCTTGTTTTTCCAAGCCTGCTGCATTTGCAAACTGTGCAACTGCAATCTGACCAATATAAACTGTATCACCATTGCTGTAAGAAGCAGCGATTTTACCGTCTGTCTGGATACCAACTCTTATCATTTTACCAACGCCTTTACCTGCTCCGGAATTATCAGCAGCACCTGCTGTAGCCTCCAGCTTTGATTCGCCGCCATAGGTTGTCAGACTTGAAAAATCAAACTCTATTTCCGTCTGAAAGGCTGGTGCAGCAGCTCCTGTTGCATCCTTTATAACAATATTTACACCTGCAGGTGAGGTATCTTCAAGCTTACCTGTTGTTCCATTAAAGTCAATTTCTACACCTTTGTATGTATTTCCGTCAACTGCTGTTATATCAGTTTCAGCACCACCAGCAAATTCAATAGTCATATCCTTAACCTCTTCATTGCCCTTGA
This sequence comes from uncultured Eubacteriales bacterium, assembly GCA_900539455.1. Classification (GTDB taxonomy): domain Bacteria; phylum Bacillota; class Clostridia; order Lachnospirales; family Lachnospiraceae; genus SVEL01. The sequence continues at coordinate 54,200 of UQCD01000004.1, forward strand.
ATATCTTTGCCGGATACATGCTATAGCCTGTAGTGCTGTTTGCATCCTGTTCAATACGCATCTGTATAGTATATTTATTTCCAAGGCTATCGTATACTGTAAGGTCACTTGTAACAAAACCTACACCCTTTGAAGTAAACTTTTCATCCTCTGAATTGATGTTTCCTGAAAGAGTTGCCTTTGTAGTCTGTGCTGGTGCAGTTGAGCTGTATTTTGAACTATATATAGAAATTGGTCTAAGCTCATCTGTCTGTAAAGCGAAATCACCTGTTGCTTCATCTCTTTCTGCAACATAACCCATTACACTGCCACCTGAGCCTGTAACTAAATTACCAAAGTCATCTGTTGTAAAATTACCTGCCTTTGTGTAATAGTTCGCACCACCCTTGTTTACCACAAAGAAGGTATCTCCGTTGATTTTTAAATCAAGACCATTTCCTGTATACTGCGAACCACCCTCACCTGTAATATCTGTTGATATTTGTGCAAGACTAACACCTAAACCTACCTGTTTTGGGTTTTGTCCACCAGCACCAGTTTCAGCATTTGGTCCCGAAGCTGACTGTGTTGTCTGATAAAACAATTCACTAAAACTTGCTCTTTGAGCTTTATATCCTACTGTGTTTGCATTGGCAATATTATTACCAATAACATCCATTCTTGTCTGGTGTACTTTCAATCCCGAAACACCAGAGTATAATGATCTCATCATAATAAATGACCTCCTTAAAGTCCGTCTTAAGTTTTCTCTGTCATTCAAAAACTCATAGCTTCCATAAGGTCCAGCTATACAATAACGGCTCCATCAATATTTGTAAAAACATTTCCACTACTAGATTTCTGGTCTATTGCTGTGATTACTGTATTATTTTTTACATTTACAATAAATGCTAAATCATCCATAATCATAAGAGATTCTTTAATGCCCTTTTCCTCAGCCTGCTTTGTGCCAGCCTCTAGTCGTTCAACCTGTCCTTGGGTTAAATTAATATTTCTATCCATAAGTCTTGCACTTGCGTGTTTAGAAAATTTTAATTCACTACCTGTACTTAGTTCCTGCTTCTGCCTTAAAATTTCTTCAAAGCTAAACTTTGCATCTGTTTTATTTATCGGCACTGATTCGTTTTTACTTAAGTACCTATCCGCAATTTGTTCCATGGAAACCTGCGAATATTTGTTTACAACTTCCATTTTTATCCCTCCAGTTAAATCTATCTGGAGCTTTTACTATTCTGCATCTGCTCCGTCAACCTTATCCTCTGCTCCGGATTTACCGTCAGTAGCTGTATCTTTATCAGAAGAATCTGTATTATCCTTATTTCCTATTAATTTTTTAAGGTATTCTTCACTGATAACTGAATCAAAATCATCATAGCTGTACAGCTGGTCATTAATTGATAAATATGCTTTTCCATCTACCATTTGAACATATTGGACTTTTCCGGCAACTGTTGTTGTCTGTGCTGCATTAGTAGATTTTCCTACTTCAACAATAACTATTTTATCAACTAATGATAATGCCTGTGAATTAGATAATGATTTCGTCATAGCCTGCATCTGTTCAAGTGATGAAAACTGTGCCAACTGACTTATAAAATCTTCATTTGACTGTGGTGACAATGGGTCCTGGTATTCAAGCTGTTTTACAAGTAACTGTAAAAACTCATCCTTTCCAAGATTTGTTGTTCCCTTTTTATTTTCTGTTTTCTTTGTTTCAGTATAATTTGTATTAACCTGTCCGTCCACTACATCCATAGGATGTGATACTGTACCTGCCATATTTTCACCTCTTTTACGCTTTATAGCTTACTGTGTTGCCAATAGTCTGCATTTTTACTTCCTCGGTAATTTCCTCTGATGTGTCTATTCCGTTTATTTCATCTAACAAATCTTTTCTGATTGTTCGTTTTTTAGGACTAGAGCTATCATTTCTTTCATTACCCTTTTCAAGATTTTCTTCAAAGCCATGTCCTGCTATTGTAACCTCTACAGACTCTACTTTAATGCCTTGATTATTAAGGCTATCCTTTAGCAAGGTTAATTGACCTTCAATAGCATTTTTGGCATTTTCTGTTTCAGCCGCAATTTTTGCATTTAAAATACCGTCCTTTGAGGAAACCTCAACTATTACTTTTCCTAAATGCTCTGGATAAAGCTGTACCTCAAGGGATGTAACACCCGGCTTTGCATTTACATTTATCTGGTCAATAATCTGTGATACAATTCTTGCCTCTTCAACGCCGTCTGTCTTTTCAACAAGAGCATCTGTCAAATACCGTAAAATACCGTCCACATTTGCATTTTCACTTGAAAATTTTGTAGTAAGGTGTTCACTTGACTTTTTATCTGCTAAGGCAGTCTGTTCATTTTCACTACTTGAGTCCTTTTGCATATTTTCCAGATTTTTTTCGATGTCCCTGCCTTTGATTTTTATGCTTGTATCTGCAACCTCTGTAGGGGCTTCCTGTCTAGCAGTATCATCTACATTTTCATTAGGATTTTCCATATCCTTTGCTGTAGGCTGTGTATCTACTGGCACTGTTTCGATTTTTGCTGTTTCCATACTGTCTGAAACAAGCTGTAAAAGCTTTTCTGATAAGTCATTTATTTTTTCTGACAAATCATTATCTACTAAAAGCTCTGACACATCTTCTACATTTTCGTACACCATAGCTAACTGCTTTGCATTCTGTAAATCTGTCAAATCCCAAACTGTAAGATTTAGCTTGTCTAAGGCTGCATCTAACTCATCTGTGGTTATACCAAGTGTATCTGCTATTTTCTCTTTAACCTGCTGTTCATTATGAGCTGTTAAATCCTGTGGATTTACTATAATATACATCTGTGGCTGGTTAAGCTCTAATTCCTTTAAAGACTTTTTTTCTTTATCCATCTGATTTTTAACTTCATTTATGGCATTTTCAAAATCCTTCTGTTCTGTCTTTTCAGACTCAATATCAACACCTTTGTCAGTTTTTGCTGCCATTGTGTCCCTTGTCTGTACATCGTCCTTTGAGTCTGCCTTTACATTAGAAGCCTTTTGCTCATTTGGGCTTGTGTTTTGTAACATAAATCCAAAGGTAACCTTTTGCTTACTATCTTTTTGCAGGCTTTTAGGCGAAGTTGAAGCACCTGCATAATAGCCTCCTGTACTTGTAACATTTGCACTTACCATTCCTGCACCTCCTTTTCTATTTAGTTTTAATTGGTATATATTAACAGTATTAAACTGATATACCCTATGGGGCAAGCATTACAGTGATTTTGCCGCAAAATACAGCATCTATATCACTTAACGCATCTAATATGGCTGCTCTGTTTTCTGTATCCATATTCTGTAATATAGTAACAACCTTATCCAAATCGCCAGTCATTTCGTATAATGCCGCAGCCGCCTTTTTAGGCTTCATAGTTGAGTAGGCATTAGCCAGCTCTTTGTAATTTTCATCATACATATATTTTTCTAGTACCTGCTTGTATAAGGTTTCCGCATAATCTGGATTAATTTCCTCGTAATATTTTTTATAGTTGTCATATGGGATAGCATCATCACCAAATACAACCTCATCATAGAATTGTTTCTTTATTTTCTCAAACTGCTCTTTTTCCTGCTCGAAATTTTTAAGTCTTTCAACTTCTGAATTTAATTCTGCTATTTTTTCATTATCAGCAGAAATCTGGTCATTGGCATCCTGCATATTTTTTTCCAGCTCTTTTATGTAGGTAATAGCATCAGCTAAGCTTTTGTAAGGATAACTGCTGCTATCTGTATCGTCAGTAGATGGTAATATTTTATTGATAACCGGAACATCTTTAAATATAGGTGCCATAACCTTGCTTCCAAAGCCGCCAACATCTAATTTTATAAGTATACAGAATATTCCCAGCCATATAATCAAGAAAATTATACCTATAAGAATTGTTTTAAACTTGTTCCCCCTTTTTTCCTCCTTCTTGCCTTCTATATCTAAATCTTCATCGTATATATCTTTGTTTTCTGCCATTTCTTCACCTATTACTCAAACTTGTTGTATTTAAAACTGACTACCTCGTCTACTTCCTTGCTTTCAGCAACCTCTAATTCTCTTTTAAATTCTTCAAAAGCCTTGTCTTTTAATATCTCCTGAGTTTTTCTATCTACCATAACCTGATTTAGTTTTCCTCTGGCAATATCTAAATTTTTCTGTGCCAATGCAATATTCCTTTTTTGTGCTTTTGCCTGCTGTTTTTTTATTTTTATTCCATTGTTGCATTGCTTCAGCTCAAGTATGTCAAGCTTTTGTTCATTCATACTTCTTATTTTTTCTTCATATACTTTTATATCGTCATAAATCCTTGAAAGCTTAAGCTCTTCTTCTCTTAATTTGGCAGATTGCTCTGCAAATTCAGTTTTTGCCTGAGTTTCAAGTTTTTCCTTTAAATCCAGTATATTTTGCATTTTGTATCTAAAAGTAGCCATATTTTATCGCCTTTACACTTTATATATCTTTTGAGATTTCAATGTATTTTACAATTAATCTTTAAAAATATTTTTAAGCATTTCTAATTCTTCCTCAAACTGGAATTTTTCATCAGTCTGTTGTACTAAAAAGCTATTAACCTGATCTATTTTTGACATAGCATAATCAATATTTTTATTTGTGCCGCTTTTATAGGCACCAATATTTATTAAATCCTCAGCTTCATTATAGCTTGCTAATACATTTTTTAATTCTCCTGCGGCCTTTTTATGCTCCTTTGTAACAATCTGGCTCATTACTCTGGAAATACTCTGCAAAACATCTATAGCAGGATAATGATTTTTATGTCCCAGCTTTCTTGAAAGCATTATATGACCATCTAATATACTTCTAGCTGTATCTGTAATTGGCTCGTTAAAGTCATCACCATCAACCAAAACTGTATAAAGACCTGTAATAGAACCTTTATCGGACATTCCTGCTCTCTCTAACAGCTTTGGCATTTCACTATACACACTTGGTGGATAGCCACGGGTTACAGGTGGCTCTCCAGATGCCAGGCCTATTTCTCTTTGTGCCATTGAAAAACGGGTAAGCGAGTCCATCATAAGAAGTACATCCTTGCCCTGGTCCCTGAAATATTCTGCTATAGCTGTAGCTGTTTTTGCAGCCTTATTTCTTATAAGTGCAGGATTGTCGGAGGTAGCAACTACTACTACGCTTCGCTTCATACCCTCTTCGCCTAAATCTCTTTCTATAAATTCTCTTACTTCTCTTCCTCTTTCGCCGATTAGAGCTATTACATTAATATCAGCCTTAGTATTTCTTGCAAACATACCAAGCAATGTACTCTTACCTACACCACTACCTGCAAAAATACCGATACGCTGGCCTTTTCCCACAGTAATAAGGCCGTCAACAGCCTTAACTCCTAAAGGGAGAATTTCTGATATAATCTCTCTTGATAAAGGGTCAGGTGGTGCAGCCTCAACTTTTTGTTCAAAACCATTTTCTATTTCACTGCCGTCGATAGGTCTGCCAAGACCATCTACAGTTTTTCCTAAAATATCATCACTAACCTTTACTGTCAGCACATTACCTGTATTAACTACTATGCTGCCAGGACCTATTCCGTCTACATTTTCAAAGGGCATAAGCAAAATTCTTTTATCCTTAAAGCCTACAACCTCTGCCTGGACTACCTGTTTGGAATTGTCCTTTGAAATAATAGAGCATACATCATTCAGCTTAGCATCTGGTCCAATAGACTCTATAGTAAGTCCAACTATCTTTGAAACCTTGCCCAGCTTTGTTGTATATCGTTTTTCCAATAATGTATAATATTTTGAAGCATTAATCAATGACATAGCAACTCCTATTTGTATAGTAACTTACAATCTTCAAAAAGACCTTTACTTTTCTTTAAAATAATCAACCTCTGAGCAAGCCAGTATTTTAATATCATCGATTAAATTTTCTAATTGAATATCAAGACTACAATCAAAAATACCTAAATCAGTATCTATTAAGCATTGATTTCTCTTTAAAACTGGGTCCTCGACTATTTCAATATTAATATCTCTTCCAACAATGCCCTGAATTCTATCCTTGTTATCCCGCAAAAACTGAGCATCATCCTTGTTAGCTCTTATAATATAATTCTTGCTGACTTCAGTTCCACCCATAACACTGTTTACAAGTGTAAGAATTAAATCTCTTTTATCAACCGACAAGACCTTTGTAACCTCTGAAAAAATTTTCAGAAGTACATCTACCAGCTCAGGCTCCATTTTCTTTATTCTATCATCATATTCCTTATCTAATTGCTCTCTATACTCATCTAACTTCTTTCGCTTTGAAGCAATTTCTGCTTCGCCGTTTCTTATTCCTTCCTCATATCCACTTCTTCTGCCTTCATCAGCGGCATCTAAGGAAATAAGCTTAACCTTCTCCTCTCCCTCTTTTACAATTTCCTCTGCTTGCCTTTTAGCCTGTTCAATTATCTGTTCTGCTTCTGCTTTTGCTTTTTCAATAATATCACTTGCAGACTGTGCGGCAGCATTTTTTTCTTCATCTGTAGAATTTTCCTCGTTTATATATTCTTCATCAAGTAACCCTTCTACATGCTCTGCATTAATCCCTAAGGAAAACTTATCCTCTGATAATGGCTGGTCATTGCTGCCCTTATGATGCTGGCTTTCAAAAGCCTCTTTAAGCTTAACAATTTTTTCTGATATAATGGCATTACTATCAATAACCTTTTTTTCATCTTTAGGGCAAACGACAGTAGAATATTTATATAAATTAGACAACTATCTCGTCACCTCCGCCACGAGCAATAATAATTTCACCTGTATCCTCAAGCTTTCTTATTATATTAACAATCTTCTGCTGTGCTTCTTCAACATCTTTCATACGAACAGGTCCCATAAAGTCCATATCTTCCCTTATCATAGCAGCAAGACGCTTTGATAAATTGTTGAAAATAACATTTTGAACCTCTTCTGTTGAGCCTTTAAGCGCAATACCCAAATCATTGTTATCAACATCTCGTAATACTCTTTGAATAGTCTTGTCATCAAGAGCAAGAATATCTTCAAATACAAACATTTTACGCCTGATTTCATCAGCAAGCTCTGGCTCTTCAATTTCAAGATTTTCCATAATATGTTTTTCTGTTCCTCTGTCAACAGAATTAAGAATATCAACAATAGCATCTACACCACCAACAATAGTATAATCCTGATTTACCAGTGATGACAGCTTTCTTTCTAGCACTCTTTCAACTTCTTTAATTACATCCGGCGATGTTCTATCCATCTTTGCAATACGCTTTGCAACATCTGCCTGCTTTTCAAGTGGAAGTGCTGAAACTATCATAGATGCCTGCTGTGATGGCAGATAAGATAATATAAGCGCAATAGTCTGTGGATGTTCGTCCTGTATAAAGTTTAAAAGCTGAGAAGGATCTGTTTTTCTAATAAATTCAAACGGTCTAACCTGTAATGAGGCTGTAAGTTTAGAAATTACATCCTTGGCCTTGTCCTCTCCTAACGCCTTCTCAAGCAATTCCTTAGCATAGCCAATACCACCCTCTGCAATATATTGTTGTGCAAGACATACCTGATAAAATTCCTGCATAACATCTTCTTTAGTCTGAGGAGATACACTTCTGGTATTTGCAATTTCTAATGTTAATTGTTCTATTTCTTCTTCTTTTAAATGTTTAAAAACTTTTGATGATTTTTCAGGTCCTAAGGAAATAAGCAATATAGCTGCTTTTGTAACACCTGATATTTCATTACTGGTTGGACTACCTTTTGTATAAGACATATTTTTCGCCTCCGTTAATCCCAATCATCATTGAGCCAATTTCTAAGCAATAATGCAACTGCCTCTGGATTTTCATCAACAAACTTCTCAATGGCCTTTCTAGTTTCGGATTTTTCTTCAATGTCAATATCCTCAACCGGAGCCTGCTTCTCCTTAGTTGCTGTAAGCAATTCTTCTACCGAAAGCTCTGGCTCTAATTCATTAACCTCTACAGGTCTTAAACTTCTCCATACTACAAAACCTAACAATAATAGTATAATTACTGCTAATATGATTGGTAATACATTGTTTATAATATTTCCATTGTCTTCAGATTCTTCAAACAATGGCACCTGATAGCTTAATATTGTAATGCTTGTTTCCGGAATACCTGTTGTATCTGCTATCATTCCGATAAGTCCATCTGGAACATCTAACTCTACTATATCTGAATGTGCAGCCTTGTATTCATCCCAAGTTACATTGTCTAATTCACCTGCTGCCTTTAAGGTATCATAGTTGTATATTACATTTTTATTTACAACTACTGCAATAGAGGAAGATGCCCTGTTTAAGGTACCCTGCTCACCTTCCTTATGTGTAACAGTTGAACTTACTGCATACTCATTTTTGTTTATAGTAAGACTTGCAGATGTACCATCTGCATTTTTCAGATAATATGTAGTATCATCATCATTTGAATCTGTTCCTGGTACACCGCCTGTTGTAGAGCCACCAGTCTGCTCACAAGAATAGTCGCTATGTAATACCTTGTCATCATTGTAATACTTTGTATCAACTACATCTACCTTGTCAAAGCTCACATCAAGATTTGGTGATACTGTAATAGTATTGAACATCTGAGTTGTTGCAAGTGCCTTTGAAACCTTTTGTACCGTTTCATCGTAAAACTTGTCATATATCATATTTCTCACAGTTGTAGTCATAGAGCCTGTACCATTTGAAAGTTCCTGACCTTCAAATAATGTATTGCCATTAGAATCAATAATAGTAATATTGCTGGTATTGCTATTTCCTACTGCTGTAGAAAGATACTTTGCCATAGAATCAGCAGCACCCTGTGGCATTGCTCCCTTAAGAGTAAGCTTTACAGCCACATAGGTCTGCTCATCTGATTCTAAAACTGAAAGCTTATTTGATGGTACTGTCATCTGCACATAGGCGTTTTTAACATAATCAAAAGATTCTACTGTATCCTTAATCTTATCCTCAAGATACTTCTGGTATAATCTTTCTCTATCTTCAGAGGTTGTAGAAAAACCCATATTTTGAATATAAGAATCCATTGTATAGCCTGTAGCAGTAAGTCCCTCCTGTGCTATTAAATATGTAGCATCTACAAGCTTGCCGGAATCCACAAGAATTGTCAGCCCATTATTGCTGGTCCGATAAGATATATTGTTGCTTGTAAGTGTATCTGTAACATTCGCAGCCGAAACTGTATCATCACAGGTAATAAGTTCCTCATATGTTGTTCTTGTGAGTACTAAAGCCAAAATAACAAGAGCTACTATTACTGTTGCTGTAACACTAATAATAAGTCCCTTTTGTTTTTTAGTATATTTGTTCCAAAAATCAACTATTTTTTTTGTGACAACCTTAACCCTTTCGTTCATTTTCTGTTACCTCTAGATCTGTATATTCATTATTTCCTTGTATGCGCTGATGAGTGCATTTTTAACTGCAACTGTATACTGCAAAGATAAATATGCCTTTTGCTGGGCTATTGTCACCTCATGTGTACTATCAGCTTTTCCTAAGGAAAAATTAATCTCTGCCTGCTCAGCCTGTGCAGCCAGACTATCTGTTTCATTAACCATATCCATAGCAGAAGATAATATTTTTGAAAAGGAGTCACTGTAGCTGCCTGTTGAAGCAGCCTCTTTATTTGTCATTTTTCCTATAGCCGAATTATATAAATCTAATGCTGTTCCTGTTAATCCTGAAATATCAGCCATAATTTTCTCCTAACTATTATTAAACTATATATTAGTTTTGTCCGATTTCTAAGCCCTTTGATGCCATTGTCTTTGAAGCATTAAATGCTGTAACATTTGCCTCATAAGAGCGTGACGCATCAATTAAATTTGTCATTTCTGTAACTACATTTACATTTGGATATGTAACATACCCATTTTCATCTGCGTCCGGATGTGCAGGGTCATATACCATACTCATTGGTGTTTCATTGTCCTCAACAATTTGTGTAACCTTTACACCACTGCCTACAGTTCCAGCTGTAGACATTAACACTTCTCCAAAATCCACTGCACTTTTTTCAGCAAAAACCACAGTTTTTCTTCTATATGGTCCACCATCTGCTGTGTTTGTAGAATTAACATTTGCAATATTTTGCGATATAATATCTGTTCTAAGTCTTTGTGCAGACATTCCTGAACCACTAATATCAAATGAAGTAAATAAACCCATATGCTGCCTCCTATGTATTCTGCATAGCTACCTTAAGCATATTAAACTCATATTTTATGCTGTCCAGCAACGCATTGTATTTAATCTGATTTGATGCAAGCTCAACATTTTCCGTGTCAATATCCACATTATTTCCATCTAATCTATATGAGAGAGTTGAATAATCTGTATATACCTTTGCATCTAAATTTTCTAAATCAACATCATCCACCTTTTTTCTAAGAGAAGAATTTGAGCCACTGGCTAATTCCTCAAATAAGTAGCTTTCAAAGGTGACATCCTTTCTTTTATATCCTGGTGTATCATTATTTGCTAAATTGTTTGATAATATCTCATTTCTTGTCCATGCCGCATCTGCTGCCTTTGACAAAACATTTATATAATTGTACGCATTAGAGCTAATCATTCCGATCTCCTTTTCCTTGCTGTATACATACTGACCCAAAATACTAACTTATATTATAATGTCTATATTACAAAATATCAAGTTTATTTTGTGGTAATTTGTGTACTGTGTCACACTATGTTGTGGTATTTATGCAAAAGCAACATAAGCCACCTCACTTGTACGCATCCATACGAGTAAGGTGGCTTAAATCCGTTTAACCACATTTTATAATTTTTGTTTTTATATCTTATATAATTATATATCGACACTTATTACATTTTGTTTAGCTCCGGAACCAAAAATTCATTAACAATTTTTATGTTTGTTCCCTTCATTCCTGCTGACCTTTCTTCAATAATCCCTGCACTTGCGATTTTCTTAATTGCATTTATCAGAACAGATCTGGTATATCCTTTTTCATCTGCTATTTTACTGGTTATAATAATACCCTGTCCTGTAGGACCTAATTCTTCTATAACGCTTCTAAAGCAAATAATTTCTGTATAAGATAATGTTTTAAGGGATGCCCTGACAATTTTTAATTTTCTTTCCTCATCAAGTGTTTCTTCGCTTTCAGACCTAGTCATTTCTAAGCCTACCACAGTAGTTGCGTATTCTGCCAAAATAATATCATCTATAGAATACTGTTCATTATTTCTATATATAAAAATTGTACCCAATCTGTCCCCTGCAATATTTACAGGTGCTATAGTAGCAGCATACTGCTTGGCTATAGACTCCTCCACACCTATTGTTGCAAGATTAACATTTTCCTTAGTAGATAAAACGCTTAAAAATCTTTCATTCATATCATCATCTATAAACTTATCTGGCTCATTTGGAAAATGTTTTTCTATAACTTTAATGTTCTCTTTCACACAACTCCCGAGAATTTTACCTTTTCTGCTTATAATAATTACATTTGAACAAAGTACCTCTGACATTACCTTACATAAATCTTCAAAAATGACCTTTTTTGATAAATTATTGTGTAAAAGTTTATTTATTTTTCTGGTTTTATCTAGTAATTGTACGCTCATCACTGCCTCCATTATTTGTTTTCAACATAACCACACTTATCGTTGGCACAGACTAACTTACTACCTTTTTCTATCATATATCCACCACACTCCGGACACCTTTTGTCCGTCGGCTTGCCCCAGGACATAAAATCGCACTCCGGATTGTTAATACAGCCATAATATCTACGACCTTTTTTAGTTTTTCTGATTACAATATCAGCGCCACATTTTGGACAGGCAACACCAATTTTTTCAAAATATGGCATTGTATTTCTACATTCAGGAAATCCCGGACAAGCTAAAAACTTTCCGTGAGGGCCATACTTTATAACCATATTTCTTCCACATACATCACAGACAACATCTGTCTGTTCGTCCTGAATCTCAATTTTTTCCAATGCCTTTTCAGCATTTTTAATTGATTTCTCTAAGTCTGGATAAAAGTTTCTAACAACCGTTTTCCATTGTACGCTTCCTTCCTCCACCATATCTAAAAGTGACTCCATATTTGCAGTAAAACTAGAATCTACAATAGCTGGAAAAGCTGTTTTCATAATATTATTAACAGCCTCTCCTAATTCGGTAACATAGAGGTTTTTATTTTCCTTTGCAACATATCTTCTTGAGATAATAGTGGTAATTGTAGGTGCGTAAGTACTTGGTCTGCCAATACCCTGCTCCTCTAATGCCTTAACTAAGGCTGCTTCTGTAAAATGGGCAGGTGGCTGGGTAAAATGCTGTTTTTCATCAAAATTATCAAGAGATAGCTTTGTATCCTTAGTAATTTTATTAAGTAAAACATTGGCCTTTGGCTTTTCGTCCTCTGAATCAACATATACAGACATAAAACCTTCAAATGTGATTTTTGATGTAGTAACATTAAAAATATAGTCACCACAGCCTATTTTCACTGATGTTGTTTCATATACAGCACTATTCATTCTGGAAGCTGTAAATCTCTTCCATATAAGCTGATATAATCTAAATAAATCTCTAGATAGCTGTTCTTTAACTATTGTAGGTGTCAAAGCAATATTCGTAGGTCTTATAGCTTCGTGGGCATCTTGAATTTTATTTGTATTTTTCTTTGCACCCTCACTCTTGCCTACATACTTTTCACCATAGGTTTCCTTAATAAAATCTCTTGCCATCGCATCTGCTTCATCAGATATTCTGGTAGAATCAGTACGCAGGTAGGTGATTAAACCTATTGTTCCATAGCCTTTAATATCTACACCTTCATATAACTGCTGGGCTAATCTCATCGTTTTTTGTGTAGAAAAGTTTAGTACAGTAGATGCTTCCTGCTGTAGGGTGCTGGTGGTAAATGGTATTGGAGCTTTTTTTATTCTTTCACCATTTTTTATGTCTGTAACTTTAAAGCTTTTTTTCTTTGTAGCTTTAATAATTTTGTCGATTTCTTCCTTGCTGGTTATATTCATTTTTCCATTAGTATCGCCATAAAACTTTGCTACTAACGGCTTCTTTTCTCCCTCAACACTTAATACAGCCTCTAAGGTCCAGTATTCTTCTGGTATAAATTCGTCTATCTCGGCTTCTCTATCACAAATCATTCTAAGAGCAACCGACTGAACTCTACCAGCACTAAGTCCTCTTTTTACCTTTTCCCATAAAAGTGGGCTGATGCCATAACCTACCATTCTGTCTAATACTCTTCGTGCCTGCTGTGCATCAACAAGATTTGTATTAATCTTTCTTGGGTGCTTAAGGGATTCCTTAACTGCATTTTTAGTTATTTCATTGAAGGTAATTCTTTTCATTTTTTTATCATCTAATTTAAGTGCCTTAGATAAATGCCATGAAATAGCTTCTCCTTCTCGGTCAGGGTCGGTTGCAAGATAAACAATATCTGCTTTCTTTACCATTTTTCTAAGCTCAGCAAGCTTTTCTCCCTTTCCTCTAATTGTTATATATTTAGGCTCATAGTCATTTTCAAAATCAATTCCCCATGTACTTTTAGGTAAATCTCTTACATGTCCATTGGACGCTGCAACTTCATAATTCGCTCCTAAGAATTTTTTAATTGTTTTTACTTTTGCTGGTGATTCCACTATCACAAAATACTTCGCCATACTCTCACTTCTCTTTCTTACATCTTGCCATTGATTACATATTGTCCCTTGGCTACTTCCTTAATAGCACCTTCCAGTTGTAAATACATAATTCCTTCATATACTTTGTCAATTTCCATGCCACTTTTTTCCGATAGCTGAACAGCTGTCATTGGCATAAAACCGAAACAACTATACAACATCTCAAATTCTTTTGCAAGATAAAATTTCTTTTTCCCTGTATTTTCCCACTTAATTTCCCCTATTAAATCACCTACAGGCTGTGTAATAGAAATAAGTGGAACAGCTCCCTCTAGTATTAATTTATTGCACCCTATACTTAATAAATCATTAATTCTCCCTGGCAGTGCGTATACATTTTTCCCCTGCTCCAGTGCATAGTCCACAGTAATAAAGGAACCACTTTTTTCCTTTGCTTCCACCATAACCACACTGTCTGATAATGCCGAAATAATTCTGTTTCTACTGGGAAAATGCCAGGCAAGCGGTGCTGTACCCGGAGTATATTCAGATATTAATCCCCCCGTTTCAGATATCTGCTCGTATAATTCTATATTCTGCACCGGATAACAAACATCTACTCCGCAGCCTAATATTGCATATGTACACCCTTTATTTTCTATACTTCCCCAATGTGCCATTGAATCAATACCTCTTGCCATGCCACTTATAACATCTATATTATTAACACTAAGATTTTTCCCTAATTCATAGGCAACGCTTTTGCCATATTCTGTACATATTCTGGCTCCCACTATACCTGCTGCCATTTTATTATTTTCAGGCAGCCTGCCCTTATAGAACAAAACCATTGGTGGATTTTTAATATTGTAAAGTCTTTTCGGGTACTTATCATCTCCATAAAAGGTATATTCTATCCTTTTCCTTTTCAGGCTTTTTTCTATTTCCCCTATATTTATATCTCTTTTTCCCTTTAGCAGACTTTCTATGTCCTTTTTAGTTATACCCTTTACCTTTTTGTATTCCTTTTCTGTTGCCTTATATATTGCCTTTGCACTATGAAAATGCTCGTATAATATTTCCATTTTTCCCTGCCACATTTCATTTACATAGGAAAGCCAAAGCCAGCTATCTTGTTCTTCCATTTTTTACCTCACCATTCTGTAGCCTATTGCTTCTGACATATGTTTTTTGTTTATATATTCACACTCCTCTATGTCAGCTATAGTTCTCGCTACCCGTATAATCTTATAATATGCCCTGATACTAAGTCCCAGCTTATTGTATGCCTCTTTTAAAAGCCTGTCCGCCTCCTTTTCCACGAAACAGAATGCTTCGATTTCCTTTGTAGTAAGCCTTGAATTGAACTTTCCCAGAGGATTTCTTTCTCTTTGGATTTTTCTGCCCTTTTCCACTATTTTTTGCATATCTGCAGACGACCTGTTATTATTTTTAAAACCAATTTCTTCTATTTTAATAGGCTCTATATTTACAGTAATGTCTATCCTGTCTAAAATTGGTCCGCTTATTCTATGCAGATAATTTTTCACCTGCTGTTCACTACAGCCGCATCTGTTTCTATCAGGGTAATAACCACATTTGCAAGGATTAGTGGCTGCAACTAACATTACCTGCGCTGGAAAAACATATTTTCCACTGTTTCTGCTAATAACTATCTGTCCATTTTCAATAGGCTCTCTAAGGGCATCTATAGTATCTGGCTTAAATTCTGCAAGCTCGTCTAAAAAAAGCACGCCATTATGTGCTAATGTAACCTCTCCCACCTTAGGTATAACTCCTCCCCCTACTAATGCACTCTGGGTAATTGTATGATGTGGTGCTCTATAGGGACGGTTAAACATAAAGCTATGTTCCTTTAGTTTTCCTGCTATTGAATGTATTTTTGTAATCTCAATACATTCTTTTATGTCTGGTTTGGGTAAAATAGTAGAAATTCTTGATGCTATCATAGATTTGCCTGCACCTGGTGGTCCTACCATAAGTAAATGATGATTTCCACAGGCAGCTATGATTGCTGCCCTTTTTATTCCCTCGTTTCCATATACTTCCGCAAAATCAAAGGTTTTTTCTGACAAAGCACCTGCTTCGTATATATCACTTATATCCTTATGTAATGGCTTTCTTTTAAATCCCTCATTTATAATTGAGGCTGCTTCATTTAAGCTATCTACACCATATACATTTATTCCACTAACAACTGCTCCCTCCTCTTCATTTTCCTTTGGAACAATGCAGTTTTTAAAGCCTAACTCCTTAGCTTTAGCCACAATGGCTAATATTCCCCCTATTTTTTTCACATCACCGTTTAGGCTTAGCTCTCCCACAATTAAGGTATCCTCTAAGGTTCTTGTATTTACCACCTTAAGACACCTTAATATACCAATAGCTATAGCCAAATCAAAATAATTGCCTGTTTTTCTTACATCAATAGGAGTTAGATTTATTGTAATTCTTTTAGGGGGCAATATTATATTTTGATTTTTTATAGCTGTCCTTACCCTTTCTCTGGACTCTCTGACCTCAGAGTTTAATAAACCTACCATATCAAAGCTTGGCAGGCCGTCACTTATATCTACCTCTACATTTATTTTAAGCATTTCCACACCTAAAAAGGAGGCACTATTAATTTTACAAAACATATAAAGCTCTATGGGAAAATTCATAGAAACATAGAATATTATAAGGTTTTAAGATACCTTGATATTACCAGATATTTCTAAAAAACTCAAGCTATTTTTAAAAACACAATTATAAGCGGAATAGTGACTAAGGACATTATTGTAGATAAAAATACTGTTTTAGCTGCCAGCTTTTCATCTCCATTATATTCTATCGAAAACATAATTGCATTTGTAGCAGCAGGCATTAATAAAAGCAGCATAATCACATTAAATAAAACGCTGTCCTTTACAAAATATTTAACTGTAGGATAAATAATTATTGGTATGATTATCTGTTTTATTAAGGAAAAAATATATACTCTTCCATCGTTAAATATCTGCTTTAATGGCATTGACGCCAGCGTTGCTCCCATTAACAGCATGGCAAGTGGTGTGGTGGTATTTCCCAGCTTTTTTACTGCTTCTTCTACCACTACAGGAAAATGCCAGTTGAAGAAATATATAAATAATGCTAATACAGAAAAAAGCATCCCTGGGGAAAATATCTTTGCAAGGCTTATTTTTCCATTAGCTCCACCACCTGTTCTTAAAAACAGCACTCCTATTGTAAATGAGGTTACATTAAACACAATATTTACAATAGCTGTATAAAAAACTCCAAGCGAGCCACATATGGCACTTACAACTGGAAAACCTATAAAGCCTATATTTGAATAGGTCATCATAAAAGCAAATAATCCCTGCTTTTTATTATCAGCCTTAATTAATTTAGCAACAATCAGCCCGATAATAGGCATTACTAAATAAAATCCTACAGCTATTATAAAAATTGTTTTTATGTTATTGCCACTAGGTCTTTCCTTTAAATTTAAAACAGCGCTTACAATAAGTGCCGGCATAGATACATGTAAAATAAGCTTTGTAAGTTTCTGGTTAAAGCCTTTATCAAAAACTCCAACCTTAAAAAGTATAAAGCCTATAACTATTATAATAAAAAGTTCTGCCATTACATTTAAAATTATCTGTATATCCATAAATTGTGTTCCTTTCACTAAGCACAAGCTTAATTTTTGCTTAATGAATTATATACTTATTAATTATTTAAAGTCAATGTGGTTCTCTATGTATTTTTTTAATTTCTCTAATGCCTTTTTCTCAATTCTGCTTACATAGCTTCTGGATATATTCATTTCTGCAGCTAATTCCCTTTGGGTTACAGGCTTTTCTCCTAATATTCCATATCTCCTTCGTATAATTTCCCTCTCCCTTGAATTTAATATATCCTGATAGCCATTAAATATTTCTAATATTTTATTATTAGTATCTCCTATTTCAATAATATCCTCGTCCTCACACATAATTATATCTAACAGATTTATTACATTTCCCTCTTTATCTGTTCCTATAGGCTCGTAAATACTTACCTCCCTGTTTTTCTTTTTTTCACTTCTTAAAAACATTAATATTTCATTTTCTATACATCTGCTGGCATAGGTTACAAGCTTGTTGCCCTTTGACTCCTTATAGGTGTTTACTGCCTTTATCAAACCTATTGTTCCTATAGACAGCATATCCTCCATTTCCTTTTCACACCCTAAATATTTTTTTGCAATATGGGCAACCAACCTTAAATTATGCTCTACCAAAACATTTCTAGCCTTTTCATTGCCTTCTTTTAATTCCTTTAGCCAAAAACTTTCCTCCTCCTTAGTTAAAGGTTCTTTAAATGCAACCAAAGAAAAGCACCTCAAGCATCATTTATACATTTTATGTATAAACAACGCCCAAAGTGCCTTTCCAAGAAAAATTATTTAGTCTGCCTTTTGTCTGATTATATCGTACCTGTCTAATTCCATGCCAAAATCCACATATAGAATTTGCTTTGGATGAGGTGCGCTTTCCATTGAATTGCCCTCTTCATCAGTAATATTTAATACCTTTGTAATAATATTTCTTCCGTCAGGCTTCATTATTTCAACCTCGTCGCCTACGAGGAATTTATTTTTCTGTTCTATTTTGTACATACCATTCTTACAATCAGTAATTGTTCCAAGATAAATATATTCCTTACAGTAGGTATTGCTCTCATATATCTGGGTATTTTCGTCCGGCTTTCCAAAGAAAAATCCTGTAGTATACTGTCTGTAGGTGCATTTTGCTATTTCCTGCTTGTAGAAAGGTATTCTTTCTTTATATAAATTAATGTCCTTTCTATAATCATTAATAGCCATTCTATAAGTTCTTGCCACAGTAGCAACATATAAGGCTGTTTTCATTCTGCCTTCGATTTTAAAGCTGTCAATTCCAGACTCCATAAGCTCCGGAATATATTCTATCATACATAAATCTTTAGAATTAAAAATATATGTTCCTCTTTCATTTTCATAAACCGGCATATATTCACCCGGTCTTGACTCCTCTACAACAGCATATTTCCATCTGCAAGGATGTGTGCAGGCACCTCTATTAGCATCTCTTCCAGCCATAAAATTACTAAGCAGGCATCTTCCTGAGTAGGATATACACATTGCTCCGTGAATAAAGGTTTCTATTTCTAAATCCTCAGGAATGTTATTTCTGATTTCCTTTATTTCTCTTAAAGAAAGCTCTCTGGCTGAAACAACTCTTTTTGCTCCTAATTTATGCCAGAAGTTGTAGGTTCCATAGTTTGTATTATTTGCCTGTGTGCTAATATGAAGCTCCATATCCGGTAACTCCTCTTTAGCAATAGTGAATATTGCAGGGTCAGCAATAATAAGGGCATCTGGCTTTACATCCTTTAACTCTCTAAAATATTCTCTTACCTGTGGCAAATCGTTGTTATGTGCCAATATATTAGCTGTTACATACACCTTTACATCATGTGCATGAGCAAATTCTATTCCCTCTTTCATTTCCTCTAAGGAAAAATTCTTTGCCTTTGCTCTAAGTCCAAAGGCTTCCCCACCTATATATACTGCATCAGCACCATATATAACTGCAATTTTTAATACTTCTAAATTATTTGCTGGTATTAGCAGTTCTGGTCTACTATACATATTTCCTCCTAATGCTTAACACTAAGTGTAATTCCATCTCCTATAGGTATTACGCTGGTTGTAAGCTGCTCGTTGTTTTTAACTTCATATAAAAATTCACGAATTCTTTTGTGAATAGTTCTGTTTCTTCTTGTTACTGTGAATTTTGACTCTACTAAATCTCCCTCCTGCAGCACATTGTCAGCAATTAATATGCCACCCTTATTCATAACCTCTAAAACAGGTGGCAGAAAGTTGATATACTGTGCCTTTGCTGCATCCATAAATACAAAATCAAAACCCTTTTCCAGCTTTGGTACTTCTTCTAGGGCATCACCAAATATAAGGTTAATATCAGCTTTTCTAACTGACCTATTTATATATTCTGTTGCTATAGGTATTCTTTTATCGTAATTTTCTATAGTTGTTATTTTACAGTCCTTTGGCATATATTCACTCATAAGAATTGCCGAATATCCTATGGCACAGCCAAGCTCTAAGATTCTCTTTGGCTGTTTTATTTCAACCATAGTTCTCAAAAAGCCTTCCATTTCCTTTCGGATAATCGGCACATTTGTTTCCTTTGCAAACCTCTCCATTTCTTCAAGTAATGGAGTATTGGTTTTTTCAAGTGAGTGAATATATGATACTATTCTTTCATTGACAATCATATTATTCCTCTTGATCCTTTGTAACACCACTTAAAATTTCTATTATTTCTTTTGGGTTTTCCTCAGTATTTAAAGCATACTTACCAGGAACTATATCTGCTTCATACAACATAACCTGTATTACAAAAGCATATGAATTTTCAATAAGACCATTCTTTTTTAAAATATCTCCTACTTCCTTTGAGGAGGCATCCTTTGGAATAGTCACCTGTATTTCAGTACCATTTCCTTTAGCTACCATTCCATTTTCACTAAAAATAAGCTCTCCAAAAGAAAATGCTCCACTAAGAATGACATATATTCCTACCGCCACCAGCATATATACAACTATTTTTATAGATGTACTAAGTATGGCAGATGATGTCTTTTTAAGATTCATAGTATATCTCCAATTCACTTATATTTTATAGAAAATCCAAATCCAGCTGTAAACCGCCTGTTATAATGCTATTTACATTTTGAATCATCTTGCAGACCTCAAGCTCGGCATTTAAGTATCCAGCAGCAACAGTATTGTTCAAAATATCTGCATACTGGCTTGTAAGTAAATCAGATATTTCTCTTCCACTTTGACCGCCATATGAGGCATCTACCCTGGTTTTTCTAAATGTCCTGACTCTGTCCTGTAATTCAGGGTCTTCCTTTAAGCATTGTCTGTAATGCTCATAGTTTTTGTATTCTTCACTATCTAATATAGTTCTTATAAGCTCTTCTGCTTTGATTTTTACATTATCGTTCATTATTACGCCTCTATTCAACTTCCATAATAATTGGTAAAATCATTGGATTTCTCTTAATCTTTTTCCACAGATAATCGCTAAGGGTTTCCTTAACTATCATCTTGATTTTTTCCCAATCAGCAATGTTATTTTCAATACAATCTATAACAGCATCATTAACAATATGTCTGGCATCCTCTAATAAATTCTCTGCTTCCCTGACATAAACAAAGCCTCTGGATACTATGTCTGGACCTGCTAAAAGCTGATTGCTGTACTTTTCAAATGTCATTACCACAATTATAATACCATTTTCTGCAAGGTTTTGTCTATCTCTAAGTACAATATTTCCTACATCGCCAACACCAAGACCATCTACTAAAACGCTACCAGCCTGTACTCTTTCATTAACATAGCCTTCCTTGCTGCTTAATTCAAGCACATCACCTGAGGACAATATAAATATATGGTCCTTATCAATTCCCATTGATTCTGCTAAGGCAGCATGAGTTTTTAAATGTCTGTATTCACCATGTAGTGGTATAGCATATTTTGGCTTAACCAAAGAATAGATAAGCTTGATTTCCTCCTGGCAGGCATGACCTGATACATGAGTATCCTGAAAAATAACATTAGCTCCCTGCATTGATAATTCATTAATTACCTTTGATACAGCCTTTTCATTACCAGGGATAGGTGATGAGCTAAATACAACTGTATCTCCCGGCTTTATAGTTACCTTTTTGTGAAGTGATGCAGCCATTCTTGAAAGTGCAGCCATTGACTCACCCTGACTACCTGTAGTAATAAGTACCAGCTGGCTGTCAGTATAATTTTTCATTTCTTCTATATCGATAATAGTATTTTCAGGCACCTGTAAATACTCTAATTCTCTTGCCGTATTAATAATATTTACCATACTGCGGCCTTCAATAATTACTTTTCTGCCATATTTGTTAGCTGAATTAATAATCTGCTGAACTCTGTCTACATTAGATGCAAAGGTTGCAATAATAATTCTTCTGGTTGCATTTTCAGCAAATATATGGTCAATAGTCCTGCCAACAGTTCTTTCAGAGCTTGTAAAGCCTGGCTTAATAACATTGGTACTATCTGCCATAAGAGCAAGCACACCCTTTTTACCCAGCTCACCAAATCTGGTAAGGTCGGTTGTATCACCATATACTGGTGTGTAATCAATCTTAAAATCTCCTGTGTGTACAATTACACCTGCCGGAGTAAATATAGCAAGTCCAGCCGCATCAGCAATACTGTGATTTACCTTGATAAACTCTATTCTAAAGCAGCCTAAATTAATAGACTGACCATGCTTAACAACCTTTTTCTTTACAGATTTTTCAAGACCATGCTCCTTAAGCTTTCCCTCTATAATTCCTAAAGTAAGCTTTGTTGCATAAATTGGAGCATCTACCTCTTTTAAAACATACGGCAAAGCACCAATGTGGTCCTCATGTCCATGAGTAATAACAAAACCCTTAACCTTACTTGCATTTTCCTTTAAGTATGTTATATCAGGAATTACTAAATCAATACCTAACATATCATCATCCGGGAATGACAAGCCACAATCTACTACTATAATATTATCTTCATACTCGAATATTGTCATATTCATACCAATTTGTTCCAGACCACCAAGTGGTATTATTTTTATCTTCGCATTTTCATTTTCTTCAATTTTCAAAACACGCACCTCCATATTTTCTGACTCTGTATACAGTAATCCTGTTTTAGAAAGCATTTCTTTTCTTATTAATCAAAACAAACATCACTATATTTTATTAATTTTTATGTTTTTCTTTACATTTATTGCAATAACCATAAAACTTCACCTCATGGTTTACAATTTCAAAGCCTGTTTTTTTAGCTATAGCACTTTCTAGGTTTTCTAATAAATCATCCTCAAAGGACTCTACATTACCACAACCCAGGCATATAATGTGGTGATGATGATGTGCCCTGCCTCTATCCCTTTCAGCCATTTCATATCTGACAATTCCGTCAACTAAAACCACCTTTTCAACCAGTTCTAACTGACATAAAAGCTGAATTGTTCTATATACTGTTGCAAGTCCAATTTCTGGATGCTCTTCTTTTACTATTTCATATATTTCTTCAGGTGTAAGATGTTCACCCTTATGCTTTGACAAAGCTTCCAGTAAAAGTACTCTTTGATTAGTAACCTTTAAGCCATGACTTTTTAATATTTCTTTAAAATTCTCGTACATAATATTCCATTCAATTATTTTTCAAAATCTATATCATCCAATAATTCCTCAAAGACCTTTGATACTGCATCTAGTGTAATATCATCCTCTACAAACTCATAAACAGCATCTGTTTCTTCGTCCCTTGATAAATCCTTAAGAATATACGCATCTGTTTCTTCTTCGTCATCATTTTCAGTAACCAGAAGATAATTAACACCGTTCACTCTTGTCTGTTCAAGTACAAAAAATTCTACTTCTTCACCTGTATCAGGTACTATCATCTTAATTTTTTCCATATACATTCCTTTACTTTCTACTGTCTAAATATCCTTGTAATATAAAAACAGCTGCAATACTGTCCACATATTTTCCTCTGTCCTCACGCCTGATTCCAGCCTCTATCATTGCCTTGTGTGCACTCACAGTCGTCAATCTCTCGTCCCACATAGTACATTTAAGAGAGGTTCTTCTTTCCACCAGCTCTTTAAATTCAAGTGATTTAGCTGCACGGTCACCTAAGGAATTATCCATATTTTTAGGCAACCCAAGCACAATTTCTGACACCTCATACTGTGCTGCCAGCTCCTCAATACGCGCTAATGTGCGCCGCAGTTTATTTTCAGACTCCCTTCGTATTATTTCAATGGGTTGTGCTGTTATTAAAAGTGGGTCTGAAATTGCTACACCTACAGTTTTTGAGCCGTAGTCTAAGCCCATTATTCTCATATGTCTCTCCATTACTTGTTATTCTTTAATTTGTTGTTGATGTAATATGTCAATGATTCTTCTATAAGCTCATCACGCTCAACCTTCATAATAAGGCTTCGTGCATTATTATGACTTGTGATATAAGTCGGATCTCCTGACATAATATATCCGACAATCTGATTTACAGGATTGTATCCTTTTTCCACTAAAGCATTGTAAACAACCTTTAAAACCTCTCCTACTTCAACCTTAGGCTCTTCAACTGTTTTAAAATATTGTGTACTACTAATAACGCTCATTGATGTCTACCTCTCTTTTTGCAATTTAATTAGTATGTCCTTTTAGCCACGCACAACTATACAGTGGTATTTTATACTAAAATTTATATTTGGGCAAGTAAAATTTCTCCAAGATTGTCAACTATCCTAGCTTTAACTACTTTTCCGGTTATATCTTCATCGCTTACAATTCCCACTTTTACATACTCTTTTGTATATCCTACCTGATATTCCCTCTCCTTATATTTTATTTTTTCTTCAACTAAAATTTCCTCCTCCTCACCAATAAACTGCTCCTTGTATTTTAAATTCATCTCATTGTTAAGAGCTATTAATATATCACTTCTTTGTGATTTTATATTATCATCTACCTGATTTTCCATTTTTGCTGCAATAGTTCCATGCCTCTTTGAATACTTAAATATGTGCATTTCACTAAACTGCACCTTTTCTAAAAGTTCCCTGCACTTTGCAAATTCTTCCTCAGTTTCCCCAGGAAAGCCTACAATTACATCGGTGGTAATTGCTGGATTTTTAAAATATTTTCTTATAAGGTCACATCTTTCTAAATACATCTGTGGAGTATAATGTCTGTTCATTCTTTTTAGCGTTTCCTCACAGCCACTTTGAAGAGATAAATGAAAATGTGGACAAAACTCTTTAATGTCCTTTAGCTGTTTTAAAAACTCTTCTGTAATAATCATAGGCTCTAAAGAACCAAGTCTTACTCTTTCAATGCCCTCAACACCTGCCACTTCTCTTATGGCATCTATTAGGGATAGATTTTCACCAGTTCTTGCCTTTTCTTTTCCATAGGAGCTTAAATGAATACCGGTAAGGACTATTTCCTTAAAGCCATTTTTTGCTAACTGCTCCACCTCACTTAACATATTGGTCAAATCCCTGCTTCTAATTCTGCCTCTGGCATAAGGTATTATGCAATATGTGCAAAACTGGTTACAGCCATCCTGTATCTTTATGAAGGCTCTTGTATGTTCTGTAACTGTAGTCATACTCATATCTTCATAAATTGTTTCGTGGGATAAATCATCTATTACCATCTTTTTTTGATTATTTGCAAAGTAATCCTTTAATATCTGGGCTATATTGGACTTGTTATTATTTCCAACAACCAGGTCAATATTTTGTTCCTCCAGTGCTTCCTTGCTGGCAGTTTGCACATAACAGCCTGTAGCGACAACTATAGCCTCAGGGTTAAGCTTTTTTGCTCTATGCAGCATTTGTCTGGATTTTCTGTCAGCTATATTAGTTACTGAACAGGTATTTATAATATAGACATCAGCACCTTCCTCAAACGGCATTATCTCGTAGCCATTTTCTCTAAGGCTTTGTGCCATTGCATCTGTTTCATAAGTATTAACCTTACATCCCAAGTTGTGTAATGCGACTTTTTTCATTATATTTTCTTCCTTTAAAAATTTTGTGATTATTTTTGTGAAATTTTCACATTGACTTTTATTTGCTTTAAATGTAATATGTAAGCATTGAGATACATAGAGTTTCTCACAAAACTAAAATATTTTCAGTATAGGAGGGTTTCCATTATGAAAACAGTTCAGATTAGTTTAAACTCGATTGATAAAGTTAAGGCTTTTGTAAATGACATTACAAAGTTTGATACAGACTTCGATTTAGTATCTGGCAGATATGTAATTGATGCAAAATCAATTATGGGTATCTTCAGTCTTGACTTATCTAAGCCTATCGATTTGTGTATTCATGCAGATGAAAGCAACATCGATCCAATCTTAGAAGCACTTAAACCTTACACAATTTAGTCTAAGATTTTACTGGGGGAATTTTTCCCCCTATTTTTTAGCAAAACTTAAATGTTCATCACGCCTATAGCGGATGAACATTTTTTATATTTAGTCTGCCTCAACATTAACAACTTCTACTGTATCTATAGCAATCTTTACAAGCTCATCTATTTTTTCTTTCAGCTTTTCCTCTGATTTTTCAATATTCTTAAGGTTTGGCTTTGTAACAGGGTGCTTTGCAACAAAGGTTGTACAGCAATCCTCATATGGCAATATAGAGGTTTCGTAGGTGTCAATTTTTATGGCAACATCTACAATATCCTGCTTGTCAAAGGCAACTACAGGTCTAAATACCGGCAAAGTACATACCTCATTAATTACACCTAAGGACTGTAGTGTCTGGCTGGATACCTGTCCTATGCTTTCACCTGTAACAAGTCCTAATGCCCCAGATTCCTTTGCAAAATGCTCTGCTATTTTAAACATAATTCTTTTCATTATGATTGTAAGCTCCTCATGTGGGCATTTTTCATATATATATAGCTGAACATCTGTAAAATTAACAATATTTAATTTTATAGGACCCGAATAAACTGCTACCTTTTTTGCCAAATCAATTACCTTTTCCTTTGCTCTTTGTGAGGTATATGGTGGAGCATGGAAATATGTAGCCTCAAGCTCAACACCTCTTTTTGAAATCATATAGCCTGCAACCGGGCTGTCAATTCCTCCCGAAAGTAAAAGCATCGCCTTTCCTGCTGTACCTATAGGCATTCCACCTGGTCCCTTAAGAGTTTCAGAATATATATTAATATGCTTTCTTATTTCAATGTTAAGCATAAGCTTAGGCTTATGAACATCAACCTTCATTTCCTCAAACTGATTTAAAAGTACTTCTCCAAGCCTTCTGTTTATTTCCATTGACTCCAGTGGGTAATTTTTTCTGGCTCTTCTGGCATTAACCTTAAAGGTAATATTTTTATCCTCGTATACCTCGTCTACATACTGGATAACCTTCTGACATAAATCCTCAAAGCCATTATCCTCTATCTGTACTAAAGGACATATGCCAACAATACCAAATACACATTGTAATGCACCTACTACCTCGTCAAAATCATATTCTGACAAGGTATCTACATAAATTCTTCCATCCTCTTTATGGACACGAAATTCGCCATCAACTCTATCTAACGCAATACCTATCTGCTTTACCAGTGCATCTTCAAAAATATATTTATTTTTACCCTTAACACCTATCTCCGCATACTTTATCAAAAATGACTTATATGTAATCATATTTACCTGCTTTCTTTATTTTCTTACATATCTTCGCAACATAGCAATATTTTCCTTTATAACATCTACTGTATAATCAATTTCCTCTTTTGTGGTTTCATAACAAAAGCTAAATCTGATTGTTGAATCTATCTCCTCTGGCTTTAAGCCTATGCCCTTAAGGGTAGCACTAACATTTTTCTGCTTATTTGATGAGCAGGCACTACCTGCTGACACAAATATATCTCTATCCTCTAAGGTATGAAGCATTACCTCGCTTCTAACACCTATAAAGCTTACACTAACTATATGTGGTGCTGACTCCTTACCCTTTTTACTGTTTATCTTTACATTATCTATTTTTGACACTTCATCTATAAAATAATCCTTTAAGGAATATAATTTTTCTATTTTTTCATTGAAATTGTCATAGCTATATTTTACAGCCTCACCAAGTCCTGCAATAGCCGGAACATTTTCTGTGCCAGAACGCATTCCCTTTTGCTGTCCGCCACCATATATAATCGGCTTTAGCTTCACCTTACCTGACGCATATAAAAAGCCTGAGCCTTTTGGTCCATGTATTTTATGTCCACTTACGCTTAACAAATCAATACCCAGCTTTTTAGGGTTAATTATATATTTTCCGTAGGCTTGAATAGCATCTACATGAAATACTATATCAGGGTTGTAAGCCTTAATAATCTTTGATATTTCACTAACAGGCTCAACTGCACCGATTTCATTATTAACATACATTACTGATACTAATATTGTATCCTCTCTTAGACTTTCCTTTAACTGGTTTAAATCTATTTTTCCGTCACTATCAACAGCTAAATAGGTAATTTCAAAGCCCATATCCTTTAAAAAGTCCATTGTACTAAGTACAGAGGCGTGTTCAAAGCAGGTAGTAATAATATGCTTACCGGCTCTTTGATTTGCAAGTGCAGTTCCAATTAAAGCTAAATTGTTAGACTCAGTACCACCTGAGGTGAAAATTATTTCCTTTTCGTCTACCTTTAAGCTTTTTGCAATTATTTCCCTTGCCTTTTTTACATACTTTTCAGCATCAACACCCTTTAGATGTAAGGAGGAGGGATTCCCAAAATCCTCACACATAGTCTTTATCATTATATCCTTTACTGGTGCTACAACAACAGTTGTAGCTGAATTGTCTAAATATGCTTCCATAACTATCCTCTATTTTGACATTTGTTCTTCTATTTTGTACATAATAACTGACAAAATCATAAGACCTGCTGTTTCTGTCCTGAGTATTCTTTTTCCTAAAGATACTGGTATAACCTTATTTTCTATGGCATACTCAATTTCGCTTTCACAAAAGCCGCCCTCTGGTCCAATAAATATGGCTATCTTTTGGTTTGGCTTAATTTTGTCTAATACTTTCTTAGTTGCTGCCATACTCTCACAGTTTTCATAAGGAATTATCATTATATCAAAATCCTTGCAAAAATCTACTGCTTCTTTAAAGGTCATACATCCATAAATTTCTGGGATAATCCCTCTTTTTGACTGCTTTGCAGCACTTTCAGAAATTGCCTGCCACCTTTTTATTTTACTTTCTTCCTTTTTTTTATCGATTTTAACAACACACCTTTTTGTTGCAACCGGAATTATATTTTTTGCTCCAAGCTCTACAGCCTTTTGTATAATTAATTCCATTTTGTCTGATTTTGGAAGTCCCTGAAATAAATAAATATCTACTGGCAGTTCTCTTCCTTCGTTATTAAAATCCTCTATTATAAGCAGAATTTCTTCATCACTTATTTCACTAATAACACAGGTATATTCCTTACCTGTTCCGTCACCAATAAGAACCTTTTCTCCTATTTTCATACGGAGTACATTTTTAATATGATTAATATCGTCCCCTAGTACCTTAATATACTCATCTCTAATATTTTCAGGTCCAACAAAAAAATGATACATATTTCTCCTTAAATTCTTCTGGCAGTAATTGATGACCAATCCTTTTGTCTTGTTATTTCTAATATTTCAAAGCTGCCATTATCTAAAATTGCCTGCTTAACCTCATCCTCTTTAGTATCTATTATACCAGAGGTTATAAACAAGCCTCCCTTTTTTAGATGCTTTGGAACTAATGGTGTAAGGGGCAGCAATACATCAGCCAGAATATTTGCTGCAACAATATCATACTCGTCATAGCCAATTTCTTCTCCAAGCCTCTCATCCTCTAAAATATTACCAGTATATACCTTACATTTTTCTAATGGAATGTTGTTTACTTCTAAATTTTCTTTTGTTGCAATAGTTGCATTTTCGTCAATATCCACACCTACTGCCTCTTTTGCACCAAGCTTTAATGCAACGATTGATAAAATACCACTTCCACAGCCAACATCTAATATTTTTGTATCCTTTTTTACATATTTTAAAAGCTGACGCATACAAAGCTGTGTAGTTTCGTGCATACCTGTACCAAAGGCAATACCTGGGTCTATTTCAATTAAAAGCTTTCCTGCATATTCCGGCTTCATTTCCTCCCAGGTTGGTTTAATTACAATATTATCAACTGTAAAGGACTTAAAAAATTCCTTCCAGTTATTTATCCAGTCCTTATCCTCTGTTTCTGACTTTGTAATTGTGCCTTCTCCTATATCTACAAACTCCTTAAGCTCCTCCAAGCCGGCTCTAATATCCTTTAAAAGTCTTTCCTCCTCGCTATCATCCTCTAAGTAAAAGCTAAGAAAGCTTACACCCTCATCTATTGGTAATACAGGTAAAAAGTCTATAAACATTCTCTTTTTATCTGCTTCTGAAATAGGTACATTATCCTCAATCTGAACACCGTCTACACCAGCCTCAGTCATCATATCAATAACTAAATCACAAGCCTGTGTAGTTGTTTTTAAAGTATATTTAATCCACTTCATTTTCTATCTCCTTAATCTTTTGATATATTTTTGATACCGGTAATCCAACTACATTGTTATAATCACCATCTATTTTTTTAATAAACTTTGCTCCAATACCTTGTATACCATAGCTTCCTGCCTTGTCCATAGGCTCGCCGGTCATAATATACTGGTCTATCTCCTTATCTGAAATAGGATATGTATATACTGTGGTTTTATCGTAAAAGGTTTCTCTTTTAAGCCCGCCTTGTTTTTTATAAAGAATAGTAACGCCTGTAAATACCTGATGTGTATTATCTGACAGCATACCAAGCATTTCCTTTGCCTGCTGTGTATCTTTTGGTTTTCCAAGAACCTTTCCGCCAAAGGCTACTACTGTATCAGCGCCTAAAATAATCGTAGCTTCATCCTCTATGCCATGCTCCTCATATACAGCCATTGCCTTAATATCAGACAGCTTCATTACTAATTGTTCTGGGGCTGGCTCTGAAATATTTTCATCTGCTTTACTTATAATTACCTTAAAATCCATCCCTATCTGAGCTAACAGCTCTCTTCGTCTAGGTGATGCAGATGCTAAAATAACTTTATACATTTTCTTTCCTCTATTCTTCAAATTCTCTAATTCTATATGTAACGCCTATTTCATCACATATTTTCTGACATTTTGCTTCTTCTTCCTTTGTAATAGTTGTATCTACTGTAGACAATATAACCTTTGGCACATAATTTTTCGCCTCTTTTGCAAATTCAAGCATTGCCTCAAAGGATTTTACACCAAAGATACTCCTTACTATTTCCTGATACTTTTCCGGGTCAGGGTTGTTTAAACTGATAGATATACAATCTATAAGGCCTTTAAGTTCTGGAACAATATCTCTGTTATTTATAAGATTTCCCTGTCCATTAGTATTTAATCTGATATTTTTATGGAAATTATCTTTTATGTATTTTGCCACCTGCAATAATACATCTATTCTTTCTGTTGGCTCACCAAAGCCACAAAAAATAATTTCATTATATTTTTCTACATCAAATTTTTTAAATTCTTCTATTACTTCCTCATAAGAAGGCTCATGGTCAAGCCAAAGACTTCCTGAATTATCCATTTCCTCTCTTGTCTGTCTAAGACAAAATATACATGCGCTTGAGCATCTGTTAGTTAAATTAATGTATAAATTGTTATGATATTCATACAAAATAGTCATTGCTTTCGTCATAATAAATCCTCTTTTCTATAGAAATTTTAACTACTTAAGCGTATATAAAACCTCTTCAAAGCAAACACCATCTGTCTTTGGCACCTGGTATTTTTCTGTAGCTATTATACACTTTTTAATAAAGCTTCCAGCCTTTTTAACTGAGGTTTCTAAATCTACACCATTTACACAATCAGCGGCAATAATCGATGCAAATATATCTCCTGTTCCGCTTCTTTCCATTCCCACCTTTTTCATTCTGATAATCTTTTTTATACCATTCTTTTCGTATACTACATTTCCAATGTAATTCTCCATTTTTACTCCAGAAATAACTATTTTGCTTGCACCCTTTTCTGACAGCTTTTCTGCCATGGCATAAAGCTCGCTGTTTTTAAACTTTTCTCTGTATGGTGTATCAGTAAGTATACAAGCCTCTGTTACATTTGGTGTTAATATATCTGCATAGCAAACCAGCTTTTTCATTTCCTCACACATTTCCTTTGTGTAGGTTGGGTATGGCCTGCCATTATCCCCCATAACCGGGTCAATAATTATTTTGGTATTTTCTTTTTTAAAGTCCTTAATAAACTTTTCTACAATTTTAATCTGCTTCTTTGAGCCTAAAAAGCCACTATATATTCCTTCAAATTGAAGGTCTAAGTACTTCCACATATCAATATAATCCTGCATTTTATCTGTATAATCCTCAAAGAAAAACTTTTCAAAGCCTGTATGATTAGAAAAAACACTGGTAACAACATTACTGCATTGTATTTTCATATGGGAAATAATGGGAAGTGACACAGCTATTGAGCATCTTCCAAAGCCTGAAAAATCATTTATTACTGCTATTTTTTTTTGTAAATTGTGATTCATAACTACAACCTTTTTTCTATATTGTTAAGTATGTAATCCCATACTTTTGTGTGTTCCTTTTCATTGAATATCTCATGCCGCATATTATCAAACATATGATATTCTACATTTTCATAGCCTGCCCTTTTAAGAAAATCAGCCTGTTTTTTCAATTTTTCTTCATTTCCTACATATACATCCTCTCTACCTACTATAAAGCAGATAGGGAGGCTTTTGTTTTTAACAGCCCAGCCTTTTTTTGAATACGCCCTAATCATAAGCTTAAAAAGCGAATTGTAGCCATTGATTTTAAATTTAAAATTACATCTCTCATCATTGTTGTACTTTTCTACTACTGCATCGTCCTTTGAAAGCCAGCAATTATTAAGACCATTTTTAAATTTTTTTCTATATTTATTATACATCAGATAGTCAATAAGTCTGCTGTTATCACTATCCTCAAATAACAAGGACTGAAGCTCTGATAACACCAGCCCTACATATTTTCCTATACTATCACTAACAGCGCCAGAAAGAAATAGGAAATCAATGTCTATATCATATTTTTTCATATACACTCTTGCTACAAGAGAACCCATACTATGAGCTATTAATATAACCTTTAAATCAGGAAATTTATTATGAATAAATACATTTACAGCGTGTACATCTTCCACCAGTAAATCTGCTCCATTTTCGCCAAAGTAGCCTAAATCCTTCACATATTCTACATTCTCCCCATGTCCTCGCATATCTGATATAACAACAACATATCCTCTGTCAGCAAAATATCTAAGCATTTCCTTATATCGGTCCTTATGCTCACACATTCCATGCAAAATATGAATAACACCTAACAAATTCTTTTTATTTTCAGGCATTTGAATAATGGTTTTTACTGGTAAATCTTCGATTTTTTTATATCTCTCATATATATCCATATTAAACCTCTTTCTTTACAACTATTCTATAGGGACAATATTTTTTAACAATTCACTAGGTATTCTCAAATTTCCTTTTCCTACCCCTAAATCAATATCCGGCTTATTTTCACCGTGAAAATCAGAGCCACCTGTAATAAAAAAGCCATAATTTTCTGCACATTTTTTCAGCCAGACATCATCTGAAGGTGTATTGAGAGAATATATTGCCTCTATTCCCTCAAGCCCTAAGGACTTTAAATAGTCAAACAGGCTCATAAGTCTGTCCTTGCCCATTTTATATAACAAAGGATGTGCCAATACAGCGTGACCACCTGCATTTTTAATAATGTCTATTGCCATTTTGCAGGTAACTTTCTGTCTTGGTACATAATATTTTTTTCCTTTATTCAGGTACATAGCAAATGCAATATCCTTATGAGAAACATATCCATTTTCAACTAAAAATCTGGCAAAATGTGCTCTTGTAATTGATACCTCGCCAAATCTTTCCTTTAGTTTTTCTCTTGAAATATTAATTCCGTCTGCCTGCATTTTCTCAATAATTTTGTTGTTTCTATCTACGCGGCTTTTCTGACACATATCTACTATATCTTCAAAGCCTTCATCCAAGTAGTCAACATTCAAGCCTAGAATATGCAAATCTCCACCATTGTAGTCAGCAGATATTTCTATTCCGGGTATAACCATAACACCTAGTTTTTTTCCTTCCTCTATGGCCTCCTTCACACCTGCTACTGTATCGTGGTCGGTAAGAGCTATTGCCTTTAGATTTTTCTCCTTTGCCAGCCTTACAACCTCACTTGGTGAAAGTGTACCATCTGATTTGTTAGAATGTACATGTAAATCAATATATTCCATAGCTATGCTCCCTTTTTAGTAATTTCCTAAAATCTTTAATGAAATAGTTTCTTCCTTTAAACCTCTAAGTGCATTATTTACTGCAGCATCTCCTAAGGTCCCCTCAAAATCCACAAAAAATCTATATTCCCATTTTCTATCCTCGATTGGTCTGGACTCAATCTTTGTCATATTAAGCTGATTATACATAAAGTGTGATAAAATATTGTATAATGAGCCGTTTTCGTGAGGAATTTCAAAACATACACTTATTTTGTCCGCTTTTCTTGAATATACTCTTTTATTTCCTATAATTACAAATCTGGTGGTATTAACATCTGATGAATTAATCTTTTCTCTTAAAATGTCAAGACCATATATTTTAGCTGCTCTCACACTGGCAATAGCAGCCTGTGTTTTGTCATTTTCATCTCTTACTTTTTTTGCACTAACAGCATTATTAGATAAGCTTATCTGCCGCCAGCTTTTATGTCCCTCTAAAAATCTTTCACACTGCATAAGTGACTGTGGATGGGAATATACAACCTTTATATCCTCCTCCTTTGTTCCAGGAACACCTAAAAGGGCATGTTCTACCTTAACATAGGTTTCACCTACTATGTAATTATCATATTCGATAAGTAAATCGTATACCTGTAAAATAGGGCCTGCTGTAGAATTTTCAATAGGTAATACTGCATAATCTGCCTTACCGTTTTTTACATCCTCCATAGCTTCCTTCCAAGAGGCTGCATGATACATATCTGCATCCTCGCCAAAGAACTGGCAGGCTGCATCATGTGCATAAGCTCCCTCTAAGCCCTGATATACTACCTTTGCATTTTTTCTTTCTATGTCATCTATTTTTTCAAAAATTGTATCCTCTAGCAAGCCATGCTCAGCCATTATTTTATACTGGAACTTTCTGCTCATACTCATAAGATGCTTAAACAGCTCCTCTACACCTCTTTCATCAAATGGTGTATCTGCATAGGTTTTAACCTTTTCTATTTTTTCCTGTTCACGCTTTGAATCAAGCACAGGTTTTCCATTTTCTATTTTGTACTCTGCTACACTTCTGCATAGTTCCATTCTTTTCTCATATAATTCAACAATTTTTCTATCAACTTCGTCTATATCCTTACGAATATCTAATAAATTTAATTCTGACATTTCTTCTCCTTGAATTTAATTCAATTTTAGTATCTTATACTTTATAATAACTAGACATCTTTTTATTATAACACAAGCATAACGCAAATGTAAATTATTTGATTTTACTTCAACATTGACACTTTATGTGATAATATTATGTGGTTAATGTTTATAATACTGTGAGGAAATAAAATGGATAAAATAAATATAAACAACTTAAAAATATTTGCTCATCATGGTGTACTTGCTGAGGAAAAAAGGAATGGCCAATACTTTTTTGTATCCGCTACATTATTTGTCGATACCTATAAGGCTGGTATAAATGATGACTTAACTCTCACTGTCAACTATGATGAGGTTAGTCACTTAATTAATAATATTATGACTAATAATACCTATGACCTGATAGAAACTGCTGCCAATGTAATTGCTGCTTCTATTTTAAAAGCCTATGAATTAGTAAATGAAGTGCTTATTACAATAAAAAAGCCTTCTGCACCTATCGCTTTAGATTTTGAAGATGTGTCCGTTTGTGTACACAAAAAATATCATACTGCCTATGTTGCATTAGGCTCAAATCTTGGAGATAGTAAAAAATATTTAGATAATGCTGTTTTAGCAATAAAAGATAATGAATTTATACGCAAGGTCTGCGTATCCTCATATATAAAAACTGCCCCTTACGGCTATACTGACCAGCCCGACTTTCTAAATGCCTGTATGGTCTTTGAAACTATTTACACTCCACTTGAATTACTGGATTTTCTACAAAGCTTGGAAAATGCTGCTAATAGAGTTCGTCAGATACATTGGGGACCTAGAACCTTAGACCTGGATATACTTTTCTATGACGATATAGCTATGTACACAGAAAGACTTAAAATTCCTCACCCAGAAATACAAAAGCGTGACTTTGTATTAAAGCCACTTATGGAATTAAATCCATATTTTATCCACCCTGTACTTGGAAAATCCATTAATACTCTGCTTGAGGAATTAAAATAAGTCCATATCTTACCTTGTTTGAGAGGTCATACTAAAACCTGCAGGTTTTTAATAGTATACATAGTAGATATTTACTATTAAATAATGCCAGACATTTTTTAACATAAAATGTAGTTTCAATACAGATTTTATGCTGAAATATTGTCTGGCATTATTACTTTATCTTTTCTCCACTCTTATTTTAGTTAAAGCTTACTGGCTGTGGCACTGATGCCCCAGCTATGCTAACCTTATACAAATATTCCTCTTTTCCTATCTTTTCAATATAAAACATATACTTTGATGTGATAGATATGTTATAGCAATCTCCCTCTTTTATAACTGTTAAATTATCACCGTTTGTATCTATTTTTACCAGCTTATGGTCATCTACTGAATTTTCTGCCTGATAAAATATTACATTTTTATCCTCTGATATATTATAGCTCACACAACTATCCTCTGTAAGCACCTGTGTTTTTTCTGTACTTAAATTCATTTTTGTAAGCCTTCTGGAATTATCTAAGTCAATGTAATATAAATAGTTATTTAAAACTACTGGCAGATAAAAATTGCCCAGCTTATGAACAGTAATATTATCCGACTGGGTATCCAGTTTCATAAGATTATGATTACCCGCCTCCTCTGGAAAATACACATTTCCATTGGAAATAGAAACTGGGGAATATGCTGTATCGCTGATTTTCTTATCCTCTTTGCCATCAATTTTTACTTTTCTAAGCTCAAATACCTTTTTGTCATTATAGCCTTGATAATATATATAGTTGCCTGTAAGTGCAATATTGGTAGAAACGCCAGTATGTATTGGCTCGCCTTTGTCACTGCCCTTTTTCAATCTGAAAATGCCATAAAGGTTGCCTTTAAAAATTGTTTCTACTGCGTCCTTATTATTAAATCTGGCATAATAAATATAATCTCCTGCTACATTTATGTAAGACACAATATCATCGCACACCTTTTCTGCCTTGCTGGCATCTAAGTCCATTTTATACAGCTTATTATTATCATAAGGGTTGGCAAAATAAATATATCCGTCATTTTCGCAAAACAATCCACCAGTATTTAAATTTCCCGAAGTGTTTCCCACAACATCATTATCATTGTACTTAAATCTGTTTAAATACATAGATAATCCTGTTCCAAGCACCACTAATACTATAACAACAACGGCAATTATCTTCTTTTTCATACTAGGCTCCTAATATTTTTTTTGTCATTTTCATTGCTCTGTAATTTTCTTTTACATCGTGAACTCTTATTATTGAACATCCCTTCATAACTCCCATTACAGTAGTTGCAACTGTTCCTTCTACCCTTTCTGTTACTGGCAAATCTAAAGTTAAGCCTATCATAGACTTTCTTGAAGTTCCAAGAAGAATTGGCAGACCTAATTGGTGAAGCTTTTCAACATTATTCATTACCTTTAAATTGTCCTCGTAGGATTTTCCAAAGCCAATACCCGGGTCGCTTATCATCATCTCTATTTTAACCCCTGCCTTTAATCCAATATTAATGGATTCCTTAAGGTCTGCTATAACATCCTCTAGTAAATTTGTATATGGATTTTCCTCTAAATTTCTATTGTGCATTATACAGCAAGGTACATTGGAAAGGGCTGCAACCTTCGCCATATCCTTGTCTGCCTTAAAGCCCCAAATATCGTTTATTAAATCTGCTCCTGCCTTAACTGCCTCTCCTGCAACCTTTGCCTTATAGGTATCAATAGATACCGGAACATCAAATCTTTCCTTTATAGCCTTAATATATGGCATAACTCTTTCGATTTCCTCATCCTCGGTAACATGAATATAGCCCGGTCTTGTAGACTCACCACCTATATCTATAATGGCTGCACCCTCTTTTATCATTTCCTCTGTATGCTTTAGGGCATTATCTAAGCTGTTCCACTTTCCTCCGTCAGAAAAGGAATCCGGAGTAACATTCAAAATCCCCATAATATAAGCACCATTTGTCAAATCAAACTCTTTATTTCCAATTTTCATAATTGTACCTCGTCTTTCATAATCTCATAAATTTCTAATCTGAAATTTGTCAGCCTCATTATACCATAAACCCACTACAAATATTAACAACAATATAAATATCTGCACAAAAATCAAACGAAAATCTCATTTTTCACTAAAATAATCACATTTTCTTAATACTTACGCAAATATTTATATAAAAACCTCAATATTGTGTTCATACACCACTAACGGCATCGCCAAAATATTACACTTAAAATATTTAGGGAATTTAAAAAAAGTTTTTGCCAAGAACTAACTTATAAGACAATTTACTCTTATAAAGATATATCGAAGGCTTTTTTAGTTTTTCTTATAGGGTTCAGAAAAGATAATATAATAATGTCAGGCAATGTTTGAGCTTGTAAAATATCAGTTTTTACTAAACCTACAATGCGAGTTTTGCCTGACATTATTTAAAAAAAACTATCTTTTATGCACCCTATTAGAAAAACTTGAAAGCCTGAACTAATATCTTTATAAGAGTAAATTGACTTATAAGTATGTTTTCAAACACTTTTTAAATTTCCCTAAATATGACAATGACCCAAATGCCACCGTCAATTCCTTCCCAGCCCCCTTAACCTTCTCACAAGCCTCTTTCATATTCCCACAAAAACTTACATTTTTATTATATTTTGCAATAACCTTTGCCAGCTCCCTGCCGTCTAAACCTCTGTTATTATTAGGAGTAATAGTAATAATTTCATCTGCTAGTCCACAAATAATACCACATTCCTTTTCATAATCCTTATCTGCCAAAACACCCATAACAAACAGCTTTGCCGCTCCTCTAAAATTGTTTTCCAAGGTAGCTTTCAGCTTTATTATAGCGTCCGGATTATGAGCACCGTCTATATAAACCAGTGGTGCTTCACTTATTTTTTCAAAGCGTCCCGGAAGAAAAGCATTTTTAATGCCTTCTTTTATAAGCTCATCAGAAATATTAAAACAGATTTTTCCCTTTGGACTACTATAATTGTCATTTAAAGCTAAAATACTTTCTATTGCCAAAGCTACATTTTCGCTTTGGTAGCTGCCTATCATTTTAGTATTTAACTCATTAAACACTTTTCCATTTGAGGCAATATATGTACCTTTTTCCAAATCGGCCCTGCTACTAATCCATAGGCTGCTATTTTTTTCGCTGGCAGTGCTTTTTATTACACTTATAGCCTCGTCATTACAGCCATTAGCTGCAACCGGAACATTTTCCTTAATTATTCCAGCCTTATGAGTAGCTATTTCTTTTATAGTATTGCCCAAAAAAGCCATATGGTCATAACTTATTGAGGTAATAACAGATAATAAAGGCTTCTTACACACATTCGTAGCATCTAAGTCACCACCCATACCTGTTTCTATAATGGCAGCATCAACCTTTTCATCAGCAAATATTTTAAAAGCTAAGGCTGTTTCCACCTCAAATATTGTAGGTGTAATATTACTGCCATTTAAGTATTCAATATGTGGCTTTACCTCCTCTACTGCTTTTGTAAAGGCTTCCTCAGAAATATTTTCTCCGTTAATTTTATACTTTTCCAGATATTCAAAAACCACTGGAGAACTATATCTTGCTACCTTATATCCAGCAGCCAGAAGTACCTCCTCTATGTAGGTAATAGTTGAGCCTTTACCATTTGTACCTGCCACATGAATAACATTAAGCTTATCCTGTGGATTGTCAAGTCTTTCTAACAGACTCTCTATGTTTTCTAGTCCCAGTACACTTCCATATCTACTCAAGCCATCTATATATTCTTTTGCTGATAAAAAATCCATATTATACCTTCTTGGTACCCATAGCACCTCGTTTATTTGTTTTTAAGCTTCTAAGTTCTATTTCTTTGCCCTTTCTTTCAACTGTTTTTGTATCTCCCGCATCTAATACATAAACATTAGTTACATAATCATCTCCCTTAAGCTTAATACCCTTTACACCTATGGCTGCCTTTTTCTTCTTTGGAATTTCCCTAAGTGGAAATCTAAGGAACATACCATTTGCAGTTTCAAGGACTACGATTTCATTGGTGTATATAGTTTCCTCTGGAGATAAATCAGAAGAATTATCACTTGCAATTTCAGCATTTGTATCTGTTGCAATAATATCTACACCCATATCTGACATATCCATAAAGCTTTCTAAGGACATATCATATATTCCGTCATCATATCCACCACTTAATGGCATAAACATATCCTCGTTTGTATCCTCTGCCTTTGTAGTAGTAGCATCTGTTAGAGAAATATTTACAACTAAATCGTCCTTTGACAGCTTTGTTGCAACAACTGTTTTCTTTGAAGCATCAAACTCTGAAGCGTCTACCAGCTTCATCATACCCTGCTTTGTAGTAAACAACAGTTTTCTTCCTTCAATTTCTAAGGCTGTACAAACATATACTATATTTTCATCACTACTGTCATAGTTGCCTAAATTGTCTAGCGGAGTTCCTTTATCCCTGAATTTGCCAAAAGGTACTTTTTCCAGCTTAATCTGATGTAAATTTCCATTGTCTGTAAATACATACAGCTTATCAGTATTTAAACATCTGATAATATATTTATTTTCGTTATTTACAGCCTCTTTATTTCTTTCATAGGTTGCCAAATCAATAGTCTTTGCATAAGAAAATCTATCCATGATAAAGACAACCTCCTGCTCTACGAATTTTACTTCCTCGTATACAGCCTCTTTGCCGTCCTCAATAACAGTTTTTCTTTCAACACCGTAGGATTTTTTTATTTTTTCCAAATCCTTGATTATAGCCCGTGCCATTGCTTTTTTATTTCCAAGCAGCTCCTCATATTCAGCTATACGATTAACAATATCTGCATAATCCTTCTCTAAAGCTAAAATTTCAAGTCCGATTAACTTGTATAATCTAAGCTCAAGTATTGCCTGTGCCTGTTTTGGAGTAAAGCAAAGCTGACTTGCATAAATTTCTGACTCTTTATTTTTAAATTTAATATTATCAGTTTTTCCACTAATAAGACACTCTTTTGCGTCCTTTAAGCTATGTGAGCCTCTAAGTATTTCAATTATAAGGTCAATAATATTGCAGGCCTTAATAAGACCTTCCTTTATTTCCTTTTGCTCCAGCTCCTTGTTTAATAAAGTTGTATACTTTCTTGTATTTATTTCAAACTGAAAGTTAACATTATGCTTTATAATATCTAAAACGCCTAAGGTTTCCGGCTTGCCCTCTGCAATAGCAAGCATATTTACACCAAAGGTATCCTCAAGCTTTGTTTTCTTATAGAGCATATTTTTAATATTTTCTATATCAGCATTTTTCTTAAGCTCTAGTACAATTCTAATGCCTTCCTTTGAAGACTCATTAGAAATATCTAATATATCCGGTGCTTTTTTACTTTCCACTAAATCGCATATATCAGATATGAATTTTCCAATATTAGCGCCAATCATTGTATATGGAATTTCAGTAATAACCAGCTTATCTCTTTCAGATTTATTTTTAGCCGGCTCAAATATTACCTTTCCACGAAGCTTAATCTTTCCTGTTCCTGATTTGTATATATCTAAAAGCTCACTTTTATTTACAACAATACCACCTGTTGGAAAATCTGGTCCCGGCATTATTTCCATAATTTCTTCAGTAGTAATATTTTCATTTTTCATATAGGCAATTACTGCATCTACTACCTCTGACAAATTATGTGTAGGAATACTGGTGGTCATACCTACAGCAATACCTTCAGCACCATTTATAAGAATATTAGGCACTCTTACAGGTAATACCACTGGCTCTTTTTCTGTTTCATCAAAGTTTGGCATAAAGTCTACAACATCTTTGTCTAAGTCTGCTAAATATGCCTCCTGTGTAAACTTCTTAAGCTTTGCCTCTGTGTAACGCATAGCAGCAGCTCCGTCACCTTCAATAGAGCCAAAGTTTCCATGACCGTCTACTAACGCCATACCCTTTTTAAAATCCTGAGATAAAACTACTAAGGATTCATAAATAGAACTATCTCCGTGAGGGTGGTACTTACCCATTGTATCACCAACAATACGGGCTGATTTTCTATGAGGTTTATCATAATTCAAGCCCAGCTCATCCATCGCAAATAATACTCTTCTTTGTACCGGTTTTAAACCATCTCTTATATCAGGCAATGCTCTTTGACATATAACACTCATTGCATAGTCAATATAGGATTTTTGCATTACCTCCGAATATTCTGTTCTTATAATCTGTTCTGCCATTTTTTACCTCTTTAAATATCAAGTTCTGCATCATTTGCGTGTTCATAAATAAAGGAACGGCGTGGTGCTACTTCATTTC
Organism: uncultured Eubacteriales bacterium; assembly: GCA_900539455.1. Lineage (GTDB taxonomy): Bacteria > Bacillota > Clostridia > Lachnospirales > Lachnospiraceae > SVEL01. The sequence continues at coordinate 96,438 of UQCD01000004.1, forward strand.
CCATTAACATTCCGGTTACCTCTGATGCCATTCTTGCATCCTCTATTTCTACCTGTTTTAATATTCTGGTTTCCGGATTAAGTGTGGTTTCCCAAAGCTGGTCTGCGTCCATTTCTCCTAAACCTTTATATCTTTGCAGGGTAAAGCTTTCTGTATGTGTTTTTCTATATTTTTCTAAAGCTTTATCATCATACAGATATTGACCCTTTCCCTTTTTAGGAACAACCTTGTACAAAGGAGGTGTCGCCAGATATACATGTCCTTCATTAATAAGTTCTGGCATAAATCTATAAAAGAAGGTAAGCAGTAATGTTGCAATATGCGCTCCGTCTACATCAGCATCAGTCATAATAATAATTTTGTTATATCTAAGCTTTGATATATCAAAATCATTTCCGTAGCCCTCTGAAAAGCCACAGCCAAAGGAATTAATCATTGTTTTTATTTCTGCATTGGCTAATACCTTATCCATAGTTGCTTTTTCAACATTAAGTATTTTTCCTCGTATTGGAAGTATCGCCTGTGTTCTTCTGTTTCTGGCTGTCTTTGCCGAACCGCCAGCAGAATCACCCTCTACTATAAACACTTCACATTCACTAGGATTTCTGCTTTCGCAATTTGCCAGCTTTCCGTTACTGTCTATTGAAAACTTTGGTTTTGACAAAAGGTTAGTTTTTGCCTTTTCCTCTGCCTTTCTGATTTTCGCAGATTTTTCAGCGCAGGAAATAACCTTTTTCAGATTATCCAAATTTTTATCAAAATAAAGCTGTAATTCTTCTCCGACCACATCTGCTGTTACTCTTCCAGCGTCCGGATTATCCAGCTTTGTCTTTGTCTGTCCCTCAAATCTTGGGTCAGGGTGCTTTATGGCAACAACTGCTGTCATACCACATCTAACATCCTGTCCGGTAAAATTATTGTCCTTATCCTTTAATATTCCCAGCTCTCTTGCATACTGATTTATAACAGTAGTAAACTTTGTTTTAAAGCCTGTAATATGTGTTCCACCCTCCTGTGTGTATATGTTATTACAAAAGCCCATTATATTTTCCTGAAACTCGTCCACATACTGAAAGGCAGCCTCTATTTCCATACCATCCTGACTTCTTTTAAAATAAACTACATCACAGACAGCTTCTTTTCCTGCATCTATGTCCTTTACATATGCCTTAAGTCCTTCTGGCTCGTGATATGTAATATTTTCCTCTTCATCATATCTTTTATTTATAAATTTAATAGTAAGCTCTGGATTTAAGTACGCAGTTTCGTGTAATCTGCTCTTTATTGCATCAGCCTTAAAATATGTTTTTTCAAAAATTTCCTTATCCGGCAGAAAGGTAACCTTAGTTCCTGTATCATTTTTTCTACATGTACCCACCTGTTTTAAATCATACATAATCTTTCCGCGCTCATAACGCTGGTTATATACAATTCCATCTCTTTTAACAGTTACCTCTAACCATTCTGAAAGAGCATTAACTACTGACGCACCTACACCGTGAAGACCACCGGATATTTTATATCCTCCATCTCCAAACTTTCCTCCTGCGTGAAGCACTGTAAATACCACCTCAACTGCTGGTCTGCCGGTTTTTTCATTTATTCCTACCGGAATACCTCTACCGTTATCACAAATAGTAGCTGTACCATCCTTTTCCAAAGTAACTGTAATTTCTCCACAATAGCCTGCCAAATGCTCGTCTACTGAATTATCTACTATTTCATAGATAAGATGATTTAATCCCTTAGTTGAAACACTACCAATATACATACCCGGCCTTACACGCACTGCTTCTAAGCCTTCAAGAATTGCAATACTATTAGCATCATATGTATTTGTTACCTTTCCTGCCATTTTTCTGCTCCTTTATATCAAGTTAAGTTATTTTATGTACTGAATCATTCCCGGACCTAACATATCTGTAGGTCTTGCAATAAATCCCAGTTTTTCATAGAATTTTTCTCTTCCCTTTGCACACATAAGACATAACATCATTTCTGTTTCTTCTTCTCTAATGCTGTCTACATATGCAATTAATTTTTCCATAATTGCCCTGCCTATACCTAACATCTGATATTCCGGCAAAACCACTAAATCCTGTATGTAGCATATAACTGCTCCGTCACCTACTATCCTTCCCATGCCTGCCGGCTTTCCGTCAATATATGCTGTTACATTAAAAAGACTTCTTGCTATTGCACTTTTTGCCTGATTTGGTGATAATTTCTTCCAGTTTACGCCCTTTCTTAAGTTCAAATATATATCCACTGTTAAGGTATTTTCCTTTATTTCTAACACTGCTTTACCTCTATTCTATTTGTTTTTTATATGTGATACTGTCTTTTTAATTTTAACATCAATCAGCCCCAGTATAAAATCTATAAGCCAAAAGACATACCCTATAATAATACACCCTATCAAAAATACAAACGCATACTTAAATACATATAAATATCCATATTTGCCTGCATCTAAAAAGTAATAGGGATACCTTTTTATTCCTACTAAGGACTTACCTGTATCAAAATATTTTCCTTTAATCAAAATAAAAACGAAATAAATAAAAGGCGCCCATAACCATTTAACGGGGTCCAGCCTTTCAAAAGATGGCTTTGGCTGAAATAAAAAATAATCAACTAATGTACATATTGGAATCATATAATGAACAAACAAGTCATTGATTGTCATTCCCCTTTGAGCTGAGTTTCCCATTGTAAAACCAGTCTGGGTAAGAACTATACTATAAGTAAAGAAGGTAATTGTTATGACAAGAAATGCCATACCTCTGAAAAAGGACAATGCCCTTGAATATTTTAAGTCCTTGTCCTTTATTATACATAATATGCTGTGTATAGCACTTGCTAACATGACGAAAAAACACACTATATTGCTTTGAATGGTAAAATAGGACAGCATATTTATATTTCTAATAGAGTTGGATACACTTAAATGTCTAAGTATTCCGTAACCACATAAGCCAACATAAGTTAGTCTGTAGGTTAAGGTAACCATCTTATTTTTAATATACATACACCATCCTCCTTTCCATGACATAATACTAAAGGACGAATGTAATTCGTCCTTTAATTTTCTTACAGATACATATCTAAATCGTCATCATCATACGAATCGTTCTCATATGCCCTGGTCCAATCAATATTACCTGATCTTTTTGGCTTCTGTTGATGTTTTACAGGCTTTGCTTCCTTACGATTCTCTGCCTGTTTTTTCTTTATAGCTTTCTTTTCTTTTTCTAATCTATTCTTTATATCCTGCTTCTCTGATGGAGCTTCCTTAGGCTTATTGTCCTTTGGTGCAGGCTTAAATCGTCTTGTATTTACGCTATCTTCATCCTTGTCCTTATCAAATCCTTTAGAAAAATTATCTCTGTGGCCTCCACCATTGTCGCCTTTAAATCCGCCTGGGCGTCTAAATTCTCCTCTAGGCTTGTCATCAGTTCTTCTTTCTCCTCTAGGTCTGTCACTTTTAAACCTATCATTACTTCTAGGTCTATCGTCCTTTGGTCTGTCACCTCTAGGTTTACCGTCCCTAGGTCTGTCATCCTTTGATCTGAAATCTTTTCTTTCTCTTGTCCTGTCATTGCCGTATGATTTTCTACCATAATCTCTACGACCTTCACTGTCTTTGTTTTGGTGGTTGTATACACCTGTAGTAGCCACAAAAATTTCCTCCTAATTGTGTTTTATAAAAAATACATAATTATTTTATTATATTTTAATTCAAAGTCAAGTAAAAATTGCACATTATAAAGCCTAAAATACAGCCTGGTCATTTTCAAATAAAAATACAGCCATCGATGACATCTCTTTTATTTCCTTTTTGTACAAATGAATATCCTTTAAAGTACTGTAAATAATCTTTTCATCACTATAAGACAATCTTTCGCCTATGTATATTCTAATATCCTCGGATAAGGAATGGTCGGCTCTTGCTTTTATAAGCTCTCCTAATAGTTTCTCCACATCTCCACCACTAATACAAAAAACTCTCTTATGAGTAACTACATACTGGATAATTTTTTCTTCCTCACCGTGTAAATTTACACTTAAGGAATTGTGGTAGGATATGCCTAATTTGTTAGAAAAATATGATATTGATGATATACCGGGGATACATTTTGCATCAACCTCCGGGTTTTCCCTAAAGGCTGCAAGCATTTTTTCTGCCTCGCTAAAATAGCCAGGGTCCCCTGATACCAAAATAGCAATACTAATATTTTCTGCAATAATTTCATTTTCTACTAAGCATATTATTTCGTTTGTATTATTATTGCTAAAAATCTTTACATCTCTTTTAAGACTGTCCTTAACTGACTGCAAAAGTCTTTCGTTACTAATAATAATATCTGCATTTTTAATATAGGTAATACCTTCTATTGTAATATTTTTAGGATTACCCATACCAACACCAACTATTGCTACAACTTTCATAATTTTCTCCTAATATATTAAATTTTCATATAGATAAATTTAAAATCTACATTTTATATCACAAATTTTGCCAAAGCAACAAATCTATTATAACATTTACCATTTAACTTTGCATTGTTTTTTTTATTATGTTAAAATATACTGATAACGATTACAAATTAATAAAAGCTAGTACAATCTAGTCCTATATTTATGTAAATAGGAGATATTATGGATAAAAAAACTGAATTTAACCAAGCCTTATTATCACTTGTAGAATATGCCACCGTAAATGGCAATATTATTTCAACGAAAACTGTCCACGAATATTTTAAGGACATTATAACTGACGAAGCTATGTATGATGCTATTTATAATTACCTTAGCAAAAACCAGATAGCCATAGAAGGCTACCAAAAGCCTGACACTACTATAGCTGAGGATGAGCCATTACAGGAGGAATTTACACCACAAAAGGCAATAGATACTGAAAAAGCTAATATATTTTTAGATATGTATTATGATGATGTAAACAATCTGGTAAAGGCTGATGAGGAGCTTCTTCTTACTTTAGCAGAGGCTGCCATTACCAACGATAAAGCTGCTGTAGACAAACTTACTGAAGCATTTCTCCCAAATGTTATTAAAATATCTGAGGAGTTTGAAAATTCTGGTATGAAAAAATCAGATTTAATATCTGAAGGAAACTTAGGACTTTTTGAAGCAATTCTTTCCCTTAGTGAAATTCCTTCTGATATTACCAGGTATTTTGAGGATATAATCCGTAACACTATGAATAATGCTATTCAAAATGAAATTGGTGCATTACGGACTGCCAGTCATATCACCCAGAGAGCCAATGCTGTAAGTGATGCCACCACTGAGCTTGCCGAAAAACTTGGACGAGAGGCTACCTTGGAAGAGCTATGCAGACATTTATCACTTCCAGAAGACGAGGTAAGAGAAATATTAAAAATCTCCTTAGATGCACTTAATTCTACCGGTAATGAATAAAACAAAAATAGAAGGTGTAAAAGTTCTAAACAAACTAGAATTTTACACCCTCTATTTTTTTGGAGAATTTTTTATAAGCAGCCAATTTATCAGCTAAGCTGCATATATTATCTGTAAATTGTAAAGATCTAATCTACATATAATTTAACACCATTTTTTGTAGTGTTTTTAATTGCATATAAGGAACTGTCTGCATGCTTGATAAGCTCTGACAAATCCTCATCCGAGGTAATATCAGATGATACTGCAACACCAATAGAGCAGGATACCGACTTTTCTCTTGGTACTGTTACAGGCTTTCCTAAAAAGCTGCTTATCCGGCTTACATAGCCATTTTTTGAAAGAATTGTATCAAGAGTAAGCTTGGCAATAGCCATTGCCTCATCAGACTTGCAATTTATAAGGGTAATAAGGAACTCATCACCACCGTATCTTGTAGCAAAGCCCTCCTTTCCTGCAACATCACTTAATATAGCTGAAATTTCTTTCAGTATTAAATCACCAACATCATGTCCAAAGGTATCATTATAGTATTTGAAATTATCCAAATCTATATATAATATAGCTAACTCCAATGAAAGATTTTTCTGTACGGCTGCATCAATCAGCAATTTTGTCTTTTCATAGAAGCCATCCCTGTTTTTAAGTCCTGTAAGATAATCAGTAACCGACGATTTTCTAAGTTTATTATTGATAAGCCTGATTTCATTAATATTTTCTATTTTGTCTATAGCAATAAGCAACTGTCTAAGTAGCAAATTGAAAACATTTAGTTCACTTTCATCCATAAGATAATTTCTATTTTGGGATGTCCAGTTATTTTTTACATAAATGCAGCTTATAAACAGACTATCCAGCTTTTCATCTGTATAATATGGATTACATATCATTGAGCAGACAGAGTCACCGCCAAAAATAGCTAACACCTTTTTATAATCGTTGTAATTTTTCTTCATCTTTGATGTAACAAAGCTGGCTCTGTTTTTCTCAAAATATCTTCTTAGTGTTTCCAGGTTTTCGCTATCAAAATATTTATTATCTGTATTTACAACTACCTCTGCATCATTTGTATGAAACTTAATGTATACAAAGCTGTCCAAGCCATAATTAAGCACTAAAGAATCTGCTGCTGTAGATACCAGCTCCTCCTTTGTCCGGTCTGTAATTTCAAGAATGTTCTGCCATATGGAAATAAATTCCATATTATCTTGCATCTCTCTGTACTGCTTGGTTACAGCTGCGTGATCTGTCCTTTTATTAATATCTTCAATGGTCCATTTCCCTAAAGAAATATCAGCAGGCTTATACTTAATTTCTTTATGATTTTTGATTTTTTCAATCATTTCCAGGTCGCTTTTATAGCCCATTTTCCCAGCAAAATCACTTGCTTCCTTAAAGCTTTGCTCTGATAGCTCTATCTCACCCAGTTTTTCATACACTAAGCCCATTTCCAGCTTTAATGGAATAAATGAGAAGAATAAATTTCCCTTTGATATATAGCAATGTACCTCTGCTTCCTTTAAATTCTTTAATGCTTTTTTATATTTTCCATCCAGTCTAAGTGAAAGTGCAGTTACAAAATAATATAAGTAAAGCTCATCATCATTGCCGTTAAAGCCTTTATCCAGCTTTGCTGCTTCGTCCTTGCCTCTACCATTAAGTGCATCGCTTAAGAATCTCTTACAGGTATCAAGATATAAAATACAGTTGTACTCTAAGGATAATCTGACACTGCACAATGCCATAAGCCCGAAAATTTTTGCAATATTACATACTCTTAAATCATTAAGTCTAAGCTTTTCTATTATTCTAAGACAAACTAATAAATAAGAATATGCAGTTGAACTCTGGCCATCTACAATACAATTAATAGCCATATTGTAAAGTGTTTCACCTACTGATGGTATATCCTCCATTTGCATATAAGTATCTAGCGCCAGAATAAAGCTGTCATTAGCCTCTTTAAAATTGTGTGTAGTTGTGGAAATATAGCCCTTTCCATTTCTAACATCCGCTAACTCTCTTGCATCTGTATCGCCTACAATAATCTCACTTTTTTCGTGATAATACTTTGCTATATCAAACAAGCCCTTTGTAGAGCATAGCATTATATTCTTTTTGTAGCCCTTTAAAACCAGAAAGGTATTTCCAATATTTGAGGCTAAATCAATACCCTCCGAAAACCTAACCAGCTCGTCCTCTATATTTACAGAAGTTTCTATATTTTTCAAGAAATCTATATTGTTGTCATATGCAAATATATATATGTATGCTAAATGATTAAAATATCCGTAGTTCTGTATCTTATCAAGAAATTCTTCTGATATATGGGTATCGCTAATATAGAAATATATATTGTGCCAGCCGGACATTTCTACCATAATACCAAGCAGTTCTGCTTTAAATATATGCTCTTCGTTTTCTAATTTTTTTGCAAGTGCTTTACATTTGTTTACGCTGACTAATGCCTTTTCATTTTTACTGCTATACATATAAGCATAAGTAAGCAGGTAATTATACTGATATTCAGCCTCTAAGGTTGGATTGTCCTCTGTTAATTCTCTTACATTGTTGCATATAAGCTGGGCATCTGCAATATCATCACGATATATTGATACCATTGCATATAATCTGTATAACTGCAGCTTACAATCTATATCAACATTAACTCTTTCACTTTCTATTTTTGAATATATTATTGACAGATAATAATCTGCCTGTTCTAAATCAAGTGCATAATACATAGCCCTTAGCTTTAACAGATACTCATAAATCTTTCTGCTTTTAAAAGCAAAGTTTTCACTATCCTCATCCTCTGATACCTGATATACACCACCTTCAAATACACAGCCTATGTCATTCATCTTGGTAGTAAAATTATTCCATATCTCATTAATACATGGAACAACTGTTTTTAAATCATTATAAGTTGCGACTATACCAATATTTTTGTTTTCCTGCATACCTATCAAATAGTACAACAATGATATAGTCGACTTAGGTGCTCTGTGCAAATTGTTAATTAAAATAAGCATTGGGTGTCTTTCACTCAGCTTCATAATAATATTTGCTACAGACTCATTCATCTTTTTCTTTTCAAAGGCTATTTCATCTAAGATAAAACTCTCTGTTCTGACACAGGAACCGCTTTCAATATATGATTTAAAAAAAGATTTTTGAAGCTGATATATATCAAATTCACCCAGAAACTCATCTAAGGTTTCATTGTAGTAGTACTTTAAATAAAGGTTTTTAATGATAGTCAGAAATGGCTCATAGGTTTCTACCATCTCATTATTGTCAAAGTGATGGTAAAATACATTTATATCCGGATACGAAATCATAGCATTTTTTGCATCCTCTGATGTAACTGAAAATGTTCCATAATGCTTTATAATTACAAAATTGTTATTTTCTTTACCTAGATTTGAAACTACTCTTTTCACAAATGCAAGGCACATCTTTTTCTTTTTGTTTTCCATCTGACACCTCTCTAATTTAATCACGATATGAATGAGTATATTATAACACTCATAGTGTTTTTCTACAAGTTTTAATGTTATTAATATTTGTAAAACACTAAGCTGAAATATTATTTTTTTCTTTTCTCCATTTGTATTTTTCCCTTATACATTTACATATGTTGATAACTTCTGGATAGTATTTGAATTTTCTCAAATTAATAGTTGTAAAATAAAGTTCTTGCCCTTATAATACATAAGGATAATTTTGTTTTTCCACAATAAATAACATTTTTTTGTATTAAACATTTAGGAGGCAAAAATGGAAACACTTGAACTTCAAAAAAAGGCAAACGAGGTTCGTAAAGGTATCATTCGTTCTGTCCATAGTGCTAAGGCTGGTCATCCAGGCGGTTCACTTTCAGCAGCAGATATTTTTACTTTTCTATACTTTGAGGAATTAAATATAGATCCAAAGAACCCTGACAAAGCAGACAGAGATAGATTTGTTCTTTCAAAAGGTCATACTGCTCCAGGACTTTATTCAGCATTAGCAAACAGAGGTTTTTTCCCTGTCGAGGACCTTACAACACTTAGACACATTGGTTCTTACTTACAAGGTCACCCTGATATGAAGCATATACCTGGTGTTGATATGTCCTCTGGTTCTTTAGGTCAGGGTATTTCAGCCGCTGTTGGTATGGCTTTATCAGCAAAGCTCAGCAACGAAAATTACCGTACATACACTCTTTTAGGTGACGGTGAAATTGAAGAAGGACAGGTTTGGGAGGCTGCTATGTTTGCAGGCCACAGATGTCTGGACAACCTTGTTGTTATGGTTGATAACAATGGCCTACAAATTGACGGAGATATTAAGGATGTATGCTCTCCTTACCCTATTGGTGAAAAATTTAAGGCATTTAATTTCCATGTAATTGACAATGTAGATGCACATGATTTTGATGCTATCCGCAATGCTTTCAACGAAGCTAAAAATACAAAAGGTATGCCTACTGCCATTATATTTAAGAGTATTAAAGGTAAAGGCGTTTCATATATGGAAAATAATGTATCATGGCATGGTACTGCTCCAAATGATGAACAGTTTGAAATTGCTATGGAAGAATTAGAAAAGGCAGGTGCAAGTTTATGTCAGAATTAAAGAAAATCGCTACCAGAGAAAGCTATGGCAATGCCTTAGTTGAGTTAGGCAAAGAGCATGACAATTTAGTTGTTTTAGACGCTGACCTTGCTGCTGCTACTAAAACTGCTATTTTCAAAAAAGCCTTCCCAGAAAGACATATTGATTGTGGTATTGCAGAATGTAATATGATTGGCATAGCTGCTGGTCTTGCAACTACTGGTAAAGTTCCATTTGCCAGCTCCTTTGCAATGTTTGCCGCTGGCAGAGCCTTTGAACAAATTCGTAACTCTGTTGGCTATCCAAAGCTTAATGTAAAAATTGGTGCTACCCACGCAGGCATATCTGTCGGTGAGGATGGTGCTACTCATCAGTGTAATGAGGATATTGCTCTTATGAGAACTATCCCTGGAATGGTTGTTATTAACCCTTGTGATGATGTAGAAGCAAGAGCTGCTGTAAAGGCCGCTTATGACCATATTGGCCCTGTTTACTTAAGATTTGGCCGTCTTGCTACCCCTGTTATTAATGATGAGAACACTTATGAATTTAAACTCGGAAAAGGTGTTGTTTTAAAAGAGGGTACTGACCTTACAATTATTGCTACTGGTCTTTGTGTTTATGAAAGCCTGCAGGCTGCTAAGGCTCTTGAAGCTGACGGTATTAATGCAGCAGTAATCAACATTCATACTATTAAGCCTCTTGATGAAGAATTAATTATTGAGTATGCTAAGAAAACCGGTAAGGTTGTTACTGTTGAAGAACATTCAGTAATCGGTGGCTTAGGCAGTGCTGTATGTGATACTCTTAGTGAAAACTACCCAACTAAGGTATTAAAAATTGGCATAAACGATGTATATGGAGAATCTGGTCCAGCCGTTAAATTACTTGAAAAATACGGTCTTACAGCAGACGGTATTTACAACAAAATCAAAGAAAGCTTGTAAAAGAAGTTTATAAAGAAATTTTATAATAGATATTACAGAAAATCCTACAAAAAAAGGATTTGTATCGCTTATGATACAAATCCTTTTCTTATTTAACCTTAAAAAATATCTCTTTTAAAGCCTCTTTCACTATTCTTTGTTTTTTTATAATTAATTGCTGCAAATATTACAATAACTGCTGCCATACAAACCATGCCTAAAAACATAGTAAGTATCATTTTTCCGTCAGAAATAGGCTCTTCCTGTTTATTTGCAGCCTGCTCCTTTGTAGTTGTCTGCTCACTACTTACTGTAGCTTTCTGCTCACTGTCTGAGGAAGCATAAGCAACACCCTTGTAGCCACATAAAATCATAATAAAAGATAATACTATAAATAGTCCTTTAAATATTTTCTTCATATTACTATTCTCCTGTTACATTTCAATTCCTATCCTGGCTGCAATGCCTATATCATATGGGTGCTTGATTTTTTCCATATTTGTAACATAATCTGCAAGCTCTATAAAGAATGGCTCCGGTCCGTGTCCAGACATTACAACCTCCAGCTGTTCTGGTTTGTTTAATATAAACTCCTTAACCTTATCTACATCTATAGTATTAGTATTGCAGGCTGAAAACAATTCGTCTATAACAAGCATATCTATTTGCTCCTTCTCGACCTTTTCAAGTGCAAGAGCAAAATTAGCATTTTGAATATCTGTCAGGCTTTGTTTTTCCTCTTTAGATAATTTCCAGACAAAATCAAATTTTTCTTTATTGCCAATAAAACAGATATTGTCAATCTTGTTCATTATATTAATTTCTCCAGATTCAGGCCCTTTTAAAAATTGCAGATAAACAACCTTTTTTCCACGGCCTGCTGCCCTTATGGCAAGACCTACTGTAGCTGTTGTCTTGCCCTTTCCGTCGCCCATATATACATGGATAAGTCCCTTCATTATTCCTCGTCTTCTCCAACGATTTCATCGTATTCCTGACTATCTAACCATTCATCAAAAGCATCTGAAACTATTTCAAACTCTTCATCACTTTCAATATTTTCTAAATCTGGATTTCCCTCAGCGTCCTGCTTATATCTGTATAAGAATACCTCGCCTTCTTCTGTGTCGGCAGTATCATCCGGTAATAATACAATATAATCTCTTCCATTTGCTTCTAAAATAGTGATAACAACACATTCTACTTCCTGTCCGTCATCTAACTCTAGTGTTACATACATTTCATCATCATTTTCATCAAAATTCTTTGCCATTAAATCCTCTTTTCCGTCTATATCCAGACTATTTCAATCCTGTTAATCCTAACAGAAAACATAAAAAAACACAACTAAAACGCCTAATATTTTAGAATTTTATAATAGTTTGATGTTTTATAACTATTTTAAACTATATAATTACTTTAAACTATATAATAATCTTAGGCTTTATCCTCTATTTCTGTTATAAATCTGGAAGGCTTTACCTCCTTGCCATATCTTTCCTTTAAATAATATATGTGCAAAAAGTCCTTTGCTCTGGTCATTGCCACATAAAAAAGCCTTCGCTCCTCCTCTAAATCAGCATCCAGAACTGCCTTTTTATAAGGAGTTATGCCTTCGTTTACATCCATTATAAAAACAGATTTATATTCCAGACCCTTTGCGCTGTGCATAGTAGATAATTCTATAGCATCCTCCAATTCATTTCTATTTTGAAACTGATTTTTCAGCTCCTCACCATATTTTTCTATATGTAAAAACCATTCCTTATAGCTTTTATAGCCTCTGGCACTGTCTTCTAATTCATCTAATATATCGAACAGCTCCTCTGGCTTTATTCGCCGCATAGCAGCATACTCTGAAACAAATTCATCATAGCCGATGCCCTTTCTAATATAACATATAGCTGCATAGGGTGTCATTTTTTCAAGCATCATTAAATCATATTCCAGCCTGTTTATTCTATCCACCACATAGCTTCTATCCTCATAAAAATCCCTGATTTCGTCTAAATCTACAAGAGGTGAAGAAAAAGCCTCTCTGGCAATGTACCTTTTCGGTCTGTTAATTATACTTAAAAACTCTTTTCTGCTGTCATCACCCATAGCAATTTTTATATAGGAAATAATATCCTTTGCCAGGAAATGATTATAAATATTCGGAATATTGTCCTTCATTTTAAAGGGTATATTGTATTCCATAAGCTTTTCTACTAAATACCGTGGATTAGTATTAGTTCTGTACAAAACAGCTATATCCCTGTAGCTATGATTTTTTTTAAGCTTTTTATTAATACTGTCTATAATAAAACTACATTCCTCTATCTGGCTTTTAAACTCTTTAATTTCAACAGCCTCACTAGAGGTTTTTACCCATTTTAACTGTTTTTTATATCTGACAGTATTGTTATTAATAAGCTTTACCGAAAGCCTTACAACAGCCTCATTAGAACGGTAATTTGTATCTAATAAAACCTGCTTTGCCTCCCTGTAATCCTTTGGAAAGCTTTGCATAATCTCTGGCTTTGCACCTCTAAATCTATATATGGACTGGTCATCATCACCTACAATAAATAAATTATTTTGAGGTAATGCCAAAAGCTTTATAACCTTATATTGTACCGTTGAAATATCCTGAAATTCATCTATTAAAATATACTGATATTTGTCCTGCCAAAGTTTTAAAATATCTGGTCTCTTTGATAAAAGCTCATAACACATTACAAGCATATCGTCAAAATCAATTAGATTTAAGCTGATAAGCCTGTCATTATATCTTTTATAAATATTTTTAAAAATACTTTCGGAACAACTTTTTGAATAATAATGGTCGATATTTAACATATCTCCCTTAACTAAAGAAATCTCACTAATTATATTCTGGATAAACTCACTTTCATCATCAATTTCAAGCTTTAAGTAATTGATAATCTCCTTAATAATATCTATCTTTTGTTCCTCTCTTAAAATATTAGCCGCATTATAATTGTAGGCGTATTTCAGGATTTTAAAATAGACTGCATGAAAAGTGCCAAAGGTCACCCTGTACTTTTCTCCTCCAACAAGGCTGTTAAACCTTTGGGACATTTCTGCTGCCGCCTTTTTAGTAAATGTAATAACTAATATATTTGATGGATTTACTCCATATTCTTCTATTAATTTTTTTGTTCGATGTGTTATTACAGTGGTTTTTCCACTTCCAGGTCCCGACAATACCATCATCGGTCCCTGAAAATGATTAACCGCCTTTATCTGTGCTTCATTAAATGCCATTACTGCTCCAACTTAGCGATTGCAGCCTTTACACGAGCTATAGATTCTTCTTTTCCGATTATTTCCATAATCTCAGTTGCACCACCAGGAGTCATCTGCTTACCTGATACTGCTGTTCTTACAGGCCACATTGCATAACCATTTTTGCATCCTTTTTCTTCTACATACTTACACAACAGGCTATATAAGCTGTCATTAGAATAGTCCTCTAAGGCCTCAAATCTTGGTAATAATTCCTTTAAAACCTCAAGCGAGCTTTCTGCTGTTGTTTTCATCTTCTTGTGTGTGTACATAGCTATATCATACTCAGGAACTTCCTCGAAGAAATCAATATGCTCCTTTATATCTGGGAATACTTCTATTCTGGTTTTTACCATTGCTGCAATCTTTTTAAGATCATAATCTTTATGTATTACCTCTTTAATATATGGTAATGCCATCTCATAGAACTTATCAAAATCCATTGCCTTAATGTATTCACCATTCATCCATTTAAGCTTAACCATATCAAATACTGCTGGTGATTTGCTTACATGGTGATAATCAAACTTTTCAATAAGCTCCTGTAATGAGAATATTTCCTGATTATCCTCCGGACTCCAGCCAAGTAAGGCTATAAAGTTTACAATAGCCTCTGATAAAAAGCCCTGCTCTATTAAATCCTCATAAGAGGAATGTCCACATCTTTTACTAAGCTTTTTGTGATTTTCATCTGTAATAAGTGGTAAGTGTACATATTTTGGTGACTCCCAGCCAAAAGCATCATATAATCTTTGATACTTTGGTGAAGATGAAATATATTCGTTTCCTCTTACAACATGTGTAATTTCCATCAAATGATCATCAACTACATTGGCAAAATTATATGTAGGGTATCCGTCTGACTTAATAAGAATCATATCGTCTAATTCAGAGTTATCCACAGTAATTTCTCCGTATATATCATCTACAAAGGTTGTAGTGCCTGTAGTCGGATTGTTCTGTCTTATAACATATGGAACTCCACTATTAAGCTTTTCTTCTATTTCTTCCTTTGAAAGATGTAAGCAATGCTTATCATATACAATAATTTCTTTTCCTGCTACCTCCTGCTTAAGACTTTCTAATCTTTCCTTATCGCAGAAACAATAATATGCCTCGCCTTTTTCTATGAGCTTTTTAGCATATTCAAGGTACATTCCTGTAGCCTGTCTTTCACTTTGAACATATGGACCATAGCCCTTATCCTTGTCTGGACCTTCATCATGTACAAGACCTGTACTTTCAAGTGTTCTATAGATAATTTCTGTAGCACCCTCAACATATCTTTCCTGGTCTGTATCTTCTATTCTTAAAATAAAATCTCCGCCCTCATGCTTTGCAATTAAAAACTCATATAATGCTGTTCTTAAATTTCCAACATGCATTTTTCCTGTTGGACTTGGGGCGTATCTGGTTCTGATTTTATTACTCATGATTGTACTTCCTTTTTTATAGTTTTATGTGTTTAACACATAGGAATTATAATACATTTTAATAAAAATATCCATTTACTTTTTTATAAATTCCAAATATTTGTTAATGTATATTTTGTGTGCCACAGAAAAAGCAATGCTTCTTACAATATTTGCCTCTCTGGTGCCACTTTTAGAGCTGTCACTATAAGTATTGCCACCGTCAAAAACCTCTCTTAGTATATTTTCAAACTCTGTACAAAAATAGTCATATGCCACCTCCAGGATGTAGGTGTTTTTCTGCAGTTCAATTAAATCCTTTAGCTTTGACAATGGTAATACCTGCTTATAAATACATATAAACACCAGATAAGCTATCTGCTCCTTATTATATTTTTTATTTACCGGCTTATCAATAATGCCCTTTTTTACATAATTACTAACCATTGCATTAGTTATAAAATCCTCATCCTTTTCATCATCATAAAGAGCTATGAAAATATTATTTAGAACCTCCACCAGCTGTTCTAAGTACAAATCCATACTTGGCAGCTCCTTATATCTAGGAAACCTAAATTCTTCAATTTTCCTATATGCTACAGATTCTTCAAATTTCATATATTTTTCCTTTTTCTTTATTAAGCCTGTACACTCTTTTATCAAAAGCCTGTACTAAATCATCAAACCTGCCACTTATACACATTATAAATTATCAGGCTCATTACATTGCTTCCTGATTTTTCGATTTTATTCCCAAAATATAATAACAGATATTTTTTTCATTGACAAGTTTTGTTTTATCCGTTAATATAGTTTTGATAACTACATCAAAAGATTTAGAAAATTAAAGGAGATTACCTATGAAATGGTTAATTGCTGCCGATTCCGGCTGTAACATTACTAATATAGCTTCAACTGTGGCTGACTTTAAAGCAGTCCCTCTATCTATTATGGTTGGAGATAAAGAGTATATAGACAACGAAAGTATAAATACAGAAGAGCTTATGGAGGCTGTATATGCTTATGAAGGAAAGACTGGTACTGCCTGTCCTTCTCCTGATAATTTTAGAGCTACCTTTGACGGATATGACAATATTATTGTTTTCACTCTTACCAGTGGTCTTTCTGGAAGCTATAACAGTGCAGTTATTGCCAAAAATATGGAGTTAGAGGTGCACCCTGAGAAAAACATTGAAATCGTTGACTCTCTAAATGCAGGTCCTCCTATCAGTGTTATGATTTATCATACTGTTAAGCTAATTGAAAAGCTTAAGGACTTTAATTTAGTTAAAGAAGCCTTACACAATGATTTTAAACACTTCCATTTAGGCTTTATTTTAGACCACTTAGACAACTTTGTTAAAAACGGTCGTGTAAATAAGCTTGTAGCTGCTACTGTAGGTGTTCTTGGTATTAGAATTGTAGGTACAGCAAGCAAGGAGGGTACACTTGCTATATGCCACAAGGCACGAAATTTCAATATCGCCATTAAAAAGCTTATTTCGGATATGGAGGAGGCTGGTTACCACGGTGGTCAGGTTATTTTATCCCATTTTCACGGCTTAGAGGGCTGTGAGAAAATAAAAGACTTTATTCTTTCAAAATACCCTATGGCATCTATTTCTATAATGAACAATGGTGGTCTATGTTCCTATTATGCAGAAAAAGGTGGTATTTTAGTGGGATATAGCAGCTTATAATCACTATAGCTTTACTTAACCTATAGTTATCCAAAGCATTATATAATCTATTTGCTTATTGATATATAGCCTAGGCAAAATATTATATATTTTGTTTGCTATACTAATATATAATTTAATTAATATATTCTAAGGCAGCTAGTGCTGCAACTGCTCCATCGGCGGTTGCTGTTACCAGCTGTCTTACTTTTTTATTTCTGCAATCTCCTGCTACAAATACCCCCTCTACCGATGTTTTGCAGCTTTCGTCTGCCATTATATAATCATCATTATCGTTTAAGCCTTCAAAAACAAAGTCCTTTGCAAACCTTTGACCTATGGCTGCAAAAACTCCCTCAACAATTATTTTTATAGTATTGTTTTCTCCATTTAATACTTCAATAGCCTGAACCTTATCTTCTCCAATTATTTTTTGTGGGATTGTATTTTTATATATGATTATATTTGATTTTTCTTTGACCTTTTCAATATTTTTTTCTTCGCCCTTAAACCTGTCACTTCTACAAATTAAAAAAACATTCTTACAATAGCCAGCTAAATGTGCTGCCTCAAGAAGTGCTGTATTTCCTCCCCCTATAACTGCAACAGCCTTTCCTTTAAAGAAAGGTCCATCACAGGTGGCACAATAAGAAACCCCTTTTCCTATAAGCTCCTTTTCTCCTTCAATATCAAGCTTTTTCCTGGTCAGGCCTGTGGCAATAATCACTGCTCTTCCAATATAAGCATTTTCGTTGGTATATACATACTTTTTATCGCCCTTATCCTCAAGTTTTACTGCCATTTCATTAACAATATGGGCATTTTCTATTTGAGCCTTTAATTGCTCTACATACTCAAAGCCCTTAATTTTATTAATAGCCGGATAATTTTCAATTAAGGGGGTATTTATTATTTGTCCCCCTACTACATTTTTTTCTAAAAGTAATACCTTTTTGTTATTTCTCACAGCATAAAGAGCTGCTGTCATTCCTGCCGGTCCAGCTCCAATAATAATTAAATCATACATACTCCACCTCATTTTTAATTGCCTAAAATGGCAGCTTATTTAATAAAATCTAAAATCTGTGACTTTGGAACAGCACCAACAGACTTTTTAACTGCTTCTCCATTTTCAAATAAAATAAGCATTGGTATACTCATAACACCAAATTTTACTGCTAAATCCGGCTGCTCATCAACATTTACCTTGCCAACCTTTACAGAGGTTACCTCCTCTGCCACCTGGTCTACAAGTGGTGAAAGCATCTGACAAGGTCCACACCATGATGCCCAGAAATCAACTAAAACCGGCTTATCACTATTTACGACCTCTGCCTCAAAATTTTCTACTGTAATATTTACTACTGACATATTTTTCTCCTTTCTCTACTGTACGCTATTGGATATTTGTAAAACTGCAAATATCCTCGTTACTTTATAAGTATTTACTATATTTACAATTTTTATTTGCATTTTCCCTTAAAGCTTAGCTTCTGCATCCTCAACTGATTTATAGCCATATAAAACTGCTGTATTGTTCATAATCTTATAAGCAAGATTTATATTATTTTCAATACATCCAGTGATAAATCTGCCATAAAGTATTAAGGTTTCGTCTGAATAAGTTCCTAATTCTCCTCTAAGATAGGTTTCATACGAGGTATTATATATGTTGTCCTCGTAGGTGTGTATGCTTCTAGCATTTGCTGCCATTTTAGGATATTCCTTTGCAAACTCTTCCATCATACTTATCTGAATTTCAATAATTGCCTCTTGAATTTGTAATCTGCCTTCATCTCTAGCTGGCAACTGATTTTTGATTTTGGAATATTCAGCAGGTGATGTATATTCCATCATTCTTGCATATTTTTCAGCAATTAAATTCCATCCTTTTCTTTCTGCCTCTGCTAAATCTAAATAATAACTTTTTAAAAGTTCCTCGCTAAATGCCATATACTGACTTCTTCTCATAATGTTGAAGGTATTAAAATCGTCCTGACAGTCAGCTCGTCCACCTATATTTTCCACCTTGTCAAACTGCTTCCACTCCAGGCTTATTACCTTGTCTACTAAAGAAGCTTCATCATCAGTCAATGCTTTTAATCCTTCTCTTACCTTTTGTAATATGGCACCTGTGTAATGGTCTAAGTAGGTATCTTTTCCTTCAATAATTCCCATTTTATTCATTTCTTTTACTATTAATTTTGCAATTAATTCAAAGTTTGAAGCAGCAACATCCTCATTTATTGCAATAGTATCCAGAATATCACCTATCTCTGATAAAACAGGAAGCTTTTCTAAGCCTTTTCGCAGCCATTTGTAATATGGTGCATAAGTACGATTAAGTAAATATACCAGCTTCATACAATGCTCCATTCCCATAGCAATAGACATTTTTGACGCTACATATTCCTCTCTTAATTTCATTCTGGAGTAATTGTACTGGGCTGACTGGGAATACAAATACATTTCATTGGCAATTCTTGTCAGCCATACAGTGTCGTTATAGTAGTCTGACAAATACTTTCTTATATCTGTAACCTGACAATTATTATTTGTAAAAATCACACCATTACTTGCCATTGCCAGTTTTTCCTCTTTTACTGAGTACCATTCCTCATCAGTAACAGGCAAATGGTCTAATTCTAAAATGTTTGTATAATAGCTTTTGGTTTCTACAACTCCGTCAACCTTGTTAATATTAAGCGAGGCATTGATTTTAATGTTGTAATCCTTGTAAAAACGCTCTAATTGGTTTTCGTATTCACTTTGTAATTGATTTCCAATAGCAAACAGAGTTTCCTTGTCAACAAATAAAAACAATCTGACATTACAATCATGGTCATAGGAATATTCATCATCAAAGCCAAAACATTCCGAACCATAGCCAGTTATTCCCACACCGATTTTGTCCTCATAAGCACCAAAATCCTTGTGAATAGCTTCTTTTAAATATCCCTCATAAAACAAGCGGCACTTTTCCACAAAGCTGCCTGACCTACTGTCATTTACCTTTTGCTCATCTATTAATTCCTGAACCTTTTTTACATTTTCCTCAAGAATATAATAGTTGGCTGTTCTTCCTAAATGCTTTTCAATATTTGCCATAGCCTTAAGGTAATTTTTCTTAGCCTCTACATATTCTCCCTTAGCATACATAATATCGCCTAAGGCTGCTAATGCACCACTGTAATGATAGTTTTTTTCACCGTCAGCTACAAATATATCTATGGCCTTTTTCTCATATACCATAGCTTCATCAAGCCTGCCCAGCTTTGCAAGAGTAGCTGCCATATTGGTCAGTGTAGTAGCCTGTTCTATCTGGGTATCCTTGTACAAAACTATTATTCCATAAGCTTTATTTAAAAGCTCATACGCCTTTTTATATTCACCCTTTTCCTGATACAGCAATGAATAATTGTTGTATAAACCAGCTTTTTTTCTATCGTACTTATCAAGCTTTTCATCATATATAGCCAATGCTTTTTTATAGCATTCCTCTGATTTTTCTAAAAGTTTAAAGGCTCTATAGGCATTTCCTACATTTATAAGTGTAGTTGCATACTGAATAGTATTATTCATATTTAAATCATCAAGCAGCTTTATTACCTGCTCACAGCAATATACACCCTTTTCTTCCTTACCAATATCTCTGCAAAACCCAATAGCTTCGTTTAGAAGTGTAATCAAGCTTAATATGTCATCTTCTTTTGTGGCAGCACATATCATTTTGTCGAGAAATTCTTCTATCTGATTTGCACTACAGCTTCCAAACATATTGTCATATTCGTCCAATACTTCGTTTATATTCATATTGCAGCCTCCTCTGATGAGTGTTTACAATTATAAAGATAATCCTAGCTTTGCATCACAGCCTAACATAATATTTAAACATTCTATGGCTGCCCCGGATGCTCCCTTTCCTAAATTGTCATACTGTGCTGATACAACTGCTCTATCATCATTTCCAGTAACATATATTCTCATTCCGTCATACATTGAACAGGCTACACCTGAAAGCATATTACCCTGTTCTTCCTCTGCACCAAGAGGCATTACCTTGATAAATTCCTTGCCTGCATAATGCTTTTCATATAATCTATGTAATTCCTCTAAGGTGTTGTGTGACTTTAATAAATCCATATAAATAGGCACTGAAACTACCATTCCACTATAATAATCTGCAACTATAGGTGAAAATAATGGTTCTCTGTCTAAGCCTGTAACAGCCTTCATTTCCTTTAAATGCTTATGCTTTTGTGATAGTGCATATTCTCTGGGTGCATTTAATAAAACATTTTCTCTTTCAGCCTCGTATTCAGCAATCATTTTCTTTCCACCACCACTATAGCCAGTAAGTGAAAAGGCTGTAGCTCTGTAATCACTTCCCATAACATTATTTGCTATAAGAGGATATACTACTGAAATAAAGCCCGAAGCATGACAGCCCGGAACAGCTATTCTCTTTCCATTTTTTATTGCCTCATAATGCTTATCAGACAATTCTGGAAATCCATATGCCCAGCCTTCACTTGTTCTATGAGCTGTAGAGGTATCGATAATTCTTACATTTTCATTTTCCACAAGGCTGACTGACTCAATAGCTGCTGCATCTGGCAAACAAAGAAATGTAATATCTGATTCATTGATTAATCTTTTTCTTTCATTTATATCTTTACGAAGGTCAGAAGAGATTTTTAAAAGCTCAATATCATCTCTGTTTTCAAATCGTTCAAAAATTCTAAGTCCTGTTGTTCCTTCACTTCCATCAATAAAAATCTTTGTTTTCATAATACTCTTTTCTCCTTTGACAGACTTTTTATACTATCTATTTACTTTTTCTTTTAACTGCTTCACCCTTATAGTTTATATTATTTGGCAGAGAATTTCTATTTCTCTCACTTCTTTTATTTATTCTTCCTGTATCTGCATTGTTTCTTCTATCATTATTTTTATAACTGCCGTAGCTTCCTTTATTGTAATCTCGTCCTCTCTCTCCGTTTCTCCTATCTTCACCTGACTTTCCTCTGCCACCTCTGTTATAGCCTCTTCCTTCATCTCTTGACACTCCTCTGCCGCCTCTTACATATCCTCTTTGACCAAAGCTTCCACCATTATCTCGTCTTCCATATGAGTTTCTGCCTCTAGTATATTTTTCTATTACTATTTCCTCTGGCTCTTCACCCATATGGGATTTAAGTAATGCGGCTGCAAGTGCGACTGCTGACTCTCCGGTTTCTTCTATTTTTGCTTCAATAAGAGGCAGAATACCAGACAAATCCTCTTCCTCTATAATTTTGTTTATGGCTTCAAATACCTTGTTGGCTTTAGCATTTTTAACCTCTTTTACAGAAGGTATTTCTCTTTTTGTCATTTTAGTTTTACAAACTCTTTCTATTTCTCTAATTCTGTAAATCTCTCTGCCAACTACAAGTGTAAAGGCTCTGCCTTCTCTACCGGCTCTGCCTGTTCTTCCTATTCTATGAACATAATACTCAATATCCTGTGGAATATCATAATTAATAACAGCTTCTACATCATCTACATCAATTCCTCTTGCTGCAACATCTGTAGCAATAAGAATATTTGAAGTACCATTTCTAAAGCTATTCATAACCTTATCTCTTTGATGCTGTGATAAATCTCCGTGAAGTCCCTCTGCTAAATAGCCCTTTCTCTTTAAATACTCACAAAGCTTATCTACCATAGTCTTTGTATTGCAAAAAACAAGTGTTCTCTTTGGTGCATAATAATCTAATATTCTTGCAGCTACCTCATTTTTGTTGTTGGTATTTACTTCGTAGTAATACTGCTTAATTGTAGACATTGTAAGCTCTTTTTTTACAACCTTTATAATCTTTGCATCTTCTCTAAGATATTTTTTAGTTATATCTAATATTGCCTGTGGCATTGTTGCTGAAAATAATGCTGTCTGATGTTCACTAGGAATATCCCTGAGTATTGTTTCTATATCCTCTCTAAAGCCCATATTTAACATTTCATCAGCTTCATCTAAAACAAGCATTTTTAGATTTCCAAGCTTTAAAGTATGTCTTCTCATATGGTCCATTACTCTTCCTGGTGTTCCAACTACAATGGAAATCTTTCCTCGAAGAGCCTTTATCTGTCTGCTTATATCTGTACCACCATATATTGGGAGAATTTTAACTCCATGCAGATACCTTGCAAATTTTCTAAGCTCATCTGATGCCTGTATAGCAAGCTCTCTTGTTGGGCAAAGCACCAAGCCCTGAACACTGCTGTCCTCTGGGTCTATTTTTTGTATTAAAGGTATACCAAATGCTGCTGTTTTTCCTGTACCTGTCTGTGCCTGACCTATAATGTCCTCGCCATCTAAAAGCACTGGTATAGCCTGTTCTTGTATAGGGGTAAGCTGACTGAAACCGATTTCTGTTATGCCTCTTATTATTTGACTATTAATTATGCTCTCGTTACTATTCAATAAATCCATATTTTTCCTCTTTCTAGTATGTATATATTCAAATCTTTATTCTAAATTATAAAATATTCTATATGGGAATTTTATAATAATCCAATTTGCTCTATTATACACCATACCTGTTAGTATAGCATAACTTTAACTATATTTGTAGAAAAGTTTCTACTAAAAATTATGTCTTAACAAAAAAAACATTGTGCAATTACTACATTTCTATTACAATATCACATAGACGATAGTTAATAGCTTCTGTCGTTACAATTTTAATATAATGTGAGGTGTCCAAATGGGCGGATTTTTTGGAGTCGCAGCAAAGGAAGACTGCGTTTTTGACTTATTTTTTGGTACAGACTATCATTCACACTTAGGTACCAGACGAGGTGGTATGGCTGTATATGGCAAAGATGGATTTGACAGGTCTATCCACAACATCGAAAACTCTCCTTTTAGGACAAAGTTTGATAAAGATGTTCAAACCATGAAGGGAAATTTAGGTATTGGCTGTATTTCAGATTTCGAGCCACAGCCTCTTATTGTGCGTTCGCATCATGGAACTTACGCTATTACTACAGTTAGTAAAATTAATAATTCTGATGAAATTATTGATAAAATTTTCTCAGCTGGAAATTCCCACTTTCTTGAAATGAGTGGTGGTGATGTAAATCCTACTGAGTTAGTAGCTGCCATTATTAATCAAAAAGAAAATTTAATTGACGGTATTAAATATGCCTTAGAAATAATTGATGGCTCACTTAGCTTATTGTTGCTTACCCCTAAGGGTATTTATGCTGCCAGAGATAAATACGGCAGAACTCCTATTGTAATTGGAGAAAAGGATTCTGCTTTCTGTCTTGCCTTTGAACAATTCTCCTTCTTAAATCTGGGATATACAGTTTATAAGGAATTAGGTCCTGGTGAAATAGATGTTGTTACTCCAACAGGTGTTAAAACTCTTGTTGCTCCAGGAAAGGATATGAAAATATGTACTTTCCTTTGGGTTTATTATGGCTATCCAAGCAGCTCCTACGAAGGCATCAGTGTTGAACAAATGCGTTACAACTGTGGTGTTCATATGGCAAAAAGAGATAATGTTAAGCCGGATATTGTAGCCGGTGTTCCAGATTCTGGTACTGCTCACGCTATTGGCTATGCCAATGAGTCAGGTATTCCATTTTCAAGACCTTTTATTAAATATACTCCTACCTGGCCTCGTTCCTTTATGCCAACTATTCAAAGTCAGCGTAACTTAATTGCCAAAATGAAGCTTATCGCAGTACATGACCTTATTAAAGATAAGAGCCTTTTACTTATAGATGATTCTATTGTTCGTGGAACACAGCTTAGAGAAACTACTGAATTTTTATATGATAGTGGTGCCAAAGAAGTACATATTCGTCCTGCCTGTCCTCCACTTATATATGGTTGTAAGTATTTAAACTTCTCCCGTTCCTCTTCAGAAATGGATCTCATTACAAGGCGTGTTATTCAAAAGCTTGAGGGTGGTGATGTTACTGATGAAATATTACAGGAATATGCAGACCCAGATTCAGAAAAATACGAAAGAATGGTTGAAGAAATCCGTAAGGCATTAAACTTTACTACTTTAAAATTCAATCGTCTTGATGATATGTTAGACTCTGTAGGTATTGACAAGTGCAAGCTTTGTACCTACTGCTGGAATGGACAGGAATAAGCTTTAATCAATTATAAATAATATGCAAAAATAATGTCAGGCAAACCCAGCAATATAGCATAATTTATTTGTTATATTGCTGGGCTTGCCTGACATTTTATATTATATTATTTTATTTTCATAATCCTGTAATTGCTGAAAATACTGTCTATGAACACAACATTTTCAACAACTCTATAAAGCATAAATCTATCCAAGTGCTACATCAAGTATCATCATTATGGCAAAGCCTATTGCAAAGCCCCAGGTGGTTATATCTGTTTTATTATCCTTAAAGCTTTCTGGTAATAATTCCTCAATAACAACATATATCATTGCTCCGGCTGCAAAGGATAACAAATATGGCAAAGCATTGGATATTGCTCCTGCTGCTAATAATGTAAGTCCTCCAGCTACAGGCTCTACAACTCCGGATATTACTCCATAAAAGAAAGACTTCTTTTTACTGTTGCCCTCGCCTCTTAATGGCAATGAAACAATTGCACCTTCCGGGAAATTCTGTATTGCAATACCTATAGATAATGCTAATGCAGATGCAATGCTTACATTTGAGCTTTTATCTAAAAGTCCTGCTAAGACTACTCCTACTGCCATACCCTCTGGTATATTATGAAGCGTTACTGCCAGCACTAACATTGTAGTATTATTTAATTTTGAATGTGGACCTTCCGGCTCTTTTTCATTCATATGCAGATGTGGTGTAATTCTGTCCAACACAAACAAAAACAATATTCCTAAGAAAAATCCTATTGCCGCTGGAATAAATGCTAATTTTCCCATAGACTCTGACATTTTCATTGAAGGAATCAAAAGTGACCATACGGAAGCAGCCACCATAACACCAGAGGCAAAGCCTAAAAGTGCCTTCTGCACCCAATCCTTCAGCCCTGATTTCATAAAAAAAACACAAGCAGCACCTAATACTGTGCCTGCAAAGGGAATTAATAATCCTATCATATATATCATTCCTATTTATCCTCCTTTCATTATATTCTATATTAACCAATAAGAAACCTTTTTAGTGGCAATGTCCTCCACAATTCCTGCAATCTCCACCACAATGCAAAGACTTTCCTGCTTTTTTATCCTTAACCATACTTTTAATTATCAAGCCAATAATTACCCCTAATACTACTAAAGTTATACCTGTTCCAATTATTGTATCCATAAGCTGCCTCCTGCAAAAACTATGTGACTACATTACTACCACAGCATTAAAGCTATAATTAAAGTTATTGCCCATATTATACAACAATATGGGCAATTAATACTATCTTATACTATTTTTATTTAGATGTTTTAACTTTTACATTTAATGTTTCACTCTGCTTGTATGGTCTAAACAATAAGAATAAGAATACAAGCACGAATAAGAATGCTACTACTGTACCTACACCAAATGTTCCACTAATAATTAATGAACCAATCTGGTAGATACAAAGTGATACGATGTATGCTAATATACACTGGTAACCGATTGCAAACCAGAACCATTTAGCATTGTTCATTTCTCTCTTAATAGCACCCATAGCTGCAAAACATGGGGCACATAAAAGGTTAAATACTAAGAATGAGTAACCAGCTATTGCTGACATACTAGCAGCTAATGCTGTCCAAATTTCATTACCATCTTCTGCTACTTCTTCTAATCCTCCAAAGAGAACACCGAATGTACCAACAACATTTTCCTTAGCAATTAAACCAGTAACGGCTGCAACTGCCATCTTCCAGTTACCCCAGCCTAAAGGCTTGAATATTGGAGCAATAACACTACCAATTCTTGCTAAAATACTGTTATCAAGTTCAACAGCTTCAATCATCTTGAACTTTCCATCTACCCAGCCAAAGCTCATTAAGAACCAAAGTAATACTGTTGATAAAAGGATAATTGTACCAGCCTTCTTAATGAATGACCAAGCACGCTCCCACATACTTCTTAAAACATTGCTTACCGTAGGCATATGATATGCTGGTAACTCCATAACGAATGGTGCTGGATCTCCAGCAAACATCTTTGTTTTCTTAAGAATAATACCTGATAAGATAATTGCAGCAATGCCTACAAAGTAAGCACTTGGAGCTACCCAGGCTGCACCATCAAATAATGCACCTGCGATTAACGCAATAATAGGAAGCTTTGCTCCACAAGGAACAAATGTAGTTGTCATAATAGTCATCTTACGATCTCTATCATTTTCAATAGTTCTTGATGCCATAACACCAGGAACACCACAACCACTACCAATAAGCATTGGAATAAATGACTTACCAGAAAGACCAAACTTACGGAAAATTCTATCCATAATGAATGCTACTCTGGCCATATATCCACAGCTTTCAAGGAATGCTAAGAATATAAATAATACTAACATCTGAGGTACGAAACCAAGCACTGCACCAACACCGGCTACAATACCGTCTAAGATAAGGCTCTTTAACCAATCTACACAATGTATTTTGTCAAGACCAGCTTCGATAATAACAGGAACACCTGGTACCCATACGCCATAATCTGCTGGGTCTGGTTCTGCAACATCTGCTGCGTTTTTAAATTCATCAGCATTTACCTTAACTGTTTCTACCACTTCATCTTCTTCTGTAATATCTACATCTGTTGCTAAATCTTTTACTTTATCATTTGCAACGAATTCATTAATTGCATTTGCAATTTCTTCATCACTTGCTTCTTCATTATCAAGGACATCTGTAAGGCTGGATGTATCAACACCAGCAGCTTCAGCAGCTTCCAAGAAGCCATCCATTTCCTGTGAAGCCTTATCAAATTTACCTGCATCCTCTTCATAGCTTGATGAGCCTATACCAAATAAGTGCCAGCCATCACCAAATACGCCATCGTTTGCCCAGTCAGTTGCCCAACTACCGACAGTTGTTACTGATACATAGTATACAATAAACATTACAACTGCGAATATTGGTAATGCCAACCATCTGTTTGTTACAACCTTATCTATCTTATCAGATGTTGTAAGCTTTTCCTTCTTAGGCTTCTTTGTAACACAATCATTAATAATTGAAGAAATATATGTATATCTTTCATTTGTAATAATACTTTCTGTATCATCATCAAACTTATCTTCAAGAGTTTTAATTTCAGCATCTACATTTGGTAAGTTTGCATTCTGCTCACCAATCTTGTCATCTCTTTCAAGAAGCTTAATTGCGAAGAATCTCTTCTGTGTTCTTTCAACATACACATCTAATTTTCCTTCAACCTGTGTAATAATGTTTTCCACATCTTCGCTAAATCTATGTACAACATTTGCTGCCTGTTTGCTCTTCGCAGCTTCAATAGCCATTTTAGCTGCCTTATCAATTCCATCCCCCTTAAGAGCTGAAATTTCAACTACCTTACAGCCTAATTTTTCACTTAGCTTTGAAATATTAATGGAATCGCCACTTTTTTTAACTATATCCATCATATTAACAGCCATAACTACCGGAATACCCAGCTCCATAAGCTGTGTTGATAAGTATAAGTTTCTTTCAATATTTGTACCATCTACAATATTTAAAATAGCATCTGGCTTTTCATTAATAAGGTAATTTCTTGCTACAACCTCTTCAAGAGTGTATGGTGATAAAGAATAGATACCCGGTAAGTCGGTAATTGTTACTTCCTTTTCGCCCTTTAATTTTCCTTCTTTTTTTTCAACTGTAACGCCTGGCCAGTTACCTACAAACTGATTAGAACCTGTCAGTGCATTAAATAATGTTGTTTTACCGCAGTTTGGATTACCTGCTAATGCAATTCTAATTGACATTTTCTTTCTCCTTTACTCTACTTCAATCATTTGAGCATCTGCTTTACGCAATGATAATTCATAGCCTCTTACTGTAACCTCAACCGGATCACCAAGAGGTGCTACCTTACGAACATAAATTTCTGTTCCCTTTGTAATGCCCATATCCATAATTCTTCTTTTGACTGCACCTTCACCGCTAAGCTTCTTTACCTTAACAGTCTGGCCACAAGCTATGTCTTTTAAAGTACTCATAATGCGCTCCTTCTATTTTCTTTAATAATAATGAAAGTTTTAAATTATTGGTTACACCATAATCTTATTTGCCATATCTTTGCCAATGGCAACACGCGAATCCTTAACATTAACTATCAGATTTCCACCTATTTCGGAAACCACCGTAACACTTCCTCCTATAACAAATCCAAGATTTTCCAGGTATCTGCGAGTTTCCTCCTTACCACCAATCTTTTTAATCATTGCAGGCTCTCCCGGCTTTTGTATCGATAATGGCATCATATCATCGCCTTTCAATATTGATAAAGATTTTCATTTTCAGCAGTTAGTATACTCTAACCTATATTAGATGTCAAGAACTTTGCTGAAATATTTTTCACTTCAACGCACTTCTTTTTTTATTCCTTTTGTGATATACTTTTCATATGTTTAACTTATTTTGAATACTAAACCTCGTACTTAAGGAGAATATAAAATGACATCAGCAAATAATGAATCAGCAGAAAATTATTTAGAAACTATTCTAATTCTTAGCAAAAAGCTCCCCGTTGTCCGCTCTGTAGATATAGCAAATGAATTAAATTTCAAAAAATCAAGTGTAAGTATTGCTATGAAAAACCTGCGTGAGAAAAACCAAATTACAGTTACAGACAGTGGATTTATTTATCTTACCGAAAGTGGGCGTGAGGTAGCTGAGATGATTTACGAAAGACATGAGTTTTTAACAGATTGGCTTGTTTCGCTCGGAGTTGACAAGGATGTTGCTGCCGAGGACGCCTGCAAAATGGAGCATGTTATTAGTAAAGAAAGCTTTGCAGCCATTAAGTCACATATTACCATCTAACTGCTTCACAGCTATATGCGTGCATGTTCCAGCCCCACAGAGTGTTTTAATTTAAAGAAATATTGCATCGCAATTTCCTATGAATCAAAAAAGCTATGTTAATATTCCTGTAAATGATTGGATATAATCCATAGATTTCATCAATCCTTGACTTTATATCCAATTTTTTAACAGAAATACAACATAGCTTTCTTAATATATCTATTCTATTTTTTCCAGGTTGAAGGAGAAAGTAATATTAATATCGGGAATATTTCCAATCTTCCTGCCAACATATCTAATATTAATATTATTTTTGACAATGTACTAAAGTCCGCAAAATTGCAGGTTGGACCTGCCACTTCTAAACCCGGACCAATATTGTTTAAGGTAGATATTACTGAGGTAATATTTGTAGTAATAGAAAACCCGTCCATAGATACAATCAAAACACTTACTATAATAATTACAACATATGCTGCAAGATAAGCATTTGACATTTGTAGTATCTTTTCGTCCACAGGTTCATTGTTCATTTTTACTACCTGCACCTTATTTGGATACAGCATTTGTTTTATTTTTCTTTTAAGGTTTTTGAAAATTAACAATGCTCTTCCACACTTAAAGCCTCCACCTGTACTTCCGGCACAGGCACCTACCAGCATTAAGCAAATCAATATTGTCTTTGAAAAGCTGGGCCACAAATCAAAATCCGTTGTAGCAAATCCAGTTGTTGTTGCAATACTTGCAACCTGAAAAGAGCTGTGTCTGATTCTTTCCCCTAAGGTATCATAATAGCCTGACAGATTAATTGTAATAAGAATTATACTGCCTAAAACAAGACCAATATACATCCTTAATTCCTCATCCTTAAGAACATTCTTAAACTGTCTTATCAGTAATAGATAATATATACTGAAATTTACTCCAAACAGCAGCATAAATACTGTACAGACATTTTGAATATATGGACTATAGCCCGCAATACTGTCATTTTTAATACCAAAGCCACCTGTTCCGGCTGTTCCAAAAGCAGTACATACTGCATCAAAACCAGACATTCCACCTATAAGCAGGAATATTATATTTAATATTGTAAGCAAAATATACATTATATATAGTATTTCTGCTGTCTTTTTCATTTTAGGAACAAGCTTTGAAACCTTTGGTCCAGGGCTTTCTGCTCGTAAAATGTGCATTGTAAAGCCATCGCTATTTTTAGTATTATTAACTATAGCAAGCAAAAATACTAATACGCCCATACCACCCAGCCAATGAGTAAAGCTTCTCCAATAAAGCAAGCCTTTTGATAAGCCTTCTACATTAGCTAATATAGATGAGCCGGTAGTAGTAAAGCCTGACACTGTTTCAAATAGTGCATCAATAAAATCCGGTATTTCTCTTGAGAAGTAAAATGGAAAGCAGCCTAATAAGCTCATTACAATCCAGCTTAATGCAACGCACACCAATCCTTCTCTTGCAAGAAACATTCTTTTTGAGTTTCTTCCTGCAATTAACATACACAATGATACAAATAAAATCATCCCTATTGAAAATAAAAATCCAAATATTGCACTTTTTTCACCAACGATTAAGCTTATTATCAATGCAGGTACCATAAATACTGCCTCTACCAGTAATATTTTACCTATAAATCTGCAAATCATTTTAAAATTCATAGCTTAGCCTCTTTAATGTATTAACAATTATTATTTTATTCAAAAATATCATTTAACTGATATATAACCTTATCGCCACTTGTTACAACAATAACTGTATCACCCGTTTGATATGATGATTCACCATTTGGAATTTCTGTTTTTATACCATGCGTAATACAAACTATTAATATATTTTTCTTTAATTTAATTTCCTTTAATGGAGTATTTAGAAACATAGTATTATCATCAGCCACAAATTCAATAGCCTCTGCCTGACCATCAGCAATAATATGAACTGATACTGCACTGCCCTCCTGGTTTTTCAAGGCTCTCACATATCTGGATATGGTATTGCAGCATAAAAGTCTAGGGCTAATGGTGCTGCCTAAGGAAAGCTTATCTAATATAGTATTATTTTCAAGTCTGCCCAGCTTTGTAATAACCTTTGACACGCCACAGTTTTTACCATAAAGGGAAATAAACATATTCATTTCGTCTACGCCAGTTGTGGTAACTAACGCATCACAATCCATTATGCCTTCGCTTTTAAGTAAAAATTCGTTGGTTGCATCTCCATGTATTATGTTTGCCTGTGGCAGCATATCTGCAAGCTGTAAGCACCTTTCATAATTTTGTTCAATAATTTTCACTGAAATACCATTATTGATAAGAAGATAAGCAAGATAAAAGCTTACCCTTCCACCACCACATATTATAACATTTTTAATCTTGTGTGTAATAATGCCAAGATTTTTAAGCAATATAGTAAGGTTATTAGCTGTAACAAATATTCTATCCTTATCCTTAAGTACGAAATTTCCATCTGGTGCAGCTGCCCTGCCAGCTCTTAAAACTGCACATACAAGCACCTTGCACTTTGCAATTCCACTTATTGCACTAAGTGGCTTATTGCATATGTTCATGCCTTCCTCTACCTGAACCTCTACTATTTCAACTCTGCCCTTTGCAAAAGTATCTCTCTTTAAAAAGCCCGGATACTTAAGTAATCTGTCAATTTCTATAGCAGTCTGCTTTTCAGGGTTGACCGATAGTGACAATGAAAATAGATTTCTCATTTCATATATCTGTTTTGTATATTCAGGGTTTCTAATACGAGAAATAGTATGTATCTTTGGATTCATACCATGAGCAATAATACTGGACAATAAATTAATTTCATCATCACCTGCAACAGCAATCAGTAAATCTGCGTCCTTTACACCTGCACGCTCCAATACCTCCATTGATGCACAGTTTCCCTGCACAACCATAATGTCATATTGCTCCTCGCTTGTTTCCAACACTCTGTTATTTGAGTCAATAAGTGTTATGTCATATCCTTCCTGTGATAATTGTTTTGTAAGCGTAGAACCAATTTTGCCATCGCCTGCTATAATAATCTTCATAACTGGATATCCTCCATGAATTTATCAAACTAACTCTCTTTATTATGACCTAAAGCCAATTTGGAATCATTATACCTCTTTATCATTGTTCTTTCAAACTATTTTTCATTCCCTGCAAAATTGGTTCTAGGAAATAGTCTAATACACTTCTTTTTCCTACATCAATTTCCACAGTTCCTGACATACCAGACATAAGCTTTATTTCTTCATTAAAGCCTTCACTGTCTATTTCTACCTCTATTTTATACACATTTCCCATTCCTTCTATTTGATATGAGGATTTACTAATATATGTAACCCTTCCGTCTATATCTCCATAATCAGAATATGAATATGCAGATATTTTTATTTTTGCCACATCTCCTATTTTTATATTAGCAATATCCTTGTCCTGTATATAGCCCTCAAACACAAGTGGCTTATCTGTCGGCACTATCTGTAATAAAACATCTGCCTGAGTTACCATTTGTCCTGTACTATTTACTGCCATTCCACTAATGCAGCCATTAATTGGTGACTTTATCTGGTAATTTTCTAATTGTAACTTTAAAGCCTTAAGTTCATTTTCATAGCCTTCTATTTCTCCATCTATCTGTGCTATTTTTCCACTTAATTCAGTTATATATTGTAATTTTATAATATTAGCTGTTTCTCCATTATATCTTTCAAGCTCTAATAGCTTAAGCTTGTTTTCCAATATAATATTATTTATTAAATCACTATATTTATCATCATAGTCAGCTACATTTACCTGTTTATTCACATCCTCTAAATAAATATTTTTAATTGCAGCTTCTATCTTTAATCTATTTATAGAATCCTCGAGCTTGTTTATCTGAGCATCTATATTTTCTGTTTCAAGGGTAACTAATAAATCTCCTGCCTTTACATAATCACCATCACTATAGTTTATTTTTGAAACAACTCCACTAATTGTACTTTTTATAGTTACAATACTATTTTGTGGTGATATATTTCCTGTGCCTGATACAATAACATTAATTTTTGATAAAGCTGCCCATATTATTGAAACTAGCAACAGTAAAGCAATTCCTATTATAATAACCTTTCCTGCAATATGAGATGGTTTTTCAATTATCTCCAATAAAGACGGCATAAAATCATATTTTAATCTTTTATCCCTAACTGTACTGGTTTTAATTATATATTCACTTAATGCCTCTTTCCTGCTTTTTTTATTATCCATTAATATCACCTCTCTTTTGCATATTATATAGGTTGTAATATAATCCCTTAGATTTTATAAGGTTTTCGTGTGTATCATATTCTAATAGTCTGCCATCATCTACAACCATAATTTTATCTGCATCCTTTAAGGTAGAAAGTCTATGTGCAATTATTAATACAGTACGATTTCTACATATATCCTTTAAATTATTTTGTATAATGCTTTCTGACTCATAATCAAGTGCTGAGGTTGCCTCATCGAATATAAGTATTCTCGGATTTGAAAGTATGGCTCTGGCTATTGCCACTCTTTGCTTCTGACCACCAGATAAGCCTACTCCACGCTCTCCAATAATAGTATCGTAGCCATTTGGCAATGATAATATAAAATCATGTGCTCCTGCTGTTTTTGCAGCTCTAATTATTTGCTCAATAGAGGCACCAGGCATATGTATTGCTATATTCTCCCTAACACTTCCATTAAACATAAAATTCTCCTGCAGCACCACTCCTATCTGCTTTCTAAGGTCGGTTGGATTAATCATAGAAATGTCTATTCCATCTATAGATATTTTTCCACCCTCTGGAATATACATTCTTTGTATAAGCTTTGAAATAGTGCTTTTTCCTGAGCCACTTCTTCCTACAATGCCAACTATTGTACCTTCATTTATAGTAAAGCTCATATCCTTTATTACCTCTGAAGCGTCTAGTCTATATCTAAATCTTACTTTATCAAACACTATTCTGCCCTTTAAGGTAGGCAGCTTTGATATGGAAAGACTACTTTTTACCTCTGTTGGCGAATTAAAAATATCTCCTATTCTTCTTACAGATAAAGATGCCTGCTGATATTCCTGCCAAAGCTGAACTAACCTTAATACAGGTCCACTAATTCTTCCTGACAACATTCTAAAGGCTACTAATTGTCCTACTGAAAAATTACCGTCCATTACTGCAATAGCTCCGAAGAACAAAACTAACAAATCAAATATTTTTTGTACAAATTGTGCTAAAGAGCCTGCTGTAGCAGATAACATTGATGTTTTATATCCTGCCTTAACATAATCTGCCTGTAAATCTCCCCATTTGCTCTCAAATTTATTTTCAAGTGCAAAGGATTTTATAGTCTGTACACCATTAATTGATTCAACTAAAAATGAACTGGTTTCTGCACCTGTATTAAATTTTTCATCTAATCTTTTCTTAAATAAAGGTGTTACAATTATTGATAAAACAGCATAAATCGGAATAGAACATAAAACTATTAAGGTAAGCTTACCACTATACATAAATAGTACAACTATGTACACCACAATAAACACTAAATCAATCATTGAGGATAATGGAGTACCTGTCAAAAACTGTCTTATACTGTCTAATTCTCTTACTCTTGCAACTGTTTCACCAGTTCTCCTGCTTTCAAAATATTTAAGAGGCAGTGAAAAGAGATGATTAAAAAGTCTGGCACTTAATGTTACATCAACTCTATTTGTGGTATGTGTAAATAAGTAATTTTTTGCAAGTGTTAGTATCAGCTCAAATATGTAAACAATAGCAATGCCTATTGTCAGCACATAGAGAGTTGACATACTATTATGTGATAAAACCTTATCTATTACCACCTGTGTCATTACCGGTGTAAGAATACCCAGTATTTGCACTACAAACACAGCTAACAGCACTAATATAAACTCTCTTTTATATTTAGCAATGGTAGGTATAAACCATCTAAAGCTAAACATAGCCTCCCTTGTTTCCCCACCTTTTTTTGAAATAAGTATTGCAGTACCTGACCACATATTTTTCAGCTCTTCCAAAGCAATTATCTCTGGAACTGGCTTATCTGCCCTTAATATAACCACCTTTTCATCCTGTATTTTTGCTATAATAAAAAAATTATTATCCTTATCCTTTGCTATTAAGGGTAATATTTTATTTCCATTTTTTATAAGTCTATTTAAATCTGTTTTTATAAGCTTTGATTTCAATTTGTAGTGTTTTGCACATTGCAAAATAAAAATTTCTGCCTCTTTCACACTGGCATTTTCCAACAATTCTAATATATCTGAACTATTAACAGAAATTCCAATAAATTTTGATACTGTCAAAAAAGATGAAATAGCAGATTTTATCTGATTATTCTCTTTATCTATCATAAAATATCTCCTATGTATTTTTATTTTCTAATTCTTACATTATTTTATAGATAGCTGCAAAATACATATTCCCTCAAATAATGAAAAAAAAGTAATTTTGCAACTATCTATTATATTTCCACCCTATTAATCTAAGAATTACTTTAACCCCTTTTTAGTACTTTAGTTTTACATCTAAGCTGCCTACTGTACCACAAACTGTTCTGTAAATAGCTCTGACTGTACTACTGCAATATTATTTTCTGTTGAATAAATATTATTGCTATCACTTAATGCTGATAATTCCTGTGCCAAAAGATTTGCCTGCAAATCTGTATATGTATCAACGCCATACACTCCATTTGACTGGGTATTATCCTCTCCACATAAGGTGCTTAATACATCTTCCGGAAGCTCCTCATATATAAGCTTTGGTTCAGAAGAACTAATTGTGGCAGTTCTGCCATCATCAAATACTAATTGGTAGTTTCTGTAATCTGAACCGCGTCTAAACTGCAGCAGTTCTACACTATCGCCACTATCTCTATTTGTCAGTATTACACTTCCATTGCTTCCATAGGTTACCATTAAGTCCTCTGGCTTTACTCCATCTGTAAATCTTATTGTATTACTTCCATAGGCATCATATATCTGGTCGTGCCCTGTCCCTATTCCTACTATGTAGGTATCATTTCCACTTCCTCCTTCCATATAGTCATCTCCCTCTCCTCCTACTAGAAGGTCATTTCCATTTCCTCCATATAGTTTATCATTTCCTTCTTCTCCATACATTTCATCATTTCCTGATGAGCCATAGATTATATCATCTCCTGCTCCTGCGTGATATTTTACGCTACTGTAAAAGGCTGATAACACATCTTTTCCTTCTGTTCCTTCCAGATTTCTTAATGGACTTCTTTCATCATCCATTTTCATTACTGTTCCGTCATCAAACACCATTACATAGTTTCTGTAATCTGAGTCAT
>UQCD01000005.1 GCA_900539455.1 uncultured Eubacteriales bacterium
GAATGATTAATTTCAAACATATTCATTGAATTAAAGCTTGAATAAAGTCCCTTGTAACATTCGTAATTGGTACAGCTATGAAGCATATCATCTGCAACAAACTGATTGTAATCTCCGTGAAGAAGCTCTCCAATAAGTACAAATTCGTCCTTCATATGGTCTGTTTCCCATCTGAGTCTTTTTATAAAATCCTTATCCAGACAATATGCCACATCTAATCTTAAACCATCAATGTCAAATTCATTAACCCAGTATCTTACAGACTCTATAAGATAGTTTATAACCTCTTCATTTCTAAGATTTAATTTTACTAAATCGTAATTGCCTTCCCAGCCCTCGTACCATAAACCGTCATTATAGTTTGAGTTGCCGCCAAAGTTAATATTAAACCAATCCTTATATTTAGAGTTTTCTCTATTGGCAAGTACATCTAAAAAGCCGAAAAAGCCTCTTCCCACATGGTTAAATACACCGTCCAATACCACCTTTATTCCAGCCTGATGAAGCTTTTCTACAAGCTGCTTAAAGTCTTCGTTTGTTCCAAGTCTTGTGTCTATTTTTCTATAATCTCTGGTATTGTAGCCGTGAGTATCTGATTCAAATATCGGTGAAAAATAAATTGCATTTGCTCCTAATTCCTTTATATGAGGAATCCAATCTATAACCTTTAATATTCTATGTTCCAAGTTTCCATCATTTTCATATGGTGCTCCGCAAAATCCCAAAGGATATATTTGATAAAATACACTTTCGTATGCCCACATAACCTGACCTCCTATGTTGCGTGTTTTAATTCTCTTTAAGAGTATAGCAAAAATTCTTGTATTTTTCCATTATTAGAGTATAATTTATAATATTATTACATATAATTTGATTAATACACATTACATTTGGAGAAACATTAATGATGCGCAAGCAATCTGCAGAAAAATTCAGAGGTATAATATTATCTCTCATTCAATTATTACTTACTATTGTTTTATTATGCCTGCTTTTAATATTTAAGTATTTTTCAGTATATACTTTTATCGCACTCACTATTGTTTGCTTTGCTCTTTTTATATTTACTTTTCTATCTCAACAATCTAAGTATTATCGTCTTTTAGGCAGATACATTGCCATTGGTGCAGATTTTCTTTTACTGATTGCATGTATTGCTTGTTTTGTAATTTAATTTTTTTATTTAAAAATATTTTGCAAAACCTATTTACAGATTTAAAAAAAAGATTATACTATTTGTGTGGTGCTTTTTATAAGTGCCGTTTTGCATGGGCTTCCGATTATATGGCCAGTATCAATCGGAAGCTATTTTTATGTGAGTAGTGATAAGAATGCTATGCTTGATAACATGCCTCAATATAACTAAAAAAATGAGCCCTTAAATTACAAGGCTCATTATAATATTTAATTGCAATATAATGCTTTTTTAGTTTCTATTTTCCTTATATATACTATATTTGCCAAAATTTCGATTATCAATATTACAAATATATAAATATATATTTTGCTTTCACTTTGTCCAAAGAAATATGAAAATTTAAATGTTTTGTTTCTTATAACTGAATAGATATACTGAATAAAAATTCCGACACCAAAAGATAGTATAAAATATCCTACAAACTGTCTGATTAACTTTAAAACTATACTTATATCAGAAGAACCAAAGGCTTTTCTAATTGCAAATTCTTTGTATTTTCTCTTTATCCATATATTTATAATGATAATTACATTTAATATACATAATATATTTGCCGCTTTTGATATGTAACCTCCCAATGTCTTTGAAACATATATATATCCACAGTCATTCTTTTCAACTATAGTTAATTCACAATCGTCCTCCAACTTTTCCTTTATACTGCTTATTGTTCTATTAACATTTTCATTACTTATATTGCTTGCTATACTTATATAATTATGACTTGCAAACAGTCCCTCCACATTTTTTGCACCTATGTTGGCTACTAAATTATCATAAAAAAATACTGCTTTTTCATTATAGTCCAATGCTGAGGTGCTATCTATTACTGCACCTACAAAAAGCTTATATCCTCCTATATTTATATATCTTTTGCCATTTTCCTTATATGTTTTCTCTAGCAAATCCTTGCCTATGAATATAGTTGGTTCGTCATTTTCATAAGTACCATCACCCTCTATATAGTTGTATGGAAGTTCTTCATTTGCACAATAAATAAGCTCTGCGATTATTTGTTTCATGCCTTCTTGCATAAATAAATATCCTTCACTATAAATATTACACTGATTACTTTTTACTATTGCTACTTCTTCCTGTATGCTATCATATTTTCCCGATTCCTCTATACCACCAGTATTAGAAAGTGTAAACGAAGCAGATGCTAAATATTCTCTTTCCGTTTCACTTTGTTTTTCGTTATAAGCCTTCATCTGTCTTGCTACATTAAGACTGCAAAATATAGTCACTGCAATAGAAAAAATAAGCACTATTGAAGTAAAGGTATCTCTAAAATATTTTTTTATATAGTATTTCATCATATCTCCCCTTCGCTTTTATTATCTACAGTTACTTCTTTGCCATCCTGAATGTATATAATTCTGTCTGCACTTTCAGCAACATGCTTGTCATGAGTAACTATTATTACAGTTTTACCCTGTTTATTTATATCTTTCAATATAGATATTATATTTTCTCCATTTTCATAATCCAGCGCACCTGTAGGTTCGTCTGCCAAAATTATGTCATTGCCTGAAGCCATAGCCCTTGCTATTGCTGTACGCTGTTTTTCACCACCAGATAGCTGGGATGGGTATTTCTTTCTAAGCTCAGCAATTCCTAACATATCCATATATTTTCCAACTATTTTTTTTCGCTCTCTTTTGCTAATCTTCTTTACTAACAATGGTAATTCTATATTTTCATATACGCTATAATCATCCATTAAAGCAAAGTCCTGAAATATAAAGCTCACATGGTCCTTTATAAATTTTTTTCTTTTACCAATAGACATTTCACCTATATTCATATCATTATACATATATGTTCCACTTGTCATACTATCCATACAACCTATTATATTCAACAAGGTAGATTTTCCTGAGCCAGACCTACCCATTATTGCAATCATTTCTCCATCCTTTACTTCCAACGATACCCCGTTAAGTGCCTTTGTAACATTTTCTCCCTTTGAATAATGTTTTTCTATATTTTCTAATTTTATCATAATACTTCTCCTTGAATCATTTTCTTCGTATCCAATCTATTTATATATATAATAGGTATAAGAGATGTTACTAATATAAGTATTAGCATAAAACCTATCACCTTTATCATGGTCATTTCCAAAAATACGGATGAAGAAAATATATTTTCCCCCTGGCTTACCATAATCAGTATTGAAAGAAACGCTGATGCAATTATTACAAATACATTTTCTACAATAATAGATATATTTATAGCTCTTGGTGTAAATCCAAAAGCAGATAGTACTCCATACATCTTTTGATTTTTTTGTATGTCCAGTATCATAATACTTCCTGATATAAATATGGATGATATTATTGCTATTACTACTAATTCCTCAAAAATTCCTACAAATTGGGAGTTTTCTTCTTGGATTCTGTCAAATATTTCACTAACACTAGAAATATCACAAGAAGATCCCTTTGAAGTAAATAGTTTATATATATTATCTAT
This sequence comes from uncultured Eubacteriales bacterium, assembly GCA_900539455.1. Classification (GTDB taxonomy): domain Bacteria; phylum Bacillota; class Clostridia; order Lachnospirales; family Lachnospiraceae; genus SVEL01. The sequence continues at coordinate 3,677 of UQCD01000005.1, forward strand.
TGCTTCTTCTTTATTCTTGTCATCTTTTAATGTAAAAAAGTATGTTGAATTTATTTTTACATCACTAAAATCTGGAAGCTTGTAAAATGCCACAATTTCCTCATTTAAATTTATATAAGTTTCTATATTTCCCGTTATATTATTTGAACAAAAATCCACATCCATAACATACTGATCTTTTTCAAAATATCCAGCAATAATGGCCGTACAACCATCCATATATGTAAAGGTTTCACCTATTTCAAAACCTGAATAACTACTTCCTAAATATAAATACATCTGTCCTGCTTCTATATCTTCTTCAACAGGATATATGCCTTCTTTTAATTTTAAATTATTTATGGCAAATGTATCTTCCGCAAAAGCATAAGTGCTATCAATAACTGCTAAATAGCTTTCCGAGCCATCTAAAGGTTCATGACCTGTTTTCGACCATAGTGACTTCTGCTGTCTGAGCAATTCTTCTATATTTTGCCATTCAAATCCACTCGGTGTTGATAGGCTATATATATTTTCTACATATTTTTCTAATTCAGATAATTTTACGTTTTGATAATCTTCATCAACGATAAAAGGTAGATTTATCACATATGTATCATTGGTACCTTTAGTCAAAAGTTTTTCTGCCTTATATCTATCATAATTTTCATTATCTCTCATATACATTGTATATCCCACCAATAGTATTGATATGGCTGTCAATATAATAACTGGTATTAATTTGAAAATTTTTCTACTTAAAGACCTTATAGAAACCTCAATTATATGCATACATTTCCTCCTGTTTATATATGCCTAAACTAATGAGGCAGTAAAAATACTGCCTCGTATACTATTATCTAGATGTTATACTAAAATAATTGTTTACTTTTGTAGTAACATATGTGAAATATCCACTACGAGTTTTTTTATAAAAATATTTTCCATTAACTCCGAGTGTTCCGCTTTTTATTTTATTTCCAAGTTCAAGCTTATAATTAAGCTCCACAGCGTCTCTATCTTTTCCTACAACAGCTACTGTAGCATTCCCTTGATGTTGCCAAAAACCACTTTCACATATAAACGCACTACCCAACACTTTTGTACCTCCAGATACAGTTTTTTCAGCATCCACTCTTCCATCTGCGAATGCTGTCATACCTCCAAATAACATCATTGAACTCATTAATACAAGTAACCCTTTTCGTAATTTTAATTTTGTCATTTTCTTCTTTCCTTTCATGTTAATAATCACAACACGAATAAAAAGAAGTATACTTATAACCATGGTTCTTTTTATAAGTGCCGTTTTGCATGTAGTTCTTCCTAATATAAATATGGCCAGTATCTATTGGAAGACTTATCTATATACAAGTCACTTAGGACTGTATATCATATTAAATTTTGTATAATATTATAATTTAAAAAGTTTTAATAAAAAAAAGGTGCATTTTATAAAACTTTCTGTCGTTTTATAATATGCAACCGGACTATCTTATCTACTTATACTTTTTATACAATTATAAGACTCCAAGGCTTTGCGTCACACCATCACTGATGTTTTGCCTTATCGACTAAATTCATTTTATCATTTCTGTCTATATATGTCAAATACAATTTATATTTTATTTTCAAAACCTTTACTTAATTTTTATAAAACTTACCTTACTCATTTTCTATAAAACAAATTTTTTTACCCCCACTCTTGACAATGAGCCATTAAAAAAGCTGGTACTTAACTTATGTTAAGCACCAGCTTTTTGGCAAAGAATCTATATATAAATTTGGATTCCAGACTTATTTACCGTAGTAAGCCTTTAAGTACATAGCCTTCATTTCTTCCATTAATGGATATCTTGGGTTTGCACCTGTACACTGATCGTCGAATGCAGCTTCTACCATTTCATCAAGAGTATCTAAGAATACCTTTTCGTCTACGCCGTAATCTTTAATTGTCTTCTTGATGCCAACTCTTTCTTTAAGTTCTTCAATAGCTTTAATGAACTTCTCTAATGTATCTGCATCGTTCTTACCCTGAATACCACAGAATCTAGCACACTCAGCATATCTGGCAAGTGTATGAGGATATTTGTACTGAGAGAATGTACCCATCTTTGTAGGAACTTCTGCTGCATTAAATCTCATAATGTCTGTGATAAGTAAAGCATTTGCAATACCGTGTGGTAAGTGATGGTAAGCACCAAGCTTATGTGCCATTGAGTGACATAAACCGAGGAATGCGTTAGCGAATGCCATACCAGCCATTGTAGAAGCATCAGCCATCTTTGATCTAGCTTCGATGTTTGCACCATCTTCGTAAGCTGTTGGTAAGTATTCAAAAATGTTCTTCATTGCTTTAAGAGCAAGACCATCTGTATAATCTGTAGCCATAATTGATGCGTAAGCTTCAAGAGCATGTGTTAAAGCATCAATACCTGAAGCAGATGTTAATCCCTTAGGCTGGCTCATCATATTATCTGCATCGATAATAGCCATATTTGGTAATAACTGGTAATCAGCAAGTGGATACTTCTGACCTGTTTCCTGATCTGTAATAACTGCGAATGGAGTTACTTCAGAACCTGTACCTGAAGATGTTGGAATAGCGATAAAATATGCCTTTTCACCCATCTTAGGGAATGTGTAAACTCTCTTTCTGATATCCATAAATCTCATAGCCATATCATGGAAGTTTACTTCTGGATGTTCATACATTACCCACATAATCTTACCAGCATCCATAGCTGAACCACCACCAAGAGCGATGATACAATCTGGCTGGAAGCTTGTCATAACCTTAGCACCTTCGATTGCGTTTGCAAGTGTTGGGTCTGGCTGTACATTGTAGAAGGTATGATGTGCGATACCCATTTCATCTAATTTATCTGTAATTGGCTTTGAATAACCGTTTAAGTAAAGGAAAGAGTCAGTTACGATAAAGCATCTCTTCTTGCCCATCACATTCTTTAATTCATCAAGAGCTACTGGCATACAACCCTTCTTGAAGTAAACCTTTTCAGGTGTTCTTAACCAAAGCATATTTTCTCTCCTTTCAGCAACTGTCTTAATATTAATAAGGTGCTTAACACCAACATTCTCAGAAACTGAGTTACCGCCCCAAGAACCACAACCAAGTGTAAGTGAAGGAGCAAACTTGAAGTTGTAAAGATCACCGATACCACCAAGTGAAGATGGTGTATTAACGATAAGACGACAAGCCTTCATTCTTTCTGCCCAAACATTAATCTTTTCTCTTTCGTGAGAATCATCTACCCAAAGAACAGATGTATGTCCAAGACCACCGTTGTTTACAAGAAGTGCTTCTGCTATATCAAGAGCATTTTCAAAGCTTTCTGACTTGTACATACCAAGAATTGTTGTAAGCTTTTCATGTCCGAATGCTTCTTCTGTATCTGTACTTGTAGCTTCACCGATTAATACCTTTGTAGCTTCAGGTACTTCAAAACCTGCCATTTTAGCAATAGTTACTGGACGCTGGCCAACAACCTTTGCATTAAGAGCGCCGTTGATTAATAATGTCTTTCTAATCTTATCAGCTTCTTCTGGGTTAAGGAAGTAAGCACCTCTCTTAACGAATTCCTTCTTAACTGCATCGTAAATCTTTGCATCTGCAATAACTGTCTGCTCTGTAGCACAAATCATACCATTATCAAATGTCTTTGAATGGATAATTGAGTTTACTGCATTGATGATGTCTGCTGATTCATCAATAATAGCTGAAGCATTACCAGCACCAACACCAAGAGCTGGAGTTCCTGAAGAATATGCTGACTTAACCATACCAGGACCACCTGTTGCAAGGATAAGGTCTGCTTCCTTCATAACTTCGTTTGTCATTTCGATTGATGGTACATCTACCCAGCCGATAATTCCTTCTGGAGCGCCAGCCTTAACTGCTGCATCTAATACAACCTTAGCTGCTGCGATTGTAGACTTCTTAGCACGAGGATGTGGGCTTATGATAATACCATTTCTTGTCTTTAAAGAAATAAGTGTTTTGAAGATTGCTGTAGATGTTGGGTTTGTAGTAGGAATAACTGCTGCAATAACACCAACTGGCTCAGCAATTTTTGTAATACCATATGCTTTATCTTCTTCAATAACGCCACAAGTCTTTGTATTCTTATATGCGTTGTAAATATATTCTGCTGCGTAATGGTTCTTGATGATCTTATCTTCAACAATACCCATACCTGTTTCTTCAACTGCCATCTTTGCAAGTGGAATTCTCATCTTGTTTGCTGCGATAGCTGCTGCCTTAAAAATTGCATCTACCTGTTCCTGTGTGTAAGTAGCGAATTTTTTCTGAGCTTCCTTGATTTCGCCAATACGGATAGCTAATGCTTCCATGTTGTCAACGATTTCTGGAGAAGCAACTTTTGTTTCTTTCTTTGCCATTTTAGAATCCTCCTAAAAATTTCGTCAATTTATTAACAATGTCATTATATATATTTGTTATTTTTTTGTCAATATATTTGTTGAAATATTTTTTGTTAAATTTTCTTTACATAAATCTGCGTATAAACAGGCATTTTATCTGCTAAAACGCCTATCTTTTTACATTATTATTCTTTTTTGTTTTATCTTTATGCTAATTTTTCTATTAACTGCTGTGGTGTATCTACTATAACCGTCGCCCCGGCCGCTATTAAATCGCTAGTATCTCTAAATCCCCAGCTTACACTTATACAATCAACCTGTGCATTCTTTGCTGTTAAGACATCCACCTCGGAATCTCCCACATACAAGGTTTCCCCTTTTTCTGTTCCAAAATATTTCATAACACTTAAAACTGAATCTGGTGCTGGCTTACGCCTTTGTCCTTCTCTGTCACCTATGCTAATTTTAATTGTATCCTCAAAAAATCTTTCATGTAAAATATCTACAGCACTTTGAATTTTATTAGATACTATAGCAAGATTGTAGCCCTGCTCTTTTAAGGTGTGCAGTGCCTCATTAATTCCTTCATATAATCTTGTGTTATCTGTTGCGTGCATATCATAATATTTTTTAAAAACCTCAAATACCTTATCAATATTATCAACACTTGTCCCAACAGGAACTGCCCTTTCTACAAGTTTCCTTACTCCGTTTCCTACAAACTTTCTAACCTCCTCTAATGACCTTTCCGGGTATCCACATTTCACTAAAGCATAATTAACTGCGTTTTTTAAATCATCTAATGTGTATAGTAAGGTTCCATCTAAATCAAATATTATAGTTGTATATCTTTTCATCTTTTTTCTCCTCTAACTATGTTAATAACTGGGCTTTGTTAATACATTGGTAATAATACCACCTATCCATATATTTTTCTAGCCAATTAGCTATTTATGTGATATAATCGCAGAAGATATTTTAGTTACTTTGTTGTATTCTGCAAAGAATACTATGCTTATGGAGAAAATATGAACAAACAAAATCTTGGCAACGCAAACACAAACACTTCTTCAAATGTATTCGACCCATTAACCGGGCTTAAAAAATATGAATATTTTGTATCTGATCTAAAAAGGATTATTTCTGAAAACAAAAATACTCCCGATTTCAAGCTGGCTATTGTCTATTCAGACATTCGTCATTTCAAGTATCTCAACGACACCTTTGGCTATAATCGTGGAAATGAGTTGCTAAAAATGTACTCTGAGTTTATTTCAAAGCCTAATCCACGCTTTTTAGGTAATTGCCATGTTTATTCAGATAATTTCATTTCTGCTACCAATGTATCTGGTATTACTGAAGAAAGATTTTATACTGAAATAGATAAAAGAAACAAAAATTTTGAAGAAATTATTAAACCTTTCTTCTTTGACAGACCGATTCTTTTAAATACAGGCGTGTATATTTTACGGGACGCCCTCAATGAAGATATAGAAACTGCAATTAGCAATGCTAATTATGCTAGAAAAGAATCTAAAAAATTCAACACCGATCAATGTGTTCAATTCAGTGACCAAATGATGAAGGACATTATCTTTAGAATGGAGTTATCCGCTTCTTTGCCTATGGCTATTGAAACAAAAGAGATTAAGGTTTTCTTCCAGCCAAAGGTTGATAGTGTTACCAATAAGGTTATTGGTGCTGAGGCACTCGCCCGTTGGATAAAGAAAGACGGCTCTATGATATATCCAGACCAGTTTATACCATTACTTGAGTCTAATGGTATGATTGTTGAGCTTGATTATTATGTATACCGAGAGGTATTTAAATACATTCGTGAAAGATTAGATGCCGGACTTGAAGTAGTTCCAATTTCTATGAATATATCAAGAGTACATTTTAAAAATGATGAATTAGGGCCTTACATAGAAGAGCTCTTGGCACAATACAAAATTCCTACTGAATATATTGAGTTTGAGCTGACTGAAAGCATTTATATCGACAGTATTCATAGAATTCTACCTTTTGTAAACAAAATGAGAAGTCTTGGTATAAAAATATCTATGGACGACTTTGGCTCTGGATATTCTTCCCTAAACCTATTAAACAATCTGCCTATAGATGTTTTAAAGCTGGACAAGGTGTTCTTATCCAATGATAACCTCTCTCGAAACCAGAAGATTATTCTTTCTTGTGTAATAAGTATGGCAAAGCAGCTTCACATAAAGGTTTTATGTGAGGGTGTAGAGAACAAACATCAAAGCGAATTTTTAACAACTGCCGGTTGTGATATGTTTCAGGGCTTCTATTTCAGCAGGCCTATTTGTGAAGAAAACTTCAACCAGTATTTAAAAGACAATGAAATATATGATAGTAAATAGATAGTATCTTAGATGCTATCTATTTTTTTGATAGGTTAAAGAACTTTTAAGCATATTTATTATGTGGTTACATATTTTGTAAAATCTATAAATGTCGTATATTTTAAAAGCCACACTACAATACAATAAGAAAAAGCTTTGTGAAAATGTACATCTCTATATATGTATCATCTTCGCAAAGCTTTTATAGTAGTGCCCAGTTCCGGAATCGAACCAGAGACACGAGGATTTTCAGTCCTCTGCTCTACCAACTGAGCTAACTGGGCAACTCATTGCCTCATAAGTTTACAATTTATTGCAATAAATGTCAATAGGAATTAGTTTTTATTTTGAAGGGTCAAAACTTTGTAAAAATTCTTTTTCTAAATTTGGATTGTAGTAGTACACTATCATTTCCTTTATTTTTCCCTTTTCAACTGTACTTATATCACTATTATTACCATTGCCACAAGCTGTTAAATAAGCTTCCTATCCTTCCATTTTCCATTAAAATATCTTGCTATAAAAAATGTGCTTCTTACACACCAGTCAATAATCATTGCTATCCATATACCAAAGGCTTTTAAGCCTACATATTTTCCTAAAATAACACCTACTAATATTCTGCAAAACCACATTGAGCAGACTCCAACTATCATTGTGTACTTTACATCATTAGCTGCCCTTAATACATTAGGAAGGGTAAAGGAAAGTGGCCATATAAGACAACAGCATACTCCGTGTAATACTAATATTCTTATAGTTGCAACAGCAGTAGCATCTGAAAGCTTATATATTTTTGTAATTGCTGGTAGCAAGACCATTATAATTACATTTAAAACTATCATCCACATATATGCAAATTTCATAAGCTTTCTGGTGTAATATCGAACCTGCTCATAATCTCCTGCACCTACGCACCTGCTAATAACTGTAACCATTGCCAAGCCCATCGCCGTACCTGGAAGTATTTCAAAGGCTGCTATTGTATTGCCTACTGCATTAGCTGTAATCTCTACTGTTCCAAAGGCAGAAACTAAGCTTAGTAATAATATTTTTCCAAGCTGAAACATACTATTTTCAATACCACTAGGAACACCAATTAAAAGGAGCTTTTTTATCATCTTAAAATCAAGAGAAAAATTAATTTTCTTAGGAATATGTAATACAAGCTTTTGGTTTCTAAGAATAACAAAAACTATAATTGCTGCAACTGCTCTTGATACAAGTGTAGGAATTGCCACACCTTCAACACTTAGCTTTAGGCCATAAACAAGAATTGCATTTCCAGCAATATTAATTACATTCATTATAGTAGATATTTTCAAGGAAAGGCTCGAATTACCCATTGTTCTTAAAACTGCTGCACCACTATTATATATAGCTATAAATGGAATTGCTGCCATAACTATAAGCATATATCTTCGGCTAAAGTCCATTACATCTGCATCTATCTTTCCAAAGACTGTAGTTAATATGAAATTTGTACCTAAATACATAAGCACCATTACAACAATTCCGACTATTGTATTAAAAAGCATTAATTGTTCTGTCGCCTTATTTGCCTTTTCAATATTTTTACTGCCTAGATATTGTCCTGCCACTACAGCACCACCTGTAGCCAATGCAGCAAACACATTTATAAGCAAAATATTTATAGAGTCAACCAGAGATACTGCTGAAATTGCTGCCTCACCTGCCTTTGAAACCATAAGCGAATCTGCAAGTCCTACCGTAACTGCAAGTAATTGCTCTATTATTAATGGTATAATAAGCCTCTGCAAATCTTTCTTTGAAAATAGCATTGCTTTACTCCTTTCGTATTAAATTTTCCATATATACTTTAGCTTTTATGTAGTAAGCACTATATCATCATTTCTGTACATATATAATTATTGCGTTTTAAGCTTCCCTGCTTCTTTAGATGTTTTTTTATTATATATTATGTAAAATACCAGATTAATAGCTATACCAAATACTGTAGCCATTGGAGCTGCCAGTCCAATATCTGTTAAGCTGGCATTTTTCTTAATACTCATTAAATACGAAACCGGCAGCCTGACAATAAGTGTCTGAGCAAGACCCTGCAGCATTACAAACAAGGTCTGACCGTGTCCATTATAATACCCAATAAAACTAAAGAGAATACAAGTAACTATTGCCTCCAGGCTAAATCCCCTTAAATAGTCAAATGCCTTTGCTACTACCTTTGCATCACTGGTAAATATTCTTGCAAGAATATCTCCCTTAAAGAATACGCCAATAGTAATAAGTACACCTACTGCACAGCCCATAAACATACCTACCAGCATACTTTTCTTTGCACGCTTCTCCTGATTTGCTCCAACATTTTGTGCAACAAAGGACGACATAGACTGCATTATTGCACTTGGAACAAGCATTACAAAGCTTACTATTTTGTTTGCAACTCCATAGCCCGAGGATTCATCTAAACCTAACCTATTAATAAATGCACATAATGCTAAAAACGAAATCTGTGTCATTATTTCCTGAAAGGCTATTGGCAAGCCTACTAAAACAAACTTCTTTATTTCCTTATTAAAGCATATATCTGTCTTTTTAAAGTTAAATGGTAACTTTTGTCTTCTTATTATAATAAGTGACAACACGACACTTACTGCCTGTGCTAATACAGTAGCAAGAGCTGCTCCTGCTACATTCAGGTTAAGTACCATTACAAAGAATAAGTCACCTACAATATTAACAGCACAGGCAATAGCTACGAAAATAAGGGGTAGTTTTGAATTTCCCATCCCTCTGAATATACTACTAATTACATTGTAGGCAATTATAAATACTGCACCACCACCACATATCCGTACATACATTACAGTTAAGTCAACTGCGTCCTCTGGTGCCTGCATTAAATGAGCAAGTGGTCTGGCAAAAACAATCATTGAAATAGATATAACTATTGCCAATACTGTAAACAGGCAAATTGCTCCTCCAATAACCTTACCTATTCTCTCATTTTTCTTTTCACCTATATATCTGCCTATGATTACAGTTATACCCATTGCTAGTCCAGTTATTGTAAAGGTAACTAGATTTACTATATTGCTGCCAGTTGAAACTCCTGATATTCCAGCCTTAGTTCCAAACCAGCCTACAACTAAAATATCCACAGCTCCATACATAGCCTGTAAAATTAAAGCCCCCAGGATAGGCACCATAAATTTAATCATCTTTTTAGGTATACTTCCACAAGTAAAGTCTTTATCTTCCATATATTTCTCCGTTTCAAACGCAACAAAAAGAATTTTAATCTTTTAAACAATTACATATATTAGTTTAATCTTTTTTTAAAGTCAACTAATCTTATTATCTATGTCTAAGTTTATTTTCTATAAAATTGTTTGAATTTGCGTTGGAATTTGCGTTGGAATTTGCGTTTGAATTAAATATTACATATAGAATTTTGATTAATTTAATGATATGTAAGGCGTGAAATCACGCCCATTTTAAGAATATTTTCTTAGAGTTTCTATCTGAAGCGAATACCCCTTCGTTATTTGACGCCTAGGCGCGTATAAGGACTTCTATCGCGAATTTTCAGATTTTACTTTCTTGATATATTATATTCTTAGTATCTCGTTTGTGTGATATTTTATTCATAATTTAAGTGCTCCAAAGGGTCTACTGGAGTGCCATTTTCTGTCATTTTAATATACAGATTTGGCCCTTCTAGGCTGTAATACTTTGTAGGAGCGTCAACATAGCCAATTAACTCTCCTGTTTTAATAGTAAGTCCACTTGATACCTGTATATCCTTTAATGAACCATAGGTTACCTCGTAGCCGTTTCCTAAGTTCATACGCACAAAATTTCCAATTTCACTATTATTGCCAATTTCTAAAACTGTTGCTGCAGCACCTGCATATACAGCAGTTCCCTCAGCAGACTGAATACAAAGAGAATCAGAGCATTTATATACATCTAAGGTTGGATGGTATACGACTGACTCCATATCAAAATCAATGATTACATTTCCACTTACAGGCCATACAAAGGTGCTTTTCTTAGAGAAGGTAAGTCCTGAAACATTAGAGCCAGCAGCTCCAGCCTGAGCTAACTGTGAGCTATTATTGGCTGTTGTCTGCTCCTCGCCCTTCTGCCTGTTATCTGCCTTTTTATCTTCACCTTCTGTGTCACCCTTGTTTGCGTCGTTTTTATCTACACCTGTATTGTCGTCAGCATTCTTTTTTGTATTTCCCTCTGTGACCTTTGTTTCCTCTTGTGTCGGTAACTCTATAGGCTTTGAATTATTAATACCTACACTGTTTGCATCCTCTTCTGACTTAACCAAAACCTTATCATTTTTATTTTCCGTAGGTTTATCCATATTTTTTATTAATGCGCCACCCACTACAGCACATATGGCAAATACACCCAGTAATGAGAGTATATATATTTTTTTGTCTCCTAAGGCTTTTCTTTTATATCCCATAAACTCCTCCCTTTCTTGTCAGGCAGCTCGAGCTATATTGCTTTATATATTGCCTTCAAGCTTTGCAAGCTCCCAACTCTTTATAGCCGTTTATAAGATATATTTTTCCACAAAACAAAAATTGTATACTTAGTATTTTAATATTTAATATAATTTTATCTCTCTTATTCTTCTATTCCACCCATTGAAATTTTCCTGTTTATTCTAATTTGTTGAATTATAATTCTCCAAAATTTTACTCATAAAATTCTTAACTGTCATATTACCTATTTGACCTATATTCCCATCTTCTTCAAAGGTGTCGTCCTCTGACATAGTAAGCCATTGCTCCTTCATACTTTTAAGTTCAATATCTACGCCAACTCTTCCGGCATAATGAACATAATTTTTTCTATATCTTTCTGAAAAGTTTGAATAATCCATCCACTTACCTTGTGCTACTGCGTCTAGCATTTTTGTATATTCGTCCTTATAAAATCCAGAATTCGTAATAGTCTTTAATATAAGCTTGTTTTCCTGATTTCCATTTGCACCATATGCTCTAGAGGAATATGGATCACTTTTGGTCATATATTCTCCAGTAGGATTCCAGCTATTTATTCCCATACATATTTCACAATCATATGCAATAAATATAGCTTTATTGTCAGAGCTTCTAAAATACACATAATGATTATTGTAATTGTTTCTTAAATCGTCCGGCATACCTAAAAAGTAACTAACTGCCTCAAATCTAAGCCAGTTATCTATATCAACTACTGCTTCTAATTCCTCTTTTGTAACACCTGACTTATTTATTACAGATATAAGATTTTTTATATTTTCATGTGTAGAGGTTTTCTTATTAGTCTTTAAGTCATAAGTATAAAACTTCTTCTTATCCTCGTCCTTTATACCTACTGTATTTGAAGCATTAGTATAATTGGCCGGACCACTTCCCCAGGTACATTTGTATAAATCGCCATCTCTATCCTGCTTATCAAAATATCTTTTTATAAATACCTTGTCTACTGGCTCATATATTTTATATACACCATAGCTTTCCCCTGAAACCACCAACTGGCTAAGCACACAATTAGGTGCTAACACTCCCATATCCCTATACATTTCATAGGCATATATTTCTCTAGTGTAAGTAGAATCCAAATCATGGTTCCATTTCATCTCTATACCTTCAAGAGTTGCAAAAGTTCTATCCTTTCTTGCCTGTCTTTCCTCCTCAGAAGCCCACACCTTTGCATCTTTCCCATAATATTCTTCATTATCAAAGGTCTGTGTAAAGCTGAACCTAAAGTGGATAAGTGCATATACGGACATACTATTCTCATTATAGAAGTCTGTTCGTGATGTATTTCCCTTCATTCTTACACCCACCTCTTCTATAGTATATTTTTCTCCATTAATTTCAAAGGTCATATTACATTTTCTGTATATTGGTGACTTTGAGCCTTTAGAGCTGTATCTGTCATAATCCTCTTGAATTTTTCTCAATTCTTCATCAGAAATGTCCACTGTTACCTTTATCTTGCTATCTGATGAGAAAAGACTTTCGTACAATGCCAATTCTTCCTTATCTGCTTTAAAATCATCAGACATTTTTATAGGTGTATATGCTACATTTGCTGTATTATTTGTATTATCCTCACTAATGTTGCCTGCGTTTACACCTTCACTTCCCTTTTCTCCTGCATTTTCACTATTGTTTCCAGCTTCTCCCTTATTGCAGGCAGTTAAACACACAAGCATTATTACTAAAAAAATACAACTAAACCTTTTCCTAATGTTTCCCATAAACCTTCTCCTTTTGCCATTGCATTTTATTTTATCTTTATATCAGTATAGTAATACAACAAGATTTCCTTGTAGCTGGCTCCTTCCCCAGCCATATTATTTGCACCTACAATGCTTAACCCTAGTCCATGTCCATTTCCTTTAGTGATTATCCTTACCTTTTCCTCGTAATTCTCCACTGTAAAATCAGGTGAATTTAATGCAAAGCATTTCATAAACTCATCACCTGTAAGAAGGGTAGTCCCTACCTGTATATTTTTTACATAGCCTGCACTATCCCTTTCTACTATAGAAACAACCTCTAAGGGATTTTCATTTGAAATTACTATACTATCTCTGAATTTCATTATAGTATTTGCAAATTCTTCGTAGGACATTGTTTTCATAGATAGAAATTTTTCATTTGTAATGTCCCCCTTAGATGTAACACTTTTTAAATATGGTAAATTGCAGTTTTCTCCAACCTCACTTCCGGTCCTTGTTTTGCCGGACGAAAGATAATGATAATAGGGCACAATCAGTTCATCATTGTAATAGATCATTTCCATTGCTGTATTTGAAACTGACTTCATTAGCATATTATAGTTTTTTGTAAAGTCATTTTCCCACACCTTTTCCATTTGACTATAGGTAATGTACGGCAATCCCAGCTTATCAGCCTCTATGGAAGCACTATTTTTCATTTGACGATTTATGTAGGTTCTTATTACTACTGTAAATGCTTTTATAACCTCCTCATTAGATTTTATATCTATCTGAGAGGCAACAACACACGGAATAAATTCCTCTATATCCAGCTTTTCATTTTCCATTATTATAGTTTTACCACTGTTTTTTACATTATATACCTTTTTATCATTTTTCTCTCCTAAAAAATAAATCAAAATAGTTGGTATCCATAATGCAATTAACGCTAACAAAATTATCTTAAATATACTACTTCTTTTTTCTTTTATTATTTTTAAAAAATATCTTCCCATAGTTCTATTATATGTAGTTCTATGAGAAGATATGTCTACTAAAAGTCTATTAAACTTCTACTTTTACCTTTTCAAGCTTCCAAATTTCTTTTGCATACTCTTCAATAGTTCTATCAGAGGAGAATTTTCCAACATTAGCCACATTTAACATAGCCTTTCTTGCCCAGCCTAATGGGTCATTGTAAGCCTTTTCTACCTCCTGCTGTGCCTTTGCGTAAGAAGCAAAATCCTTTAATATGAAATATCTATCTGGAGTACCATAATAATCTGTTAATAGAGAGTCATATAATTCTCTGAATCTGTCTGGATCATCTGGTGCATATGTACCATTTATAAGCTGCATAAGCACTTTTCTTAAATCCATATCATTATTTATGATTTCTGAAGGATTGTAACCTCCGTTTTTCTCATAATTTATGACCTCGTCTGATGAAAGACCGAAGATAAAGGCGTTCTCCCTGCCAACCTCTTCTACAATTTCAACATTTGCTCCGTCCATTGTACCTAAGGTTAATGCACCATTTAGCATAAACTTCATATTACCTGTACCAGAAGCTTCCTTGCTGGCAGTTGAAATCTGCTCACTTACATCTGCTGCTGCAAAAATAATTTCTGCATTAGATACACAGTAATTTTCAATAAATACAACCTTAATCTTTCCATTTATTGATTTATCATTATTAATAACATCAGCAACACTATTAATAAGCTTTATTGTAAGCTTTGCTCTACGATAACCAGCGGCAGCCTTTGCTCCAAATATAAATGTTCTTGGATAAAATGGCCTGTCCGGATAATCCTTTATATTATTGTACAAATACATTATATGAAGTATATTAAGAAGCTGTCTTTTATACTCATGTAATCTCTTAACCTGTACATCGAATATAGAATGTGGGTCTACCTCTATTCCATTATGCTCTTTAATATAATTTGCAAGTCTTACCTTGTTTTTGTATTTAATATTAATAAATTCCTGCTGGCAAAGATTATCATCCACATACTTTTCAATGCCCTTGATTACTGATAGGTTGGTGGTCCAGCCATCACCTACCTTTGATGTTACCCAATCTGCAAGTAATGGATTTCCATGTAACAAAAATCTTCTTTGTGTAATACCATTTGTTTTATTATTAAACTTCTCTGGCATCATATCATAGAAGTCTTTTAATTCCTGCTTTTCAAGTATTTCTGTGTGAAGCTTTGCAACACCATTTACAGAAAAGCCTGCACATATTGCAAGGTTTGCCATACGGATTTGATTATCCCATACAATAGCCATTCTGCTGACCTTTCCTTCATCATTAGGAAAGCGTTTTCTAATTTCTTCTACAAATCTTCTATTGATTTCTTCAATAATTTCAAAGCATCTTGGTAATAAATTTGAAAATAAATCTACTGGCCATTTTTCCAAAGCCTCTGCCATAATTGTATGGTTTGTATAAGCTGTAGCCTTTGTTGTAATGTCCCATGCTTCGTCCCATGATAAATCATACACATCCATAAGTATTCTCATAAGCTCTGCCACGCATATAGTTGGATGTGTATCATTAAGCTGGAACACTACTTTTTCGTGTAACTTTTTAATATCCTCATGGGTATCTAAATATTTCTTAATAGCCGTCTGTACACTAGCTGATACGAAGAAATACTGCTGTTTTAATCTTAATTCCTTACCAGCGTAATGATCATCACAAGGATATAAAACTTCAACTATGTTCTTTGCAAGATTTTCTTCCTCAGTTGCTTTTATATAGTCACCTTTGTTAAATGAATCCAAGACAAAATGCTGAATTGGCTCAGCGTCCCAGATACGAAGTGTATTTACAATATTATTTCCATAACCTACTATTGGTAAATCATATGGAATAGCTCTTACTGAACGGTATCCGTCTAATTCAACTCTTTTGTTTCCGTCCTTATCATTTACCCATCTTGTATATCCACCAAACTTAACCTCACAGGCATACTCTTCTCTTCTTACTTCAAATGGGTTTCCGTGAACTAACCAATTATCTGGCACCTCTACCTGATAGCCATCCCTGATTTCCTGCTTGAACATACCATACCTATATCTGATACCACAGCCATATGCAGGATAACCTAAAGTAGCAAGTGAATCCAAGAAGCAGGCTGCAAGACGGCCTAAGCCACCGTTTCCTAAAGCTGCATCTGGCTCCTGATCCTCGATTGTGTTAAGGTCTAAGCCTAACTCCGCAATAGCTTCCTTTATCTCTTTTCTTGCAGTTAAGTTAATAATAATATTTCCTAAGGCTCTGCCTGTAAGAAATTCCATTGACAAATAGTAAACGGTCTTAACATCCTGCTTTTCATATTCTTTGTGAGTAGCAATCCATTGGTCAATAATATAATCCTTTAAGCCATAAGCTACACCAATATAAATATCTAAAGGAGAAGCCTCTTCTATAGTTTTTCTGGATACAACTTTTATGTAATCTTTTACATCTTTCTTAAATTCTTCTTTAGAAAATTCTGAACTCATCTAAATAATCCTCCTTGAATTCACACATCATTTGGTGTTTATTATATACCTTTTTTACCCATATACGCAATATTTGTTATGGTTTATTTTAAAATTCTGTTTCTTTTGCCCACTCGTCGCCTTTTGATATTGTTGCCCTGTCCTCTTTATTACATTTTGCATTTGTCAATACATTGTTTATAAAACCACAATAAAAATGCCAGCCCAACACCTACTAACAGCCTCTAGCCATACTAAAGACTTCAAACAGATTTTGAACTGACATTTTAATATTAACCTTCTTTTTACTCTGCTGCAAAACTAAGAAGTTCTAATTACATCTTCTTAACACCAAGAGTTACACTCTCTCCATTGATATTCCATTCCTTTACATATCCATCGGCTTCGCCACAAACTACATCCTTAGCCATAACCTCTGACATAATCATATCTTTATTTTTCTTTATAATGTCTACAATCTTATCATTCTTATCAACATAAATTGTAATCATATCCATTACTTCAAAGTCAGCCTCTTTTCTCATTGTCTGAACCTTTGAGATGATTTCTCTTACAAAGCCTTCTTCAATAAGCTCCTCTGTTAAGTTTGTATCTAATACAACTGTAATATTGTTGTCATTTTGTGATACATAGCCTTCCATCTGAGTCATTTCAATAAGTAAATCGTCCTTTGAAAGCTCTACCGGGCCATTTGCGTCAAATACAAGATTTTCGCCTGCATTAAGCTTATCCATTGCTTCATTGCCATCAATACCAGCAAGATATTCCTTAATTGCACCCAACTGCTTGCCATATTTTGGTCCAACAGTTTTAAGCTGTGGCTTAAATGTATAGGTTGTAAAGCTTCTAACATCATCTGTAAATTCTACATTCTTTACATTTAACTCATCTGCAATAATATCAATATAGAACTTAGGCAACTCAAAATCCGCTTTAATATACATCTGTCCGATTGGCTGACGATTTTTAATGTTTGACTCGTTTCTTGCAGCACGACCCATTACAACAATATCAAGCACCTTTTCCATCTTATCCTCAAGGTCTTTGTCAATAAGCTTTTCATCAACCTTAGGGAAATCGCATAAATGAATACTTTCTGGAGCATCCTTGTAAATATTTCTGACAAGGTTCTGGTAAATATCCTCTGTCATAAATGGAATCATTGGAGCAGCAGCCTTACAAATAGTTACAAGTGCTGTATAAAGTGTCATATAAGCATTAATCTTATCCTGTTCCATTCCCTTTGCCCAATATCTATCTCTTGAACGACGAACATACCAGTTACTCATTTCATCTACGAAATCCTGTAATGCTCTTGCTGCCTCTGGAATTCTGTAGTTAGCAAGGTTGTTATCTACTTCTCCAACAACTGTATTAAGCTTTGAAAGCAACCACTTATCCATTACTGGAAGCTTATCATAATCAAGTGTATACTTGCTTGGGTCAAACTGGTCAATTTCAGCATATAATACATAAAACGCATAAGTATTCCAAAGCGTTCCCATGAACTTTCTCTGTCCTTCTGTTACAGCCTTATCGTGAAATCTGTTTGGAAGCCAAGGAGCTGAGTTAATGTAAAAATACCATCTAATAGCATCTGCTCCATGAGTTTCAAGTGCTGAGAATGGATCAACCGCATTACCCTTTGACTTACTCATCTTCTGGCCATTTTCATCCTGTACATGTCCTAATACAATAACATTCTTGTATGGTGCCTTGTTAAATAATAAGGTAGATTCAGCAAGCAATGTATAGAACCAGCCTCTTGTCTGGTCAACTGCCTCTGAAATAAAGTCTGCCGGGAACTGTGCCTCAAAGGTTTCTTTATTTTCAAATGGATAATGATGCTGTGCAAAAGGCATAGCACCTGAATCGAACCAGCAGTCTAATACTTCTGGAATTCTCTTCATATCCTTTCCACATTTTGGACATTTAATTGTAATTTCATCAATATATGGTCTGTGGAATTCAACTGTCTTAGCCTTTTCATTGCCACTCATCTGTACAAGCTCCTCACGGCTTCCAACAGCGTGCTGGTATCCACATTCACATTCCCAGATATTCATTGGAGTTCCCCAGTAACGGTTACGAGAAACACCCCAATCCTGAACATTTTCAAGCCAGTTTCCAAATCTACCTGTACCGATTGATTCTGGAATCCAGTTAATTGTATTATTATTTCTAATAAGGTCATCTTTTACAGCAGTCATCTTGATAAACCAAGATTCTCTTGCATAGTAAATAAGTGGAGTATCACATCTCCAGCAGTGTGGATAGCTATGCTCAAACTTAGGTGCATCGTATAAAAGTCCCTTTTTATCAAGGTCTGTTAATACCATAGGGTCTGCCTTTTTGCAGAATACTCCTGCATATGGAGTTTCCTCTGTCATTTCACCCTTACCATTTACAAGCTGTACAAATGGTAAATCGTAATTTCTTCCAACCTTAGCATCATCCTCACCAAAGGCAGGTGCAATATGAACTACACCAGTACCGTCTGTAAGTGTTACATAGGTGTCACAGGTTACAAAATACGCCTTCTTATCCTGCTTTTTGCAAATATCTATAGCACAATCAAATAATGGCTCATACTCTTTATATTCAAGATCCTTACCTACATATTTTTCAAGAATTTCGTACGCCGGCTTTGCTTCAACACCATTTTCAGGGTCTGCCTTTACTGCAAGTTTTCCTAATACTGTATCAAGTAAGGCCTCAGCCATATAATAAGTATATCCGTCTGCTGCCTTAACCTTTGCATAGGTTTCATTTGGATTTACACAAAGAGCTACATTTGAAGGCAATGTCCAAGGTGTTGTTGTCCATGCTAAGAAATATGCGTCCTCACCTACAACCTTAAATCTTGCTATAGCAGAGCGTTCCTTTACATCCTTATAGCCTTGTGCTACCTCCTGACTTGAAAGTGGAGTACCACAGCGAGGACAATAAGGAACTATTTTAAAGCCCTTGTATAAAAGCTTCTTATCCCAAATCTGCTTTAATGCCCACCATTCTGACTCTATAAAATTATTGTCATATGTTACATATGGATTTTCCATATCTGCCCAGAAACCTACTGTACCCGAGAAATCCTCCCACATACCCTTGTATTTCCAAACACTTTCCTTACACTTTTCAATAAATGGCTCCATACCATATTCTTCAATCTGGTCTTTTCCGTCAAGTCCTAAAAGCTTTTCAACCTCTAATTCAACTGGAAGTCCGTGAGTATCCCAGCCAGCCTTTCTAGGAACCATATAGCCCTTCATTGTACGGTATCTTGGAATCATATCCTTTATAACTCTTGTTAAAACATGACCAATATGTGGTTTACCATTAGCTGTAGGAGGTCCATCATAAAATGTATATGTTTCTCCTTCTTTTCTGTTTTCCATTGACTTTTTGAAAATGTCATTGTCTTTCCAGAACTTTTCAGTTTTCTTTTCTCTCTCAACAAAGTTAAGATTGGTAGATACCTTGTCGTACATAGTAAAATTCTCCTTCTTCATTTTTTAATTCAGCTATTTTAAAAGCTTATATTTCTTTTTAAGCTCTGTATGGCTTTAATGCCTTTACTATATAAAAAATCCCTCATCCGTAATAGGACGAGGGACTAAGCTTCGTTTATACCACCTGTTACGATACATACTTCCTTTCGGTTTATATGCGTCCTCTATAACGCAGAAGGTACGGCAGCTTCTACTTATACAGGCACTAATAAGTGCTATAGTATATTTCTTGCTGCAACTCCAGAGTGATTTTCATATACAAGCTACTAATATTCGGCTTTCACCTTACCCGAACTCTCTAAAATCTTCACTTATGTACTACTATCTCTATCACAGTCATTAATGTAGTATTTATTTGTAATATGGCTACTTGAGCCACCATCTTCACATTATAAAGTGTTTTTTTTATATTGTCAATGGAACCTTATGTTTCATAGCCTATTTTGCAGGCTTTTTTCCCTTTGCCGCAGCTTTAGCAGCCTTCTTTGCTGCCTTTTCCTGCTCTTTTCTCTTCTTAGGGTCTGTTTCTACAATAGGTCCTCTAACTCTCTTTGCGCTAGTAACATAAATGCCGCTAACCTTAGCCTTAACCTCCTGCTTTGGTGCTAAGGTGTCAAATACCTTTGGGTCACAAATAAGTGACATAACTCTTGGTCCAACCTTAACCTTAAGGATAGGAAGCTTAACTCTTCTGGCATACTTTGGAGTCTGCTCCATAACAATCTTTGGAAGATTTGCATCCTTAAATTTCATCCTTTTCATATCAATAATATAAAAGGTCATGCTCTGTGATGCTGCCTCCATTTGGCTTTGAGATTCAGCCTCTTTCTTTTGCATTCTTCTTCCCAATATATAAAGTGCAATTATTGCAATTATAAGAATAGCTATTATCACTAATAAAACTATACCTACTGTACCAATAGCTAACATAAAATATCCTCTCTTTCTAAATTTCTTTTGTCATTCTATCATTTAAACCAATATATTACAATTAATTTTTAATTAATTCTTTATTTTTACTTACCATTTCTCTAACAATATTTTGTGAATATGTTGAAAGTGATTTCTTTTCTTCCTTGGAAAGTGCCTCTATATCTATCGGCTCTCCAAATTCAACGCAAACTGTTGCCTTCTTTATTTTAGGAAACTGATTTTCCAACACAGCACTTGTATTATTAAAGGCAATAGGTACAATTCTGCACTTTGCTTTCTTGGCAATTTTAAAGCTGCCCTCTTTGAATTCTAACATTTCATCATCTGTTTTTCCTCTTGTTCCCTCCGGAAATATAAATATGGAAATACCTGACTTTATATGCTCCACACCTGTATTTATCATTTTAATAGCCGCCTCAATGCTGCTTCTATCAAGGAATATACATCTCATAAAATACATCCATACGCCAAGTGGCAATACCTTTTTGATTTCCTTTTTGGAAATAAAACCACATCTTGGAGGAATAATGGAATAGCCTACTACTATATCAAAAAAGCTTCTATGGTTGCCCACATACAATACAGCCTCATTTTTCGGAATATTTTCCAGTCCCTTTACAATAACCTTGGTGCCTGCCAAAAATAAAATTATCTTAAATGCACCCTTTACTATGTAATATGCAATATAATCCTTTGCCTTCTGATTAAACAATCCAATTATAAAAAGAAGTATGCTCATACCTATTCCTACTATAAAAAACACCAGCAAAAACAGTACGATTAAAATTAACCTAACCATAAAAACCTCCTAGGTTTCAATCCATTGATAATACCTTTATATAAATTTCTGATACTTTTATCAAATCAGAATTTTAAAGACACTCTAGGGTTAATTATACTTAAAAAAACTATATTTTACAAGGAATATTGGTGTTTATCATATTTTATTTTCATTACTTTACCTTTTCTTCGTAAACAATATTCCAGTAAGCATTTTCATCTACTGTATCAAAATATTTATCAAGCTCATCTATTATCATTTTCGTTCGTTTCTTTATTCATCTACAATTACTTTTTTGCTTTTACCTTTCTTTACTTTTGCCTTATCATTCTGCTGTAATTACATATTTCCCTATTTATAGTCTGTACCATAAAATAATCCTGCTTTATGATTTTTCCATCTACAAACACTGAATAAGTCCACATTCCCTTATAAAAATCTCCTGCGTTCCAATTCATATGAACTAAAAAGCTAACCCTTACTCCTAAGTTAGTAGTAAATTTGTTTTCTACAGCCCTCTCCTCAATACAGTAAATATGTCCGTCAGGTTGATACCATATTATTGTAGCACTATGAAGTCCCTTTAAATTCATAATATCCACTATGACTTCAATGTGCCTGTCACGCCTTACCACATAGTTCTTTTTGTTATTTTCTAAATTACAGCTAATGGTATTACTTAATATTTTATTATTACTATCAATATCTGTCCCAGAATTGTATACCGAAAAAATTTCTCCATTTAATTCCTCAACATATTTACCTGCATTATAATCATTTAATCTTATATTTTCATTAATTGCAAACTTGTAAATTAGCAGCTTGTCATTATCAGCTTCTTCTAATTCAACCCTCCACCAGTTATTTTCCTTTTCCATTTCTGCAACCTTGAATTTCTTATCTCCCAAATTTTTATATAGCAATTCTACTTTTTCAACCTTATATATATCTTCAAAGGCAAAGCTTTTCTTCATCATTTGTTAATCATTCCTTCCCATAATTCATAATATCTGTCACACATTTTATCTGCTGAAAAATTAGTTTTACTCCTTTTTATAACTTCCATTTGCTGATTAATTACTGGTGTTGGGTCATTACAGAAATCTTCTATACATTTTTTCAATGCTCCCACTTTGTATGGAGCATATTTATACTTATATCCACACAAAATTTCATCTAAGCCTCCATTATTAGAGCTTATAACTGGCACCATATAATTCATTGCTTCTAATGCAACATATCCAAAAGGCTCATACATTGAAGGAATAATTAAAGCATCTATCTTACCAAAAAATTCTTCTTTTCTTTTTCCCTGACACCAGCCCATAAATTTAACCTTATTCCACAAATCTCCTCCGTCAATATAGCCTTTAATTAATCTGAAATATTCATCATCGTTAACCATTCCTGCAATTAAAAGCTCTACATCTAAATTTTTAATAGCCTCTATGGTTTCCAAAATTCCTTTTCTGGAATCTATACGCCCTATATATCCAAAAAGCTTTCTTTTTGTCTTATAGTTTATATTTTTCTTTGCATAATCATTAAATGTTATTCCGTTATACACAACAATTATTTTATTCTCATATTCTGGGAAAATTTTTATTAATTTAGATTTTTCTGCTCTTGAAACACATATAAGTACATCTGCTAAATCACATATTGTTTGAAATTTATATCTTACATCATCATTTCCACCAAAAAAGTCTACCTCTGACATAGGCTCGGTAGTTGGTACTGAATGAATAACATATGCAATTTTATTATTATTTACAAATTCTTCTCTTAAGCAGAAATACAGTTCATAAAAGTGTATAACCACTATGTCACAATCTATCTTATCCAAAATCTGTAGCTCATCAGGGGTAATTACAAGAATGTCCTTTTTATCCCCAAAGCCCTCTATAAACTGCTTTGATTCTCTATAATCAAAATCCACATACACAAATCCCATATCCTTGTGCTTATATCTATATATTTCATTTAAATATGTACCTGCTCCGCCTATAACATTTTCTCCTAATTCGTTACATATATGTACTATTTTGTACTTATTATTAAAGCCTAAATTAAACATGTATCCTCAAGCCTCCCAATAACTATATTATCCTTTGTTACTCTATATTCGATTTCATCACTTTCACATTCAGTATATATAACAGGTAATATATCTAAATCAGGAATACTACATTGGCTGGTTAAATCCAGTACAAACAACCCATGTGCTGTTTCCCTATGCACAATAAAGGTTTCTGTCATAACAACTTTTTGATTTTTTATCTTTATTATAAGATTTTTTCTTAATATACACTCTTTTTTCATGATTTTTCTCCGTAATTATTTTTATACACTTAGGTTTAATAATTTAATACTTTTTCATTATAAATTTTATTCCAATAGGCATTTTCATCTACTGTATCAAAATATTCGTCTATCTCGTCTATTATCATTTTTACGCGTTTCTTTACATGGGAGCTTTTGTATGCTCTTGGCAAATCACTTTTCTCATCGGTGGATAATAAATAGGAAAACAACTCACATTTATCTTCCTCATCTCTCTTCTTAGAATATGCAGTTACAAAATATACATTTTCTATATTGCTTTCTGCCTCTGCTGTATATTTACTATCGATCGATATTACTGTATCATAAGTTTCATAATATGAAAAATTATCTGGTAGCTCCTTCTGCCATTCTAAACTTGTATAACATTCTTCTTCTCTATTTTTTACTATAATTCTATTTTGAAAAAAATGATACAATTCATGGGCAAAGACTCGTTTTACATTTTCTGTTGATTTTACAGCAATATATATATTATATTTCTGTGTTCTATAGTTATAATTCGTTAATCCCGTTGTAACATACCCCCCTATATTTTCCTCATATATTTCTGAGCAAATTACTATATTCACTCCCTGATAAGCTTTTGCACTGCCTACTACTGTGTTTGCTTTAGCTTCTTCAGGTGTCCTTAAAACCTCTTCTACAATACCTTCTGGCAATCTATCCAAAATTTCTTTTATGTCCTCTAAAGCTGCATATACTTCATCCATATCATCTGTTAATTCATATTCAAACCCTTTTTCCTTTTTATCCCAATCCTTGTAAAATATTTCCACACTTTCATTTTGTTCTTCTATTTCTTTTTTTACTTCCAATATTTGTTCCTCTGATATATTTTTTCCTCTTTCCTTTATAATTCCAAATATAGTCAGGGCTGCAAACACACTAATTACTAACAACAAGCTTATTTTTTCTTTATTTTTTACTAACTTTTTTATCATTTTTTCTCCTATCTATTATAAGAATGATGGTATTAATTCTTCACCAACCCCAATCATTCCGCCGATTACACCTATTCCCCAGCTACAAAATTTATATGCAGCTCCAACTCCTATTGCAGTTCCTGCGATTGCCATTCCTAGCTTAAATGAATCCTCCAAGCTATCAAACATTTGTATTCCTCCCTCTTCCTCATTTTTACCTGTATTATCAATGTTCATTAAATCAACTACAAACTCCACTCCTGTATTTACGGTCTTATTATCATCAAGTCCTTGCTCCTTTGATACAGTTAAATCTAATATTCTTTTCTGAAGTGCTGATATATTTAACTGCACCTTTAATCCCTCTTTATTTTTTACTCCAACATATATATTTCCATCCTTGCCAGTCATTTCAACACTTCCATAGTTTACAGACAAGCTCTTTTCGCTTGTTATTCTGTCACTATTTTCTTTTATAAACTTATTAATCTCATCTATTGTCTTATTAATATCTATATCAACCTGTGCAGTTGTACTTTTATCTGAATTTTGACTAATGGTTAATTCTCCAAAATATTTTATACTGCCATTTACAAACGGAACCTCATACTCTCCTAAGGAATATGTACCAGACAATAAAACATCTTGTCCTAAATAATTTTCCAGCTTGTCCTGCATAAAGCTACCCATACCGAATATTTTGTTTATATAACTGCTTAAATTCTTTACCTCCACCAAATTATATTCATCTACAGGACATATATATGAAACAGTTCCCTTTTCAACCTCTATAATTGACGGAACACTACTTCCAGAACCATTTAGGGAATTATTTTCTCCAGTAATATATATTATTGTGCGAGAACAATTATTATAATCACCATATTTTATTGTTGTACTGCTTGTTAAATCATTATTTATAGTTCGTACCATATTGTTCACGCCATTTCGTGGATTATTAAGAGAGGCTTCTAAGGCACTTCCTTCTTTTACTACATAATCCACTTTATTTCCCCTGCGTGTTTGTAAGGTTGAATTAGTATTTTTAATTGTTGTAGAGCCAGTTTTTATGGTATTACTGCTGCTTTTTACTGTACTGGAGCTGTTTCTTATAGTATTACTACTACTTTTTACTGTACTAGAACTATTTTTTATTGTACTACTACTGTTTTTTACTGTATTTGAGCTGGTTTTAATAGTATTGCTGCTATTTGTTACGGTACTAGAGGACTTAATAGTATTACTGCTACTTTTTATTATACTAGAGCTAGACTTTAATGTATTGCTACTGTTATTTTCCTCTCCAATCCCCTTATATCTTAATCCTCCAGAACTAATTACACTTGTTGGTAATGACATAATCTTCTTCCTTCCTATCTTTTATTTTATAGTAAAAGCAAACCAACTTCATCAAGTACGGTGCTTATAACTTTTATATACGCAAAAAGGCCACAACATTTCTGTTGCAGCCGAACTATCTAATTAAATATCAATACATAATAACCAAATATCACAATATATAACAAGACTCCAAGCTTTGCGTCCTCAAGTCACCTCAAGTTTGCCCATCTATCTTTTTATGTTACAACTTATGACATTTTTTGTCAATATGTTGGATTTTCTTGTAAAAGGATTATTTTAAAATAGAGCATTGTATGATAATATATTCATTAAATTAGGTATAATAAGCTTATACCTTTACACAAATATATAAGCACCATCCTTATTTACTAAACTTTATTTTGGAGGCAATTATGTCAGAAAGAAATCTAACTTTATTAACCGACCTTTATGAGCTTACAATGATGCAGGGATATTTTAAAAGTAACTCTACTGAAACTGTTATTTTTGATGTTTTCTACAGAAAAAATCCGTCTGGTAGTGGTTATGCTATATGCTGTGGTCTTGAACAGGCTATTGATTACATAAAAAGCCTTAATTTTTCTTATGATGACATTGAGTATCTTAGAAGCCTGCAGCTTTTTGATGAGGACTTTTTAAACTACTTGTCCTCTTTCCATTTTTCAGGAGATATATATGCTATTCCAGAAGGCTCTGTTGTTTTTCCAAAGGAGCCACTTATTAAGATTATTGCTCCTATTATGGAGGCACAGCTTGTAGAAACTGCATTACTTAATATTGTTAATCACCAAAGCTTAATTGCAACCAAGGCATCAAGAGTTGCCTATGCTGCAAAGGGTGACGGAATTATGGAATTTGGACTTAGAAGAGCGCAAGGACCAGACGCGGGAATATATGGTGCAAGGGCTGCTGTAATAGGTGGATGTATAGGTACTTCCTGCGTGCTTACTGGCAAAATGTGCGATGTACCAGTAAAAGGAACTCATGCGCATAGCTGGATAATGAGCTTTAAGGATGAATATACTGCCTTTAAAACCTATGCAGACCTTTATCCAGACGCTTGTATATTACTTGTAGATACCTATGATACCTTAAAAAGTGGTGTTCCAAATGCAATTAAGGTATTTACTGAAATGAAGCAGGCTGGTATTCCTCTTACCTTCTATGGTATCAGATTAGATAGTGGCGACTTGGCATATCTTTCAAAGGAAGCCAGAAAAATGTTAGATGCTGCCGGCTTTACTGACGCAGTTATTTCAGCCTCAAGTGATTTAGACGAATATCTTATAGACTCCCTTAAAACACAGGGTGCAAAGATTACCTCCTGGGGTGTTGGCACAAACCTTATTACAAGTAAAGACTGCCCTTCCTTTGGTGGTGTATATAAATTAGCTGCAATAATGGATACTGATACGGGAGAATTTCTACCAAAAATTAAATTATCTGAAAACACAGAGAAAATTACAAATCCGGGAAATAAAACGGTATTCCGTATTTATGATAAGGAAACCAATAAAATCAAGGCAGACCTTATTGCCTTAGCAGATGAATCCTTTGATGAAAATGAAGATTTAATGATTTTTGACCCTATTGAAACCTGGAAGAAAACTCTCCTTAAGGCTGGCACCTACACTATAAAAGAAATGCTGGTACAGGTATTTAGCAAAGGTATCTGCACCTATACCTCACCTTCTGTAAGTGAAATCAAAGCCTACTGTGATAGCGAGTTAGATACCTTATGGGACGAAACCAGAAGACTTGTAAATCCACACAGAGTTCATGTTGACTTATCAGACAAGCTTTATGACATAAAAAAAGGCTTACTTGCCAACTATGGCAGAGTGTAAGTCCTAACAAAGTATACGCACTAATAGAATATAAACCCTAATATAATAATGTAAGCACTAATATAAGTCTTGTTACAATACAAGACTTATATTAGTCTCTGGCTTCTATCTGCAGCCTGCACTTGGCAACCTGCTTATCATCACAAAGCATTACATAGGAAACCACCACTTTTATGTGGTGGTTTCCCTTGTAAATATTCAGACATTCTGTATTGATGCCTATAGGAATACAACCAAAGGGTGTATCATAACTGCAATTTACTGTTTCTCCCACCTGATAAAACAAATGGGTGTTAGTAGAGCCTTTTTTAATAACCTCTACCAACTGGTCATCAACCTTTATGATATTTTTTACTTTTCCGTTTTCCGTCAACTCTTCATATAAGAAATAGTATTTACCATTCTTTTCGTAATACTGTCCGCTGCATTTTGACTTTATAACTTCACTATCTCCGTCGGTAGTATGTGTTCCTACAACCTCAATCACAACATCTTTATTCATGCTATTTTCCTTAAATTATGCTTCCACGCCGTTTTTATAATCCTCAAATTTCTTCATAACTGCATCATAAGTCTTTTGAGAAATGTCTGGTAAGGATCTTCCCCATGCCTTTGTAGCCTGGTCAAAGCCCTTTTTGAAAGCATCTACCATCTTTTCCATTTTTTCTGAATCGCCGCCTGAAAGAGCCTTTGCCATTTCAAAAATTCTATCAGAGGTCTGATTTACACCCCAATATCCATCTTCTGATATTTCTGCCTTAGCATTTGCAGCAGTTTTTGCATCTACTGTAAAATTGCCACTTGCAAGCATAGACCAAATATCATCACTATTTTGTACCTTCCTGCCCTGTTTTAAGAACATATCAGAAACTAAAGATTTAAGGCTGTTTACTCTGCTTTCTGTATCTGCCTTAAGCTTTGCTACTAAAGCTGTTCTCTCCTCTTGTGTCATCTTGCTGGTGCCAGGCTCATATACAGCACTCTGTTCTTCCTTAGCTGTCTTTGCAGATGACCTTTCACTTGTCTTTGTGTTACTTGCTTTTGTACTACTATAGCTTGTTGTATCATAGCTGCTGTAGGTGTTTGTGTAAATTCCGTTTACGCTCATAGTTACCCTCCTTGGCAATACAAATTTTCGTTTCACTTATATATCGTCATAGCCAAACTAAATATTAAGACTCTTTCACGTTTTTTGTAATTTCCGGAACACATTCTCCCTTAATATCGCATCTTCCATAATGTGTTTCTTCTGTAATTGTTCCATTTTCATTTTCATCAGATATATCTATTTTTATTCTGCTGATTCCTGCTCCTGTTTTTGCATCAAGCATTTTTACTATATTTTCTATGTCATTTTGATTAGCCATATTAGGGCCTCCTTCACTATTTTTTCTGGTTAAAGTTTACTATACTCTACATTCCATAGTATAAGTCCATTAGGTGGTGCTGTAAAGCCTGCATTCTGCCTATTTTTACTATTTAATATTTCCATCATGGCTGAAGGCTCTCTCACGCCTTTTCCCACCTCAATAAGTGTACCTGTAATTATCCTAATCATATTATATAAAAAGCCATTGCCATAAAATGTTAGGACTATTTCACCCTTTATATTTTCTATTTGGATATTGTAAATAGTCCTTACTGTAGATTTTTTCATGTGCTTATTGGCACAAAAGGCTTTAAAATCGTGAGTTCCTATTAAATATGTGGCTGCCTGCTGCATTTTTTCTGTATTAAGCTTTTCCTTGACAGTATACACATAATTACGGTCAAACACATTTTTTATGCCATTGTTATTAATCCTGTATTTATAGGTTTTTGCAGTTGCACTAAGTCTGGCATGAAACCTTTCTTCTGCCTTTTCCACCTTTACAACAGCAATATCCTGTGGCAGATACTCATTCATCGCTTCAAGCAATACTTCCTCGTCCCATTTTTTGTACAAGTTAACACTGCAAACCTGTCCCTTTGCATGAACTCCTGCATCTGTTCTGCCAGCCCCGTGAATTTCTATCTGTCTGTCCTCAAGTCTGGATAGTAAGGTTTCTATTTTTTCCTGTATAGTCCTGTGGGTGTTTCCCTGCTTTTGCCAGCCGTCATAGGCTTTTCCGTCATATGAAATTGTCAATTTATAATTTGTACCATTATTCATTTTCAAAGCCCATATTCTCCATTATGGTTTTTTCCTGATGCTCTATATGGGCAACAATAATACTTTTTGCCTTTTCAACATCTTTATTAACTATTGCTTCAATAAGATTTTCGTGATCCCGCACAACAGTCTGTCTAGTATCCTGATCCTTTATATATTCCAGACGGTATCTGTACATCTGCTCCCTAATATTGTACAAAATCTGTATAAGTCTGTCATTGCCTGTAATTCTATATATAATATCATGAAAGGCAACATCTATCTTTGCAATATCACTAGGATTTTTCTTTTTAATTGCTGCATTAAACTCTTTAAGATTTTCCCTTAATTCACTTACAGCCTCATCCGAAACATTTTCGCAGGCCTTTTCTACTGCAAGCTGCTCTAATACCTTTCTTACCTCTAATACATTTTTTAAATCTTCTTTGGAAATCTCAGCTACCACAGTTCCCTTTCTAGGGGTCATATTAACAAGTCCCTCTAGCTGCAACATTCTTATAGCTTCTCTTATAGGTGTTCTGCTGACTCCCAGCTTTTCAGCCAGCCGTATTTCCATAAGTCTTTCCCCTGGCTCTATATCACCTGTTAATATAGCTTCTCTCAGGGTATTAAATACAACATCTCTAAGGGGTAAATAGTCATTCATTT
Source organism: uncultured Eubacteriales bacterium (assembly GCA_900539455.1). GTDB lineage: Bacteria > Bacillota > Clostridia > Lachnospirales > Lachnospiraceae > SVEL01. The sequence goes on from UQCD01000005.1 coordinate 34,660, forward strand.
TAAGACTAATATCTTTCATCACCATTACCTCCGTCTGTAATATATACCTGCTTGCAATAATCTGAAGCCTTTAAGGCTTTATATGTATATTTTGCCTTTTCCACATCATCAAAAAGACCAAATACTGTTGGACCGCTTCCACTCATAACAGCATTTACAGCACCCATATCTATCATATTTTTCTTTATCTCATTTATAATTGGATATTCCTTTTGTGTAACTGTTTCCAGAACATTTCCAAGCCTTGATGCCATACCATAGAAATCATTGTTATTTATAGCCTCTATCATTCCGTCAACATCTGGGTGATATTTAAGTTCATTGACTTTAAGATTAGTATAAACAAACTTTGTTGATACATTAATAAATGGCTTTGCCAATACAATATAGCAGTCCGGCATAGGCTTTAACGGAGTAAGTATCTCTCCTATTCCCTCTGATAATGCTGTACCTCCCATAATACAATAAGGAATATCAGCACCAAGCTTAACTCCCCGTTCCTTTAAGGCCTCCTCATCAAGCCCCAGCTTAAACATTATATTAATACCCTTTAACACTGCGGCACAATCTGCACTTCCACCAGCCATTCCTGCTGCCACAGGTATCATCTTTCTAATTCTGATAATAATATGTGCATTAATTTCAAACTCCTCCATTAATAATTCTGCCGCCTTATATGCCAAATTATTCTCATTAACCGGCAAAAACTTAAGATTTGTTTCTATATCAATTTTATATTGTCCTTTAGGTTCTTTTCCTAAATACTCTATTTCCACTTTATCATAAATGCCTACTGACTGCATTATCATTCTAACATCATGATAACCATCTTCTCTTTTTCTGATAACATCTAAAGCAAGATTGATTTTACCATGTGCCCTGACCTTTACATATTTCATAAAAACCTCCTGATACACACTTTCGTTACAGTATCAAGTTTAACATAAGGCTTATAAAACTTCAATGTATTTTGTATACAGTATTTTTTATACTTTAATTTTATTTATAATCTATTAAAATTTGGAAATACTATAGCTAACAAAATAGAGCTTATGATCATTATGTAATTTAAGGAGTTTCTATGCTAAGCAGAAATATTGACGAAAACCTGAATGCCTTTAGGGCAAAAATTAAGGATTGTGATGACATTAAAGAGCGTACTATGTTTTTAGGTCCCTCTGGCAATGTAAAAGCAAGTATATTTTATGTAGAGGTTGCCCTTAATAATCTAACGGTTTCCGAATCTGTTATTGGAAAATTTATCTGTCAGATGATGGATATGCCAAAGGAAAAGCAGTATCAGTTTCTAAAAAATAATGCCTTAGGCATAACTGATGTTAAAGAGCTCGCCACAATAGATGAGGCTATTATGGGTGTTATGATAGGTGACGGAGTATTCTTTATTGACGGCTATGACAAAGCTCTAAAAATAAAATCTAAGGGCTATCCCAACATTGGTGTTTCCTCCTCTCAAAATGAAAAGGCTGTACGAGGCTGTAAGGAAAGCTTTTGTGATGCCTTAAAGGCAAATACTGCCTTAGTAAGAAAGCGTATTAGAAATCCTGCCCTAAAGGTTAAGGAAAGAATTATTGGAAAGCTTACTAAAACCACTGTTGCCATTATGTATATAGAGCCACTTACCAGACCCAGCGTTTTAGACAGAATAAATAGTATGTTAGACCAGATGGAAAACGACCTAGAATATATACACGATTCTGGAATAATAGAGCAGCTTACAGAAAGCTCTCCTTTTTCCCCTTTTCCTCAATATGAAACCACCGAGCGTCCTGACAAGGCTGCAATGTCCCTTATGGACGGACGAATAGTTTTATTAGTAGACAATTCGCCCTTAGTTTTAATACTTCCAACCTTCTACAGCAGCTTTTTTAAAACTGCCGATGACTATTTTTCAAGGTATTCTGTTGTAAGTCTGGCACGAATTATCAGGTACATTGCCTCCTTTTTTGCTATTACCCTGCCTGCAATATATATTGCAGCCCTGCTTTACAATCCTGAAATTATACCTAAAAAGCTCCTTTATACCTTGTATGAGGCAAGAATAGATGTACCCTTTTCTATTACCACAGAGGTCTTATTAATGGAGCTGGCATTTGAACTGTTAAAGGAGGCTGGTATTCGTATTCCTGGTCCCTCTAATAATACCATTGGTATTGTAGGTGGCTTAATTGTGGGACAGGCTGCAGTAAGTGCCGGCCTAGTAAGTCCCATTATCGTTGTAATTGTAGCTCTTACAGCACTTGCCTCCTTTGCTATTCCCTCTGAGGAAATGGCTAGTGCCTTTAACTTTATAAAGTATATACAAATATTTATGGCTCACTTTTTAGGTATATTTGGAATAATTGCAGGCTGGATATTTATAATTGTTCATTTAATAAGGCTGAACAGCTTTGGTTTTCCTTATCTTATGCCAAGTGTTTCAAGAGATATATACACAGACAACAAAGATAACTTTATCAGAGCACCCTTTATTCTTATGAAAAAGGTTAGTATTTTTAGAAATAACAAGGAGAAATAATATGTTTAATGGTAATAGGAAAATATCCTCAAATCAAATGTATAAATGCTTTTTTTGTACCTCTGTCTGCCCTGCTTTGTTTTTATTTTTATATGATTATGTAAGCCTTACAGACTTTATTCTCTCCTTTACCTCAACTCTTGTATTTTCACTTATCCTTCTTGCTTTAACAAAATTTATTAACCCAAGGGCAAAAGGTATATGCGTTTTCTTTAACCTTCTATTTATAGTTAAATACCTGCTAATGATTTACCTTGACTTGTCTATTATTTTCTTTACACTGTATAACTGCTTTGGAATACCAGCTACCAAGCCACTGTTTTTACTGGTAATATTTGTTTTGTGCCTATATATTGCTAAAAGTGGTGTTGAAAAAATCTTTAGGATGTCAGAAATACTCTTTATTATTTTAATAATACCTGTTATTATCCTGCTTTTTACACCTGTTTTCAGAGTAAACGCTTCAAACATACACTATTTTACCGCCTACCTTTACCACCCCTTTACTTCTAAAAACAGTATTTTTCGTTCCCTTATTATTGCAATTATTATATTTCCTGCAGAAATCTGTAATACCTTTAAAAATTATTTTTTAGTTGGCAAAAATTATACCTCTTCCATTTTTAAAAGTTTAATTACTATATTTTCTATTGTACTTGCTGCTGCCCTGATTATTATTGGAATATATGGTAATATTTCTAATAAATATACTGTTCATCCCCTTTTTAGTCTTATGCAGATTATGCCTATTGGAGAAAGCCTGTCCGTTCGTCTGGACTTTATTGTTTACATTTTTATTTTTGCAAGCCTTTTATATTCTATTGGCTTTTATCTGTATGCTATTAATCATTCCATCAAGAAAATCTTTAAAAATATTACCTATGGCATTTTTGCCTTTCCATTACTTTCACTAATATTTATATACCTGATTTTTACTTCTTATAAAAGTGCCAACCCTTTGCACCACCATGAAAGCAATCCTGCTATGGTAGAAAATATTTATATAAAGCAGGACAATATTGTTTTTGAAATCCAACAGTATTCTGATGACAATACCTTTTTTAATACCTACACCGAAAATATCTATAATGCCAATGCTATATACTCCCAAGCCTTCAACAATTATTTAGATTTTTCCCATATTAATGCTATTTATGTTTCCGAAAACATTTATAATGATAATACTTCCCTGCAAAATACCTTACTTCAATTTAAAAAACAGCTAATATTTCCAGAAACCTTAAAAATAAAAACTGAAAATCGCACCGGATATAAATATCTGTATACTATTTACACGCTAAAACCTTAATATATCAAGCTATGTCCTGACTTTACTACTAAATTTTTACTGTCTTGATAATTGCAATTAGTTGTAATATACTTATTCCATAATTTTTCGTAGGAATTTCAAGAATGAAATGAGGTAACCTTTTAATGGAAAATGAAGCTAATGCAAACAAAGTTTATAAAATCAATATACAAAATATTAGTAAAGCCTTTAGAAAAAAATCTATTCTAAGCAATGTTTCACTAACCTTAAAGGCTGGTGAATGTGTGGGAATTATTGGTATGAATGGCTCTGGAAAAACCACTCTGCTAAATATTATTTGTGGAGAAGGCTCTCATTTTAATGGCACCATTACCATAAACGATACTTCCACCTCTCTTTTAAAGGACAAAAAACTTCTGTCACAAACTATTGGTTATATTCCACAAGAAAACCCTCTTATTGAAGATTTATCCACCTATGACAATCTGCGTCTTTGGTACTGTGACAGTCCTCTTAATATGAAAGAGGAATTAGAAAACGGTGTGCTTCATTCACTAGGTATAGATGAATTTTTACAAACCAAGGTTAAAAACCTTTCTGGTGGTATGAAAAAAAGACTTTCTATTGGCATTGCCTTAGCTAAAAAGCCTACCTTTTTAGTTCTTGACGAGCCTGCTGCTGCTCTTGATTTAGTGGCAAAAAATATTATTCATACATATTTAAACTCCTATAAGACCTCTGGTGGCGGCATATGTATTGCTACCCATGATGAGGAGGAGTTAGCTTTGTGTGACAGAGTATTTGTACTAAAGGACAAATCCCTTCACCAAATCGACAAAAACATTCGTGGCAACCTGTTAATTAAAGAAATTATGGCATAGACGCAATGAAATTTAAAATATTACTAAAAGCAGAAATCAAAAACACTCTTACAAAAATACCTAAGCTTATTTTTTCTACAATTATACTTATCGCTGTTATAGGTATAATTGCTTTTTGTGGAACAAAATATCTTTATAATGATGAGTCCAACTTTAATGTAACCTTAGGTCTTGTAATAGAGGACGATACCGCTGTAATGGGCGCTATTACCAATTTAATTACTAATTCTAAAAGTGTAGCTGAATATGCTTCCTTTATTACCTGCACCAGAGCTGAGCTTAATGACTATCTGGATAACGGCAAAATCTATGCTGGCGTTATCCTACAGGAAAATGCTGCCAAGGATATTATGAACGGAACTAATACTCCAATAGAAATAGTTTTTCCGAAAAACTCTGGCTTTGAGGCTAGTATGATTGCTGAAATTGCTAAAGCCTGTGCTTCACTGCTTGACACAGCCCAGTCAGGCATCTACACCTCTATTGACTTTTATAATGCACATTACAAATCCTACGCAAAGCAGGATATGTTAGACCGGTTAAATATGACATATGTATATATGGTATTAAAAAGAGCCACCACCTTTAATGAGCATACTATTACAGCAACCGGAGATATTTCCCTTGTAGCTTATTACTGTTTAGCAGCAGTTATTATGATATTGCTGTTTTTTGCAATAAATACTGCAACCACCTACACAAAATACAATTCCCATTTATCCAATAGATTGCTTCAAAATAATATAGGCATTACAAAGCAGCTATTCATAAAATATATTTCCGTAGTTATTACATATATATTCTGCCTGCTGGTGCTGGCACCAATTTTATTTTACTTTTTCAAAATTGGCACATCTATTAATATGCTGTTAGCTATAATTATAGGAATTTTAGCACTGTCCTCTTTTACATTACTTTTATATGAATTATTTAATAGTAATGTAGCCTGCATACTATTTATATTCCTATTTAATATTTTTATAGCCTTTGCCTCAGGCTTATTTATTCCATTAATAATGCTTCCAAAGCCACTAATAAATATAGGAAAGCTGTTCCCTGCACATTACATCTTTGAAATATTATCCAACCTAGCCGCAAGGGATTTTTCAATTATTCCTTATATTTATCTTATGATTTTTACTATATTTTATTTTACACTGACCTGTATTATAAAAAATACTGTTCACAAAAGGAGAGCAGCTTAAATGAAACAATTTTTTACTTGGTTTTATTATCTTTCTAAGCGACAGCTTAAAAACATATTTTTCATATTAGTTTTACTTTTAATTCCTGTAAGTGCGTTAATGCTAAAATCCTATAGCAGCTCACTTACTGCCTCTTTATCTATTGGAGTAATTGACCTGGATAAGACTACACTTTCAAAGGAGCTGGTTTTATCTCTTAATACTACAGACAAAAATAGTGTTGTAGTCTTTACAGTTTATGACGACATAGAAACTATGGATAAGGATATTCTGACTGGTGAAATACAATGTGGTTATAGTATTCTTCCCGGCTTTGAGGCTAAGGTTTCACAAAACTCACTAAAAGGTCTTATTGATGTACATTCAAAGCCTGACAGCTCTATTGTACCGCTTAGTAATGAGCTGTTCTTTACATATGTTTTTAAGGAAGCTGGATATTATACTCTTACTAAGGATATGGAGGACTCAAATATTTTTTATAATATTTCTGACGAATACTATGAGCAATTAAAGGCTGGTTACACTCAATATCTTGAAGCCGGCCGTACCTTTCATTTTAATTACAGCCAGACTGACGGTACTTATATTTCCTCAAATAATATAGATATTTTAGACTTTATAAAAACTCCTGTACGAGGTGTAGTTGCAGTTTTTATATTTATTTCAGGCTTAGCCGGTGGCTTTACCTTTCTTAAGGACTCAAAAAACAAAATAACTAATAAGCTTTGTATTTTTGATATTGGTATTCCTGTATTCTTTTCAGCAATTTCAGGACTAATTTCTATTTTTATTATAGGCATAAATAAAGGTATTTTAAAGGAGGCTGTCATAACTGCCAGCTACTGTGCAATAGTTATATTATTTGTTTTTCTACTGACCAGGCTAATTAAAAACAATATTTCCTATTGCTCAACTATACCGGTTTTCTCTCTAGGCTCTATTATTTGCTGTCCTATATTTATTAATCTTAAAACATTTCTGCCAATAATAAATATACTGCAATATTTGTTTATGCCGACCTACTACTTTATGCTGTTAGATATTATAAAATAGCAGGTAATAATTTATTTTTACAAATATAAACAGGGCATCAGCATCTTATAAAACTACTATATAAAATGCTAATGCCCTATTACTTTTTAAATAAATGCTATATTATTATTTACCTGTATAATGTGCCTTAAGGAATTCTATTTCCTTTGCGTAACCATCCAGCTCGTTTGGTGTTTCCAGATTTATTGGAATGTTAGCAAAGGCAGGATGATTTATAACCTTAATAAGTGCTTCACTTCCTATATTTCCTTCGCCTATTTTTTCGTGTCTGTCCTTATGACTGCCCATTATATTTTTACTGTCATTTAAATGTATTGCCTTTAATCTTTCTAATCCGATTACTTCATCAAAATTCTTTATGACACCATCTAAATCATTGACAATATCATAACCGCCGTCAAATATATGACAGGTATCTAAGCAGACACCCAGCTTTTCACTAAGCTCTACCTTGTCCATTATCATTTTTAACTCTTCAAAGGTTCTGCCTATTTCACTACCCTTGCCAGCCATTGTTTCAAGTAATACAGTTGTAGTCATATCCTTTGTAAGAATTTCGTTCAGCATTTCAGCAATGTATTCAATACCTGCCTCAACACCCTGCTTTACATGGCTTCCCGGATGGAAATTGTAGACATTGCCTGGAACATATTCCATTCTTCTAAGGTCATCTGCCATTGTTTCTCTAGCAAATTTTCTTATTTCCGGAGTTGCTGCACAGGCATTTAAGGTATATGGTGCATGAGCAACTATAGTTCCTATGCCATTTTCCTCTGCAAACTCAAGATATGCTTCTATATCCTTTTCATCTATAGCCTTTGCTGCGCCACCTCTAGGATTTCTTGTGAAAAACTGAAAAGTATTTGCACCTAGCTTGACAGCTTGCTTTCCCATTGCCAAAAATCCCTTTGAGGCAGATAAGTGGCATCCTATATATAACATCTTTTTCTCCTATCTAAGCTAATACAAGGGTTATAAGTCAAAATATGATTAGTTCATAGCCTTCTTTATAGCTGCTAAAAGCTCATCATATGTTTCAAAAGCTTCTAATTCTGGATTGTCAGCCTTGATTTGGTCTGTACTCTTGAATAAGAAACCAGCCTTGCTTGCCTTTATCATACCTAAATCATTGTAGCTGTCACCACTTGCAATAGTATCATAGCCAATAGACTGTAATGCCTTGACTGTTGTAAGCTTTGACTGTTCGCAACGCATCTTAAAACCTGTGATTTCTCCATTTTCTGCTACTTCAAGGGAGTTGCAGAATATTGTTGGCCAGCCAAGTTTTTCCATAAGTGGAGTTGCAAACTGTGCAAAGGTATCACTAATAATAATAACCTGACAAATTGAACGCAGCTCATCAAGAAATTCCTTTGCTCCTGGAATTGGGTCAATTTTTGCTATTGTATCCTGGATTTCCTTTAATCCTAAGCCATGCTCCTTTAAAATACCTAAACGCCATTTCATTAATTTATCGTAGTCTGGCTCATCTCTTGTTGTCCTTTTTAACTCTGGAATACCACTTGCCTCAGCAAATGCAATCCAAATTTCTGGAACTAATACGCCCTCTAAATCTAAACAAGTAATGTACATAAAATTTTCCTCCGTTTTAACAATAATATTTTGCATAAACAATTCTTTTCTGATTATATACTAATGCGAAAAAAATCACAACAATAATTCACTTGGGATAAAAAATTTTACTTATTTACCCTCTTAAAATAGTGCTTACGCCCTATAGACAAATTTCTACAAATTGCATACTATGTTAGTAGAATAATATCTGACGCGAAATGGCAAACTTATGGAAACATAAGGACGCAAAGCCTAGGGCCTAAACTTTTATAGCAATGGCAGCCTGGTTACCGAAGTATCTTAATTTCTATAGCTTTGCCTGCTCGCTTTAGGTAAGCAAGGAGGCTCTTATATGAAATCTTTTTTTAAGAAATCAACTAAAATTGTTTTCGTGACAACAATTATTTTTTCTATCTTCATTCAATCCTTTTCACAATTTGCTTTTGCAGCTGCAAATGACAGCAAAAAAGCTTTTAGAGAAGAATTAATACAAATGTTTAAAACTGGTGATATGAGTACCCACGATGTAGCTGATTATGGTTTTTCTTATAGTGAAATTTCAGCAATCTATAATTCGGTAATAGAAAATGAATGTTTAGTGGAATATTATTGTGGTGCAAGTATTGTTCAGAGCACTACCCGTTCTGAAAGTGGTGTTATTCAGACCTTTAAGCTTCAAAATATGGATAGTGGCTTTCTTCCTCGTCTTGAAAAAATGAAGAAAACTATTGCTGCCGCCTTAGCTGGTCTTAATGACAAAATGTCTGAGCTGGAAAAAGCATTATATTTACACGATTATTTATTATCAATAGCTACCTATTACAATGGAAATAATCTTATGACTAAAAGTGCTGGCAATCTACTTGCCTATGGAAATGGTGTCTGTCAGGCATATTCTGACGCTTATATCTTATTATTAAAGCTAAGTGGTATTTCCTGCTCCCATGTTGCCAGCTCCTCTATGCGTCATGTATGGCCAGTTATAAAATTAGACGGAGAATATTACCACATTGACCCTACCTGGGACGATACCCGTGCAACAAACTCAATTTCCCACAAGTATTTTTTAAGAAATGATGCGGAATTCCAAAGCCTGTCGCACTATAGCTGGACCAATTATTTTGAAAAAATAAGCTCTGCTTCTAAGCAATATACTGACTGGTTTGTTCACAATATTGAAAGCCTAATGTACTATTATGACGGACTTTGGTATTATGAGGACAATAATTCTATTAAAGGCTCAACTATAGATGAAAGTATTTCCTTCATACTTGTAGACGGCTCTGACCAAACAGCAGCAACCCATATTATAGGAGTTTTTGATGGTATTTTAAAATATTCTCAGGGCAATACTACAAAATCAATAGCCTTAGATAATTTACCAACTGATACTCCTTCTACTGATTTGTATGATATATATAATATGGCTGATTTTTCTAATTATAAAGCTGGCAATTACAGCCATATTAATGGTGCTTATTCTCCTTTCTATGGAAGAATTTGCCTAGAGGATTATGTTTCTGCCTATGAAGGAATTGTTTTAACTGCCAAAATATCCTTGCCAACCTACAAAATTATAATAAGAGAATTAGACAACAATAAAAACTTAATTAATTCGGTTATACTATCTGATAAGGATATATATACACCAAAAAGCTATGTAAAATATTTAGGTATTTCCATATATGATGCTGCCTATAAACCTATTACCTATGAGTGTTACAAAAAGCTTTTTGAAGCAGGAAATATATTTGTACTATACAGTAATATCCTGCCTTCAGATAAAACTACTGCCTCACCTGCACCTGCCTTTAATGACATATATAATATGTCCGATTTTTCTAATTTCAGATACGGCTATTACAATTATTATGATGGAAAATATGGCGAATATTCTGGCAGGATTTGTCTTAAAGACTACGAAGCAGCCTATACAGGTGCAACCTACACAGCTATATGTTTAGATGACCGTTTTCAGATTTTAGTCAGGGAAATTGATGCAAATGGAAAAATGATTGCCTCTCACTCCCTAAAAAATGGCGATAAGTTTACACCTATGGAAAACACAGTAAAGCTTGGAATTTCCATATACAGAAGCGACTTTGCCGGAATTAGCTATGAGCAGTACAAATCCCTTTATGACAGTGGTTTTTATACAATTTTAGCACTTTCTAAGTAGTCATTTATTTAACCTGATTATTAGCCTTTAAATCTCCTTTGCCTTTGTTGATTTTTAACCGAAATCATAATATAATTTATCTAAGTAAAAATACCTTGTTAATTCTTGAGCTTTTGTATTTTTATACCCTATCAGCTACGCTCAGGAATTACTTACCATTTAAAAGCCTTATTAAAGCGAAAGGAGATTTCTATTGGTTAATTTATCTACTAAAATTACACTTGCAAAAAGGTTTGAGGTTAGCGAAATAGCCGGTGAGAAGGTTATGATTGACTTTGAATCAGGCAAATACTTTATGATAAAAGGAACAGGAAATGTAATTTTTGATATGCTTACAGAAAAAATTACAGTATCTGATATTATAGAAACACTCATGGAAAAATATGAGATTAGCCAAACTGACTGCACAAAGGATACTTTGGCGTTTCTCAATGATTTATACAACAAGAACATAATCAAAATCTTATAGTTTATATAAAACTTTGTTTTTCATATTTGATTTGATAAAAGTAGGAGCTGTTAAAAAAGTCTTTAACAGCTCCTTATATAATGCCACTTTATTAGAATACCATCTAACAAAAAAGGTCGCAAATGATTTTGTAAATTTCTTTTATGTCAACTCCAATACAGCTCTGCTAGTTAAGAGCTTTTTACAGCTCTTTTTTTAATTTATCGCCTCTAGCTTTTTATTTGCTACTAAAAGCTCTCTATCACAAAATTGTAGTACTGATTTTCTATGGGTAATAAGCAGGCAGGTAGGTCTTGGTGCTATAGCTCTTATATTTTCCAGCACCTTTAGCTCTGTTTGTTCATCTAAGGAGGAGGTAGCCTCGTCTAAAATTAAAAATGAAGCCTTTTTCAAAATAGCTCTTGCAATGGCTATTCTCTGTGCCTGCCCCTCCGATATTCCATAGCCCTTTTCACCTATTTTTGTATCAATTCCTTCTGGCAGATTACATACAAAATCATATGCGCAGGCTGCCTTTAGGGCATCAATAATTTCTTCTCTGGAAGCATCTGGATTTCCCATCGAAACATTGTAAGCTATAGTTCCAGAAAACAATGTATTTCCCTGTGGAACATAGGATATAAACTCTCTGGAACTGGACTTTGCCTCCTCACTTTCCCCTTTTCCATTAAAAAATCGCATTGAGCCTTCCTTTGTTGTAATAAAAGACATTATAAGTCTTACTAAGGTGGTTTTACCTACTCCGGATTCACCAATTATTGCAACAAATTCCCCTGCTTTAATATTAAAATTCACATTATCTAAAATATTCTCATTTTCATCATAGCCAAAGGTAATATTTTTTGCCTCTAAGGAAATATCCTTTTTATCTATTACTGTAGCATTTCTTTCCTCCAGCTCAATATCCTGCAGCTCCATAATTCTACCTGCTGATGCTAATATTGCAACCAGCTTTGGGAGCATGGCAGTTATACTATAAATAGGTGCCTGGATACGATTGACTAAGGTAAGGAATAAACTCATAGTTCCGTAGGTAATAGCCTTTGTGGAAAGTCTGAAGGCTCCCCAGGCAAATGCCAGTATATAACCTAATTGGAAGCCAATATTTACAGTAGCACTAGCTGCCATTGACATTCTGGCTCCCTTAAACACCCATTTTATTCTTTCGTTTCTAAGCTCCTCAAACCTTTCTACTGAACGCTGTTCGTGGCAGAAGGTTTTGACTATTAATAAATTGGCAAGGCTTTCCTGCATATAACCTCTATAGGCTGCCTCTGACTCCTGCACCTTAACCTGCAGCTTTTTAATTTTTCTTCCAAAGACAACGCTTCCAAAGGCTGCTATTGGTGCAATAATTAAGGCTAATAATGCCAGCGTTTTGTCATAATAAAATAATGTAAAAAAGGTTGCAAAAAACTCTATAACTACTGCTACAAGACTAGGAATAATAGAGGATATTCCCTCTGCAACCGTTCCTGCATCAGAGGTTAATCTGGTCATTAAGTCCCCTGTATGGTACTTTTGTATTTTCCCCCAGTTAGAATGTAGGATTTTATCATATACCTGCTTTCTAATTCCAAAGGAAAACTTTTCATTTACAACTACTGTAAACATTGAGGAAAGCAGTCTTGCAATCTGACTTATAATTACAACCAACACATATAAAAGCACTGCTGTCACAAAGCTTTTTCCACCTGATGCCTTATCGATTATATGCTTTCCAATAACTGAGGTTACAACTGACACCAAAGTACCTATACAGCCACACAGCATAATAAGTATAAGTGACGGTATATAAGGCTTTGTATATCTGACAATCCACCTAAAATAACTAGACTGATTTCTCCAGTCCTTAAAAAAAGCTTTAATTTTTTTTAACATATATTTCTCCAACTATACTATTTTCTACCATTAATTTACACAGCCTAAATATTTTTAATTGTTGATTATTATAAGGCATTAATTAATTTATCCTTCTTCACATAAAGGAAATTCTATGTAAAATGTAGTTCCATAGAACCTTTCACTTTCACATCTGATATTGCCACCACATAGCTCTACAAAGGATTTTGCAATAGCCAGTCCCAGTCCATAGCTTGCTTCAGCTCCCGGTGTTCTTGCCTCCTGTACCTTGTAACAGCGTTCAAATATCTTTTCCAGAGCATCACTATCTATACCTATGCCATTATCCTTAACATAAATAACTGCTTTTTGGTTTTCTATTTTTAAGCCCAATATTATTTTATCCCCACTATTTGAATACTTTAGTGCATTTGTAAATAAATTATCTAACACTCTTGTTATTTTTTCTGTATCTATATTAATTTCCTGCGTTAAGTTCTCTGGTATTTCACTAATAATTTTTCTATCTTTATACTTTGGTTCTTCATTTATCATATAAAAATAGTCCTCTAGAAAAAACGCTGCAGGGACTTTTTCCAGCTTTACATTAACTATGGCATTATCCAGCCTTGCCATTAAAAATATGTCCTCTATAAGCTTTTCCATTCCCTTACCTCTTTGAAGCATCATTTGCAAGGACTCAAGCATATAATTAACATCTATATTTTTATTATCCTTTTCAAGCTCGCCAATAAGATATTCTAACCTGCCATTAATAGCAGCCAATGGTGCTCTTAAATCATGTGATATGTTTGCAAACATCTCCGAGCGTTTCTCTTCCATATCACTCATTTTTTTATTTGCTATATATAATGCCTTGGCTAATTCGTCTTCTGAGGCAATTACCCTTGGCATTTCATATTTTCTTTTATTCTCCATAATATACCTTCTCTTTATTTGTTATATCTTATTATATAGCCCTTTGACCAGACAGTTTCTATTAGATTTTTAAGTCCTGAATAATGGGACAATTTTCTCCTTAATCTGCTAACCTTCATCATTATGCTTTGTCTGTCGTTTTCTATATACACACCCAAAAGCTTTTTGCCTATCATTTCAAAGGTAACTGTATTATTAATATTTTCTGCTAAAAGCAGCAGCAAATCATATTCATTATTTGAAATATCTATTTCATCTTCAAGATAATATACCTTGTGCTTCCTTGTATTTATAGTAAGGGTATCTATAATTATTTCGTCATTATCCTTAGTGTCTGTATTCATTTTACGGATATTTACAGCAATTCTTGCTGCCAGCTCCCTAAGACTATAAGGCTTTGTAATATAGTCATCCCCACCTAACATAAGTCCCTCTATTTTATCATCCTCTGAATCTTTCCCTGTAAGGAAAATTACTGGTATATCCTTAATCCTCTTTAGTTTTTTACATAGGGTAAAGCCGTCCATTTCAGGCAGCATTACATCTAAAACAATTAGCTTTATTTCGTTCTTTTTATTCTTAAAAATCTCAACAGCCTCTAAGGAGCTTTTTGTAGTAATAACCTTATAGTCAAGGTCTTTTAAATAATCTGAATTTGTCTTTAATATTTCAACATCATCATCTACTAAAAGGATTGTGTCCATACTGTTCTCCTTGCCTTGCACTTAAATATTAAAAGCCCATATGTATGGATTATACAACAATTACTATACTGATTACAAACAAAAACTTTTATGTTATACTTACCCCACAAATGTAGATTGCGCATTTCGTAACAAGAATGGCAATTTACTACAGTTTTAATTACATCACACAGTAGAAAGGAAAGGTTATGTCTGCTATTTGGGGCGCTATTGCGTTTGACAACAATGTTATTTTAAATTCTAATAAAAATGCTTTACTTGAAGCATACAAAGGCTTAAAAATAGATCGTTTTGAGCAAATAAGCCTGCCTAATATATATTTAGGCTGTGGTATACAATATTTTAACTATGAAGCAACAAAAGAAATTTTGCCTTACTGTGATG
Organism: uncultured Eubacteriales bacterium; assembly: GCA_900539455.1. Lineage (GTDB taxonomy): Bacteria > Bacillota > Clostridia > Lachnospirales > Lachnospiraceae > SVEL01. The sequence continues at coordinate 49,697 of UQCD01000005.1, forward strand.
ATGAAGTTTATTTTACTGGCGATATTGTTCTAGATAATAGAAATGAGCTTTGCCAGAAATACAATTTAGATACTTCTCTTCCTGATGGAAGTATTTTTATTATGCTTTATAAAAAATATGGCAATGATATTTTAAATGAATTAGTTGGAGCTTATGCGGCAGCTATTTATTATATTAAAAAAAATGAGCTTATTTTATTAAATGACGCTGTAGGCGAACGATGTGTTTATTATACAAGATACGAAAATACTGTTTATTTTTCTACCTTATATGAACCTTTGGCAAAAATAACCAATGCCGAATTTAATGACAACTGGTTTGTAGACTTTCTTTCTATGGACCATATGATTATAAACAGCGACAGCATTTCCACTCCTTATAATAATATTTACAGGGTTGCCCCTGCCCACTGCACAGCATTTACACCAATGGCTACTGATGATTTCAGATATTGGAAGCCACTTGATACCTTAGTTCAATGTAAGGCTAGTGATAAATCTGTTAAAAACAAGTTTATAAGCTTATGTGAAACTGTTACAAGGGATATGCTTAGAACTACAGGTAATGTTTCTATTCAGTTAAGTGGAGGCTTAGACTCAACTACAGTTGCCCACTTTTTGTGTAAGGAGTTGGAAAAGTCAGGTAAAAGCTTATATTCTTATACCTTTGTTCCCCTAGCCTCTTACAAAACAGACTCTAGCACCTGTGTAGATAATGAAAAGGCTGATGTTTTACAAACTGTGGATTTTTACAAAAATATTATCCCCTCCTTTATTGATATTGAAGGAGTAAACCCTTGGAATACACACAAGCAGCAATTAGACTGCTTTGAAGCACCTTATAAGTCTGTACAAAATGTTTTATGGATCACTAAATGCTGTGAGCTTGCCTATTCAAATAACTCCAGACTTATGTTTACCGGTGCTTTTGGAAATACCAGTATTTCCTATTCTTCCTCAAAATCCTGCTTTGAGTATATGTATATGCACCACAGATATTTTTCTTTTTTTAAGGAATTGTTTGCATTAAGTAACTACACTCATTCCAGCAGGAAAAATATGTTTAAAATAATCAGACAAAATTGTAAAGCATATAAAAAGCATAATATTAACCTTAAAAATACTGATTATTCCACCTCCTTTGTTAATAGCAATGCCTTTGCTGCTACAGGCTGTAAGGAAAGATTAGATAACCTGTACCAAATCTTAAATGGTGCTAATGACTATAATACAGGTCTGGCAGCATATATTATGAATGAATTACCATTTAGACAAATGGGTGATGCAGCTACAAAGCGTTCTCTTACTACTGGAGTTTTACAAAGGGACCCTACAAAGGACAAAAGAATTATCGAATTTTGTATATCTTTAAAGCCAACTCAATTTTATAAAAATGGAATTGACAGAAGATTAGTCTGCGAATATTTAAAGGAGCTACTTCCTCCTCACATTATTGAAAATACCCGTTTTAAAAGAGGCCGTCAGAGTGCTGATATTGCATATCGTTTTTCCTTAGACTGGAACAATATACGAAACCAATGGATGAATTTATATAAGGAAAATTTTAACAACCCTTATGTGGATTGTAAAAAAGCCTATTATGATTTAAAGGAAAAGCCCGATATTTCCTCTTATAATCGTTTTGAGCTGACCAGACATACTTATACTGCTATGGTTGTAGAGTTTACAAAATCCTAACAATTATGTTAGGAAGCTTGCTATTCAAATTTATTTAATTATAATACTTAGTGTAAATGAAATTGTTTTTAAAAAGGAGCGATTGTTATGAAACAGAATTGGATTACACCAGAAGTTAGTGAATTAGATATTACAGCTACTGCAAACGGAAATGCACCTTCAATGGATTTCGATGCAGATTGGCAGCAGGACGAAAACGGAAGATGGTTCCGTCCAGGTGCAGATGTACTTGTTAGCTAATTACACCTTATAAAAGTATTACTATTTTTTATAAGTCTATAACAAATACTATTTTAATGTCAGGCAAGCTTTTGCATATGCGCTTATGATTTTCTATAAGCCTTTGTATAGATTTTGTCTGGCATTATTTTAAATTAAATTTTACATATTTTTCTGGGGTTTTATATATAACTATATTATGATATTAGTAATTTTGTTTTTTTTAAGGAATTTTTATGTATTACTATAAAATTTATGGTCTATATGTTGAAGCTGATTACCAATTCAAAGAGCTTTTTCCTATAGACAAACCTTTACACATCGACATTTATATAAAAAATACTGACTTATCTCATATTCTTAAACCAGACCACACCCCAAATGCTGATGATAAGTTTTGTCATATATGCGACTACAAGGATAATGCTATTACTTATATTTTCCCTTATCAGGGTGTGTTTATAGCAAAGGACGCAAATACTATTCAGTATTATCTTACTCCTTCCTGTAGTCATATTTTTGCTACTCATTTTATGCTTTGCTTTTGCTTTGGAGCATTGTTAAGGCAAAGAAATACCCTTGCCCTTCATGGCAGTGGTATTATATATAAGAATAAAATGTTGTCTATTAGTGGGGAAAGTGGCTCTGGAAAATCCTCATTGGCAGATAGTTTGCTCTCTAAGGGCGGACATTTTCTGGCTGATGATGCCATTGCACTATCTATTGAAACAGCAAATAATCATACTGTATTCATTGCTAACCCTACTATGCCTTTTAGAAAGCTGTGTATTGATGCTCTTAAGGACTATGATTTAAGCAGGCTTATAAAGCTTGAATCTACCGAAAAGAATAAATATGCTATGCCAATTTCTAAGGCAGATTTTTATAATATAAAAACACCCCTTGACGGAATTTTTATTATAGAAAAAGCCTCTGTGAAAACTCCAACTATTAGAGAAATTACTGGTGCAGATAAGCTTACCTACATTACTAAAAACCTTTATCAACGAAAAATATATGATAATCTAGGCTTAAAAAAAGAAATATTTACTAAATGTATTCTTTTGGCTAATTGTGTACCTGTATATGTTATCAGCAGACCTTTAACCGGCTATACAGTTGATGAACAAATACAGCTAATTGAGAAGGTTATCTAGGAGTATATATCGCTGATTTTTAGGACTATTTAAGAAAATATGCCACTACAGCATAGCCTTCTCCATTGCCCCCTGTTACATATACTTCACCACACCTTAACCAGGCATGTGCATCTATTTTTCCATTTTCATCAGGCTTACAGCCTAAATATAGAGTTGTCTTAATTTTCTTCTTTGACATAAGCTTTTGAGCTGTTAAGGCTCTTACCAAGCATTTATCCTTTGTTTTGCCACACACCTGATTAACACAATATGACACCTCTCTTGCATATCTGTAATTTTCCACAGTATCTACTGGTGGCGACTGCTCCTTATACTTTCCCCATAGTGTTTCAAATTGTTTTGCCTCTAGGCTCCATACCTGATTTTTATATTTTCTGGCATATATGTATGTAAGTATGGTCAATTTTTTATGCTCATTATATTTTATAAAATTATAGATTTTTTTTAACATCTATTCTCCTACCAGCCTGTTTATTTTTCTAAAATTACAAAACTGAATAGTTTTTATTATATACTTTTTTGATTATAAACCGTAGTATATGATAAACTATTTATTTTATTTAATAGGTAAATTATATCATAAATCTACTTGTTTTACTTACTAAATGAAACATAGCTTAATTACTTATTTCATTTATCATATGAAATATAGCTTGATTTTATTTTAACATCTTAATAAAATCCAAAAAATTCTAATATTTTAAAACGATAGGTTGTATCCTCATAGGTATTAGTTATTACTTTATACTCATCCTCATCAAGCACATTTTCCAAAAGCTTCTTCGATTTATCTGGTACAACGCCATGTATATTTTCTGTAAAACAAAGTGGTGGATATAAAATGCACCACCAATTTGTTCCTCTTGCAGCTCCAATTTCAATTTCAAATGCCTCATATTCCCCTGGTGGTAAAATTATATCCCCGTATGCTTTTGTAGGAAAATACGAATATGTAAGTTTTGCACTAACCTCATAGTCATAGCCGTCATTATGTATTACCTCTGCTGCCAGCTTTTTTATTTCCTCTCTTTGATTATTTAATATTTCTCTGGTTTCATTAATATCTGTAGAATTTTCCAGCAATAGGGAAATGTAGTCCACCACTGCCTTTTTTACTTTTATTTTCAACTGATAGTCATTGTCACTATCACTATTGGCAATTACATGAAAACGCACTATCTTTTCTGCTATTTCCTTTTGCATTTTTTCTATGTCTACTTTATTATCGCTTGTTTTATATGTAATTATAATACCTACCAGAAATGCAATTATTAATATTACCCTTTTTACTCTAAGTCTTGATTTTAAAATTTTCATTTTACACTCTCCTATATTATCCTTTGCAAGCGCTTGTATTTTAATTGTACCCACATATTTTTTCCTCATACATATTTTGCCGGAATATTTTTTCATATTTTTTTGATTTCTGCATAAAATTTATTGATACATAATTCGAGTACCTGTAGTGCTTATACATATTGGAGGTTATATGGAGTTAGTTAAGGAAAATATTCATATGAGCCAAATTAAAAAAATGGTTAATATGCAAATGACTTTAGAAGATGATTTTAATGTATCTGATGTAATGCCTGATATTGACTATATTATTGCAAGTGACGCCAATATTACAATGGACAATATAAAAGTCCTAAATGGCAGAGTTATTATAAAAGGAAAATTAAATTTTAAACTGCTTTATTCAACACTTGATACATCTTCTCTTTACAAAATGACTGGATTTATTCCTATTGATGAAACTATGAATTGCGATGAGCTTAACGAAAATGACTGTGTTACTATAAAATACGATTTAGATGATATTAATATTGGAGTTATTAATTCAAGAAAAATAAGTGTCAAGGCTCTGGTCACCTTTACAATTCAAAGCGAAAATATTTACGATATTGAAACTGCCTCTGATATAAAGGGTGATAATGTCTATACTCAGAAGAATATTATTGATGTAACAAAATTAACGGAATGTAAAAAGGATATTTTTAGAATTAAAGACTCTGTGGAACTGCCAGCGTCGCTTCCTATTGTGACCACTTTTCTTTGGGATGAAACCCGCTTAAAGAATATTACAACCAAGTTAAGCGAAAACACCCTATTAATTTCCGGCGAAATCACTTCCTGCCTTATTTATCAATCTGATGATAATCCGTCTGTTTTATGGCATGAGGTTAATATTCCCTTTAATGGAAGCATTCCATTAAGTGGCGTAGACGAGAGTATGATTCCTGATATAGAGGTATCAATGTCCTCAAAGGATATTAATGTAAAGGCTGACAGTGACGGAGAGGAACGCATATTTGAGTTTGATATTGTATTAAACCTGAATATTAAAGTCTATAAGGAATTAACCCTTAATTATTTATGTGATTTATATTCCAATAAAGTATCTCTTACTCCTACCTTTAATAGGGTTACATATAATCAATTAATTATAAAAAATGTATCTAAATGTAAGGTTACTGATAAACTTAAAATAGATATGGACTCTGGTCACATTCTGCAGATTTGTGGTAGTGAGGGCGAGGTCAAAGCCGAGCTTATGACTACTGTAAGTGATGGTATAAAGGTTGAAGGTGTAATTGTAGTAAATCTTCTTGCCATTACCGACAATGATAAGTCACCAATTAAGGTTATTAAAGAGGTTGTTCCTTTTACCCACACTATAGAGGCTTCTAATGTAAATGAACATTCTCTTATTAATATTCGACCTACCTTAGAACAGCTTACCTGCACAATGGCAAATGGCAATGAAATTGAGGTTAAGGCAACTGCCTCCTTAGACACACTTGTTCTAGGTACACACAATGCCAATATTATTACTGATATTACCGAAAGTCCCCTTGATATGTCAAAGCTTCAAGCCCTGCCAGGACTTATGGGTTATAGAGTTAAAGAAGATGATACACTTTTTAGCATTGCCAAAGAATTTTCATCAACTGTACCTCAAATAAAAGAAATGAACAATCTTACCTCGGAGCATTTAGATACAGGAAAATTCCTGCTTATTGTTAAAAATGTTTCTTAGAAAAACAGCCCTATAACAGGTAATGCTATAGGGCTGTAATTTAATCAAATTTTGGGGAAGTGTTCGTACAGCCTGCTAATAATAATGTCACAGCAGCCACTATATATTTTCTTCATCTGTCTGCCTTTCTTAAAATGTTTAGTATATATACGCATCTATATCTTCTACAACATTTCCATTTCCAACATCATAGATATACTTTTCTTTACTTTTTTGTGTAATAAAATTACACATTTCGCTATCTTCAATTATCTCCACATTCTCATCTTGTATATAATTTTGAAGCCACTCTTTTGCCTCCATATCTCCAGCCCATATATAATATATAAATTTAATCTTTTCTCCTTCAAATTCTATCTTTCCCCCACCTTGATATTCTACATCATTATCCAAGTATAAGTTTTCTGAATTCCATAAGAAATATTCTGATGTATCAAGGCTAACGATTTTATTACATTGATAGCCATATACCTTTCCGTTATAGTATCTAAATATTAATGATGTAGTATCGTTCAGGTCTAAATGTCCTTCATTATATTTCAAATTTCTAATTGTTATCCATACTTGCCTATTAACATTATTTTCCATATCTAACATTATAAAATTCCCCCAGCCTATATTTGCATTATTATTTCCCAAAAAGTAATGCAAATCATTTCTATAGGTTTCTTTATATCCATTGTTTACATCTATGTATGGGCGTTCGTTTTTCAGCACCTCTCTTATTGCTATTGCCGCCTCCGTTGGCTCTGGTGTATTCGGGGTTGTTTCTTCTGTGGGAATATTCTTTGTTGTGTTTTCTAACTTAGTTGTTTGTTTTGAAGCTTTTGTTGTTGTTTGTGTGGCACTATTTTGTGTATTTTCCTTGCAACCTACCAGCAAAATCATCGTTATAAATAATATGTATATATACTTCTTCATCTATTTACTCCTTTTGGTTAATATATGTACTTGTCTATATCTTCATTTAGATTACTATCTCCTGCATCATATATATTTTTGTCATCGCATTTCTGGATAGCAAATTCATTTTTTTGACTATCTTCTATTATTTCTATATTCTCATCAGTTACTATATTTTCTAACCATTCTTTTTGGATTTTATTACCTTCTGATACATAAAAAATATATTTGATTTTTTCACCATCAAATTCTATCTTTCCGCCTCCATTATATTCCAAATTATCTACCTGATGTAAATATACTGAATCCCATATAAAATATTCATCATTTCTTAATGATACAATTTTGCTACACTGATACCCATATACTTGTCCATTATAATATCTAAATAACATTCTTGTTGTATCATTTATATCTACCTTATTTCTGTCATATTTAAGATTTCTTACTGTAATTTTAACTTCTCTTTTCCCATCATTTCCTATGTCTAGCATTGTAAAAGTCCACCAGCCAATATTTGCATTATTATCTCCTTGAAAATAACTATAGTCATCCTTATATACCTCTTTATAACCATTGTTTGCATCTAAGAATGGACGCTCATTTTTTAATACTGCTCTTATTGCCAATGCTGCTTCTGTTGGTTCTGGTGTATTCGTGATTGTTTCTTCTGTTGTAATATCTTTTGTCGTGGTTTCTGTTTGGGATGTTTGTTGGTTTCCCTTTGTTGTGGGTTGATTATTGTTATTATTAGTACCATTCGTACAACCTACTAATAATAGTGCTAAAGCAACCACTATATATTTTTTCTTCATCTGTCTACCTTTCTTAAAATGTTTAGTATATATACGCATCTATATCCTCCAATAAGTTAGAATCTCCTGCATCATATTTATTTCTATCATCACATTTTTGAATACATAAAACATTCATTTTACTATCTTCTATTACTTCTATATTCATATTTTGCATTAAAGCCTCAAGCCATTTTTTTGCCTCTATGTCCCCATCAGATGTATAATAAATAAACTTTATTTTCTCTCCGTCAAATTCTATTTTTCCTCCCCCTTTATACTTTATACCATTTTCTAAATACAAATTTTCTGAATCCCATATAAAATATTCATCATTTCTAAGTGAAGTTATCTTGCTACACTGATACCCATATACTTTTCCATTATAATATCTAAATATCATTCTTGTTGTATCATTTATATCTATCTTATTTCCGTCATATTTAAGATTTCTTACTGTAATCTTTATCTCTCTATTTCCATCATTATTTATATCAAGCATAGTAAAATTTCCCCATCCTATGTTTGCATTATTATTTCCTTGGAAATAACTATAGTCATTTCTATAGGTTTCCTTATATCCATTATCAGTATCTATAAATGGACGCTCATTTTTTAATACTTCTCTTATTGCTAGTGCTGCCTCCGTTGGCTCTGGTGTAGTTGTGGTTGTTTCTTCTGTCGTAATTTCCTTTGTTGTGTCAGTATTTACTGTTGAAGTTTGTATTTGAAATGTTTGTTGGTTTTCTTTTGTTGTAGTCTGATTATCACTATTAGTTGTATCTTTTGTACAGCCTACTAATAATACAGCTAGAATAATTAATATATACTTTTTACGCTTCATCTAACATTCCTTTCTTTATATTTAAAATCTATCTGATTACTTATTTTTTCTAATATATGTACTTATTTACATCTTCTATGGAATTAGAATCTCCACCTTCATATTTACTTTTTTCCTCACACTTTTGAATAATAGCATTACATTTTTCTGTGTCCTCTATTATTTCCTTATTTTCATCAGGTATTAAATTTTCTAACCACGCCTTTGCTCCCTTATCTTCACTACATACATAATATATAAATTTTATCTTATCTCCTTCAAACTCTATTTTTCCACCACCCTTATATTTATCCTTTGTTTCTGTAAATAAATATTCTGAATCCCATATAAAATCCTCATCATCCCTAAGCGAAATAAATTTATTACATTGATAGCCATATACCTTCTCATTATAATATCTAAAAATCAAGATAGTATAATCATTTATATCAACCTTATTTTCATAATATTTTAGATTTCTTATAATTACCCACGCATCTGTTACTCCATCATTTTCCATATCAAACATTGTAAAACCTGCCCAACCTATATTGGCATTATTATCTCCTTGAAAATAACTATAGTCATTTCTATAGGTCTCCTTATATCCATTATCAGTGTCTATAAATGGGCGTTCATTTTTTAATACTGCTCTTATTGCTAGTGCCGCCTCCGTTGGCTCTGGTGTATTCGTGGTTGTTTCTTCTGCGGGAATATTATTTGTTGTGGTTTCTATTTGGGATGTTTGTTGGTTTTCCTTTGTTGTGGGTTGATTATTGTTATTATTAGTACCATTCGTACAACCTGCTAATAATAATGTTACAGCAGCCGCTATAACTATATACTTTTTCTTCATCTGTCTACCTTTCTTAGAATGTTTAGTATATATACGCATCTATATCTTCTCCTGAATTAGAATCGCCAGCAGTATATTCATAATTTTTTTCATATTCACTCTCGGCATATATACACATATCCTTATCCTCTATTATTTCAATTTCAAAATCTTTTGACATCTTTCTTATCCATTGTTCTGCCTCTACATTTTTCTCACTTTCATAATATGTATATTTGATTTTGTTACCCTGAAATTCTATTTTTCCACCACCCTTATATTCTTTGTCTTGCATATAATGAGAATATTTAGAGTTCCAAATAAAATACTCATTCCTTCCAATTCCAATTCCTTGACTACATTGATACCCATACACTTTACCTTCATAATATCTAAGAATTAAAAAAGTCTTGTCCTCCAAATTAACATGATTATCATAAACTTTTAAATTGCGTATAATTACACTTACCTCTCTTTGTCTGTCATTATCTACATCAAACATTCCAAAATTTCCCCAACCTATATCTACATTATTATTTCCTAAAAAATAACTTAAATCTTTTCTATATGTTTCTTTATATCCATTATTTACATCTATGTACGGACGCTCATTTTTTAATACCTCTCTAATTGCTAATGCTGCCTCTGTTGGCTCTGGTGTATTCGTGGTTGTTTCTTCTGTTGTAATATCTTTTTCTGTGTCAGTACTTTTTGTTGAAGTCTGTATTTGAGATGTTTGTTGATTTTCTTTTGTTATAGATTGACTGTCACTATTATTAGTGTCTTTTATACACCCTACTATTAACATAGATATTATCAAAATTACATATATTATTTTTTTCATTGTTAATTCCTTTCTATCTCATTAATGTTAAAATATCATTAGCTGCTGTTATCCTATCTCCCAAAGAACTATCTTTTACAAGCTCGAATACATCAAAAAATATCTTTGTTGCTTTATTACACTCATTTACATTATTCATCTCTATCCACATATCTTTATGATCACTAGAATAGAGCACTTCATTTTTTAATGTTTCCAGTTGTGCATTTATATTATTTATACCCATATTCATTGATTTTGCTATTTCTATTAAACTATTCTTTCTACTTGGATATGTCCACTGAAATAGTCCATACCCAACTCCATCATCTAATGTATACTTATATGCTGCTTTATTGTCTACCGTATCTTGTATTTGCTCCTCCTTTAATCTACTTTCTGCAAATGAATTTCCAATTAACGCTGAGGCTACATCATCACTTACACCCATTCCTAATTTTAAGAAAGTCCACATTTTTCCAAAAGACTTACCCTGCACTTTATCCACTCTTTCTAACAATACAATCTTTCCAACCACCTTACCTACCACCTGATGATACATATCATCCGCTTCCTTTAATTTCCCCACAACTTCTCTCATATTGTCACTTGAAAATTTCACATTATACAACCTGCAGAAATTTCTCAAGCCTTCCACATAATTATTGGTTTTATCCTGCTTTGATATATCGAGAGCGTCTATTTTTTCCTTGCCATTTACATCATAAAAATCCAAATCTGTAAGCTGCTGCCTTACCTCTGATATATTCTTTAATGCTAGACCTACATTTTTTATAGCGTTTACCATTTTCTCACTATATAAGCTTGAGGTTTCCACCTTAAATTCATTCTTAAACCTTTGTAATGCCAAATCCAGCTCTTTTTCATCTACTACATTGTTTTTCAAAGTGCCATTATACATTTCTATATCTTTAAGTATTTTTGCCACCCGTTGTTTTGCCTCTCCTCCCATATGACCTAAATATGGATACAGCGTTGTACTTGCACTAGGTGTTGCTGAAGCATTTGTGGCTTTAATTGTACTTGAAGCACTCGCACCTGCCTTCACTGTTGCCGAGGCATTAGTCCCTGCACTTGCTGCTTTTACTGTGGTGGATGCTCCTTTATAGGATATAGTAGTGCTGCTGGTTGCTATTATAGTAGCTGATGCACATTTCACCGAAGCTGTTTTGTTAGGTGAATTTGCAATAATCGTTGTGCTTGCTGTCTTTGAGGTTGGTGTTGTACTTGCCGATGCTTTTGTTTCTGCAACACCTCCTGTTTTCGCTACTGGTGTACTACTTGCACTCTTTATCTGAGAGCTGGCTGATTGTGTAGCTGCTGTTTTTAAGTATGGTGTTGTGGTACTTGTAATATCTGTTACTTTCATTATTTCCTCCATTGTCCATTTATCTTGTACTTATATTTCTACTTGTGTCTTATGCTTATATTTGTACTTGTATCTTATGCTTATATCCTCTTATCTAAAAATATCCTGTATTTCCTTATGTTTTCTTTTAAGACAAAATAGTCTGTAAATTTATATTCTCCGTCAACATATATTTGTATTTGCCATTTCCCTAAGGCATACTTAGGCGCTAGCTTTGAAATTTTGTTATCAACTGCCACCTCCCAGCTTTGATTTTCATTATCAGCCTGCTCTAATGGAATTTCTTCAAAACGAAATAGTCTTCCGTCTGGCTGGTAACACATAAATGTTAAGCTATGTGTTCCAAATAAATTTTCTAAAATTAATATGTATTCCATATCTATTTGTCTGTCATAAATTAACTCTGCATCATTATCTAATTGTAAAACACTCCATAGTAGTTGGGATTTTTTAAATGAACATTGCCACCTATTTAATATTCCATGTTTATCAATTACTATTTCTTTATTTTCTACCATATACTCGTTTATATATGCTTTATCAATATTTATATACGGAACCGACCATACTTCACCATTTTCATCAGGTACATATCTACACGCCTTAGGATCGTTTAATCTTATAATATCATTTATGACAAATTTATACCGTTTTATTTTTCTATTACTATTGTATAACCAGCAATCCTCCTTTTCATTGTGCTGCATCATTAAAAATACAATTTTGTTGTTATCATCTACTACCATAATTTTAACATTTTCTACTCCTAAAAAATGTTGATTAAATCTTATTTCCATTTATTAACTCCTCCATACTAATCATATAAAGCATTGCCATTTTCTGTGCTGTAAACTTCTTTACATTAGACAATAGAATACACTGCTGTTGTTCTAAAATTTTGCTATCTTCATTAATAAATTGCTGTAGCATTTTTTCAAGTTGACCCTTTTCATAAGGATTATAGGTATACTTATAATCACTAAGTATCTCTGCTAGTCCGCCATTGTTGGAGCTGACTACCATAAGTCCTCTTTCCATTGCCTCTAAGGCAATGTAGCCAAAGGGTTCATATAATGAAGGAATTATCAGTGCGTCTATGGAAGCAAAAAAGCTTTCCTTTCTTTTTCCTACACACCAGCCACAAAATTCTACTTTGTCTGATATTTGCTCTTTTTCAATATACGCAAGTATTTGAGCTATATAGTCACTATTATTTTTAGGACAGGCTATTTTTATAATAACATCAAGGTTTTTTATCTCCTCTAAGCACTCAATTATGCCCTTTCGATAATCTGTCCGTCCAATGTAGCCAAATACTTTTCTGCTTTTCTTGTAATTGTAATTAATATCTGCATTTTCATTAATAGTAATTCCATTATGAATAACTTTAATTTTATCCTTGTATTGAGGATACATTTTTATCAGCCTGTCCTGCTCTGCATATGAAACGCATATTAAAAGGCTGGATAAATCACATAATCTCTCAAATTTTTCCCTAACATCATCATTGCCTCCAAATGGGTCATCCTCTGGTGGGGGTTCTGGTATCGGAACTGAATGAATAACATAAACTATTTTCTTATCTTTTATAATATCCTCAGTAAGCAGTGGTGCAAATTCATAAAACTGAACAACTATAACTTTACACCTTAGCTTAGATAATTTATACATTTCATTACTATTTAATACAAGTATATCCTTCTCTTCCAAAAAATCTGCTGCCCTGACATCCTCCTCTGGTTCTCCTAAATTCACATATACAAATCCTGTACGGTCATTTCTATACCTATATATTTGATTCATATATGTTCCTGCACCTCCTATTAAGCGTTTTCCAAGCTCATTTGCAAGATGCACTACTTCATAATTATTTGTAAAATTTAAATCAAACATATATCCTTTTCATCCCCCAATACTATATTATCTCTTCTCAAGATACTCTCATCCTCTGTTGTTTCACAAGCAACAAACGCCACTGGTAACACATTAATATCCGGAAAATCACATTGCTCCCAGAAATCCAAAATAAAAAAACCTTTTTCTACAATGTCTGCATCTCTTGCAGCAATCACTAACTTATTTTTAATCCTAAAGATAGTGCTTTTATCTATATGTAGCTTCATAACATCCTCCTTTTGTCCCAAAATATATATGTAAATTCATTGTACAACAAAAAATATCATAATTCAACACTTTATTAAACTATTATGTTACAAAATTTTACCCCACCTATTATATGCCATAATTTAGTTTCAATAAGTTGGAGTTTAAGTATTTTCCTCGCTATTATATAAAAATGTCAGGCAAGGTAGACATAAATACCTATAATATTCCTATAAATATTAATGTCTGCCTTGCCTGACATTATTTAAAACCAAGTATTCTCTGTATGGTCTATTATCTCCTACTTCTCCACAAAGGTACTAATTATATCATCTGCCTGATTTACATATCCGTCATACAGCTCTGTATTTGCCACAAAGGTAATAACAAACATTGACTTTGCTCCCTTGATTATCATTTGATAACCTGTATAGCTAAAGTCCTCTGCTTCCATTTTGTACCGAATAACCTTACCCTCTAGGCCATTAACAGTTATATCACCTATACCTGTTATGCTATAATTATCAACTGCTTCGTATAATGTACATAAATTTTCTATACATTCCTCTAAAGTTCCACTTTTCTCTAATGTACTAGAGGTAATTCCTATTCTAACCTCTTTATCCCCAAAGGTAAATAAAGCTGCACCATTGCTTTCCTGTTGATTCCAGCCTTCCATTAGGTTTATCTTGTAGTCATCTGTTTCGTAAACACTGTTTAATTCTCCTACAGAGCTAATATCCTTCTTCTCTAAGGTTTCATACTCAGCCTTTTTTGCCTCTGTAGTTGTTTCTGTCTGACCTGTTGTAGTCTGTGCTGGTGTAGTTGTAGCTGTTTCATTACTCTTGCCACACCCTATTAAGGCCGTCATTGCAAGTATTGCACATATTGTAAATAATTTTTTCATTTTTTATATCCTTTCTCTAATTCAGATTTGTTTTATCATCAGCTTTATATATTCTATAATAGAACAAACTTACTTTATGTATTATATTATCATTTTCCACATATACTTATTAAAAAGTGTCTTTATAAAAATATTTTATGAAAAAATTTTTAATAAGTTTTTTATCATTGTTTTTCCTAATATCACTCTGTTTTGCTGGTTGCTCTGTTGTTACAGTTGATAACAAAAAAGCCTCCTCCATATCATACGAAATAATTGAATATCACCATTTGAATAATATATTAAGAGAGCTTTATGATAATTATTACGAAGGAAACAAGCGTATTACCTATAACGACGGTAATTATACATATTTGCTGGTTTTTTACGGTAAAATGCCTATAAGTGGCTACACTATAAAAGTAAAGGAGCTGTATAGCACAGACTCAAATATTGTGTTAGACACTACCTTAATAGGCCCTTCAAAAGAAGAAACAAATGCAGGAAAAGAATCCTTTCCTGCAGTCGTTATTAAAATCAAAGCCTCTGATAAAACTATTATTTTTAAGTAAGCTTATATATCTCCATCTGTGTAATCATCATCATCCACCATATCAGATGCCATAAATTCTCTAGCAGAAACTCTGTTTTTCTGTCTGGCATTTTCAACTAGCCCAGATAATAAATCCTTAACATTCTTAGAATTTTTAATACGCTTAATGTCAAAATGAGGTGTAGACTTATCTGATGATATTACATGAATTGTTCCAAGCTTAAAAATTCTTTCTCCTAAAGAACGATTAAGTGTAACATCCATAATTCTGTATAATCTGACTTCCTCTTCCTTCGTATTAAAAAATCCTGTCTTTATAAGTAGCTTTTCCTCTGTAACAGCATATTTTGTAAATGATAAAGGTAAGCCAAAAATTGTTCTTTTTCTGTCAAACCATTTAAAACCTGCTTCTGCCATAGCATCCTCCTATAACATTTTGTTAATCATAGCAATAACTTCTTCGCCTAATTTTGCTGATAATTCGTTTGCCTCTTCTAGTGTTTTGCCCTTTACACCATAATAGAACTTAACCTTTGGCTCTGTACCTGAAGGTCTTACACATACCCACGCATCATCTGTAAGGTCAAAGTAAATAACATTCGAGCTTGGAAGTCCCGTAGCCGTAACCTCACCAGTTTCAATATTCTTAATTGTATCCATCTTGTAATCTCTGGCAGATGTAACCTTGTAGCCTCCTATTGATTCTGGAGTATTATTTCTAAGAGTATTTAAAATTTCCTGTATTTTGTTTAAGCCTTCAATACCCTTTAAGGTAATTGACTTAATATCATCCTTGTAGTAGCCATATTTCTCATACATATCAATCATAGCATCCCACAAAGTCATATTCTTTGTTTTATAGTAAGCTGCTGCCTCGCAAAGTGCCATTGTTGCTACAATAGCGTCCTTATCTCTAGCGTGTGTTCCAATAAGACAGCCATAGCTTTCCTCAAAACCGAATAAATATGTACCCTTGCCAGATTTTTCAAAGCCTAAAATCTGCTGGCCAATATACTTAAAGCCTGTAAGCACCTCAATTAATTTTACGCCATATGCCTTTGCAATAGCATCTGCCATATTTGTTGTAACTATAGTCTTAATAAGTGCGCCGTCCTCTGGTATTCCATGTAATTCCTTAATCTGGCTAAGCTCATATTCTGCTAATAAGCAGCCTGACATATTACCTGTAAGAGTAATATATTCACCACTCTTTGAGTCCTTAACATAAACGCCTAATCTGTCTGCATCCGGGTCAGTTGCTAAAACAAGATCAGCATCAACCTCCTTAGCAAGCTTTAATGCTAATTCAAAAGCTTCTGCTGCTTCTGGATTTGGATAGCTTACTGTAGGGAATTCGCCATCTGGAAGTTCCTGCTCCTTAACTACATAAACATTCTCAAAGCCAAGCTCCTTTAAAACTCTTCTTGCCGGTATATTACCTGTACCATGAAGCGGTGTATATACAATCTTTAAGTCCTTTGCTTCTGCCTTAATAGCCTCAGGTCTTTTAACCTGTTCTTTAAGTCTTGCCATATACTTATCATCTATTTCGCTGCCGATTACATTGTAAAGACCAGTCTTAACAGCATCATCCTTTGACATTGTACGAACCTTTGCATAATCAACAACAGCCTTAACCTCGTCCATAATACCAGTATCGTGAGGTGGTGTTATCTGTGCGCCATCCTCCCAATATACCTTATATCCATTATATTCTGGAGGATTATGACTTGCTGTAATATTAATACCCGCTATACAACCAAGCTCTCTAACTGCAAAAGATAACTCTGGTGTTGGTCTTAATGACTCAAATACATATGCCTTAATGCCATTTGCTGCAAGACACAATGCTGCTTCGTCAGCAAATTCAGGGGACATTCTTCTTGAATCATATGCTATAGCAACGCCTCTGTTTTCACCGCCTACCTTAATAATGTAGTTTGCAAGGCCCTGTGTAGCTTTTCTAACTGTGTAAATATTCATACGATTTACACCTGCTCCAATTACACCTCTAAGACCAGCAGTACCAAATGCTAATTCTGTATAAAAACGATCCTCTATTTCCTTCTCATCATTTTCAATACTCTTTAATTCAGCCTTTGTTTCCTGATCAAAATAAGGATTGTTTAACCATTGGTTGTAAATTTCTTTGTAGCTCATCTAATTGCCTCCTAAATATCTCTATTCATCTGTTTTTACCATATCTGGATAAGAAAGAATTACATCTTCCTCTGTATTGTCAAGATTTATTGTATAAACCTTTGATTTATAGCCATTTTTCATTAATAGAATAGTATGCGAACCCTCTACCTTTGAAAAACTAACTGGCGATATTCCTTTTGATACACCGTCAACATAAACTGTCGCACCACTAGGAGCAACTATGAATACCTTGCTATTGTATGTTCCTGTTCCCGTAGATACTGTAGTTTCGCTTTGACCATTTTTAGTGGTAGTGGTTTCTTCTTCCTTTGTAGTAGTTGTTTCCTCCTCCTTCATATCAATAGATATTGTAGAATAAATGGAAGCAACTGTAATGGTCTTTTGGTATGTATCATAATTGTTGGATGTAAGCTTCAAGGTATGCTTTCCATATGGAAGCTCTACCAAATCAGAATAATCCACACTTTCACCATCAATATACATTATTGCCTGTGCGTCCTCAGGAGTAATACTAAACTTAATGCTGCCATATCTTGTAGCCTCCTGCTGAAACTCACTTAGACTAACTATCAATTCCTCATCTCTTATAATATTAATTTCCTTTGAACCACCCTTGCCATTCTTTGTAGCTGTTAAGGTATATGCACCCTCAGGTGCTACCAACACCATATCCTCTGTTATAAGTGTCATTATTTTGTTGCCTATTTCAATAATACCTCCAACCATATTGGTATCATCTACAAGTCTTACATAACCATGTCCCTTGCTTACAACAACTGAATAAACCTGGTTTTCTACACCTCTTACAACAAGCTCATCTACATCGCTTACCTCATCAATGGTAATTTTTTGACCATTTGAATTTATAAGCAGGCTGTCGTCATATTTGTAGGAATTACTTCCTATAGTGATTCTTTTCTTATCATAATCCACCTTCCACTTAACAACAGAATCATTTTTCCAGGCTGTACTGCTTTCACACATTTCCATAAGTCTTTGTGTTCCGCCTACATAGTAAATATCAACTATCTGTCCTGCTTCCATCTGTGCCATTGTAAGCTCTGTACCATTCTTGCTTCGGATTTTTGTGCCGCCATTATAGGTAAGTGTATATTTATCAATACCACCTACATTTACAAAGGTCACTTCCTGTCTGGTAAGGTCTATACTCACTATAATTGCTTGATTTGTAGCACTATATCTAACATATTCTGTAGTGGTTTCCTTTGTGGTTACGCTTATTCCTCCAACCTCTCTTCCATTTGTAGTATTTCCACCTTTTTTGCACCCTGCTGCCAAAACAGCAATAAGCAAAATAGAAATAACTATCAAACCGAATTTGTCATTTTTGTGCATCATCTCACCATCTTTCGCAACAAATAACAATATTCCGTAACATTATAATATATTTGCCTGCAAAATTCAAGTAGAGCCATTTTCAACAATTTATTATTCCGCAGCCTTACATATCCCACAATTTATTTATAAATGCTTCCTTTTTTTGCTGCTGTGTATAAACTGTATTTAATTTTTCTATATTTTTATCAGGTATCCAGGATTTATTACCATTGTAATATTGATTTACAACCTTCCAGAATTTTTCTGGAAATTCAAGCATTACCATTAATATATTATGTTCTTCTTTTGTAATAGGACATATTTTATCGTAATGCTCCAGCATATTATACCCTAGCTCAATGTTCCAGCTATATTTTTCCAAAACCTTTCTCATATAAAAATATAAGTCCTTTATTTGCAAGCCAATTCCTGCCTTTTCAAAATTAATAACTGCAATTTTATCGTCCAAAAAAATAATGTTGTGATAATTGTAATTTCCGTGACAAAAGGTATGATTTTCCCTACACTTATTTTCCAGTTCCTCATACCTTGTGTTATTTAATTTTTCCTTTGCCCTTAATGCAATGTCATAATATTCATCAAAGTGCAATAACGCATCATATTCAAAAGAGGATTTTCTATTTCTTCCTCTCATAAAAGCCCGTATTTTCTTTAACTCCTTTATATGCCTGTCATACTCATATATAAAGCTGGGAGTTTCCGGCAGCACACCATTATAATCCATACTACATTCCTTCATTTGTGTATGCAGCAGGGCAAGTGTTTCTATTCCATATAGAACATTTTTACTATTTCTAACATCACACTCCACCCCCTCATACCATTCCTTAACTATGTAGCTTTCCTGAAATTCATTGGTGGATATAAGCTCTCCTTCCTTATTTTCTATTACAACATCAACATTTTCAAAGCCCTGCTTTTTTATATGCTTAAGCATTTCATTAACAAATTGCAGTCTGCACAGAGTTTTGTTATAAGGTACTAATTTATATGCCTTGCTATCACTATTTATTATAACAGCACCTCTACCCTTATATGTTTTCTTTATATCAAGGTCGTATTTGGATAGTATATCCATATCTATTTCATTCAAAAAAAATCCCCCTTCATACCATATTAAAATCTGTTCAGTTCTATAGTATGAAGAGGTTAAAATAAATATTCCTATATTAATTTTTCAGCCATTGACATAAGTATTTCCCTATGATTTAACTCAGGATTCTCAATAACCTTGTCGAAAAGTATTTTTAAAATATCTCCAATCTGTTTTCCGTCTGGCAATCCAAATTCCTTTAAATCCCTGCCTGTAATAGCCATTTCTGATAAACTGAGGCAATCGTTGTTATTATATATTTCCTCACATATTTCATATATTGCCTTATACTCTGCTATGGTTATATCAATTCCTTCATAGCCGGCATTAATAAGTGCCTCAATATATGCTAAATAATAATCGTAAAATATATCCTTTCCAACTACAACTATAACCCTTCTAAGGCTTATTTTATCTGTCGAAAGCTTTAAATCCTTATTGTAAACCAGCTTTGAAACTATTTTTATAGTTTTATTATCCAGTTTTAAAAATCTGAGTATTTTTTCTACATCTTCTTCATAGGTTAAAAGACCTGCATATCTAAGATAAGAATTTTTTGGAAGATACCTCATTATATCTGATACCTTCTCATATATTTCTGTATTGCCCTGTGATAATAATGAGCCTTCAGCAAATATATATGGATAAAGCCCAAGCTTACATATATGAATAATCCTGTCTGGATTTTCTGAAGTAATTGTTTTTGTAAGCTCTGCCTGTATTCTTTCCTTGCTTATAAGGGATAGGTTTTCCGCTAATAGCTTTATTGCCTCATAGGTTTCTTTATCAATAGAAAAATCTAATTGTGCCGAAAACCTAATGGCCCTAAGCATTCTAAGAGCATCCTCTTTAAACCTGTCAGTAGGATTTCCAACGCATCTGATGATTTTATTTTCAATATCCTTAACACCATTAAATTTATCTATAATGCCTGTCCTATAATTATATGCCATTGCATTAATAGTAAAATCTCTGCGTTTCAAATCCTCTGCCAGATCAGAGGTATAAATAACCTCCTTAGGATGTCTACCATCTGTGTATTCACCATCAATTCTATATGTTGTGACCTCATAGCCTACCCTTTTAATCATAACTGTTACTGTTCCATGCTTAATACCAGTATCTATAGTTTTATTAAAGGTTTCCTTCACTATCTCTGGTAATGCGTTTGTAGTAATATCCCAGTCATGTGGGTTTCTTCCCATTACAACATCACGGACGCAGCCTCCTACAGCAAAGGCCTCATAGCCCTTTTCATATAGCTTATCAATAATGAATCCTACATATTTAGGTAAAGCTATTTTAATATGCTTTACCCCAATATACCATTGCCTTCGCAGGCTTTCCACAACATACGCACTTGTCGCTTAACTGTTCCTGTGCAAATGGCATACATCTTGAAGTTGCTGTAGTATCTTCCTTAATCTTGTTTTCACAAGCTACATCACCACACCACATAGCCTTAACAAAGCCTGGCTTTGTAGCTACTGCTTCTTTAAATTCATCATAGTTAAGAGCTGTGCTTGTATGAGTATCTCTATGCTTTGTTGCTCTCTCAAGCATATCCTTCTGGATAACTACTAATAATTCAGCCACCTTATTCTCTAACTGATCAAGTGAAACTGTATATTTTTCTCTTGTATCTCTGCGAACAATAACAGCTTGATTTGCTTCAATATCCTTTGGTCCGATTTCTACACGAAGTGGAATACCTCTCATTTCCTGTTCAGCAAACTTAAAGCCAGGAGTCTTATCTGTAGCATCTACCTTTACACGGCATACCTTTTTAAGTCTATCCTGTAATTCATAGGCTTTGTCTAAAACGCCTTCCTTTTTCTGCATAATAGGAATAATCATAACCTGTGTTGGTGCAACCATTGGAGGTAATACTAAACCGCTGTTATCTCCGTGTACCATAATGATAGCGCCAATAAGTCTTGTAGTCATACCCCAAGAGGTCTGATGTACATATTTAAGCTTGTTGTCCTTATCTGTATACTGAATACCAAATGCCTTTGCAAAGCCATCACCAAAGTTGTGGCTTGTTCCTGACTGTAAAGCCTTTCCATCGTGCATTAATGCTTCTATTGTATAAGTAGCCTCAGCTCCAGCAAATTTTTCCTTGTCTGTCTTTCTACCCTTAATCATAGGTATAGCCAATACATTTTCACAGAAATCAGCATATAAGTTCAACATCTGAATTGTTCTTTCTTCTGCTTCCTCGGCTGTAGCGTGGGCTGTGTGACCCTCCTGCCATAAAAACTCTGTTGTTCTAAGGAATGGTCTTGTAGTCTTTTCCCAACGACATACTGAACACCACTGGTTATATACCTTTGGTAAATCTCTGTAAGACTGTATTATATTTGCATAAAAATCGCAAAATAATGTTTCAGATGTAGGTCTTACACACATTCTTTCTGCAAGAGGCTCATTTCCACCATGTGTAACCCAAGCCACCTCTGGTGCAAAGCCTTCTACATGATCTTTTTCTTTATTTAATAAGCTTTCAGGTATGAACATTGGCATATAAACATTCTCTACACCTGTTTCTTTAAATCTTCTATCTAATTCCTTTTGTATCATTTCCCAGATGGCATATCCGCTGGGTCTTAAAATCATACAACCCTTTATGCTTGAATATTCAATTAATTCTGCTTTTCTTACAACATCTGTGTACCATTGTGCAAAATCTTCTTCCATTGATGTAATGGATTCTACTAATTTCTTATCGTTTGCCATAATATACCTCTTTTCTGCATAACATAACTACAATATTACTAAATTGCCCCTTAAAATGCAAGTAAAATACTATTTTTATTATTTTTGAGCATACTAATCTTACAATTAATTCACTATGGATTGTTGCTATTAAATAATGGGAGGTAAAATGAAGATTAAAGGTTCTCTTCGATTTAAAGCAGAATATATTCTCGTAACTTTTATTACAATATTTAGTGTATATATTGGAATAAGATTTTTACTGCCTGTTTTAGCTCCCTTTGTTGTCGGCTTTTTGTTGTCAAAGCTAGTGCTGCCTTTTATTAATTTTTTAAATCTGAAATTAAATTTTCATAGAACTACAGCCACTATAATTTCTATTATTTTAATGGCAGGCCTATTATTTCTTATTAGTTATTTTCTAATAGTTAAGCTGTCAACACAGATAACTGTTTTTATTAAAAACTGGGATATTTTTTCTCTAAATATTTCACATATTACCAGAGATTGCTGCAATCTTGTAGAAAAGCTTACAGGTCTGCCCAGCCGTAATATATACAACCAGCTTTATAGCTGTATTTTAACTGCAACAGACTCAATTTCAAAAAAGCTAATGCCTATCGTAATGAATTATTCATTATCGACTGTCCGGTGTCTTTTTGATGTATTTATCTTTCTTTTAGTAGCTGCTATTGCTATGTTTTTCTTTTCAAGAGATAACAAAGAAATAAATTCCTTTCTGCTTAATTGCAGGTTCAGGGACGAGATTCTTTTCCTTCGAAGGATTGCAAAAAATGTAGTTGCTGCATATATAAAAACCCAATTTATTATAATTTGTATTATTGCTGCCATATGTACACTAGGCTTTACTATTTTAAAAAATCCCTACTCTATTTTGTATGGAATAATAATCGGTATTTTAGATTTCCTTCCTTTAATTGGTGCTGGTACTTTTTTAGTTCCTATAAGCATATACTACCTTTTTAAAGCAAATTACCCTGCTGCCGTACTTACCTTTGTAATATTTGTTGTATGCTATCTTGTGAGAGAAATATTAGAGCCAAAGCTGTTAGGAAGCAGAATAGGCATACATCCCCTTGTATCCTTAATCTCAGTATATATTGGCTACAAGGTGTTTGGACTGCTAGGTATGATTTTAGGTCCTTTTGGATATGTGTTTGTAAGCGAAGTGCAAAAGGTATTTTGTGAATATAAAAAGCCTTCTTGATTTTTGAAGGCTTTCATTTTTATCAATCGTTTTTAATGTATAACATAGTTTTTGAAGTATAAAATAGTTTTTGAAGTATAAAATAATTTTTGAAAAATAAATTGACAGGATACAGCTATTACACCTTAAATCTGTATCCTACCCCCCATATAGTTTCAATATACTGAGGTTTAGAGGTATCGATTTCTATTTTCTCTCTAATCTTTTTAATGTGTACTGTAACTGTGGCTATATCTCCAATAGAGTCCATATCCCATATTTCTCTGAACAGTTCTTCCTTTGTGTACACATGATTTGGATTTGATGCTAAAAAGGTCAGCAAATCAAATTCCTTTGTAGTAAGGATTTTTTCCTCTCCGTTGACATAAACTCTCCTTGCAGTTTTGTCAATTTTAATACCCCTTATTTCTATAACATCATTTTCCACAACATTACTGTTAATAAGTCTTTCATATCTTGCAAGGTGTGCCTTTACTCTTGCCACCAGCTCACTAGGGCTAAAAGGCTTTGTAATGTAATCATCTGCGCCTAAGCCCAGACCTCTCACCTTGTCAATGTCATCTTTTTTTGCTGATACCATAAGTATCGGTGTATTTTTCTTTTCTCTTATCTGGCGTAATATTTCAAAGCCGTCCACATTTGGAAGCATAAGATCCAGAATATACAAATCAAAATTCTCATTAATAGCCTTATCAAGTCCCTTTAATCCGTCATTTTCTATTTCTACCTCAAAACCATTTATTTCCAGATAATCTCTTTCTAATTCTGCAATACTTTGTTCGTCCTCTACTATTAAAATCTTGCTCATATTTTTTCTCCTACACAATCTTTCTAAGTATAAAATGAATTGTTGTTCCACTACCAAGCTTTGAAGTTGCCCAAATTCTTCCACCATGTGCTTCTATAATCTTCTTTGTAATAGCTAAACCAATTCCGCTTCCACCCTGACTAGAATTTCTTGATGAGTCTGTTCTATAAAATCTGTCAAATATATACGGAAGTTCTTCATTTCCTATGCCTTTGCCATTATCCTCCATTTCTACTCTGACAAAATCGTCCTCATCAACAATTCGTATGGCTATAAACTTTTCCTTCTTGTCCATATATTTAACTGAATTGCTGATTATATTGTTAATTACCCTCTTAAGCTGCTCTGGGTCAGCTATAACCAGTACCTCCTTGTCTACATAGTTTATATAAGTAAGCTTAATTCCCCTTGCATCTAAGTCAGTATTTATTTCATCCACACAATCGTTAAAATATTCCTCCAGATTTAATTTAACAAAATTGTATGGTATTTTGTTATTATCAATTCTTGAATATATGGTTAATTCACCTATAAGCTTATCCATATCATTTGCCTTGTTGTATATAGTACGGATATACTTATCCATTTTTTCTGGACTATCTGCCACACCATCCATAATACCCTCTACATAGCCCTTAATTGCTGTAATAGGTGTTTTCAAATCGTGAGAAATATTGCTTATAAGTTCCTTATTTTCCTCATCATTATGGATATTTTCTTCGATTGATGCCTTCAGGTGCTTACGCATTTCTTCAAATGCCCGACTCAGCTCTCCAAACTCATTTTCCTTATATTGAACTACCTCAAAATCCAAATTTCCATTGGCAATATTGTCTGCCGCCTTTTTAAGCTCTGTAACCGGCTTCAAAATACCATTGTATATCCATATAGTCAAAAGCACACCTGTAATCACAGTAACTATTGCCATAAATATAAACGAGTCTAAAACAAGCTTTCTTACCTCTGGCAAGGAATTATTTATCTTTGAAATAATATAAATATTTCCCTCCTTGCCGTCACTATAGGATATAGGCTCCTGTTTAATAAGGTACTGATATTTTCCACTTACATATAAAGTTTCATTTATATTTTGTATCTCAATAGACTCCGCCGACAAAATATCACTTAAGGTCTTATATTCATCTGTGTTTCCGTTAAATACAATCTCATCGTCCTTAGTTGCAGCAATAAATGTATATTTTGAAAGCAAAGAACTGTTAAATTTTTTAAGATAGTCAGTATTTTCTAAATTTTGTGGATTTTTCTCATTTATCTCATGTAGCTGTTCCTTAACATTGTCAGTAATCTGGTTGAGCATACCTACAGGATTGTACAGCATTTCATAGGTTGAAATTTCTATACCATACTTTTCTTCAATAGAATCTATCTGACATCTGCCTAAAATCATAACTGCTCCAAACATTGTCATTATAGGAAATATTGCTATTATAATAAATGATATAACTAATTTTTTACTAAGTTTCATTTTACCTCCTGTTCCTGTCTATATTAGTATACATCATTCTAACGGCAATACCTAGTAAATTTATGATTACAAATATTAAAAAAATATAAACATATAAAAACACAAAGAGCATACAAAAAAGCCGGCTAAGCCTCTGTTTGAGGTGACCCTCAATACAGAAGATTAGCTGGCTTTTATTTTTACATTATATTATAAATGCTATCTATTTTATTTATATATTTGTCATATATGTTTGTTATATATTTCTTTTATAAATATTTTTTAAGCATTTCTACCTTATCAACTGCCTCCCATGGAAGCTGAATATCATCGCGTCCAAAGTGTCCATATGCTGATGTCTGTTTGTAAATTGGTCTTCTAAGGTCAAGCATCTTAATAATTCCTGCTGGTCTTAAATCAAAGTTTTCTCTGATAATTTCAACAAGTTTATTATCATCAAGCTTACCTGTTCCGAAGGTATCTACCATAACTGAGGTTGGATGAGCTACACCGATAGCATATGAAAGCTGGATTTCGCACTTGTCTGCAAGACCTGCTGCAACTATATTCTTTGCAACATAACGAGCTGCGTAAGCTGCCGAACGGTCAACCTTTGTACAATCCTTTCCAGAGAAAGCACCACCGCCGTGACGAGCATATCCACCATAAGTATCTACAATAATTTTTCTTCCTGTAAGTCCACTATCTCCATGTGGTCCACCAATTACAAATCTACCTGTTGGGTTAATAAAGAACTTTGTCTGTTCATTAACTAATTCCTTTGGTAAAATTGGGTCAAAAACATATTTCTTTATATCCTGATGAATTTGTTCCTGTGTAACATCATCATCATGTTGTGTAGATAAAACAACTGCATTTAAGTGAACCGGCTTTCCAGCTTCATCATATTCTACAGTTACCTGTGTTTTTCCGTCTGGTCTTAAATACTTTAATGTACCGTTCTTTCTAATTTCTGTTAATCTTCTTGCAAGCTTGTGTGCTAAAGCAATAGGATATGGCATATACTCTGGTGTTTCGTTAGTTGCGTAACCAAACATCATACCCTGGTCACCTGCACCAATAGCATCAATTTCTGAATCAGTCATAGTATTTTCCTTTGCTTCAAGTGCCTTATCAACACCCATAGCAATATCTGTTGACTGCTTGTCTAATGTAACCATAACTGCACAGGTATTAGCATCAAAGCCATATTCTGCCTTTGTATAACCAATTTCTGTTACTGTATCTCTTACTATTCTAGGTATATCTATATTTGCCTTACTTGTAATTTCGCCCATTACCATAACTAATCCTGTAGTTGTGCAAGTTTCACAGGCTACACGGCTCATTGGATCCTGTTCCATAAGGGCATCTAAAATAGCATCTGAAATGGCATCACACATTTTATCAGGATGACCTTCTGTTACTGATTCTGATGTAAATAATAATTTTTCCATCTTTGTTCCTTTCTTATATATTGCAAATCATCTGTAACTATCTGCCTTTAATTTTTATAAGGTACCCACAGCTTAAGGCTTTTGACTATAATTTTTCAAGCATAGTACCTTGCCTAGATAAATAAAAAAAGCCCACATAAAGTGGACTGACTTTCAAGGCAATCAAATCCTCTTATTGTTCGATTACTCGCTCAGGTTGGCACCTTCCTATTGGGGTTGCCGGGCTTCATAGATCCTTGTATCTCCACCACTCTGAATAAGAGAAACTATTTAGTTTTTACATAAACATTATGATATACTTAATAATATCTATTGTCAACTAATTTTTAGCTTAAATTTCATTATTTCCTTTTCACTATTTACAAGTTCAATGTGAGCTCCAAGCTTTTGAAGCTTTAAGTGGAAGTTCTCATAGCCTCTTTGGATATAATGTATATCGTCCACCTCTGTATAGCCCTCTGCTGCAATACCTGCAATAACAAGTGCTGCTCCGGCTCTTAAATCTAACGCATTAACCTGTGCGCCAGTATACTTTTCAACGCCTTCGATAACTGCAATATTTCCTTCTACCTTTATATTAGCACCCATTTTTATAAGCTCATCAGCATACTTAAAACGATTTTCAAATATACTTTCAACAACTGTACTTGTACCTGCTGCAAGGGCAAGGGCAACTGTAATCTGTGGCTGCATATCTGTTGGGTATCCAGGATATGGTAAGGTCTTTACCTGTGTCGGCAAAAGTCTGCCATTTCCAATTACTCTGACTGCATCGTCATATTCTTCTACACTGCAGCCTATCTCATAAAGCTTTGAGGTAATAGCCTCTAAATGCTTTGGTATAACATTTTTTACAAGTACATCTCCCCTGGTTACAGCAGCTCCAAACATAAATGTTCCTGCCTCAATCTGATCCGGAATAACAGAATATTCTGTTCCATGCAGCTTTTCTACACCTTTTATTCTAATAACATCAGTTCCTGCACCCTTGATATTTGCACCCATACTATTAAGCATATTGGCAACATCAACAATATGTGGCTCTTTAGCTGCATTTTCAAGCACAGTATTTCCGCTGGCAAGGCAGGCTGCAAGCATTACATTAATTGTAGCACCTACTGATACTACATCAAAGTAGATATGGCTTCCGTGTAAATCTCCAGCCTCTGTAATAATCATTCCATGCTCAATTTTTACATCAGCACCTAATGCCTTAAAGCCCTTTATATGCTGATCTATTGGCCGGCTGCCAATGTTACAGCCTCCAGGAAGTGTAACCTCAGCCTTTTTAAACTTTCCAAGTAATGCTCCTATTAAATAATATGAAGCTCTTATTTTCTTTATATATTCATTGTCTGCACAAACTGATGTAATTGTGCTACCATTAATTTTTACACAATGTCTGTTTACTCTTTCAACTATAGCTCCTATCTGCTCGATAGCATCTATAAGCACATTAATATCCCTAACATCTGGCAGATTGTCGATTGTAACTGTTTCATCTGCAATAATTGAAGCCGCAATAATACCAAGTGCCGCATTTTTTGCACCACTAATTTCGACTGATCCTACAAGTGGTGTTCCACCTTTTACAATGTATTTTTCCATAATACACCTCGATATTTGATTTTAATGATATTTTTTCTTTATACTATATTTTGGCACAAACATAGCAGAAAAAATCTTTTGTTAAATTTTATTTATATATTAAGTTCTAAATTTTAAGACAATAAAAATAATTATTTCAAAACCAACGCAACTACTATGCTATAAAGGTCTGAATAATTAATTTAGGTATGTATGTCAAATACTTGATTTATCATCGAAATCACATACTTCTATGCTAAATATTAAACACACATACCTAAGATTATATCATAAAGTTTATATTTGTAAATCAGTTTATAAATAATCCAGTGGATTAACTCTCATTCCATTAACAATTATCTCAAAATGCAAATGTGGACCTGTACTAAAGCCTGTATTCCCGCTTAAACCAATAACCTGTCCTTGTGTAACCGACTGTCCATAGGATACCATTACCCGGCTAAGATGCGCATATCTGGTTTTCTTTCCATCCGGATGGCTAATAAGAATAGTATATCCATAGCTGCCATTCCAGCCTGCCTCTACAACAACACCAGAGCTAGACGCCATTACAGATGTTCCTGTTGAACACGCATAATCAACACCACCATGTAATCTTCCCCATCTATAGCCATAGTATGAAGAAATCCTTCCTCCTGACAATGGTCTGATATAGGTTGGAGGTGTAAGTGTTCCTACCTCTACAACTCTTGCAACTGCCTCTGTTGTAACCTTCTGTGCAAGAATTTCTGTATCTGTTTCCACACCATCCTTGTATTTAACCTTTGCAACAACTTTTCTGTGGCCTTTTGAGCCTTCATTAATTACATTTGAATAGGTTGTATACATACTGTCATTTTTGATATATTCAACTGGCAGCTCATAATCCTCCTCAAAAGTTTTTTGCTCTGTAACAATAACTGAAAGCTCCGGTTCAGGAACAGTAACTGTAATACGGTCACCTACTCTTATATAGTTATCCTCAGAACAGTTAGGATTCATTGCAAGTAATTCATCCATTGTAAGACCATATTCTGCAGCAATTCCAGATAATGTATCCCCAGTTTTTACCTCGTATATTTTATTTTCTTCCTTTTCCTTAGTCACCATTGAAATTGCTTCTTCTAATGTCATTATATGCGACTTTGGCACATATGTTTCTGCAATATCAATATTTTGCTCAAATTCAATATTTAAAATGTGGTCTGCCTCTGAAAATAAGTCCTGCTCCTTCTTAACCTCTGCCTGCTCACTATTAATGGCAGCCATAACATTATCAGTATTTTTTGCAAGCACATCAGCACTTATTATTTCGTAGGATAATTTTGCAAATCTTGAAGCTTCATCATTATATAATACTGTATCAAATTCATCGTTTACATCATACTTGCTTTTTGCTGCTTCTAGCAACTCCACAATCTCATCAGCAGATGATAATGTAATTGACAAACCATCAATATCCACAACATATGCAGGTGTATTTGTATCTACAACCGACTCTTCGATTGCTTTGTGAATATTTGCCTTTATTTTGGCAATATCATCACTTTTTCCAAATACCTTTTTTATTTGTGTAAACTCTAAATCACTATCTATATATACTTCTTCTTCACTATCCTTTTCAAACTGAGCCCTTGCGTCAAGATATACTTCATTAATAAGCTCCTTATCATCACACACACCAACCACTGTACCATTTACACTAACCTCATATAATTTATCATCTTCTTCTGGCATTCTAAACCACGGAAACGCAATCGCCATTACTAAAATAATTATCATTGCTGATACTATATAAGTAATTCTGATTCGTTTACTATGGCGAGTAAACTTATTCATAAAAGCTGTTCCTCCATATACCTTCTAAGTTTTATTTTTCACTATTTCTAACTTTTTAATTTCAAATTTTCGTTTTCTGTTTTTGTTTTCTGTTTTATCTTTTACATTTCATTAAATATTCGTTTCTACATTTTTACACAAAATATAAAACAAACATTTTTATAAAAAAACTCACTAATCTAATCTATGTTTCTAAATAATTTAAGTACAAAATATAGTTAATGGTTTTGTAACATTTTTGTAACATTTAGAATTGTAGCAGTAAAACCTACATTTGTAAAGGCTTTTACAGTAATTTTACTAATTTTTCCACTGTTTCTTCTATATTGCAATGGTTTTCATCTACCACAATATCTGCGTATTTTTCATATAAAGGTATTCTTTCTTCATATAATGCCTTTAAATCCTGTCCCTCCTTTAACACAACTCCACGACCCTTTAAATTGTCTAATCTTTGATTTATTATTTCATAATCCACCTTCAAATACACTACCTTGCCAATCTGCTGTAAATGCTCCATAGCTTCTTTTCCATAAACAACACTGCCACCTGTGGCAATTACTGCCTTATGGCAATCCAGACTTGCATTTACACGATTTTCAACCTGAATAAAGCCTTCTACACCTTCACTGTTTATAATTTCACGCAAAAGTCTTCCTTCCTCCTGCTGAATAACTATATCTGCATCAATAAATTTATAACCTAAAATCTTTGCAAGAATAACTCCTATTGTACTTTTTCCTACTCCTGGCATTCCTATTAAAACAATATTATCTTTCATATTAATCTCCAAATTTTATAATTTCACAATAGTTATATCATGCTTCATAGCCGGAATAATTTTATGTATCAAATCCTCTGTTTTAAGTTTTAAGCTAGCTGTGTTTATGCAAGGATGACAGCCTATATATTCACCCTGAAGCACTTCCTCATCAACCAGAAGCCTAACCTGTTTATCATTATCATTCATTAAACCCATAACACTTACAGAACCTGGTGTTATATCCAAAAAACGCTCCATAAATTCAGGACTTGCAAAGGAAAGTCTTGCACTTCCTATTTGTGCCGAAAGCTCCTTTGTAATAAATTTCTTGTCACCCGGCATCATCAAAAGATAAAAATTTGTTTTCTGGGAATTACAAAGAAACAAATTTTTACAAATAGTTGCACCCAACAGCTTGTCCACCTCTTCACAGGCAGCCATTGTATTTAATTCCTCGTGGTCTATTCTTTCGTATTCTATATTTAATTTATCCAAAAAATCGTAAGTTCGTATTTCCTTTTCAAGTCTGCCTGTACAATCCACAGGGCGACCTTTTTCCAGCTTTAACATCTTTCGCCTTTCACCTGCTTTGATAATTATCTATAATTTTAAACCAAAGCCTGTTATACTTTACCACATTTTTTTTAATTCTGCACTAATAATATGGAATTATATGCTATGATTATAGTTTAGCCACTACTGTGCCAATTAATTAAAATAAAATGCCTAAAGAAAGGAACTCCCTATGAATACAAATCCAAAAAACACCTTCAAGGAGGCTTTACCCTCAAAATCCACTTTAACCCCCAAAGCTTCCACAGAATATACTTTTTCTATAAAACACACTTTAATAAAATGTGCTTTTACAATTTTTGTTGTTTTCATTATGGTAGGGCTTTCAGAATTACTAAACGAAAAAGAAATTGTTTTTCCTGAAATTACGGCGCTCATGATAGGTCTGACGGTTTCCCAAAAACGCAGTTGGCAGGTAAGCTCAATTAGGATTTTACTTCTTATACTAATATGCTCTTTACTGGGTATTTTCTTTGTAAGATATGTTTCCTTCCCATTGCCAGTTAATATAACTATAGCCTTTTGTATTTGCCAGCTAATTTTATACTGTTCCCATACCACCTTTGCACCATTAATTTCAGCAGCAATATTACCTATATTAATGGGAACAACAAGTATTGTTTACCCTATCTGTGCTGTTTCCTTTACCCTGCTTGCTCTTTTTTGCGAATATATCCTTACCAGACTGAACATTCGTCCTAAGGAAATATATACCCCTGCTCCACTTCTTAAATCTGGTGACTTTATTAGTATTATTGTGTGTGTTTTAACAATAGCCATTTTATCTCCTATTGTTATACAGCTTGGATTTAGATTTTGTATTGCACCACCTTTGCTTGTAGCATTTACAGAATTTTGCAGACCTGCCTGCAGCGCACGAAAACACCCCTTTAAAACTGTAATTGTAATCTTTCTATGCGGACTAGCTGGTGCTTTATGCAGATATGTATTAGCAGGCATACTTGGTCTGCCACTTACTCTTGCTGCTGTTACAGCCACAATTTTTATGTTAATAATTGTTAATTGTTCAAAATGTTTTCTGCCACCTGCTGGAGCATTAACAATATTACCAATTATTATTCCTTATGATGGTATATTAACCTATCCATTACAAATACTTATTGGTGTAAGCCTTTTTATGCTTATTTCAATTCTACTTGAGCGATTAAGCAAGTAAACTTTCAAGCGTGTCTCTAAGGATTTTTTTGCATATTTTCGCACACTTTTTGCACAATTTTACAAATACTATTGCAATATTAAATTCATAGTGATATTATATTACATAGTTATCAATACTACATTAGTAGTTATTTATAACTTTATATCATAGAAACGGAGGTTGTCACTATGGATGTTACATTAAAGAAACCACAAAAGAAGCATAAAATAGACTTACCAGATTATACTTTAGGAGAGGAGCTTATAAGCTCAATATCACATGGTGTTGGAGCTTTATTATCCATTACAGGTATGGTACTGTGTATTGTTAAGGCTGCATCATCAGGCTCAGCCACTGAAATAGTAAGTGCAGTTTTATTTGGAATAATGATGACCCTTTTATATACAATGTCGTGTATATATCACGCCCTTCCTCGAAACAATGCAAAACGAATTTTCCGTGTTTTTGACCATTGTACTATTTTCTTATTAATTGCTGGTACTTACATTCCAGTAGTGCTTATAAGCATCGGTGGATTAATTGGTTGGCTCTATCTTGCAGTAATTGCTGTTTCTTCTATTGTTGGAATAGTTTTTAATGCTATTGATGTAGACAAATATCAGAAGGTATCTTTATTTTGCTACATTTTTATGGGTTGGATAATTGTTTTTGCATTTAAACCATTAGCCTCAGCAATTAATCACAAAGGGATTTCACTATTAGTTGCTGGCGGAGTTGTATATACCTTAGGTGCAATATTATATCGCATTGGGGATGACAAAAGATATTTTCATTCTTTATGGCACTTCTTTGTATTAGGTGGAACTATACTTCATTTTTTTACTATTTATTTATATGTACTTTAAAACAACTAACAAAAATGATACTTTGTTACAAAACTAAAAAAGCGAGCAGGTTAGCCACAGGCTAATAAGGCAGTATTTAAGGAATTATGGTGTAATCCCGATAGTGAGGTTACACCTTTTTCTTTACATAAGCGAATTTTTCTGCATTTTTCTGTTTTGCTCTTTTCATTGTATCAATAAGCTGTTGCTCTGTCGGAATATCAAATAATCCGACTGCCGTAAAGTAAATATCCACAACAATGAGAATGTTTTTTCTCATTGTTGTGGATTTCAATTCGTTCGATAAACTTGTTGACAACTGTTGGAGCAAGTTCTTTCATCTCTGTAAATTCCATAAGTCCTTGATAGAGCATCTTCATATTAACCGTCTGCTTTTGAAGTTCAATAAGTACTTTTTCATTTTCTCTGACCTCTTGCATAAGTTGTTTCTGTTCGGCTTCATATTCACTTGCCATACAGGAATAACGCTTATCGGATAACTTGACGAGAATATTATCCTCATAAATTCTTGAAAATAACTTGTCTGAATCAGATATTCTTTGCTTTGCACAGAATTAGTGAGCAGTGTATTTGTATATCTACAGATTTCAAATGCCTCGTTAGGGTTACAACTTAAAACTTTTTTCTAAAATGATAGTCTCAATTTATAGAGATATGTAAAACAAAAGCAATCAACTTGCGAGCAAATCGCATTCGGATTAATTGCTCTTGGATGATTTCATTCTTCCTCGTCTTCAGCATCCATGTTCATTTCGAGTCTATAATAAATATCAATATCTCGGATGATTCTGTCAATATCATCATTGTTCAACTCATCGGTCCATGCTTGAATCTCATTGATGGTGATGATTTCTTCAATCGCATCTTTATATCTTTCTTCCAATACAGTCATTCCGCTGGAACGCTGTGCGATATACCTCTCCAAATCTGATAAAACATTCTTCTTACTTAGCTTTGTTTTGATAACAAAGCTAATAGGAAAATGCATTACTTTATCTATATCCAAAAGATACTTATCATAGTTGTTGACCTCTGTAACCTGAAAGAATCTTCCCACTGGTCTCATTACAAAATCAATGCCTCCATCATTTGCATTAGTTCTTCCAGTTTTGAATAGTTCCAATGTAACTTCATCAATCGTATCTTTGGTATAGCCAAAGAATACTGTCACATTCTTGTAGTGATTCTTCAAAATTGCGTAACTTATTATTTCAAAGATACGGGCTTCAGCATCTTCGGTAAGTAGAGCATTGATTTTTGCTTTCTTTTCAGAATAGTCATCCAGGTTTCTTAGTTCTTCCAGAATGTTAATAAGAGCATGATCCTTCGCCATAAGTAGTTCAACATACCTCTCAATAATTTTGCAGGATACCTTACTAATATCATACTCTTCAACATAGATGTAATCAATGTGGATTAAATATTTACCATTATTTATGATAATCAAATCATTGATCGTATTTTTGATTTTGTTGTGAAATTCTCCATTGACACGGGAGTTTAATGCGTGGTTCTGTAACTTGCTTCCGCCATAAAGACTGCGATAGAAGTTAAACAGTCTCATGTAATCATATCCCTCAAATCGGCGGTATTCATCTTTATTTTCATAAAAATCATTCTGATAGAAATACAGAATGGAATAAATGGCATAAATATTTGCCAAGCTTCTTCTTGTTTTGCTGTTTCCATGAACAGCTTTCATTTTCTTGTCCAAGTATTGAAGCATCGGACTGTTATCATATAATTTCTGAAAATCCTTTGGATACTCACTTTTCAAAATATCTGCCACAAAGGTCTCCGTAATTTTCATTTCATTCACCTCGTACATACTTTGACTTTGCATTTGTTTTTCGTTCTTTTACTTTTTCAAGGCTTTTTCCATTTCTAACATTTGTGATTCCAATACGCCTTAATCCTATCTCATAATATTTTTCATTCAAATCAATACCGATACCAACTCTGCCTAAGCGAACTGCCACAGCAGAGGTTGTAAACGAACCAGAAAAAGGATCAAGCACAACATCTCCAGGGTTAGATGACGCTTTTACAATACGCTCAAGCAATGCTTCAGGCTTTTGCGTGGGATGATTTTCATATTCATCCATTTTAAATCTAACACGGCTAAAATCCCAAACATTTCCTGGTACCTTTTCGGTGCTGTATGGCTGAGGTGGATTTTTTCTATAATCAATCAGTTTTCGCTTCGCTCCTGTCTTTGCTTCGACAAGAATATCTTCATGATTAAATGTGTAAGTAGCTTTTTTACTTTTGTTAATCATCAAAATTGGCTCATAAAGAGAACCGTAAATTTTCTTAGATTGAATACCAGAGCTATCGTAAGCCCAAATAATTCTACAAAGCACATTATAGTTTTCAGAAGCAAACACATCAAGATATGGCATATGCTGAGTAGCTGTCATAAAGTACATTGTTCCTGTATCGGACAAAACTCGCATACACTCATTAATCCATGTTTTGCACCAAGCTATGTAATCAGACACACTTTTCCACTTGTCGCTGTTGTTACCAAAATTCTTGCCGATATTGTAGGGAGCATCGGCAAAGATAAGTTGAACAGACTTATCTTTCATTTTTTTCAAAACAGAAAGACTTTCTCCAAGAATAGCCATAGAATTATGGCTACACATATATTCCTCATCTATTGGAGTAAAAAATAATTCATTAAAATCAAAAGCCACTTCTGGATATATATACGCTACCTTTTTTTCAGCAGTCATTTCCTCATAAAAATTAAAAACCATTTGTCCGTTGCTATTTATGCTCATAATCCGTCTCTTTCCAATTAATTGTCCTTGCTGACCAAACTCAAGAATGTCATCAACCTTGCAATCTAAAGCTAGGCAAATTTTTTCTATACTTTCAATATATATATATTGATCACCCCTTAATCGAGTCAATATATTAGCACTAAATTCAACCTTTTCCGTCAGCTCAGCGGTCTGAATGCCTCGATCTATCAGCAAGTGAAAAAGGTTTTTATATATTACAGCCATATAACTCTCCTAGTTTTGATATTCAATATTATATCACGAAACTGTGAATTTTTCAATTCACTGTTAAATCTTGGGTAGCGTAAATTTACTGTAGAAATTAAAAAGGTAGCAGTCACCTATAAGATTTTTAGACTTGTTAACTGACCTTAAAGCCATGATTATCAACCAGATATTGTCATAACACTTTTCTATAGTAGAATACCTGTTGGTTTTTATCAGATAATAATTCAGCAATTGCTTTGATTATACCAAACACAAAACCAACAGACGAATGTGCGGATTTCAGAAATAGAAAAAGACTCTGACCTTTTACAGTCAAAGCCTCATTCTACCATTGCAATGCCTTAGTCCTATTAAGTTTTATCATACCGCCTTATAAAACCTCAACATTAGCCTGCTCGTTTTTACATTAACAAAATCTATATTTCATGTTCATCTTTCATTTTGTGGTACAACTGCACATACGCATTTAAGTATACTACAAAAGATAATAACATAAATGCAAATACTACACAGATAAGTATTGATGACAAGGTATCAGTTATCCACTTCTCCGGCAACGCTATAAGTGTAAGCATTGAGGTATCAAACACAACTGTACATAACTTTCCACACCACATAGCACCATCTAAATTTCTGCCCTTGTGATATATATACAAGCCTACAATCAACAATATAACTTCCTTTAATACAAAGGCTATGACCAGCAATAACACCCATGGTACTTTTATTAATAAAACTGCCAACATTGCAAACTGCATGAGCTTGTCTGCTACTGGGTCAATGAATTTACCCCAATCTGATACCATATTGAATTTTCTGGCAATCCAGCCATCTACCACATCTGTAGCCGCTGCCACAATAACAACTATTGCTGACTGCCAATACCATTTCTGCAAAAACATATAAATAAATAATGGTACAATTAATATTCGTATATAGCAAAGTATATTTGGAATTTTAAATAAATCTTCTTTTCTCGCTTTTCCTCTCATGAAATCCTCTTTCATCGTAAAACGCCATAATATAAATGTCAAAATTAAGCTGTGATACCTACATCACTATATTTAATATAGGCAGAATCTAATTTATTTCAAATTATATAGCCTGTTAAAAAAAAAGTCAAACATTAACTATTATGATTAATTATGGACTGTATTTCCTTCCATCCTTTATGTAAAACACTTTTTTTGCATATTTTGCTACAATTACTCTTGCCATTGCAGTTATTTGCTTCATTTTTACTCCTTTTAAAAGCAGAATTTAATATATCTGTTTAATCCTTTTATTTAATCTACCTAATCTATTTTTTAATCTGCAAATTTTACTTATTGATTTTCCCTATACAAAAATAGTATAATTTTCTATATTAATTTATCGTAACAATTTTTAGCACCTGTCAAATTCTACGCAAGAAATCTAAGGAGGACTTTATATGAAAAATACAGAATTTAAATCTAATCCAGCTACTAATACAGAAAACATTATCTCTGGTGAAAATTACAGAATTTCTATGCTTACACCGTCCTTAGTCAGACTGGAATATAATTCAAATGGAGGATTCGTCGATGATGCGACCCAGATTGTTGTTAATCGTGACTTTCCCAAAGTCAATTTTGTTCTAAAGGATTACGCAGACCATTTAGATATTTCAACAGAATATATGGATATTTACTATAATAAGAAAAATTTTTCTTCTAATGGTCTTTCTATTAAGGTAAAGGGTACAAATATTGTATACAATAACCAATGGCATTATGGTATGGAGGATGTAAGTCTTAAAGGAACTTCCAGAACCCTTGACAATGTAAACGGTTCTACTCCTCTTGATACTGGAATTATTTCCCGTCTGGGCTATAGTGTGTTAGATGACAGTAAATCTCTCCTTGTTAATGAGGATTTTGTATCCCCTAGAATTGATACTGGCATTGATATTTATGTTTTTTGCTATGGACACAGATACCTGGAGGCTCTAAAGGACTTCTACTACTTATGTGGCAGCACACCACTTCTTCCTCGTTTTGCACTTGGAAACTGGTGGAGCAGATATTACCGATACAGTGAAGAAACCTACCTTTCCCTTATGGATTCCTTTGCTAATGAGGAAATTCCCTTCTCCGTTGCCGTTATTGATATGGACTGGCACTTGGTTAATATACCTGAAAAATATGGTAGTGGCTGGACGGGCTACACTTGGAATAAAGAGTTATTTAAAAATCCAAAAGAATTTCTCGACAATCTTCACCAAAGAGGCATGAAAGTTACCTTAAATGTTCATCCTGCTGATGGCGTCCGTGCCTACGAGGATGCTTACAACGATTTTGCAGCATATATGGAGAAGGATATTGATAAAGAGGAGCCTATAGAATTTGACTGTACCAACCCTAAATTTATGGAGGGGTATTTTAAATATATTCATCACCCATTAGAAAATGAAGGTGTGGATTTTTGGTGGATAGACTGGCAGCAAGGCTCTGGTTCTAAAATCGATGGGCTTGACCCTTTGTGGATACTTAACCATTATCACTTCC
This sequence comes from uncultured Eubacteriales bacterium, assembly GCA_900539455.1. GTDB lineage: Bacteria > Bacillota > Clostridia > Lachnospirales > Lachnospiraceae > SVEL01. The sequence continues at coordinate 89,546 of UQCD01000005.1, forward strand.
TAGACAACGGAAAAAACAATAATAGGCCTTTGACCTTTTCCCGTTATGCAGGTCCAGGAAGCCACAGATACCCTATTGGTTTTTCAGGAGATACACATATTACCTGGGACTCGCTTGATTTCCAGCCCTACTTCACTGCTAATGCTTCAAATATAGGCTATGGCTGGTGGAGTCACGATATTGGCGGACATATGGCAGGTGCAAGGGATAACGAATTGGAGCTTCGTTGGTATCAGTTTGGTGTATTTTCCCCAATAATGCGACTTCATAGTTCCTGCAATGATTTTTCCGGAAAAGAACCTTGGAATTTCCCATTGGAAATTCACCAGATAATGAACCAGTTTCTCCGCCTTAGACACAAGCTGATTCCTTATTTATATACAATGAATTATCTGGCTTACAAAGGTCGTCCTCTGACACTCCCTATGTACTATGAATATCCGGAGGCGTGGGATGCTTATGAGGTAGGTAATCAGTATCTATTTGGCACCGAGCTTATAGTCGCCCCAATTACCACTCCTAACATAAAAGGTATAAATATGGCAAAGGTTAAGGTATGGCTTCCTGAAGGGAAATTTTTCGATATATTTACAAATGTAGTCTATGACGGCGACCGTTTTGTAGATATGTATCGAGATTACAGCTCTATTCCTGTCCTTGCCAAAGCTGGTGCAATTTTGCCAACCACAAACCACATATTCGGCAATGACTTTTTAAATAATCCTAGTGATTTAACAATTAACATTTACCCAGGAGCTAACAACTCCTTTGACTTATATGAGGATGATAATTCAACCTCCAATTACAAAAAAGGCGAATGTGTTATTACACATATGGAATACTCGCAGGACAATGGCTTTTTCAAAATAAGTAAACCAACAGGAAGCTTAAACCTTATTCCTAAGCAAAGGAATATTACCCTTAAGTTTTTCTGCATCAATGAAGCTTTACCAACTGTTCAAATAGGAAATACACAATTACAAAATTTTGAATATAATTCAGATACACATATCCTTACTATTGAAATTCCTAATTGGGACTACTCCTTTGATATTTCCGTAGATTTTAAAACTCCACTTGAAATTACCCAAGCTCCAATAGCTTCAAAAATCTACGAAATACTGAGCAGGGCTGAAATTGATTACAATCAGAAAGAGGTCCTTTACAGAGGCTTTAAAGAACATCGCAGTACAGCTTATATACTATCACAGCTAATTAGCCTTGAAATCGATAATGACACAAGAGGTGCTATAATTGAAATCCTCCTAGCCAAACTGGACTAAAAATTATTTGCCACCCTATATTATATTTGAGTTTTTGCCTATAACTAAAACCAACAGGAATACCAATTTTTCAAAATTTTATTTAAAGTTCTCTAAATTTCTAATTGATTATGTGTAAGTTTTTGCCATAAACTAATACTTATAATAATATGCCTACTTTGGAATACATATCGAGAGCTTTCTTAGTTTTTCTTATAGAGTATATAAAAGATAATGTAAAAATGTCAGGCAATGTTTGAGCATCAATACCTATAGATTTCCTATAAATATTATTGCGAGTTTTGCCTGACATTTTTTTAAATCAACTATCTTTTATATGCTCTATTAGAAAAAATTGAAAGCTTGAACTAATGTTTTCCAAAGTAGGCATATTATTATAAGTATAGGTTTAACCAATTATCCCTTACACTCTCTATCAGAAAACCCTCCTCCTATTTTCAAAATACACAAACGAGTCAATAGTATCCAATATATCTTTAAAATTATCCCTCGGTGCCTCATCAATATATTTCTTCAATATATCATCCTCATAATTTCTGTATTTTCCATAGAAAATATCAAACAGATTATGGCCTCTCACATAGATTTTAATTGCCTCAAGGTTTTCCTTAATATCTTTGCTGCTATTTATCCTTACATTCTTTGTTCTAACTAATCTCTTAAAGCTAGGAAGTCTATATAAATAATCCTTATATTTTTGATAAAGAATGTTATAGAAATCCTCCTCGCTTTTTATAACACCTATTTTTGCCATTACCTTTGGGTCTAGAAAATAATTTTCAAAGGAATAATATTTCAAAACCAATACATTTTTAGGCGTAACATTTGGAAGATTATCCACATCCTCTTTTTTTCGTTTACTATAATAGCTGCAAAGCTGCTTTACTAAATATCTAGGATTTTTTCCGTCACTATCTCTTATCATAAGGAACTGATCCTTTAAATACAGTTTATTTATGTATTTTAAGTTTGCATAGGTTTTTATATTAGTACAGCTATTGGTTGCTATAATAGAAATTCGGTTAAGGCGCCCGTCCTCATCTCTCATTTCAGAATAATATTTTTCTAACAACATTGGCAGTCTATTGCTATCCTGCTTTCCCTCCACTATAAACACAAAGCTTACATTCATAAGATCGTTAGCTGTATAGCCTAAATCATCAAGAATAATATCAATATCTGTATTTTCAACAACACTGGTGTTATATTCTTCATCTAAAACCACCTGTTTTATCTGTCTTGATGAAAAATTAAAAATCATATTTGGTGAATATGTGGAAAATATTACCTGATTTTTCTTTGAAAGACGATACAATATCTCACTTGCGATTTTTTGTAGCTGTGGGTGTAGAAATATCTCTGGGTCCTCTATCATAATAAGACTGTGTACCCTGCTCTTCTCCTCAATATACGCCTCAATAAGAGATAACATATATATACTTTTTGTACCGGCACTAAGAGTGTCGAGCATTTCCACCTCACCAGTTATATCATTTGAAATAGAGGTCTTTACCTTAAATAGTCTTTCAATATCCATATCTAACTGGTAATTAACTGTTTTATATAAAGTACCATTTTGCTTTAAATATTTATTAACTGTATCCGCAAAATTTCCTAGGTTTACCTTGTAAAGCTTATATTCCATAAGCTTTGCTGTTTCATGAACTGATAATTCCCCGCCTGTTTTTTGAGCAATATCTTCAATACACTTAAAGCAATGGTTACATTCTATACTTTTATCATAAATGCAGACCTTATCTCTAGTCATTGAAAACTCTGAATCATACTTTAAATTAAATAACCCACCTTGAAATTCCCTCAAATTTCTTGTATGATCTATATAATACAACTTTGGAAGTATATCCTTTATATAAGGATTTTCATTTCTGTTTTCGTCCATATAGCTTACCTTAAGCTCTGGTGTTACTTCATAAACTATTTTAATCTGATTGTTTATAAATGTTGGAAATCTTTCCAGAAAAATCTCCTCCCACTCATCATAAGCCTTTGCCTTAACTACTACTCCCCATTCAAACATTCTTTCCATTGCCTCAGTAGAGGCTTCTAAGGTAATACCTATCTGAATATTTTGGTTAGGGTTATTAAAATGACTTTTCTTAACCTCATAATTTCCCGTAACTGCACGAACTGCATCTATTACTGCACTTTTACCAGTGCCATTCTTTCCTACTAAAATAAATGCGTAATCAATATCTAAAATTTCTAACCTTTTAATAGACTTAAAGTTTGAAATATACATTGAACTAATTTTCACGAAACCACCGACCTTTACTCTAAGCTTTTTTCTTTTTAGGCTTTTGGGCTTTCCTTACCGAATATCCAAAAGTACCTAGCTTTTCCCCTAATTGAAAATATTCTCCATGCGAATATGCAACCAGCCCTGAGCTATTAAGGTTGAATTTTCCACTCTTCTCCATATATTTTTCATCAACCGTTACACCTAACACCTCAGCTATAAACATATGATGAGAGCCCAAATCAATAATCTGTTTGACCTTACACTCAATGTTTACAGGACTTTCCTCAATGCCTGGTGCTGATATATACTTTGACTCTAATGGTGTCAGCTTCATATCCTTAAATTTGTCTACATCTCTTCCAGACTTTACTCCACAATAATCAGTAGCATATGTCAAATCCTTTGTTACAAGATTAATTACAAACTCTTTTGTTTCTTTTATTATGTCATAAGAATATCTGCATGGCTTGACAGATATATATGCCATTGCAGGATCAGAGGAGATAGTTCCACACCAGGCTGTAGTAATAATGTTTGGTTTTTCGTCCTCTCTCTTACAACTTATCATAACTACCGGTACCGGATAAACCATATTGCCAGCTTTAAAGTACTGTTTTCCCATTTTCTTCTCCATTTATTTTTGTGAGTAGTCTATACACTTAAAATCCATTCCATCTGCAATATATTGTCCCTCAGATACAACATAATGGATTACAACTGTGCTTTCTGCACTTCCTTCATAATCCTTTCTAACACCAGAATTCATATTTCTAGGTGTTTTTGCCCAGAAGGTACAAGTAAAATGAACTACCGCATCTACGCTTTTTCCTTCCACACTATTGTCAACGGACACATCATATTCTACATTTTCAATTACTCTAAGATATGCACCATCCTCCGCATTAATATCACTATAAAGCTGTTCGTAAATATCCTGCAGCTGTTTACAGCCATTATCTGTAAAGTAATCTAACAGCTCTGACACACCTGCTGACTCAAAAGCACATTTGTACAGGTCAAATACTATCTCAGGTGCATTTTTTGCAAGCTGTTCTTTAAGTACAACCTTGTCAGAAGAAACCTCATATACCATACCAGCTTCTGACAAATCTACATATTCATTAATATCCTGCATTCCCTCTCTTGTAAGCTTAATTGCGTGAGTGCCTGCAAATATTCTGTCAAAATAATATTTCATCATATTTTCTTCTGGAAAACACAATCTTTCAACATCAGAAACATCTATTCCGTCAATAGTAAGCTTGTAACCATAAGGTGCTTTAATAGCCACATTTTCAACTATCATATTGCTTAAATCAACCTTCCATATAGGAAAAAGCTTATATTTCTTTTCATCTGTTTTAACTATATTTAAGGTATCCTTTTTAGTTTCCTCACCTGAATTGTAGGAAACAGTAACAACTACCTTATCGTCCTCCTCCTTTATACCTTCCTCTTTAATACTTGAAGTATCCACACCATTTCTGGCATTTTGCATAGCATTAACAAAGGTTGTAAGATTTACTAATTTACTTTCCTCTACTGTTGATAAATTATAGAATTGTGTCCAACTGCCAGCCTCATAGCTTCCATATACCTGCTCTACCGTTTTGTCTGGATTTCCGTATACTGAATTATATGCAATAAAAGCTCCAATGGCAGCAAATATAAGTAAATACAATGCTGATAGCAAAAGCTGTCTTACTAATGCCTTTATATTTATTTTCTTTTTGCTTTTTTTCATTTTATAATTTCCTCGTACATCGTTTCTGTTATTTTATCATATTTCATCCATAAATTCATTATTTTTATAAATATTTAGCCCCTAATATTCAGCTATTTTTTCACAACTATATATCTATCTCCACCTGCTTTTATTTCCTTTTCAGCAGTCTTTATTGGCATATTAAAGCTTTCTCCGTCATATGCCCTAAAATAAACAGTATCTACATTTCCACTATAACCACTATAACCAGATATAGCAACTACGCCCCTATCTGGAAGATTAACTAATATAGGCATATTTTTTGTTATATAGTATAACGCTGCCTCTATACTTATTCCGGAAACATCTAAGGTATCTATATTTTTATCCTCTAGCACATTTCCAATCGACCCATAATGCGGCGCTGCAGCATCTGTAGCAGAGGACACAACCTTATTGTCAAGCTTTGATAATCTTGCCCAAACATAATTACCGCTTCCAGAAACTACTACTCCATACTGGTCATTAGCAGTATTTATTGCAGTAGTAAGATTTCCAGTTTTAAGATACATTGTACCATTGCAATATACATAATAATTATTGTCAGTCAAATCTTCTTCGCCTCTGCCCATATCATTAGAGCCTACAAACTCAATGCTTTCCGGATTAACCTTTGTCAAAGCATTATCACTGGTTACCGTATATGCCAGTTTTAAAACTAATTCTGTATTTTTCATATCTGTAGCTATGGTACTTAACTCTACCGTTGCTCTGGTATTGTCAAGCTTATTTATAATCTGATCCTCCGTAGCTTCAACAAACTTTCCATCAGCCTCTTTCTGTATTCGCTTAAGCTTAAGCATATTATTTACAATACTAACATCTCTTGTATAAATATCCTTCTTTTCATATACAGAATCCTCATCCTTTCCATAAATATCAACAACTATTTTATACATCGGAAATACAGTATATCCTAATTCATCCTCATACAAATCTGTCTTATGAGCTACACCATATACTAAATCATCACCAATAAAGCCTATTACCTTTACATAATCGCCTTCCCCGGCAGTTATTTTATAATCTGTTTTGTCTGCAACATTAATTACTCTAATGCTTGTTTCATTATATATACTTCCGCTTTCGTGCCAAGCTACAATATTGTTATCATTATTAATAATGAAATTACCTGTCTGTAGGTTATTGGCAAGCTGTATATATTCATTACTGTCTGTTGTAATAGTATAAATATTATCCTCAACCATAAGATAAATTATATTATCATCTGTAATATATGCAAATTTTCCTACCTGACCCTTTAATATTTCGTATGGCTTATCTGAGGTTACAAAAACCATTTCCTTAACTGTATTTGTTTTATATTGATACTGATAAAGTGCTGTTCCTACCTCTCCCTCATGGTCGCCCTTATTCATATATCCATATACAATAAATAATACATTTCCATTTTTATTTGTAGAAACTATTTCAATATTGTTTTCATCGAAAACATCCCGCACATCGCTGTCACTGCCACTTTCAAAGGACATTATAGATACCATTTTGTTATTATTCATATCCATAAGCCAAAGATTTCTTTCCTTGACAAATGTCACAAAGGAACCAGTAGGACTACAGCTTGTATTTACATTAAGGTCACTATCTATGCCTAAATTTATACGGGTTGCTGATACCGACCCACTATTACAGTCAAATATCTGTTCCATATTTCTTTCATAAACATACAGATACATTACATTAACTCCCGCTTTAATTCTAAAGTATTCTGTAATATTGTAATACTGATAAGCGTCATTTTCATTCTTTGCTCTTACCTTATAATTTAATTCGTAACAGCCAACATCACCTAAAATTTCCTTAATTGCAATAATAGGCTTGGTTACACGCTCTACCGAAAGATTTCCCCAGGTAACATTTGCAAAGCTGGAATATAAATTAACATAGCCTAAATTTGAATTATCACTCGAAGCTTTTGGCTCAAGATATGCAAGATATTCCTTTGCCTTTTCTTTGTCTAGGGTGCTTTCGCTAAAACCCTCAATAAAATCTATATGTGATAATATATCTATGCTGTCCTGATTTATAACTCTTGTATAATAATTGATTTCACCATGCTTTTCTGTTGTAATTTTCATAATGAGCAAATACTCTTCATTGGTATCAATCATACTTGAAACCTTAAAGCTTCCGGTTACACTGTCCCCTGCTACAGCAAAATCTGTTACATTTGTTTTTTCTATTAATCTTTCTGTATCCAGACTTCTAAGCTCATAGGAAATTCCCGCTATAACATTTCCATACATATCCACCTTAAAGCTGACACTTCTGTTTTCTCCTATAGGTGTTACAGAATCCCTCATATATTTTCCATTCATATCTATAGTATAACCATGCAGGGTATTGACAGTTTTTTCATTGTAAACCATAGCTACAATAGGCAGGGAGGCTGTTTGCATTATCTCCTTTTTTTCCTCTTTTCTATCCATAGTAACTGCAAAATATATCCCAATAGTTCCAATAAATATTCCTAATAATACAGCAAATTTTATTAATATTTTTTTCATTACATCAATTCCTTAATTGTAGGTTTAACATTTAGTTCCTTAATTAGATTGTCCAGTTTTTGATTCTTAGCATAACTAACATTCTTCTTTTTTACTGCACGAATCATAAGATTTTTAGGGGTATGCTCCATATCAATAAACTCTAATATCTGGGTATCATATCCATGCTCCTCTAAAACACCTGCCCTAATACCATCTGTAATTAAAGCTGCCATTTTTTCCTTCAAAATACCATATTTAAAGATTGGTGAAAGTACTTCGTTTTGTATCTGGTTATTAAGCTCATGCTGACAGCAGGGAACTGACAATACTACCTTTGCATTCCAGTCAATAGCCTTTGCTATTGCATAGTCTGTGGCTGTATCGCAGGCATGAAGTGTCACTACCATATCAACATCATCCTTACCCTTATACTGAGCAATATCGCCCTCTAAAAATTCCAGACCGTCATATTTTAAATCTGTTGCAATCTGATTACAATGCTTTATAACATCTCTTTTCAAATCTAAGCCAACAATATTTACATCCAGGTTTTTCTCTTTTTTTAAATAATAATATATCGCAAAGGTAAGATATGACTTGCCACAGCCAAAGTCTATTATATTAATAACTTTGTTCTTTGGAAGCTTATCAACAATATCCTCTACAAACTCTAAAAATCTGTTTATCTGCCTGAATTTGTCATATTTACTTTTAACTACAAAGCCCTCACTATTCATAACACCTAAATACACTAGGAAATCTACAGGCTTGCCCTCCTGTAACAAATACTTTTTTACTCTGTTATGAATAAGCACAGGCTTCTTTTTTTCTATTTCTTTCTTTTTCTTTACAGTCACTTGTCCCTTTTTACTTATGAGAATATTATATGTATATTCCTCTGTCCTGATATTTGCCTGCTTAAAATTATCCCTTAAGCTGACATAAATATACTCCTTTATGGCCTCAATGGTTTTATTGTCATGTATTACCTGTTTTCCTATATATTCAGTAACCTGAATAAGAAAAGTATTTTTTATGACCACAGGTCGAAGCTTTATCTTTTGTACCTCAGCCTTATTCCTTTTGTCACTAATTACACCTTCTACTAATTTTTCCCATTGTATTTCATCTATTAGCTGTAATAATTTTTCCATTTTATCTCCAAATATTTTTATGCTTTTATATTAATAGTTTTCATAGAAAACTACAATACTTTTTTTAGCAATATCCCTTTATCTTTCTATATCTTATACGCCTTCTTACAATTTCATTAACAAATAAAACATCCATTATATCTTTTGTCATCTGGTCATCAACACCATATTCCTTTACCAGCTCTAAGGATTTTCTTTTTAACATTACCTTATCTGGATACTCGTCATACATAAGGCTGTTGTCATATTCCATTTTATCACATGCCTCATCAACTATACTTTGCATTTTTCTTAGGGCTATAGGATACATTTCTTTAAAATAATCAAACTGTGCGTCCTCGTCTAAGCTGCTACCATATAAAGAATTCATATCAAATCTTTGCATACTCTCACCTGATGCTTTTTTATTTATAATATGATGTTTCCAATATAACGAACTTTGTCCTTTTAAAAATCCTGTGTTATTATGGGCGTCGCCATATATATTTTAGTAAGATTATTTTTCTCATCATAGGTAATCGCTATATTTACATTTGTTTTCTTGTCCCCCAGCATAATGT
>UQCD01000006.1 GCA_900539455.1 uncultured Eubacteriales bacterium
TTCTTCCGTCTGCTGGCAGTCCGGGACGAGTGGTTCTCCGATGATTTGCGGAAGCTGGACGATGACAATGTGTACCGCAAGCTGCAAGGTCACTGGATTATCGAAATGTCGGAAATGATGGCAACCGCCAACGCCAAGAGCATTGAGGAAATCAAGTCATTTTTAAGCCGGCAGAAAGAGGTTTACAAGATACCCTATGAAACCCACCCGGCAGACCGCCCCCGTCAGTGCGTGTTTGGCGGCACTTCCAATGCCCTTGACTTCCTGCCCCTTGACCGTTCCGGCAACCGCCGCTTTATCCCCGTCATGGTGTACCCGGAGCAAGCCGAGGTTCACATTTTGGAGGACGAAGCTGCTTCCAGAGCCTATATCGAGCAGATGTGGGCAGAAGCTATGGAGATTTACCGAAGCGGCAGGTTCAAGCTGGCTTTCAGCCCCGCCATGCAGCGGTATCTCAAAGAACACCAGCGGGATTTTATGCCGGAGGACACCAAAGCCGGAATGATACAGGCGTATCTTGATAAGTACACCGGGAGTATGGTCTGTTCCAAGCAGCTCTACAAGGAAGCCTTGAACCATGCCTTTGACGAACCGAAGCAATGGGAAATCCGGGAAATCAACGAGATTATGAATCAGAGCATTACCGGCTGGCGGTACTTCCCGAACCCAAGAATGTTTTCCGAATATGGCAGACAAAAGGGCTGGGAGCGTGAAAACCCGGCAACGGACTCCGGCAACCCGTCTGAAAAAACGATGGACGGTTTTGTGGAGGTCGCAGAACAGATGGAGCTTCCATTCTGAAAAGGACAGCCCGTTGCACCCCCTGTTGCTATCCCGTTGCCGAGCCGGTTGCCGGGGGAAATCCCATAACTGCGGGCTTTTCTCCCTTATAACAACCAAAACAACAGAAAAATAAAAGAAAAATATAAATAGTAACTATCGCCAGATTGAGATTGTTTGCAAGGTCTTTTGAAGCCCGTTGCCGGACTTCGTTGCCGACACCCTCTGTCTGGCTGTTTTCATGTATGGAGGATAACTGCCTATGGCAAATAATAAGATGAATATTGAAGGAAAAAATTACTCGGATATTCCGGTGTGGCGTAGATATACGCTTACCATTGAGGAAGCAGCCAGATATTATCATATCGGCGAAGGAAAATTGAGAACGCTTATTGACACACATCCCAATGAGGATTTTTATGTGATGAACGGCAATCGTGCCCTCATTAAGCGTGAGAAATTTGAGAGGTATCTGGATCAGGCTACTGCTGTGTAAACAGAGCTGACAGATTTACCGATTTCACATGATATAACTATGCGGAGAGCTGGATTTGTGCTATGATAAGAGCGCAAGTCTGGCTCTCTTTTTTGAAAGGAGAGTTCACGATGAGTGAGAAAAGACGAGATAACCGTAATCGGATTTTGCGAGAGGGCGAGTACCAGCGTAAAGATGGGAGGTATCGGTTCCGCTATATTGATGAGGACGGAAAAGAGAAAAATGTATATAGTTGGCGTTTGGACAAGAATGACCCAATGCCAAAAGGGAAGAAGCGGGAGCCTTCCCTGCGTGAGAAAGAAAAACAGATTGAAGCGGATTTGTTTGACCGTATCGTAACCAACGGTGGCAACTATACTGTTTTGGAACTGGTAGAAAAGTATGTTTCATTGAAAACAGGAGTTCGTCACAATACGGTTGCCGGATATAAAACGGTCATCAATATGCTGAAAAAAGAGAGTTTTGGGAATCTGCGAATTGATAAGGTGCGTTTGTCAGATGCAAAGGCATGGTTGATTAAGCTCCAGCAGATTGATGGACGGGGATACAGTTCCATTCATTCTATCCGGGGAGTTCTAAGACCGGCATTTCAGATGGCAGTCGATGATGACCTGCTTCGTAAAAATCCATTTGAATTTGAGCTTGCATCCGTCATTGTCAATGATTCTGTTACCAGAGAAGCGATTACCCGAAAGCAGCAGAGAGATTTGCTGAAGTTTATTCAGGAAGATAAGCATTTCAGCAGATACTATGATGCAATCTATATTCTTTTTCACACAGGGCTTCGTATCTCAGAGTTCTGTGGGCTGACAGTTTCAGAAATTGAGTATGGAGAAATGCGTATCAAGGTAGACCATCAGCTACAGCGTACTGCACAGATGCAGTATGTGATCGAAGAACCGAAAACAGACAAAGGTATTCGATATGTACCGATGACAGAAACTGTTGCAGCGTGTTTTCGCAGAATCATTGCCAACCGAAAGACGCCAAAGGTTGAGCCGATGGTGGAAGGATATGCCGGATTTTTGTTTCTGGATAAAAACGATATGCCGATGGTTGCCCTTCATTGGGAGAAGTATCTGGAGCATATCATTCAGAAATACAATAAAATTTACCGTATCCAGATGCCGAAAGTTACCCCTCATGTATGCAGGCACACCTTTTGCTCTAATATGGCAAAATCCGGGATGAATCCAAAAACCTTGCAGTATATCATGGGTCACGCAGACATCAGTGTAACCTTGAACACTTACACCCATGTAAATTTTGATGATGCAAAGGAAGAAGTATATCGGATAGCGAATAGTTAAAAAAGCCCGTTGGTAAGGACGCTTGCTTTACCAACGAATTTACCAAGATTGCAGGGAAAAACATAAGAAAATACGAGAAGATTTGAGAAGATACCTTAAAAAGAAAGGAAAATTCAAAAGTCGGAAAACCCTGAAATATCAAGTGTTTGAGAAGAAATACAAGACTTAAATGGAGATATAAAAAGATGATAAAAATACTTTTTGTCTGCCACGGCAACATCTGCCGTTCCCCAATGTCCGAATTTATTTTAAAAGACATAGTAGAAAAACGCGGCATTAAAGAAAATTTCGAGATTTCCTCTGCTGCTACCAGCACTGAAGAAATCTGGAACGGCAAAGGAAATCCTATATACCCACCTGCACAAGCTGAGCTTAAAAAGCATGGTATTGGTAGGACAAGCTATACTGATTTTACCAGAAAGAGAGCAAGGCAGGTTAAAAAAGCGGATTACGATTATTATGATTATCTTCTCTGTGCAGATACTAATAATATAAGAAATACACTTAGAATAGTGGGTGAGGATAAAAATAATAAAATTCATTTGTTAATGGATTTTGCTGATGAAAATAATTGGAAAGGGTCTGGAAAAGAAATAAAAATAAGTAATTGTTCTATTGCAGACCCTTGGTATACGGGAAATTTTGAAACAACCTTTAATGATATAATCCGTGGTTGTTATGGATTTCTCGAATATATTAACAAGCAATAGTGTTTAAACCAGACATATAATAAAATTCATAAGATATTATAGAGGGTTTTAGAAAGCCTATACTAAACAATTAAAAAATAAAAGTATAAAGTCATTAAGGGAAAAATAAAATTCTCCCCATTTTTAAAGTTGATTTAAGGTTCGCGTATATACTTATAAGTGTAAAGAAAATTTAAGTATGAACAGGAGGTCAGCTTTATGTATAAGAAAAAATTTGCTGCACTAGCAGTTACAACAGCACTTATCACAGCAACCGCATTGACAGCTTGTGATAAAGATATTATATCATCAAATTCAATGAAGGATATGCAGCCAGGTGGAGAAAATATGGGTCAGGCACCTAATGGAGCCAATGGCAATGGAAATCAAGAAACCCCACCAGAGAAGCCAGAAGGAAGTGACAACACATCCGTAGATAATACTTCAAACAATAGCAGCTCCTCAGATGCTATAAAAGTCGTATTAGAGCTTAGATGAAACCTTTGCATCTACAGGTACAGCAGATATAGCAATAAACAATGCAACACTTACAGCCAATGGTTCAGAGGCAGTTTGTATTGAAGGACTTAATTCATTAAAGCTTTTTAATTGCGATTTAATAGGTAATATGTCTGATAATGAGCAGAATGATTGTACCTGGAATGTTATTGTATATCAAAGTATGTCAGGAGATTCAGAGGTTGGAAATGGTACTTTTAGTATGAAGGGTGGAAGCATTACTGGAAAAAACGGTAGTATGTTCTACACAACCAATACAGAGTGTACCTTCTACTTAGCTGATGTAGACATTACCTATGCTGATGAAAATGACTTTTTCCTTAGATGTACAGGTAATAATAATAAGCGTGGCTGGGGTACTTCTGGTAAAAATGGTTCTCAGTGTAGCTTTACTGCTGAAAATCAGGAAATGACTGGTGATATTATTTATGATACTACAGCCGATATGTCAAAGGCTGCAGATGGAGGAGATTTCTCCGATTATGCAGTAGAGCAATTATAATATAAATAAAAACCTATCTAAATCGAAGGCAAAAATAACATTAACTACTAGAGAAATCTAGTGGTTTTTAATACCATCTGTTTGCACATTAGTTCGTATGAATATTATCTGTGTCAGATTATTTTCTTATAGAAAGATTAAATGATTTAGGAGCTGCTTATTCTGAAATTGTTGCAAATTCAATTATTGCAGTAGTATTTATGACTATATTATTTCTTAAAAAATATATTAGCTTTAAAAGTGCTTTTACTGATATTAGTATACTAAAGAAGTATTTTAAGGTGGGCTTCTTTTCTGGTGTGCAGATTTTCCTAGATAATTTTATATGCGCAGTAATGATTTGTAAAATGGTTAATGCTGTGTCAGAGTCAGGTAATTACTGGGTTGCCAATAATTTTATATGGGGCTGGCTGTTAGTTCCCGTTATATGTGTTGCTGAAATAATTAAAAAGAATAGCTTTGAGAAAATAAAATTTAAGAATTTTTGGGTGCCTTGTATTGTTATTGTTGGACTTTGGATTATTATAACACCATTTTGGAAAATATTTATTGATAAAGCTATGGCAGTAAATTCAAATACTATTTTAAGAATTGTAAAACCACTTATTATTTTTTATATTGCATATATTGTAGCTACATTTATTTTATTATAAATCTGTTTGGATTTGGTATGGTAGTTCATATGCTGTTTTCAATTTTATTTTATAAATGGGACATAAAAAAGCAGTGCCTGCGGTAAAAGGCACTGCTTTATGGAGAAATGAAAAAGAAAAAAATTTATAGGAATCTGTATTGTAATTGAACAATACAGAGGGGTTGGTAGTCGGAACTGACAAAACTCCAACAAATGTTAAAATTTAACAGCTCCATTTTAAAGTTTTATAGGCATTAATACCAATTCAGAAAAATAAATAGTCTAGAATTGTATGTACTGATTACTAATGTAATCATTTCAATTATCTTTCTGAATATGTTTATATAATAAAATTAAAATGTGTTCAAACGGTGAAAATCCTATTAAGATATTATGAAAATGATTAATAATTAGTTTAGTATTCTAAGTGGGAAGAAAAGTGAATTTATAGTGCAAAGGCTTACAAAATGCTTGCAAAAGCATTCACAGGAAAATATCCTAAAATAATATTTGCAAAAATATTTTTAAAAGCATTGACTACAAAAAAGCATACAAATAAAATATAAATAGCAGATGTAAAAATTGATATTTAGCTTGAATTTTAAAGCTAGCTAAGTAATGAAAGTTTAGGCTTAAATTAAAAAGTCAGTTAAGAAATAAAAGTCTGAGCATAGATTAATAAAGCCAGCTAAGTAACGAAAATCTAAGTTTGAATTTTAAAAGTAGAAAAGTAACGAAAGTCTAAGCTTAGATTTAAAGAGCCTAAAAAGTAATAAAAATCTAAGCTTAGTTTTTAAAGCAGGATTTATAATGAAAAGTTAATTTCAAATCAAAAAAAGGAAGTTTTAGGTATGAGAATTTTATTGGCTGAGGACGAAAAAGACCTTGTTAATGCTTTGTGTACTATTTTAAAACACAGTAATTACTCGGTAGATGCAGTATATAACGGAGCCAATGATTACCTTACAAAGCCCTTTGCAGCTAAGGAACTATTAGCCAGGATAAGAGCAGTAACTAGAAATGCTGCAGCTAACGAGGTTTTTAATAATGTACTTAAATATGGAAATGTTACCTTAGATTTAACAACATATGAGCTTGCTTCGGTGGAGGGAAGCTTTATGGATAAAATCTGGGGCTTTGAAAGTGAGGCAGAAAGTAATGTTGTTTGGGTTAATATTTCTTATTTGAGAAAAAAATTGAAGACAATAGGTGCAGACATTAACATAAAGGCAACGAGAAATGTTGGATATTCTCTTGAAAAATTGCAGAGCGAATAGGCAGGTAGGATATGATAAAAAGATTACAGAGAAAATTTATAATTAGTGCTATGGCTGCAGTTACCATTGTTTTGTCTATAATAATGATAATAATTAATAGTGTAAATTATGTAAACATTATAAAATCAGCTAATAATCTTTTGAATATATTAGAGGATAATAATGGTGTATTTCCTATGGAAGAAAAGGATAATCCACATGCTGAGGATAAGGACGAAAAGAAGCCGCCAAAGATGGATATATCAAAGGAAACACCCTTTCAGACTAGATATTTTACAGTTGAAATTACTCCAGAGGGAAATGTATACAGAATAGACACAGGTAAGATTGCGGCTATTTCTACGGAAACAGCCAAAGAATATGCTTTGGAGTTGTATAATCAAAATAAAACAGAAGGTCGAAGGGATTGCTACATATATAGAGCTAATAGCTCCTCAAATGGTAATACTATGTACATTTTCTTAAATGTAGAAAATGATTTAAAAAATTTCTACACCTTTTTGTGGTCAAGCATTGCAGTTAGTATTATAGGAATAGTTTTTGTTTTAATATTAATAGTTGTCTTTTCAAAAAGGATAGTAAGTCCAATGGCACAAAGCTATGAAAAGCAAAAAACCTTTATAACAGATGCTAGTCACGAGATTAAAACACCTCTTGCAGTAATAGAAGCAAATACAGAGGTGGTAGAAATTGAAAATGGGGAGAGCCAGTGGACAAGAAGTAATAAGGAGCAGATAAGCAGATTAAGTGAACTGACAGAAAAACTGGTGTTTTTGGCAAAGATGGACGAGGAAAGAAACATCTTTGTAATGACGGAGTTTTCATTATCTAAGTTAGCACAGGAGATTACAGAGGGCTTTAATGGAATGGCAAAGGCACAGAATAAAAAATATACTGTAAGCATTGATTCAGACATAGATGTAAAGGCTGATGAAAAAGCAATAAAGCAGCTTTTGTCAATTCTTATAGAGAATGCCTTCAAGTATTCAGATAGAGAAGGAAACATAGCCGTTACAGTAAAAAAGAATGGAAAATATAAGGAGATAGAGGTAAGAAACACAGCAGACAATTTAAAAAAGGGTGATTTAAGTATTTTATTTGAAAGATTTTATAGACTTGACAGCTCAAGAAATTCCAATACTGGTGGAAGTGGAATTGGGTTATCTATTGCCAAGGCGATAGCAGAGGCACATAAGGGAAAAATAAAGGCTTACAGCTTGGATGGTAAGGAGATAGTGTTAAAGGTAAGTATGGATATATAAATAAGAGTGTAAAAGGTACTTTGTCTAAAAGCCTATCTAAGTACAAGGCTTTTAGGCAAATTTAATATACAAAAAATCTGATTTAATATAAAATTTAAGTTTTATTTTAAGTTCGTTTGTTAAAGTATCCCCGTAAGGAGGTAGAAGCTATGAATTATAAAAATTATCAAAATGTATTTAAAAGATATGAGCTTAAATATATGCTTGATAGTTCTCAATACGAAGCAGTCAAAAAAGCAGTTGATGAACATATGAAACTAGATGAATATGGAAAAAGTACAATTTGTAATATTTACTTTGACACCCCTGATAATTTGCTGGTAAGACGCTCTATTGAAAGACCAGTTTATAAAGAAAAATTAAGATTAAGGAGCTACGGGATAGCGACAGATAATAGTACGGTGTACATAGAATTAAAAAAGAAATATGAATCTGTAGTCTACAAAAGAAGAATTTCTGCAAGCTATAAAAAAGCAATGGAATATCTTACAGGCAAAGGCAGTCTGGAGGATAGCCAGATATTAAGAGAAATAGATTATTTTAAAACTATTTATAAGGATATTAGACCCGCCTGGGTAATTTCCTACGATAGATACGCCTATTTCACAGATGAGGACAAAAATTTCCGAGTAACCTTTGACAACAATATTTTAGCAAGAGATTATAATTTAACTCTCACAGAAGGTGTTGAGGGAGAGCCGGTATTAGATAAGGAATATGTATTAATGGAAATAAAAACTGCTGGTGGTATACCATTATGGATGTGTAAGGTTTTAAGTGATAATGCTATTTATAAAACCTCATTTTCAAAATATGGAACAGCGTACATAAAAAACTTTAGGAGGCAATAGAATGTTAGAAGCTATATTTCAAGGAGTATTTGATAATGGATTAGAAGCGTCGGTAAATTTACCAGAATTTTTACTTTGTGTAGGAGTATCACTAATAATAGGACTTATTATTGCATTTACCTTTACCTATAAAAATAAATACACAAAAAGTTTTATGGTAACCTTGGCACTGCTGCCAGCAGTAGTCTGTGTGGTAATTATGATGGTAAACGGAAATATTGGAACAGGTATAGCTGTTGCAGGAGCATTTAGTCTTGTGCGTTTTAGGTCAATACCTGGTAATGCAAAAGAAATAAGTACAATATTTATTGCAATGGGTGCAGGTCTTATAGCAGGTGTAGGCTATCTTGGATATGCAGTTTTATTTACAATAATTGTTTGTGCAGCAATGATTATTCTTAATGTAACTAAGTTTGGACAGATGAAGGAGAATAATGAATTAGTACTTAGAATTACCATACCAGAAAGTCTTAATTACATACATACCTTTGATGATATTATGGAAAAATATACAGCTAAAAGCGAGCTTGTTTCTGTAAAATCAACAAATATGGGAAGTATGTTTAAGCTGCAGTACAATATTATTTTAGTGGATACTGATAAGGAGAAGGAATTTATTGATGCGTTGCGTACAAGAAATGGAAATTTAGAAATTGCCATTTCTAAACAGGAGGCGAATGTTAATGAACTTTAGAAAAAAATACATAAAGGCAGTAAAGAAAACTGCTGTTATGACAATAGTAACAGCAATGCTTTTCACAGCCTATGGCTGCAGCAGTGGTGGTGATAGTTCTAAAAACAGCACAGAGGAAACCACAGCAGGTACCTCTGATAATTCCACAGGTAGTATTACAGTAAGCGTTGAGGATATGTTTTCTGACAGGGATATGGAAATAGGCTATGATGAACAATCGGCTATTAATATTAAGCTTGAAAATGACAGTGTAAGCTGTGATGACAGCGGAGTGGCCATTGACGGAACAGTTGTTACTATTAGTAAGGAGGGGGTGTATGTATTATCAGGAACTCTTTCAGAGGGACAAATAATAGTAGACACTGGTGACTCAGATAAGGTACAGCTTGTACTTAAGAATGCAGATATTACATTAAACGGTGCAGGTACCTTAAATATAGATTGCAGCTTGGCTCATGGAATTGTATGTAAGGATGACCTTAAATTAACAAGTGGAACCTACGATATAAATGCTGCATCTCACGCATTATCTGGCAAGGATAGTGTAAGAATTGCAGGAGGAACATTTAATCTTACATCAAAAACAGCCAGCATACATTCTGAAAATACAGATAATACAGAAAAAGGCTTTATTTACATAGCTGACGGTGAGCTTACAATCTCCAGCGAAAAGAACGGTATAAAGGCAGGCTCATCACTTACTATAAATGGTGGCAATATTAATATTACAAAGGAGGAGGAAGGCTTAGAGGCTATGTATATTGACATAAATGGTGGAAATATCAATATTGTTTCTGATGATGACGGAATAAATGCGTCAGGTGGAAATAGTGACAGCAGTAAAATGCAGGGGGATAGCAGCTTTTATATAAAAATTACTGGAGGAACAGTAAATGTAGTTGCTAGAGGTGACGGAGTTGATTCAAACGGTAATATTTATATTACAGGTGGAGCCTTATATGTAACTGGTCCGGAGTCAAATGGAAATAGTGCATTAGACTACGAAAAAGAAGCAGTGATAACAGGTGGTACTGTCGTGGCAGCAGGGTATAGTGGAATGGCAGTAAACTTTTCAAGCTCTTCTACACAAGGCTCAATGCTTGTAAATATTACTAATACAGTATCAGGAGAGGTTACCTTAAAGGATGAGTCTGGCGAAACCTTAGTAAGCTATACACCACAAAAGTCATATAACTCAGTTGTAATAAGCACGCCAAGGATAGAGGTTTCAAAAACTTATACTGTATCTATGGCAGGAACGGAAACATCAGTTACAATGGATAGTTTAATTTATGGGGAAGGTATGAGTATGGGAGGCGGCGGAATGGATCGACCAGAAAACGGTAACAGACGAAATGAAATGGAAAGACCAGAGGACGGAGAAAGACCAAGTGGAATGGAAAGACCAGGTGGCAATCCACAGGAGCTTCCAGATAATGGAGAAAGACCAAGCGAGATGTAATTAATTATTGACAGATAAAAAAAAGTATGATAAAAAATAACTGTACTAATACAAGTGGTACAGTATATATCATACTTTTTTTATTCAAAAAAATATATTACAAAGTTGTATGCTGTATCGTTGGTTTAGTATTACATATGTACAAAAAACAAATTAAAGCTTTTGGGTATAAAGTGAAAGTGTAAAATTGTTGGTGATTAGATGAGTGAAAATGAAAAAATTAAGCCAGGCAGATTTAGAGGTATTTCAGGTAGTACATTAAAGATTATAGCAATTATTATAATGTTTATTGACCATCTTGCGGCTGTTGTAATTATTGAGCTTCCAGCATATTTCTATCAGCAAAATAGTATGGAAAAGTATCAGGCAATGATAAAGCTATATTATTTAATGAGGATTATTGGAAGAATTGCTTTTCCTATATTTATATTTTTAATGCTTGAAGGCATAAAATATACAAAAAATAAATATAAGTATTTATTGAGAATGTTTGTATTTGCAGTAATATCCGAGATACCCTTTACCCTTGCAATTAAGGGAAGCATTACAGGAATATCTGCAACAAATGTATTTTTTACATTAACTATTGGTCTTGCAGTATGTATTTTACTGGATAAGTTACTTCAGCAAAAAAATAGGCTATGGCTTTTTGCAGCATTGCCAATTATAGCCATTGGTGGATTTTTGGCAGAGCTTTTAAATACAGATTACAGCTATTTTGGTGTATTAGCAATAATCGCAGGCTGTCTGGTAGAAAAATTCGTCAGACATTTAGGTATAGGCATTTGGAAAATTTCAAATGAAAAGCTATGCCAGATATGTGCAATAGTTGCTATATGTGTAGTTTTGTCTATACAGTCAAAGCTGGAAACATACTGTGCATTCTCACTGATACCAATATGTTTATATAATGGAAAAAGAGGAATAAGAATGAAATATTTCTTTTATGCCTTTTATCCGGTACATCTATTGCTGCTTGTGGCTGTAAAATATTTAATAACAGGTGTGTAGGTAAGGATATAATAAACAGCTAGTTAAGGCTGTAAAATGTATTATAATATGAGTTTTTACTGTGGGTGCGTTTTAAAAATAAGTTTTTTGACTAAAAGAAAGGTAAAAGGTCTGAAAAAATGAAAAAAGGTTCAAAGGTTGTTTTAGTAATAATACTTGTATTACTAATCGCATCATCAGCTATAGGAATTACATTTGGTGTAATGAGTATGAAGGAAATTAAAAATCTCAAGTCACAGGTTGAAAGACAAAATAAAGACACTGATGAAGAAAATGTAGATAATGAAAATGTCCTTATTGGTGGAGGATATCAGATATTATCAACTAAAAATATATCAGACGCATATATTTCTGGAGATTCTTCTAAATTAAATGAGGAAGATAAGAAAACCTTAGAATTAGCCTCTAATGTTTTAAAAGAAATAATTACAGAGGATATGTCTGCTTACGATAAGGAAAAAGCAATTTATGAATGGATTTGTAAGAACATTAAGCACGATTCAAATGGAACTGTTGCAGTGCCGGATGCTTCAAAATCAGTAGACAGACCAATAGGTGTATTACAGTCAAAGAATGCTGTGTGTGTAGGCTATGCTACAACCTTTAGACTTCTGGTTAATATGGCAAACATTGATTGTATGATAATGCACGATACAGGCAAGAGTCATTCTTGGAATCTTGTTAGATTAGACGATAATTGCTGGTATATAGTTGACTGCTATATGGATGCAGAAAATCTCAATCCATTATATAGTAATTTTAATATGGACTCAGAACAGGCAAATGGAGGTCATGATTGGCAAAACGGACTATTCCCAGAGGCAAATGGAACAGAGTATAACTATATGTTAAAAAATCTTAAGAAGGCAGAAGACCCTATTGCTGTATTAAAATTAATAAAGGAATATAGAAAAAATGGAACACAGCTTGCTTATGTAGAGGTGCCAAATGATGCACAAGGTATAAATGCGCAGACACTTTCATATATTGCGGAAGGTATATATTCAAGAGAAAATAAGGAAGATGATTATGTAGAGCTTAATGTTATAAATAGAGATGATAAAATAATTGTAACATACAAATATACAGTGATTGAGGATAATTCAGGCGATAATGATGACCCGGATATTTACGATAATATTGACTATGAAAAAATTGATAACCTATTAGACGATATATTTGGAGGCACAAAGGACAATGATAATGGAGTAGGCTAACTAATTGGACAGCTTATATTTTTACATATTTAAGCGAAATCTATATAACTTAAAATTTTATCTATATGGAAATAACAGGATAAAAGGAGGTAAAAGACTTGAAAAAAATAAAAAATATAAAAAGTATAAAAGCTGTTATTGTATGCGTAATGCTGTCAGCATTAATGCTGGTAGGCTGTGGCAGCGAAAAAGAGGAAGCTGGCAAGTATACATCTAAGGAGATATATGATAATGTAATGACTTCAATTACTGATATGGAAAATATGAAGGTTGTAGATAATACAACTGAGGAAGGAAAGGATGCCTTCTCATATGTAACAGAAGTGGATTTAGACAAAATAAAAGACTTTGTATTTGCTTATTCAGCAGACGGAAATGCAGACGAGATAATCGTAATGCAGGTAAAAAGCAGTGATGATGTAAGTCGGGCAAAAAAAGACTTAGAAGAAAGACTAGAAACCAGAAAAAGTACATTTTCTGTGTACAATGCAGAAGAGGGTGCAAAATTCAATGGTGCAACAGTAGTTACAAATGGGAATTACTTAATGCTGATAATTGGAAATCAGGCACAGAATGGGAAGTATCAGTTTAATAAAATGTTTGAATAGTGGGAAAATACAGCTTTGCAGCAGGACTATATAAGGAATTGCAAAAGCTAAATGCAAAAAAGGGCTGTCCCTATGAAATAAATTAGTTCAAACTTTCGGCATTTTCTAATAGTTGGAATGTAGGATATTTTAATATGATAAAATTAATATGGTAGGAGGTACAAAATGAAAACTTGGAAAAAAGTATTATTTAATGTTTTAGGTTGTGGATTATTCTTATTTGTTGGTGGAATAATTTTAGGTGTGATTATTGAAGATAATGAGTTAGCATATTCTATTTGTTTAAAAATAGTTTTAGGGTATGTATTTATTTTATCTTTTATTTCTTTTATAAAAAAAGTAAAAGAAACTATGCAAAATATAAATAAAGAAAAAGTAAAAGCAATATTAACAACTATAACTTGGGCTATTACTACTTTACCATATATTACTTTATGGGGGATTTTAGTAGCATTTGCATTTACAAAATACTTAAGTATTGGATTAACTGTTGCTTTTATTTCTCTAGCAATCTATATACTTCTATTATTAATCATTTGTTCAAAAATGCAACATGAAGAATATAAAGAAAGTGATAAAAAAGAAGTAGATGATTTAGAACAATATGTAAAAAATAAAGATAAGGAGTGATATAGATGTTTTCAAAAGATATTTATAAAAAACAAAATGGATTTGTATTTGTAATTTTGTCTTGGAGTATGTTTCTATTTTTACTATTTATGGTAATTTTGATGATATTTAGTAATGGACCAATTACATATCCTGGATTTTTAGAAAATTATGCTGATTTTTTAAGTATGTTTATGGGTTGGTTATTTATGATTAGTTTTGTAGGATTTCCACTTTCACTATGTTTATACAAAGGAATGAAGAATTTATATGTTAATAGTAAATTAAATATAAATGAAGATAAAATTTACTATATCCAGCAAACAGAAGCACTTTGGACTATATTTGGTAGAAGTACAGAATATAAAATATATAATGTGTTAGATATTAAAAATTATAAAATTTCAAAAAGATGGATAAAGATTTATGGACATATTGAAGAAGAAACTATTTATAATAAAAAGAAATCTGATAAAAAAAATATAGAATATGTTAAAATTGCACGTGCTTTTGATACTGATAACGATATTATTAAATATTTACATAACATCAACAAATAACTATAAAAGACAATGTAGAAAATAAAATTTTCATTGTCTTTTTTTAATTATTATTTTTCAATATTTAAGGGGATTGGGGATTTCCCCATATATGGATTTGTACGGGAGTACAAATTCAGTGCTGGCTACATTCCTTTCTAATTTAAATTTCATTAATTAATTCATTTTTAGGTACTAATATTAAAATATCTTTAATAACATTTTCCTCAATATAAGGGCAACTAACAACGCCATCTCTATATAAATGTTAAATCCACTTTACAAACTCCCCATTTTTTTAACCATACATTAACAAAAGAAAGATTTTGTATTTAACATTGTTTTTTTATTATATGCTCGTAACGAGGAAAGAAGAAAAGAAAGCGAGGTAAAATATGGAAATTTACCTAAATTCAATGTCACGAATTAAAAAATTTATAGGTATTGCTTCAAAGTATGAAACAGATATTGACTTAGTGTCAGGCAGATTTATTGTTGATGCAAAATCTATATTAGGGATTTTTAGTCTTGATTTATCAAAGCCATTAACAGTTGTGGCAACTGATAAAAACGAAGAAGAAAAACTCTTTAAGGAAATTTCAAAGTTTACTACATATGCAAAAGTGGCATAGAACACTGAAATATATCATCGAAGGAGATTAAAAATGAGAAAAAATATTAAAACAACAATTAAGAAAATGGCAGTTTCAGTTTTAGCTGCAACAATGGCAGTAGGTATGATGACAGGCTGTGGAAACGGTGGCTCATCAGCAAAGGGTAAGGACATAACAGTAGTTTCCAGAGAAGACGGCTCAGGAACAAGAGCTGCTTTCACAGAGCTTATGGGAATTCTAGATGGTGATAATGACCAGACAGTTAAAACAGCAGAAATTACAAATTCAACTTCAGTTATGGCTCAGTCAGTTTCTGGAAATGTAGCAGCTATCGGTTATGTTTCACTTGGTTCATTAGATAAGACAAAGGTAAAGGCTGTAAAGGTTGATGGAGTAGAAGCTACAACAGATAACATTAAGAGTGGCAGCTACAAGGTTGCAAGACCATTTAACATTGCAACTAAGGACGGTTTAAGTGATACAGCAAATGATTTTATAAAGTTTATCTTAAGTGAAGACGGACAGAAGATTATTTCAGATGAAGGTTACATCAGTATTGATGCAAGCGAAAAGTACGAAGCAGCAAACCTCAGTGGAACAATTTCAGTAGCTGGTTCAACAAGTGTTGGCCCTGTAATGCAGGTGTTAGCTGAGAAGTATATGGAATTAAACAAGAATGTAACAATCGAAGTACAGCAGACAGGTTCAAGTGCAGGTATGACATCAGCTATTGAAGGGGCTTGTGATATAGGTATGGCATCAAGAGAAGTTAAAGACAGCGAAAAGTCACAGGGTCTTAAGGAAACAACAATCGCTATGGACGGTATTGCAGTAATCGTAAACCTTGATAATGAAATTGATAACTTAACAAGCGACCAGATTTTAAAGATTTACACAGGCGAAATCAAAAACTGGGATGATGTAAAATAACATCAGGAGGAAAATATAATGGATAAATTCAAAGAAAAATTTGCACAGGTAATGTTTGGTGTGTGTGCCTGTGTGTCCATTATAGTAGTAGCTCTCATTTGTTTATTCATATTTGTTAAGGGTGTTCCAGTAATGTTTAATATAGGAATAAAGGATTTTATAACCGGAACAGAATGGTCACCCTTAAAAAATCTATTTGGAATACTGCCAATGATTATTGGCAGTATTTATGTAACAGTTGGAGCTATTATTATTGGAGTGCCTATTGGACTTTTATGTGCAGTATTTATGGCAAGATATAGTAGTAAAAGATTTTATAAAATATTAAAGCCGGCAGTAGAATTACTAGCAGGAATCCCTTCTATAGTATATGGATTTTTTGGTCTGGTAGTAATTGTACCTATTGTAAGAGATACCTTTGGCGGTAGTGGAAAGGGAATTTTGTCAGCTTCAATACTACTTGGAATAATGATATTACCAACTATTATCAGCGTTTCAGAATCAGCAATAAGAGCTGTTCCGAACAGCTATTATGAAGGTGCATTGGCACTAGGAGCAACAAAGGAAAGAAGTATATTTAAGGCATTATTACCAGCAGCAAAATCCGGTATTTTTGCAGCAGTTATACTTGGAATAGGCCGTGCAGTAGGCGAAACAATGGCAGTAGCAATGATTGCAGGAAACTCTCCAATTATTCCTACAAGCATAACAAGTGGTGTTAGAACACTTACATCAAATATTGTATTGGAAATGGCATACGCAGAGGGAACTCACGAAGGAGCATTAATTGCCACAGCAGTTGTATTATTCATATTTATTTTAATTATCAATTTCTGCTTCTCAATGTTAAACAAAAAGAAGAATTAGAGTATAAATGCAAGGTATTCCATTGTAATAATTGTTAATTAAAGTTATTGCAAAATAGTCAGTTATTAGGAGAAGAAATATGGCAGATATTGATTGTGGAAAAATAAAAGAAAATAAATGGGGAATATTTTCAAAAATAAATCAGGGCAGAAAAAGATTTAGACAGTGGAGATACAGAGTACATTTTGGCTCATATATACTTAAAGGACTTGTATGGCTTTCAATGCTTTTAACAGTAGCCGTACTTGCATTTTTAATATTATATATATTAATAAATGGTATTCCAAACCTTAGTCTGGATTTATTTGCACTTAAATCCACCAGCAAAAATGTTTCAATGTTTCCACCACTTATTAATACATTTATAATTACATTTTTATCACTTATTATTGCAGTTCCGGTTGGTATTGCATCGGCTGTTTATATGGTGGAATATGCAAAGCGGGGCAATAAGCTGGTTAAGGTGGTAAGAGTTGCAACAGAAACCCTATCAGGTATTCCTTCAATAGTATTTGGTTTGTTTGGTTATCTGTTTTTTGTACTTACACTTAACTGGGGCTACTCATTATTAGCAGGTGTAATTACAATGTCTATCATGGTATTACCATTAATAGTAAGAACAACCGAGGAAGCATTAATTGCCGTACCGGATTCTTACAGAGAAGGAAGCTTTGGACTTGGAGCAGGAAAGCTTAGAACAGTAATGAAGATTGTGCTTCCGGATGCACTACCGGGAATTTTGTCAGGTGTTTCCTTATCAATAGGACGAATAGTTGGTGAAACAGCAGCCCTGATATATACAGCAGGTACAGTAGCAAATTTACCAAAGAACTTATTTAGTTCAACAGGCTCATTATCAGTACATATGTATGTGCTTTTAAATGAAGGCTTACATATGAAGGAAGCATATGCAACAGCAGTAATTTTATTATTACTTGTACTATTCATAAACGGAGCAACAAAGCTTATTGTTTCGAGAATGACTAAAAATAAAGGTGAATAAAGGAAATAGAAGCTATGGACAATATAAAAAATAAAGATAAAAGCAGTAAATTCAGTGTAAAAAATCTGGATTTACATTACGGTAATTTCCACGCATTAAAGGATATTAATATGGAATTAAATAGTGGAGAAATTACAGCATTTATAGGACCTTCTGGATGTGGTAAGTCTACATTTTTGAAAACCCTAAATCGAATGAATGATTTAGTTGAAGGCTGTAAAATTACAGGTAAGGTATTGCTGGACGGAGTAGATATTTATAAGGATTTAGAGGTAAACCTTCTCAGAAAAAAGGTAGGTATGGTATTCCAGAAGCCAAATCCTTTTCCAATGAGTGTATATGATAATATTGCCTTTGGACCTAGAACACACGGTATAAAGTCAAAATCAGAGCTGGATGAAATAGTAGAAAAATCACTTAAATCAGCAGCTATATGGGATGAGCTTAAGGACAGACTTAAAAAAAGTGCATTAGGACTGTCAGGTGGTCAGCAGCAAAGATTATGTATTGCCAGAGCCTTAGCTGTAGAGCCGGAGGTTTTATTAATGGATGAGCCAACCAGCGCACTTGACCCAATTTCTACATCGAAAATAGAAGATTTAGCAATAGAGTTAAAGGGCAAATATACAATTATTATGGTTACCCATAATATGCAGCAGGCAGCAAGAATATCAGATAATACAGCTTTTTTCTTGCTTGGTGAGGTGGTTGAATACGATAAGACAGATAAAATATTTGAAATGCCAAGAGATAAGAGAACTGAAGATTATATTACAGGAAGGTTTGGATAATGAGAACAAATTATATAGAACAATTAAAACAACTGAATGTTCAGGTTAAAGAAATGGGAATGCTTTGCGAAAATGCAATATCATTATTAACAAAGTCTTTGGTAAAAAAAGATGATGAGGAGTTTGGAACTATTCATGAAATAGAAACAAAAATTGACCAGAAGGAAAGAGATATTGAAAATCTTTGTATGAAGCTTATTTTAAAGCAGCAGCCGGTAGCAAGTGATTTAAGACTGGTTTCTTCTGCCTTAAAAATGGTATCAGATATGGAAAGAATAGGCGACCAGGCAGCAGATATTGCAGAGCTTATACCATATATTCAGGATGTGCAGGGAGAATGTATCAGTGATATTTCCGATATGGCAGTGGCTGCTATTAAAATGGTTACTGAAAGTGTAGAGTGTTTTATTAAAGGAGATATGGCGAAAACAAAAGAGGTTATTGAGTATGATGATGTAATTGACAATTTGTTTAATAAGGTAAAAAATGACCTTGCTGAGCTGATTGTTTCTGAAAAGCAGGTATCAGAGGCTTGTCTGGACTTATTAATGATTGCAAAATATTTTGAGAGAATAGGTGATCACGCAACAAATATTGCTGAATGGGTGTATTATTCGATTACAGGCTTTAGATACGAATATGAATAGAGTAAAGATTTTGTTGGTTAGATAAAATAAAAATAGTAGACATAGAGGATAGAATAAAGTAGAATAGATGTATGGGAAATCAAGATGATCTTTTTGAAAAGGAGGATAAAAAATTAGTAGAAAATAAGGTTGCCCTTGTGACAATTATTATTTCTGCTGTTGCAGTTATTTGCTCAATTATAGCAGTTATAGTTGGAGTAAGCTCCTGCAATCGTGTATCTTTGGTGGAAGAAATTCAAAACAGCATATTGGAGAATGTTGAAAGAGATAATAAAAACTTAAAGGAAAATACAACACAGAAAGAAACGACGGACAAAGAAACTACTACTGCGGAAACTACAGTTAAGGAAACCACTACACAAAAGGCGACTGCCAGTAAGGCTACAACTACTGTATCATCTACAAAGACACAGGAAACAACCACTCCCAGGTCTTTAAACAACAATACAGGCAACAATAGCAATATAGATAGCAACAATAGTAGTATTTCGAAGCTTAGTGTTAAAGGCACAAAAATAGTAAATGCAAGTGGGCAGGCAGTTGTGCTTAATGGAATTAGTACCCACGGTATTGCATGGTTTCCACAGTACATCAACAAGGAGGCATTTCAGTCAGTAAAAAATACCTTTGGTGCAAATGTTATCAGAATAGCAATGTACTCAGAACCTTCAGCGGGCTATTATGAGGGGCTTTGGTCAAAGGTGGACGAGGCTGTTGAATATGCAAAACAGGTGGGTCTGTATGTAATTATTGATTGGCATATTTTAGGAGATGGAAATCCAAATACATATAAGAGTGAGGCAATTAAATTCTTTACTTATATGTCAGCAAAATACAAAAATTGCAACAATGTACTTTACGAAATCTGTAATGAGCCAAACGGTAATGTTAGCTGGGCAAACGATATTAAGCCATATGCAATAGATTTAATAAAAACCATAAGAGCAAATGATCCTGACGGCATTATATTAGTAGGTACACCTAGCTGGTCACAGGATGTTGATATTGTTGCTGATGACCCAATTAAGGGATACAGCAATATTATGTATACCTTGCATTTTTACGCAGCTACACACACCGATTGGAATAGACAAAAGCTCATAACAGCCATAAATAAAGGTTTACCGGTATTTGTTTCGGAATTTAGCATATGTGATGCTTCTGGAAATGGCTGGAATGATATTAATTCCGGAAATGAATGGATGAAGCTGCTTGACCGATACAATATCAGTTTTGTAGGCTGGAGCTTATGTAACAAGGATGAAAAGGCGTCTATATTATCAACAAATTGTTGGACTACAGGCGGCTGGAGTGACAATGATCTTTCTGAAAGCGGAAGATTTCTTATTGAACAGCTTAGGAAGCACTAGGAGTAAAGAATGCCAAAAAGTTTTAATCAGAAATTAAAAATACTATATTTGTTGGATATGTTAAAAAGGGAAACTGACGAAGGTCACATTATTACAATGAATAGTATTTTGGAAGGGTTAGCCAGAGAGGGTATAAAGGCAGAAAGAAAAAGCATTTACGATGACATAGAAAGTCTTAGAAGCTATGGATATGAAATTATAATGCAGAAAAATCCTACAGGCTATTACCTGGTAAATGATGGCTTTGAAATAGCTGAATTGAAAACCTTAGTAGACATAGTACTTTCTTCAAAATTTCTTAGTGAGAAAAAGTCCACGGAGCTTATTAAAAAACTGGAAAACCTGACAAGTAAATATGAAGCCACCTCGCTGCAAAGACAGGTTTATGTAGCAGACCGTGTTAAGGCTACCAATGAAAGCATTTATTATAATGTTGACCATATACACGAGGCCATAAAGCAGGATGTAAATATTAGCTTTAAGTATTTAGAATGGTCAGAGGCGAAAAGACTTGTGCCAAGAAAAAATGGCAGCAAGTATATAGTTTCACCTATTAGTCTTGTATGGAGTGAAGAAAATTATTATCTGGTAGGATACGATAGTGCTTCAGACAAGGTAAAGCATTACCGGGTGGATAAGATAAAGGATATTAAAAAGCTTGATGAGGGCAGATGTGCAGCAGCAAAGAAAATAAAGTTTGAGCCTGCCCAGTTTTCAAAAAGCACTTTTGGTATGTATGGTGGAGAAAGTATTCGTGTAAAGCTTGCCTTCAAGAAAAATATGATAGGGGTAATGATAGACAGGTTTGGTAAAAATATACCTATCATAAAATTAGATAATGAAAACTTTATGACAAATGTTTCAGTAGTTAAAAGTCATCAGTTTTTTGGCTGGCTTACCAGCTTAGGTTCAGATGTAAAAATTATTGAAGATGACCAGTTAATTTTGGAATATAAGACTTATATAAAAAATATTTTAAAGACTTATAAGTGAGATTAGAAATGAACAATATATGTCCCTATGCAAAAAAATGTGGTAGCTGTAGCTATCAAGGAATGGAATATGACAGGCAGCTTGAAAAAAAGCTGCTTAGGCTTAATTCTCTTATTGGGAAATATGTAAGGGTTAGTGAAATTATTGGAATGGACAAGCCCTACAATTATCGAAATAAGGTTAATGCTGCATTCAGAAAAGGAAAAAAGGGAGAAATTATATCTGGAACTTATAAGGAGGGTACTCATGAGCTGGTAGCTATTGACAACTGCCAGATTGAAGATGAAATATCAGACAATATTATTGCCACTATCAGAGAGCTGGCAAAGTCTTTTAAACTTACAATATATGACGAGGACAGAAGAACAGGCGTTTTAAGACATATTATGATAAGGAGAGGTTTTGTAACTAATCAGGTTATGGTAGTAATAGTTACAGGCACCCCTGTATTTCCCTCAAAAAACAATTTTGTAAAGGAGCTTAGAAAAAGACATCCGGAAATAACTACAGTTGTTCAAAATATAAATGACAAGAAAACAAGTATGGTCTTAGGCGAAAGAGAACAGGTTATTTATGGGAAAGGCTATATTGAAGACATTCTTTGTGGCTGCAAATTTAAAATTTCACCTAAGTCCTTTTATCAAATAAATCATGACCAGACAGAAATTTTATATAAAAAGGCAATAGATTTTTGTGACTTTAAAGGTAATGAAAGGATTATTGATGCCTACTGTGGTATTGGTACTATAGGCATTACTGCTTCAGGTAAGGTGAAGGAGGTAATTGGCGTAGAGCTAAATAAACAGGCAATAAAGGATGCCATTATTAATGCAAAAATAAACAACATAAAAAATGTCCGGTTTGTAAATGATGATGCAGGCGATTTTATGGTAAAACTTGCCGCAAAGGCTGAAAAAATAGATGTTGTTATTATGGACCCGCCAAGAACAGGAAGCACAGAAAAATTTATGTCCTCAGTTGTAAGACTCTCACCTAAAAAGGTAGTATATGTTTCCTGCGGTCCGGACACACTGGCTAGAGATTTAAAGTATTTTAATGCTAATGGATATAAGCCTGTAAAGGCAATAGGGGTGGATTTATTTCCGTTTACAAGCAGTGTGGAAACGGTGTGCCTGTTAAGAAGACAACAATCTGTACAATAGGCAGAAATGCTTTTTGTTATAAAAAATAAGTAATTAAACAGGAGTGTGTATACATCAAAAGTACAATGGAGGAACATTATGAAAAAATGTAAAAAGCTATTAATTATTCTTACAGCATTGGTTTTAGCTGGCTGTAATGACAGTAAAATTGTTGATGAGAGAGGTGAAACTACAAGTGTAACAACTGCAGAGAAAACAACTACAGACAAAAATCCAGACGCTGCGGTAGAGGCAGAATTTTATGATGATGCCAGAGGAGGAATATCTGTAGAATGTATGGAAATGGTTGACGGAGAATTAAAATACGGAATTGTAGATAGTGAAATGGGAATATTAGTAACTGACGGAGAGGTAAAGCTTCGTGTAAAAATTAGTGGTGAATACAGCTTTGAGGGGCAGCTGCTTAATAATGAAAATACATATAATTTGTATTTGTATCATAATGGTAATCTGCATAAGTTTAACTACGAGGATAGTGATACCTATATGTATACTAAAAAGGTTAAAAATGGTGAAGACTTAAATATGGAAATATCCTTTAAGACTGCAGATGAAATAACAAGCTATAAAATCTTTTGCATTGTTTATAATGACAAGGATATGTTAGGTGAGAATGCAGAGCATAATAGAGAGTACAGCTTGAATAGTCAGGGATTAAATATTTATTGTCAGGATTTTGCACTCGATTTATCTGAAAACACACAGCTAGATAATGAGAAGGAAGGCTTTGAGGTGTGTACAGAATATAATGCAGAAAATACCCTGGATAAGTTGGCCGATGAGCTTAAAGCTTGTAATTCTCTTGTATATGGAGTAAATGCAGAGGACGAATTTGTATATAAGGCTAATGACGGAAAATACAAATTTGGAGCTGTAAGGATGAGTGAAGATCAGGATTATGTGGACAACTACAGCACATTTATTGTTTGCGATGACAAGCTTGTGCCTGCCTTTGACGGAAAGCCTATTTTAAATTATAAAGGAAAGGGAGATATAGTAGTAACGAAGGATATAGACTTAAATATGTCTAAGGGAGAGCATATGGTTTATTCTGTTACAATAGCAGATAAAGGAGATAGCTAT
Organism: uncultured Eubacteriales bacterium; assembly: GCA_900539455.1. Lineage (GTDB taxonomy): Bacteria > Bacillota > Clostridia > Lachnospirales > Lachnospiraceae > SVEL01. The sequence continues at coordinate 23,922 of UQCD01000006.1, forward strand.
CGTTCCAGATATGTGCATTTCAATGTAGAATAATATAAGCTATAGTGGAAACGCAGACAATATATAAAGATAAAATGGAGAAGCAATATGAAAAAATATATTTTAGGAATACTTGTAGGTGTAAGTATTTTTATAAGTGGTTGCTCTGGCAATAAGGATAACAAGGAAGATTTAGTAACCAATTATTTTAATGGTACAGGCGAGCTTCATTCATATAGCCAGTTAAACAGAACTCCGGTGCTTTATGATGATAATTGTAAGTATATAAAGAAGTTAAATTATTATTGTATTGACGGTGATAATGCGTATTCTATCTGTACCGATGCCTCCTGCAAGCACGAAGACAGCAGTTGTATTGCCAATGGGGAAAATACATATTTTGTAGTTAATGATACTCTATATTGCTCTGACAGACAGATAATTAACTGTGATACAAAAAAGGTGGTATATGAAAATAAGCTTCCAAAGGAATATTTGGATAATAAGGAAATAACCTATGAAAATAATATAGATGAAGTAAAGATAATTGATGATAAATTTATTGTACTTAGAGAGGGCGGTTATTGTATGGTGCTTGACACCAGCTTTAATGAGATTGCATATTTTAATGATATTTCTAAAAGTATATGGTTTAGTTTAGAGGAAAATGATTTATATTTCTTAAACAAATATTATAAAATTGAAAGGGTAAGTCTTGCTGACGGAAATAGTGAGTATATAGATTTAGGAGTATCTTATATAATATCAGCGTGTGATGATGAAAACTACTATTTCGTACAGGATAGATATAAAGATTTATATCGAATAGATAAGAAGACTAAAGAAAAAAAGAAGATTGATACAGAGGTTGGAGATTTTGTTGTAGTAGATAAATACTTATATTATTCAAAGGATAAGGAAGACGGTACTTTAAGCCAGATAATAAGTGATACTGATGGAAATATTATTAATGAAATAAATGCCCTGGAGGAATTTGGAGGAGATTTGAATATGTATACCATAAGCTATTATGATGGAAAAATATATTGTGGTATATTAGAAAGGGAGGATAAAAAATACATTATAGAAATGTCATTAGACGGCTCGGAGATTAAGAAATATGAAGTACGAGATTAAAAAAATAGTTAAAAATAAAGTATTAATAATATTGTTCCTTGCAGCTGTGGCTGTTAGTATATTTGTATCCTTAAGACATTTATCCTACAATGAAGACGCTGTCAGGGTATATGAGAATCCATCAAGTGAAAGCTACAAATATAAGCTGGATTACTACGATTCCGTCAATGAATATAGAGAAAAGGTTTGCAGAATAGCAGACAGACTTAAAAATTCATCAGATGAATATGTAGCTGCTCTTAATAGTGAGCTTAAGAATAGTTATCAGGAGAAGTTATCCTTTGTTACAGTTTTTTATACAACCTTTATTGCAAAGTCTATGTGGAACAGTTCGGATATAGGAACCCTTTTTTTCCTTGTGTTCTTTTTAAGTTTTGTGGCACAGATGTTTTTTTCGGATGTATCTACTAATATGATAGGTATGCTTAGAACTACATATAAGACTAAAAAAATATTCTGGAATAAGCTAAAATGTATATTTTTAGTAAGTGTTTTAATTTCTGTGCTTAAAGTAGCAATAGAATACTTACCTCAATGGATATATGGAAATATTATAGACCTTACAAACCCTATACAGAGTATTGAGGGCTTTCAGGAATCTCCTTACAATATATCTATACTTGCCTTTATTGGTATAGATGTGCTTTTAAGCATATTATCGTTTTTAGCAATAGGTATGCTGGTTATTGCCTTTGCCAATATATTAAAGAAAATTCCAAGACTTATAACACTTGTAATAATAACAAGTGGAATATGGTACTATATGTTCTATTATATAACAAAGATTAACTATGTAAGTGTATTAGGTGTTACAGAGGATAACAGATGGTTTACGAATATCATTAGAAGATTTACTACAGTTTTTACCTTGTTTGACCCTGTTAGTTATTTTAAAAAGGCTGAATATATAAATATCTTTGGCATGCCGGTAAGACTGCTTAATGTAACGCTTATAACAGCTATTATATTTGTAGCAATAATGATATTTGTATGCAGACATTTGTACTTAAGGAGAGATGTTAATGTTAGAAGTTAAAGAATTGTCAAAAAAGTATGGTAAAAGATATGGACTTATAGAATTTAATTATAATTTTGAAAATAAAGTATATGGACTTTTAGGACCAAATGGTGCAGGTAAGTCTACATTGATGAATATTATTTGCAAGGTACTAAAAAGAACATCTGGAGAAATTATTTATGAGGGAAAGGATATTGATGAATGGAAGGACGAGTATAGAAAATATGTAGGTTATCTTCCACAGTATACAGGCTTGTATCCGGATTTTACAGTAAAAGAAACACTAGAGTATTTTGCTTATCTAAGAGGTGTCGCAAAAGAAAAGGTTGAAGAAAATGTAAATATGGTACTGGAATATACGAATTTGTCTGATAGAGCTAAGGACAAGGTAGAGTCATTGTCAGGTGGTATGAAAAGAAGACTTGCTATAGCGATTACTTTAGTTGGAAATCCTAAAATACTTATATTTGATGAGCCTACTGTTGGTCTTGACCCTATGGAGCGTTATAGATTTAAAGAAATGATAAAGAAAATCCGTGAGGATAAGATTATTATTATTTCTTCTCACATTGTATCAGATATTAGTGAAATAGCTGACAAGGTAATCATAATGAAGGACGGCAAAATTGTTGGAAATCTTGAAAACACAGACATAGACATTGAAAAAGAGTATATGAAGCTTTTTACTCAATAGTGAAAGAGGCATTAATATGAACAAAATAAAAAAATGGGAATTAAGGAAGTGTCTGCTTAATAAATTTGCTATAGCATTAATGATTATTTTATTCATAGGAAAAATTATCTCTGCTATTGTATATAATGCTAACCTTCCAGAAGGAGTAGACACAGACATATACAAGGAGTATATGAAAACATTAGAAGGCAAGTACACAAAGGAAAAGTCAGAATACATAGAAAATGAAATGGCAAGAATTTCCTCTCTGGAGAATAGTCAGTTTTCTTATGTAGTAAAATATGACAAGGGGCTTATATCAAAGGAAGAATTTGACAATATAATGTATGAAATAAGAATAGCTCCCAAAATGCTTAGTACCCTAAGCTACATAAGCTCAAAATGTGATTATTATGAAAATAGCTATAGGGAAGGGATTTTTTTCTATGATTTAGATATACAAAGATACATGTCAGTAATGGGACTGGACTTTATTGGATTAACCTTTGTAATATATATATGTATGTCATTATATTTTTCAGATATAAGTGCCAAAACTACTGTACTTGTGACTACATCATATTATGGAAAAAAATATACGAACAGAATTCGTTTAATATTAGGGTTGATAATATGTGTACTAAGTACGATAATATTATCAATTACAGAGTTTGTTGCTAAGTATATAACTATGGATATTGACTATTTAAAAATGCCGGTAAAAGCAATGCTTGATATGAATAGTTTTGCCTTTGATATAAATATAGGAAGTGGCTTACTCGTTATATATGGAGGCAGGGTATTACTTACAGTTGTAATTGTGCTTGGCTTTAGTATTGCAGCAAGAATTAAAACAAATCTTCAAAGGAAGTAATGATTTATATGTAAATCAGTAGCAGCCCTTATTAGAAACATTGGAGAATATTCTGGAGCCTTTCAGATACACATGGGTGAAATTAATGACTTAGGTGGTATAAGCTTATCCTTGTTTTTAGGAATTGCTATGATTTTTTGGCTGTGCCGGAAATTCATACTCATAAAACAAAGCGTGGTTAAATTCAGAAATTAAACTTAAAAGAGAAAAAAGGTAAATTAAAAAGGGATTAAATCAAAAAGGAATTGAAATAAAATGAAGCTGAGAAAGGCATTAACTAAATTCTGACTAAGGCTGTGTCATTATTTAGAAGAACCTTTAACAGCTTCATTTTTCTATATAGGTTGTGTTGTTTTATTTGTAAAATTTTAATATGGTGTTCCCTGCGTTATAACACCATTGCTTAAAGTATAGGTGCCTGGTGAGTTAATAGTATAATCGTTTGAATTATTATTATCCCAATTTCCATTTCCATCATTTAAGCAGAAGGTCAGACTTGAAGCCTGCTCTATAGTTATAGTCTTGTAGCCATTGTAGGAAGCTGATGACATAGGAACACCCGGAACTGTAGTCCAAGAGCCATTACCAATTTTGTAATGAATATTTGGGTTGCTCCAAGAGGTCTGGTAATACAAAGTAATTGAGCTTGTACTGCAGCCAGAGCCAGAAGGTGCGCCAGTGTGTATTGCTCTATTTTCAACAGTAAATTCCTTCGCCGAGCTAACATTAAAGCTATAGTCATTTGAATTGTTATTGTCCCAATTTCTATTTCCATCATTAAAACAAGCAGTTAATGTAGAAGCACTTCCTACATTGATAGTAATTGACTTGTAACCACTATATGAAGATGAAGACATAGCAACACCTGGAGCTGTAGTCCAAGAACCATTACCAATTTTGTAGTGAATGTATTCTGTAGAATTAGTTGTCTTGTAATAAATTGTAATATTGTTTGTTATTGGGGTATCGCCTGCATTGTAAAGAACAGCTATGCCACGGGCTGGGATTGTTCCTGTAATCGTACCATTAGAAACGGTAAAAGTATTGTTATTATCTGTCTGGTTTGTATATGTTCCATTTGCAAGATTTGTTGTTGAGTTAATGTAGTAATCGTTGTATTTAGTATTAACAATTACCATACCCTTAGTTCCTCTTTCAATCATAAGAACATTTGTGTCACCATTTGGATTTCTTAAGTATTCTGCCTGATTTTCCATTGCAGTTCTGAATTTATTAACAGCAACTATTTCATCATCCCTATATAAGTCGCTGCCAGCAACAGCGATTTGGTTTGTTCCCCATTTGTTTGAAGGTCCCCCGCCATTTGGTCTGTCAAAGAATAAAGGAATACCACATTCTCTTGCTGTGATAACTGCCCAACCAAGCTTGATATGTGTGTCGTCTAATTGATTCCAAGTACCGTCATTAATGTAGTTATCATGTGATTCCACCCAAGTCACAAGATTTTTAGTTTTTGCTGTTGAAATTTCATAGCCCATAATAGAGCTTGTAGTAACATTCATGGATTTAATACAATCTCTAATTTTTTTGCCATAGTTGCTGGTACAAGTAGAACCGATTGTGTCAACATATGAAGAAGCTCTGTCATTGTCCCCCTGAAGAACCTCGCCATAATTGAAAATTGATGATGCGTTTGTGGTTTCGCTGGTTACCCTTGTCCAAAAGTTGTTGTTGACACCATGGGGAGCAGGGTCATCAGGTAAAGCAATATGCTTTGCAGTATCATAACGGAAACCGTCTGCACCACAAGCAATGCAATCATTTAAAAATGAAATAAAGTAATTTTGAAAACCGTAATTTTCAGTATCTACATCAGCTAGTCCTCCCATTTGGTATCTAGTACATTGTGTTCTGTCACTGTAGGAAGAAATTGGTGTAAAACCTGTAGAATGATAAAGGTTTCCACCTGCTGCATTGTAAAGATCTGAGGCTACTTTTGAAAGGTCTGGAGTTGTATGGTTTGGAACTACATCAACAATGATTTTAATACCATAATTGTCTGCCTCCTCACACATTGCTCTAAACTGATCTCTGGAGCCTAACTGATAGTTACCGATTTTCCAATCTGTTGGTTGATAGTGCCACCACCATGCACCATCTGTACCGTTTGTCTCATCATTGCCCATAAGCTTCATATTTGGATGAGAATCATTACAGGTGTTGATAGGTGAAGTTTGAACTGCTGTAAAGCCAGCATCGTGAATATTCTTCATATTTGCTTTAATTGTGTCAAAGGACCAACAAAACGCATGAAGAATTGTACCGTTAGTTATACCATCGTAATCTACATAATTTGTAGAAGCTGAAACTGCTGCTTGTGGTGAAGCAATTTCGGTTTTGAAATTATTGTCAGGTGTAACCAGTAAATTACTAAGTGATGCAGAGCCTGCAATTAATGCAAATGCAGAAACAGCAGCCAATAATTTCCTTTTAGTGGTTTTACTAACACATAAAACCTTTTTGAACATAAATACCTCCTTCTTTTTATGGTGGTTGGAAATAGACTTATAAAAGCTACCTCACCCTTGTGTTAGTTTGTACCTAGGGGATGATTAACTACATAATGAATATTAACTTATTTATACATAAGATACCATAGGAAAAAACACCAATCTTTTAATGAAAAAATATACATAATAAACAAAAAATAACTTTGGAATAAATATCGACAATATAAGGAAAATATCGACAAATACTGAATTTAGAGATATGAAACAATGTTGAAAAGTATGTAATTAACTAATAAATATAATAAATATAACATAAAAATAATATATGAAATATGAATACAGAATAGGTATAGTCAAGTGTGAAGCATACAATATGAATATAGAATATTAAATATTGAATATATGTAGCCAAATATAAATCCAAGAAATAAAAGAAAGACTACAAATTGTCAAATATAAATTGACAACCTGTAGTCTTTAATAAGCTAAAATTAGTAGGGTATAGCTCATAATAAATTAAATGTAAATCATTAATCATAAATGCCTGATAATTTTAAACCTCATTTTGACGCATAAGTTCTACTAATGCCTGCATCTTTTGAGAGATACCGTCAAGTATCTGAGTGTTTTGTTCCTCTGCATTAATTGTTTCACTTGCGTGTGCAGATACCTCTTCAGAAATTGCAGATATAGTCTGAATAGAATCTACAATTACATTATTGGCACTTCTAAGCTCTGCAATACATGATGAAAGAGTAGAAACATTGTCACGGATACGATGTGTATTTGACTGAATTTCATCAAAGCTCTTAGAAACCTCAGTAGAGGATGATTTTTCCTCGTTGATGCCGTCAATCATCTGATAAATAACATCTACAACCTCACGAATAGCAGAAGAGGTATTGTTTATAAGCTCCGTAATTTGTAAGGTAGCCTCGTCTGTCTGGGTAGCCATTTTTGAAATCTCAGTAGCAACAACGGCAAAGCCTTTTCCTGACTCACCAGCTCTGGCAGCCTCTATGCTGGCATTAAGTGCTAAAAGACTGGTTTGAGAGGTGATACCACTAATTAATTCAATAATAGAATTCATTTCATCAATGTAGGTGTTAAGCGATTTTAGCTTGTTGGCTACATCTGCACCATTGCTTACAGATATATCAACCTTTTTTGATAAAAGGTCAATGTTTTCATTACTCTTTGATAAGGTTTGTAAGGTATGCTCCATATTTTCAGAAATCTTATCAGCAGCACTGGTAACTAAGTCAACCTTCTGACCAATAGCTTCAGTCTGTAAAATCTGATTCTGAACAGCGTCAGCAGTATCAGTTGTTCCAATAGATACCTCCTGCATTGCATTATGGGTAAATTTAGAGGCTGAATTAAGCTGCTCTAACTGGTCTGTAATATCTGTAATTTCAGCCCTTGTAGTATTGGCAAGGTTTGAAATATTGTTCAGTAATATCTGTGTTCGATCCTGGGCATCTACAATGTCCTGCATCTTTTGTTTTGAATTGGTATTGATGGTTTTAGAGGCAACAATAGAATAAGCTGATACTAAAGTAACAGTAGCAAATTGTATGACAGATACATTGTTGTTAATAAATCCAAATTTGCCGGTAGACATTTGTAAAATAACTACAATAAGATTTTCAATAATAATGCCTGAGCCAATAAAAGCAGCATATTTGGTGTCGTTAAAAATAGATATGACCAATAAAAGTGGAATTACATATGTAAATACCAAAGGATTTGTTGAGGTAAACAATATAAAGGTATAAAGAATGGCAAAGCCTATTGCAAGAAAATGCTTAATCATGGTGGTTTCGTGATTTTTCTTGTAAAAAATAAATTCTCCAATTACAGGGATAATTGCTAATGCAATAACAATTATAGAATTTACCAGCCTGCTTGAATCAGTAAGTGCCTGAAGTAAGAAGAAAATAGATATTATAATAATATCTATAAGGTGGCACATCATACCAATTTTGTTGTTTCGTGCAATCTCAGTTACAATTTTCTTTTCCATAAATCTTGTCCTTTCTTAAATAAAAATTTTTACAAAGTCACTTAACTATTTACTATATATACCTGTGGTACTTAAAAATCCAACAGGCTGTTTAATATAGAATAATCTAAAAATATAGTACACATAGTTATTAGACAGATAATGTGTTATAGAAGTCACAAAAATAATTAATAACATTATACCTCTAATAATTAGAAATGTCTAATATAAAAAGGTTAATAATAAAAGTTTATAGTTGACAGGAAAGCAGGTGTAATGGCAATATAAAGATGAGGTGATAAAACTATGGAAATGTATGATATAGCAATAATTGGAACTGGTCCGGCAGGACTTTCAGCAGCCATTACAGCAAAGATAAGAAATAAAAATATATTATTGCTGGGAAATAAAGAACTTAGCAATAAAGTAGAAAAAGGTCATAAAATTCAAAATTATTTAGGACTTCCGGATATAACCGGCAAGGAGCTGGCAGCAGCCTATAAAAAGCATATAGATATGCTTTCTATTAATATAACTGAGGATAAAATTAATGGAATATATTCCATGGGAGATTATTTTGCAATTCAGGGCAGAGGCACAACCTATCAGGCAAAAACTGTGATTGTGTCTACAGGTGTTAATTTCGGAAAGCCACTAAAGGGGGAAATGGAATTTTTAGGAAGTGGCGTAAGCTATTGCGCTACCTGTGATGCCTTTGCCTACAGAGGCAAGGAGGTGGCAGTCATTGCCTATGAGCCTACGGCAGAAAATGAGGCAGAATTTTTAAAGGAAATGACAAGCAAGGTATATTACTTGCCATTATATAAAAATATGGGAGAGCTTTCGCAGAATATTCAGGTGGTAAAGGCAGCTCCTGTTGAAATAATTGGAAATGAAAGAGTAAATACGCTTAAAACAAGCAATGGAGCAATAAATGTGGAGGGTGTATTTATTATTAGAGAAAGTGTACTTCCATCTCAGCTTATAGGTGGACTTAAGATGAAGGAAAATCACATAGAGGTTAATATGCAGATGGAAACAAATATAGAGGGACTATTTGCCTGCGGAGATATTACCGGCACTCCTTATCAGTATATAAAGGCAGCAGGACAGGGAAATGTAGCAGCCTTATCAGCAGTTAAATATCTGGAACGGATAAAAAAGTCCCAGGGGTTAAAGGCCAGAATGTAAAAATTAATCATAAAAAGCTGTAAAATGGTAGAAAAAACCGTTAAAATGAAGTATTATTAAATGGTTATCTATACAAAGAAAGGAAATAGTGATGAAATTGAAAAAGAAATTAAATCTACTGCTTTTTTTAGTCATTGGAATGTTGTCGCTTGTATTAGTGGCGTGTTCAGATACTAAAAAAGCTGAAAATGTAGATGCTTCAACAGGAAAGATTGAAGGGGTAGACGATTTAGCGGGCAGGAGAATTGGTGTACAGCTTGGCACAACAGGAGCTACATATGCTGCCGATTTAGAAGAAGATGGAAGTGGAACAACTGTTACCAGATTTAATACTGGTGCAGACGCTATTCAGGCATTGAAGCAAAATAAAATTGACTGTGTTATTATTGATGAACAGCCAGCGCTGGCATTTATCGAAAAAAATCCAGAGTTAAAAATATTAGAGGAAGAATTTACTACAGAGGAATATGCTATTGGCATTGCAAAGGGCAATACAGAGCTTAGAGATAGTATAAATGAAGCCTTAAGCCAGTTAAAAACAGATGGAACATTAGATAAGATTATTTCAAATTATATTGGTGATGGTACAAAGGGTAAGTATCAGTATGAGCCAGACAAAACCCTCTCAAGAAAAAATGGTACATTGGTTATGGCTACAAATGCTACCTTCCCTCCTTATGAATATTACGAGGGTGGTGATATTGTTGGTATAGACGTAGATATTGCCAATGCAATAGCTGACAAATTAGATATGTCACTTGAAATAAAGGATATAGATTTTGGAGCAATAATTGTTGCAATTCAGACAGGAAAGGCTGATATAGGTCTTGCTGGAATGACAGTAACAGAGGACAGATTAAAGAACATTGATTTTACTGACGGCTATACAACATCTACACAGGTCATAGTTGTAAATACAGGAGAAGATGTTAAGGGTCAGTCCTTTAGCGAAAAATTCCATCAGGTGTTTATTGAAAAGGGCAGATGGGAATACATTCCAAAGGGACTTCTTAATACTGTAATTATTACTGTATTTGCGGGAATTATTGGTATTGTAATTGGCTTTATATTTGCTATTATCCGTGTAGCACATGATAGAAATGACGAAAAGCATACAATGATAAAAATACTTAATGGTTTTGTAAAGCTTTATCTTACTATATTCAGAGGAACGCCAGTAATGGTACAGCTTCTCATTATGTATTATGTAGTATTTGCAAAGGTACAGATTGGACCAATATATGTAGCAATACTTGCCTTTGGACTTAATTCAGCAGCGTATGTTGCAGAAGCAGTAAGAGCTGGTATTATGTCAGTTGAAATTGGCCAGTTTGAGGCGGGCAGAAGCTTAGGCTTTACATATGCACAGACTATGCGGCATATTGTAATGCCACAGGCTGTTAAGAATTCTCTTCCAACAATGTGTAATGAATTTATTGCCTTACTTAAGGAAAGCTCAATCGTTGGTTATATTGGACTTGTGGATTTAACAAAGGCAGGCGATATTATTAGAAGTGATACATATGAGGCTATGCTCCCACTTATTGCTGTTGCTTTAGTTTATTTAGTAATAGTAATGCTTATGACCTATGGAGTAGGTAGATTGGAAAGGAGATTAAAGAAAGATGCAAGATAGAGAGCTGCTTATTGAGATAAAGGACCTTTGCAAGTCCTATAAGGACCATATAGTTCTTAAAAATATAAATACAAAAATATATAAGGGTGAGGTAATTGCCATTATTGGGCCAAGTGGCTGTGGAAAATCGACATTTTTGCGTTCTATTAATTTATTAGAAAAGCCTGAATCCGGAGCTATTATTTTTGAAGGAACGGATATATTAGATAAAAAAACAGACATTAATAAAGTAAGACAAAAAATAGGAATGGTATTCCAGCAGTTTAATCTTTTCCCTAATATGTCTGTTAAAGAAAATATTATGCTGGCACCTATGAAATTAAAGGGTATGAGCAAGGAGGAGGCAGGTAAAAGGGCAGAAGAGCTTTTAGACAGAGTTGGACTTTTAGACAAAAAGGATACAAACCCTGCTAATTTATCAGGAGGACAAAAGCAGCGTATTGCTATAGCAAGAACTATGGCTATGAATCCTGATGTTATTTTGTTTGATGAGCCTACATCAGCCCTTGACCCGGAAATGGTCGGCGAGGTTTTAAACATTATGAAGGAATTAGCAAGGGAAGGAATGACAATGATTATTGTTACTCACGAAATGGGCTTTGCAAGAGATGTTGCAAACAGAGTTATTTTTATAGACGAGAACAATATTCAAGAGGATAGTGAGCCAAAGGAATTTTTTGAAAATCCTAAAAATGAAAGATTAAAGGAATTTTTATCTAAAGTAAGATAGAATATGAATAATAAAGGCTTAGTGTACTGAAATACTGCGGGAAAAAAATAGAAATTTGTCAAAAATGTATAGTTGAAAAATAGTATATACATATGGTATATTAGTACTGAAATGTTCAGCTGTGAAAACACAATTTTCATAAAGGCTGCCTGAGTTATTGGTAGAAAATAAAACCAAATATTACAAAAGATATATTATACAAATAGACAAGGGGCTTTGCCCCTTGATTTTTTATGAAGAGATGTCCACAATGAAAATAATGTTTACATGATTTTTATTAGAAGGGCTTTGTTGGCTATGTAGTAAGTAGATACCCTGTGAGGATAATATACAGTCTTTTAGAGGAGAAGGTTGATGTTTAAAACGATTTTATCAAATTTTCATTTAGAAAAAATATTTTGGATAATAAAAACAAAGCTGCTTTATATGATTATGTCAGCAGCTATTATGGCGGCAGGTGTAGGAGTATATGCAAGTCTTACCAGTTCGTCTACATATCTGGCTGAAATATCCTTCTATGCCTATAGTAATCCTGATTATATCGACACAGATATTAGCCAGAGTGCAGGTGAAGTAACACAGGCTAAAAATCTTTTGGAAAGTTATATGCAGATTATTGCCAGTGACAACTTTTTAAATAAAGTAATAGATTCCTTAGATTATGATGTCACCACAAGTTATCTTCGTGCAAGGATAGGCGCTTCTGCAGTAGGAAATACAGCAGTTTTTGTAGTAGATGTATACAACGAGGATCCTTTATTTGCAATGGAGGTGGCTAATGCTATTGGAGAGCTGGCACCGGCAGAGGTTATTAGAATTGTAAAGGCTGGTGGTATTGAGATTTTAGATGAAGCAAAGCTGCCAACCACACCATATGCGTCAACAAATGTAATTAAGCTTTCTATTATAGGTGGAGCCTTAGGTTTTATTCTTTCGTGCATGTTCTTCATGATAAAAGGCTTGTTAGATACAACTATTAGAAGAAAATATGAAATAGAGGATTTGTTTACAATACCGATTTTAGGCTCAGTACCAAATATGGAGCCGGCTAAAAATGGAGAAAAGGCAGACACCTTATTAAACGATGACAGCCCATTTGCAGTAAAAGAGGCATATAGAGAGATTAGAGCAGGAATAGTATATGTTACTAAGGGCAAAAAATGTCCTGTTTTTGCAATTACCAGTGCTGATATGCACGAGGGAAAAACACTCTCAACCTTAAATATAGCAAATTCCTTTGCCAGAATAGGCAAAAAGGTATTGGTTATTGATGCAGATATGAGAAAAAGCTATATTGAAAAAATACTTGGAATTAAAAACGAAAACAAAAATGGACTTAGCAAATACCTGGCAGCTATTACCGAGGAACTATTTGTTGTACACCAAAATGACAATTTTGATATAATACCAGCCGGAGAGTATCCTCCTAATCCAGCCGAATTATTAGTAAGCGACAGGTGGAAGGAGCTTTTAATGGCAAGTAAAGAGATTTACGATATGATATTTATTGATTTGCCGCCAGTAGGTATTGTTTCAGATGCACTTGCAGTAGTAAATGATGTAAATTCATATATTTTAGTTGTTAGAGAAAAGGTAACAAAGTTTGACCGAGAGGAAATGATAGTTAGAAAACTTGAGGCAGTAGGTGCTAATATCTCAGGTTTTATATACAATGCAATTTCAATTAAATCACCAGATTATAATTACAAGGAATATGGAAGAGATTATAAATATTGATTTTCATGCACATATACTGCCGGGAGCAGATCACGGGTGTGACAATGAAAATATGTGCTTAAAGCAATTAGAGCTGGCAAAGAAATACAAAATAGATATGATAGTGGCAACACCACATTTTTATCCAAACATAGATACAGTAAAAAGCTTTTTGAACAGACGCAGCATTGCCTACGAGAAGCTTAAAAAGGTGTATACCCCTGCTTTGCCACAGGTTTTACTGGGGGCAGAGGTGCTTGTCTGTAACAATATGGATAAAATGGATGACCTTGACAGGCTTTGCATAGAAGGCACAGATACAATTTTAGTAGAAATGCCGCTTGAAAAACATTGGGATAAAAGATTAATAGAAACTGTAATCAATATAAAACAGGTGCGAAGGCTGAATGTAGTATTAGCACATATAGACAGATATAATCCCACAGAGGTTAAAAAGCTGACAGATATGGGTATAGCTGTCCAGATAAATGCAATAGCTTTGTTTAAATTGAAAACTAAGGCTAAATGTAAATATTATTTTGAAAATTGTGAAGTAGTAGCCTTGGGAAGCGATATACATAAGCTCTCTGACAGCTACAAATATTTGTACAAGGCTATAAAAAAGCAGGAGAAAAAAGAAAGCTTTATTATGAAAAGGACAAATGCAATTATTGCTAAAAAAGCATAAAATAGGAGATTTGTATGTTCAAAGTAAGTGTTATTGTGCCGGTATACAATACAAGAAAATATTTAAGAGAATGTTTAAGGTCTTTAGAAAAGCAGACTATTGACAGTATAGAGATAATTATGGTAAATGACGGCTCTACAGATGAATCTATTACTATTATGGAGGAGTTTGTAAGAAAGTACCCGGACAGATTTGTTCTAATCAATAAGGAGAATGGTGGACAGGCAACTGCAAGAAATATGGGCATACTGGAAAGTCATGGAGAATACATAGGCTTTGTAGACTCTGATGATAAGGTAGACAAAAATATGTTCCAGAAAATGTATCAGGCAGCAAGTTGTGGCGGCTATGACTATGTAGAATGTCATTATCATTATGTAGAAGAGGAAAAGGACGGTTCACTAAAGGAATTAGAAACCAGAGGAAATATCAGAGCCTACAAAAACAAAAAGGATATGTTTATAGATCCACAGGTGTCACCCTGGAACAAGCTATACAAAAGGGAATTGCTCATTGACAATGAAATAAAATTCCCAGAGGGTGTTATATATGAGGACACATCCTTTTTTATAAAATCGATTCCGTACATAAATAAGGCGAGATACTTAGATGAAAAGCTGGTTTATTACTATTTGCATAGTAATTCCACTATGAATAAAAATAAAAGTGTAAAGGTTGCAGATATATTTAAGGTATTAGAGGATTATCTGAAATTTTATAAGGATAGGGAATTATATGATGAATATAAGGAGGAACTGGAGTATTTTACAACTAAAATAATACTATGCAGCTCTCTCAGCCGTATAGGCAGAGTTACTGATAAAAAACTAAAAAAACAGCTATTAGATAAATCCTTTAAATTTATTAATGAGTGGTTCCCGGATTATAAAAATAACAAATATTATACTGGTAAAATAGGAAAATATATCAGAATAGTCAACAGAAGAAATAGCAGTATTATAAGTACAGTTCTAGGAAAAGTTATGAAAGGATAAATTATGAAAATATCAGTAGCTATGGCAACCTATAATGGTGCAGATTTTATAACAGAACAGTTACAATCTATTTTAAATCAGACAAAACAGGTTGATGAAGTGATTATATGTGATGACAGGTCAAGGGATAATACAGTAGAGGTAATAGAAAAATTTGTAGCTGACAATAACTGTGCTGATAAAATAAAAATATGGGTTAATGAAAAAAACTTAGGATATGCTTCTAATTTCATAAAGGCATTAAGAAAAACCACAGGTGCTTATGTGTTTTTCTGTGATCAGGATGATATATGGATAGAAAACAGAGTTGAAAAAATGCTTGAAAAGATGGAGGAAAATCCGTCAATTATGCTATTAGGCTCAGAATTTACCTCGTTTAGCAGCAGTAGTGATGCACCTAGTGTTCCAAAATGGGAGCAGAAAATGTATACTAATGACCAAAGTATAGAAAGGCTTTCCTTCAGCCCTGAAAATATATTTATTGGAGCACAGGGCTGTACAATGTGTATGCGAAGGGATTTTCTTAATATAATAGATAAATATTGGTATGAGGGCTGGGCACACGATGAGTATGTGTGGAAACTGGCACTATGCTTAGATGGACTGTATATGTACCATAGCTACACCTTAAAGCGTAGATTACACTCAAATAATGTTACTATGCGTAAAATGAGAGATGTAAAAAAGAGAATTATATTTTTAGAGGAACTTTTAAAAAGTCATAAGCAGACCTATCAATTTGCAAAGGACATAGGACTTTCCAAAGACAAGCTTAAGCTTTTAGAGCGTAATATAAAAGCCACTAATTTACGAATAGAATTACTGAGAGATAAAAAATATTTTAATACCATAAAATTATTATTTGGATATTTTAATTGTTATCATAAATCACGCTCAATATTAGTCGAATTAAAAATGGCGATTAAGGAATAAAACTTATGAAGAAAATTAATTCTACAAGTAAATATATAAAACCAGCCAGAGAAAATAAAATATTTTATGCTGCAAGCGTAGTATTTTTGTTTTCTCTGTTTGTATTGCCTCAATACTTTGGAATACCATTTCCAATGTTTGATTTTACTATGCTTAGAATTATGATTATTGTGCTGCTTTTAATGATTTTAGGAGATAGAGATAGGAAAAATGATTTTGTAAAGGTAATTACAAATTACAAATACTCTTTAGTATTAGTTCCATATTTAATAGTAATTGGTTATACCATGGTTTTAAGAGTAGATATAAACGCATTCCTAAATCCGTTTTTGGAAATAGTGGCAATGTATCTTTTAATATATATTGTGAAATATTCACTGGGACTAGAAAAGACAATAAGCCTGATAGTGGGCTTTACATATGTTATCGCCATATTAGGTATGGTTGAGTTTGTAATGGGACGCTCGCCCTTCTCTTATTTAGAAACAATATCTGGAATATATACAGGTCAGTTTATTCGTTCAGGTCATTATAGAATAATGGGACCTTGTAATCATTCATTAGGCTATGGCTTAATGTTGGTAGCCATTACCCCGATTTCCTGTATAGATATAAAAGAAAAAAGTGTAAATATATTAAAGCATCCAATGCTTATGATATTGCTTCTTGCCAATGTATTTTTTACAGGCTCCCGCTCTACACTTAGTGTGTTTGTGGTAGAGATTTTTTTACTATTTTTATTTTCAAGCAATATAGTAAAAAAGAAGGCAATACTAATCTTTGGAATTGTGCTGTCTGTGGTGGCAGTTTATGTTATAGCATTTAATCAGACCTCGGTGGCACAATATATTATGCTACAGATAACAACTATATTAGATGAAATATTTGGAACAGAACTGTCAGTTCAATATGGTGCAAGCACAGCTGCACTATCCAGCAGCTCCAACTACCGGGATCAGCTTATGAGTATTTTTACCTTGGACTGGTTAAATCCATTTTTGGGAATAGGCAGAAAAAGAGCCTTTGCCAGTGAAATTAATGGTTCTTACATACATTCAGTAGACAGCTTTTACATTGCAGAATACATTAGATATGCTTATCCAGGTTTGTTTACCTATATTATGTACTTAGGATATTTTATAATCGGAATGGTAAGAAGATTTAAAAGTGAGGGTGGAGGTATTCACAAGGGACTTTTTGCAGCAGTTGTCTGCTATCTGATAAATTTATATTGGGTGGATTCTTTACAGACCCTCAAATATTTATATATAATTTTTGTAATCTACATTGTTTTTGTAGGTGATGAAGAAAAGCTTAAGTCCTTTAAGCTTGAAAGAAACAAGACTGCCTCAAGGTATATTAAGAAAAGATTTGATTAACGATGGAGGATAGGTAAAAATGGATAATGAATATAAAGTTAGTATAGTAGTGCCTGTATATAATGCAGCCAAATATATTGGCAGGTGTATAGAAAGCATACTGAACCAGACTTATACAAATATAGAATTAATAATTGTAAATGACGGAAGTAAGGACAACTCCCTGCAAATAATAGAAGCTTATGCTAAAAAAGATAATAGAATAAAATGTATTAACAGAGAAAATTCAGGAGTAAGTGCTACCAGAAATGCCGGCATTAACAACGCCACAGGCAAATATATAATGTTTGTAGATGCAGATGATACAATAAATAAGGATACTGTAAAGGACAATGTTAAGTATATAGTAGATAACAGTGCAGATATTGTTATTTGTGGTTTTTATTATCATGTTACAGATGAAAAAATAACAAAGGAAAATCCTATTGAAGAAAGCTTTACAGGCTCTACAGAGGAATTTGCCCGACTTTGGTACACGAAGCTATTAAAGGCAGAAATTATTAATCCACCCTGGAATAAACTTATAAGACTTGATATTATTAGAAAAAATAGTATATTTTTTGACGAAAGATATTCTATATGTGAGGATATGGCTTTTTCTATAGATGTTATCAGACATAGTGAGAAAGTTGTGCTAAATAGCAAAATATACTATAATTACTTCGTTAAAAGCACAGGCTCTCTTGTATTTAAGTTTTATGACAATTATTTTGAAGCCTTGTCAAATTATTATAAAAAGTCTTTGGCATTTTGCAATATGCACACGGAAAATGAGAGCAACCTAAAAGAAGTAGATACAGTATATGCCAATTTGACTATTATGTATATAAAGCTGATTTGCAACAATAAGGCTTTCAACTATAAAGAAAAAAAATCAAGAATGAAAAACATTTTTGAAAATAAAAATTTTATAAAGGCTATGAATAATGGCAATTTAAATAAGAAAAAGAAGCTTATAAGATTGTTTATCAACAACAGATGGTATGGTATTATTAATTTGTTTTACAAGTTAAGATAGTACTGGCAAAGAGAGGTTTATTATGAGTAAATTATCTAAAATTGCAAATAAGGCAGCAGATGGTATGCTTATTGATGCGTTTACTGATAACATTATGAAAAAAACCAGATATAAAGATGAAAAGCTGCAGCCACTATATAATACAATGATTTCACAAAAACATCGTATGCTGTATTACAAAAAGCTGAAGAAGAAGCTGTTTAATAAATGTATTGCTAATAGATATTGGGAGAACCTTGAAAAAAAGGTAAATAAAGATAGGATATGGGTATGTTGGCTGGACGGAATGGAAAAGGCACCAGATATTGTTAAAAGCTGTTATAGATCCTTGGAAAATCATATTCCTGCAAAGAATATTACAGTAATTACCAAAAGCAATTTTAGTGAATTTGTAGAGCTGCCAGAGGATATTATTAAAAAGTGGCAGGCAGGAATTATCGGGCCGGCACATTTTAGTGACATTTTACGGACAGAAATATTGATTAAATATGGTGGATACTGGATTGACTCGACTGTATACTGTACAGATTCATCTATTTTGCATTATATAGATAAACAGCCATTATTTATGTACAGCTTTTATTATTTTGGCTTTAATCCTGAAATAATGGAGGCAAATAACTGGTTTATATATAGCACTACAAATAACAATATTCTTTGTTTAATGAGAGAATTATTATATGCTTACTGGAGGACTTATGACAGGGCAGTAAACTACTTTTTTTACCATATACTGCTTTCTATGGCTATTGATTATTACAGAGAGGAATATGATAAAATGCCTATAGTAAGTCAGGTTGATTCACATATATTAGCTACTTACATATTTGATGATTTTGATAAGGATAAGCTTCAGATTCTTTGCAAATCCACAGGCTTTCACAAGCTAAGCACAAGATTTGACTTAAAAAAGAAAAAGGGAAATGATACATTTTATGATATGATTATAACTAATAGACTGTAGGAAGCTTGCTTTAGTGGCAACAAGACAAACTGATACTATTAGTTTAAAAAGAAAGGTAAATTTATGAAAGACAATAACATCAATTCTATACCAAAGATAATACATTATTGTTGGTTTGGGGGAAAGCCTATACCGGACTCCTTACAAAAGTGCATTGATTCCTGGGAAAAATTAGAGGGCTATACGATTATGCGCTGGGACGAAAGTAATTGCAGCTTTGATGAAAATGAGTTTGTTAGAAAAACCTATGCAGAGAAACAGTTGGGCTTTATTGGTGATTATTATAGACTAAAGGCTGTATATGAGTATGGTGGAATATATCTGGATACAGATGTAAAGGTTTATAAATCCTTTGACCCGCTCTTGCAGCATCAGGCATTTCTTAATTTTATATTTGATTGCTCGGTAGGCTCTGCAATTATTGGAGCAAGACCTAAAAATCCATTAATAAAAGCATTATTAGATATGTATGATGCTACGGTATTTGGAAAAAATGACAATGGAGAAATTTTTAGATGGGATAAGGATAAGCTGATAGTTGACGGATATGCAACCAGTAACTATTATTATACCTATTATATTTTAAAGCATTATAAAAATTTCAAACTTAATAATAAATATCAGGATATGGGGGATTTTGTTATTTATCCAAAGGAGCTTTTTGAAATTGGCTCTCTTAGAGGAAAACACTATGCACTTCATTTATGTGCAGGTGAATGGAGAATAAAAACTGATGAAAAGGGAGGCTTTAAAAACTGGGTAAAGCGTACTATTGCAAAGTCACCAAAGCTATTTGACAAAGTGCAGATTATTGTAAGAAAAAGAAGATATAACAAGTTGAAAAAAGAGATACCATTTTATCAATGTTATCTTGACCAAAAAGCAAACAGACCTATAAAGCTTTAGACAGGAGAAAAAAGTGTCACAATTTATTGATAGTTTTTTATACAATATAAGAAAAGAATTTCATAATGTAGATGTATCACAGCTTATTATTTATATGATAATTATAGCAGTTATTGTGCATATAGGTATCTTTTTATATACAGGCAAAAAGAAACAGAAAATAAATATTAGTACTGAAATTATGATTATATTACTTATGTGGTATATAGGACTGGTGGCAGGTGTGACATATTTTAACCGACAGCCGGGAAGTGTAGGCAAGGTATTCCAGACAAAGTTTTTGTGGTGGGAGGATAATATGGACCAGAATGTGACTAATGTGTTGAATATTATATTATTTGTCCCATTTGGTATGCTTATATGGTCCTTAAAGGGAAGGACCAGAGCTTTTAACAAGATAATTGTGATTATTTGCAGCAGCTTTTTGTTTGGACTTATTATTGAAGAAATGAAATATGTAACACAAAGAGGTTACTTTGAGGTAGACAATATAGAAGGAAATATTATTGGAGCTTTAATGGGTGCATTTATTTTATATTTAACCGGTTTAATATTCAGGAAGGAAGAAGGTACTGACAGTGAAGAAATCAGAGAAAAATAGTGGTATGTATAAAAAATTATCTAAAAAAGATACGCTGATAATAGCTGTCAGTATTGTGGCATTAATAGTATTGTCTGCTGTTATAATATACTCAAAAAATGAGGAGAACAAAAAACAGGAGCAGTTAGATGATATAAATAAGCAAATATCAGCAGATGGAGATAAATATTATGTAGATGAAGCCTTAGGGTCTTTAGTTATAAATGAAGTAAACCAAAAAGGATATGTAGAGCTGTACAATTCTGGAAATAAGTCTATTGACATTTCCTTTACAAAATTATATATAGACGGCTCTTTAAAATATACAACACCTGCAAACACTACCCTTGACAGCAAACAGTTTTATGTAATAGAAACTGATGAGGTCTTAGGGGAAAAACAGTGCTTGGTATCTGTAAATAATCAGGAACATAAGTGCATAACACAGCTTATACTGCCAAAGCTTTCTGAAAATGAAAGCTTTGGACGAAAAAGTGACGCAGGAACTACAGTTCTATTTATGACCGGCACAAAGGGAGAAAGTAATACAAATGCAACCATTAACAATAAAGATGAGCTTATGTTTTCTGTTCCCGGTGGCTTTTATGAGTCGGCAGTTAATGTAGAACTATTGGCTAAGGAAAATACAAAAATCTATTATACAACAGACGGAACAGAGCCTACAACAGAGTCAAAGCTGTATGAAGGCCCTATAAAAATCACTAATAAAAGTGGCTCTAATTATGAATATGCAGGAATTTTAGGCACCTCCTTAGGCAATAGATTTGTGCCAGCCAGCATAAATATTGGAACAGTTATTAAAGCAATGGCAGTATATCCATCAGGTAAAAAAAGTGAGATTTTAACTGAGTCTTACTTTGTAGGCTTTGGCTTTGGCAAGTCCTACGCCAATATACCAGTTATTTCAATAACTATGAATGAAGAGGATTTGTTTAATTACTTTACAGGAATATATGTTTTAGGTAGAAGCTACGAGGATGCGGCTGCACTGGGCAAGTCGGTAGAAAATGCTGGAAACTTTTATAATGGCTGGGTAAAAACTGCATATCTGGAATATTTTGAGCCTAATAAGCAAAAATCCTATGGCGGCAAAATAAATATTAGTGTGCTTACAGATTATTCTGTTGGCTCAAATCAAAAGAGCTTTTTAATAAATGGAAAAGACTATATTGCTTCAAAAGGCTCCTCGCTTTATTCTTACCTAAATGGAGCAAACTCTCAGTTTAGACTTACAACAAATAAGCGGGATAACAACTATAAAATCAGAGAGTATATTGTGAAACAGCTTTTGGAAAATACCTCTGTGGCAGCACAAAATATTAACCCTTGCACCCTGTTTATTAATGGAGAATATTGGGGTGGATATATGCTGGTGGAAAATATTGACAAGGAATTTATAAAGGAAAAGTACGGAATTGATAATGATATTGTAGTAGCTTACAATGGAAATTCAAAATTAAATGGTGATGATGCCTACTCAATTCAGAAATTATATAAGTTTGTAGAACAGAAGGATTTAAGCGATGACAATAATTATAACAAGGTAGGAGAAATGATGGATATTCAAAGTTATCTGGATTATTATTGTGTCAATATTTTCTTAGCAAATACAGATTTTGGTTACGAGGAGGCGGCTGCATGGAAAACTGCCACTAAAACAGGTGATGGTTATAATGATGGCAGGTGGAGATGGATTATAGGAAAAATGGATAATACTATGAACAATGCTGCCATTGGAAATTATTCCACCTCTAGTATTGATACATATTTACAGTCTGGTGTTATGAATGATGATTTGTTCTGGAGTTTAATGAAAAATAAGAAATTTAGAAATCAATTAAGGACAACGATGGAAAAGTTTGTAAATGATGTTTTTGATTATACAGAGGTGGAGAAGGTAATTGATAATACAGCAGCACTTATGGAAAAATTTACTATCAGTAGCATTAATAGATTTGCAGGAAATGTTTCTGATGATTTTTACAGCAGCGAGGTAGAAAAAATTAAAGCCTTCTTTGAAGAAAGAGGAGAATATGCCTTGTTTTATACTGATGAGATTATAGAAAAAGGGACAGCTGTATATGGAGGGGCTTATGAGAAGTCAAAAAAGGATAATAAAGAAACCACTAAAGGCAATGAAGAATAATGGAGCAAATACCATGCAAGTAATGAGCTATTTGTCAGAGCTTATAAATGCTGAAATTGACAATAGAACGCCAGAAAAAATTCCAGAAAACATTACAATAAATCAGCTATATGAAATTGCAGCCATGTCACAAATGCAGGGAATTATATTTTCTTCATTAATGAGGCTGGATTTGTCAACAGAATACAATGAAAAGATTAAACAGCTTGTAATGAGCAGTGCAATGAAGTCGTTGGCACAGCTTAGCCTGATAAAGGAAATGTCTAAAAGGCTTGAGGAAAATAAAATTAGTCATCAGGTTTTAAAGGGAGCTGTTCTTAAAGGCGTGTACAATAATCCTGTTTATAGAGAAATGGGAGATATTGACATTATGATATATGGAGAGGATATTAAAAGAGCTGAAAAAATAGCCCTGCAGCTGGGCTTTGAGCTAAAGGAGGTAGTTGGCCATCATGCAATATATGTAAAAAAACCATATTTGGTTATGGAGATACATTGGACATTATTTGATAAGCAGGTGGACAAAAATCAATACCTGTATTACAAGAATTCCTTTAGGGCAAAGCTTTCAGAGGGTAAAAGCTATACATATGAGTTTGAAAAAGAGGATTTTTATGTGTATATGGTTTCCCATATTGCAAAGCATTTTTACGAAACCGGCTGTGGTATTAGAAATCTTTTAGACATTTATGTATATTTAGAAAAATATAAAAATGAAATTGATACAGATGTAATTGAAGGGGAATTATCAAAGCTAGGTTTAGTAGATTTTGAAAAGCATATAAAGAAGCTGGCATATATTTGGATACTAAAAGAGGAATGTCCTAAGTTTTATTTAGATTTATTTGACTATATGTTGGATTGTGGAATATACGGCAAGGGAGAAAATGGTGTATGGGGACAGTTAGCAAAGGAAAGCAGGATAAACAATAACAGTATAGATGAAAAAAATATTAAGAGAATATATTGGTTTCCATCCAGAGAAAGAATGAAGGAACAATATCCTTGGGTGGAAAAAAGTATATTACTATTGCCTATAGCATGGCTGATAAGAATTGTTAAAGGTATTACAAAAAAAGAAAGAATTAGGCGCTACAAGGCTATAGCAAAGGATTCTTCTAAGCAGATGGAGAAAATGCTCACTATATACGAAACACTAAATCTAAAATTTAGAAGATAATAAGACGGGCATTGCAGGCCATTTAATATTAAAAGAATATGAGGAAAACATATGAGCAGTAGAATAAAAAACTCAGTAAACAATATGATAAGTGGATTTGTATATCAGGCACTTTCATTGATTTTAAGCTTTGTATCAAGAACGGTGTTTATTCATACCTTAGGCAGCGAATATTTAGGTCTTAACGGAATTTTTTCTGATGTTTTAACATTACTTTCAATGGCTGACTTAGGCTTTAATACAGCTATGGCGTATACCTTTTATAAGCCTCTTGCAAATAATGACCAACAAAAGCTTACTTCCTTGGTGGCATTTTACAAGAAAGTATATAATGTTATAGCCATTGCTGTTACTGTGCTTGGAGTTTTATGTATTCCATTTCTTAAGCTTATTGTAAATACAGAAAAGGATATACCAAATCTTACAATATACTATCTTTTTTCACTGGCAGGAGTAGTTATTTCATATCTGTATGTGTATAAAACTACAATTATTACAGCAGACCAGAAAAACTATGTGGTAGTTAAAATAAATATTTACACCAGCCTGATTAAAACTATTTTGCAGATAGGTGTATTGTATTTGTTTAAAAACTATATATTATACTTAGCTATAGGCGTTATTGTCCAGTATATAAACAATATTATTGCTTCTAAAAAGGCTGAAAAAATGTATCCATACATCAAGGATGTGTCTAATACCGAGAAAATAGATAAAGAGGTTTCAAGAAGTATATGGAAGAATATGAAGTCGGTATTTATCTATAAATTTAGTGGGACTATGTTTAATGCTACTGACAATATTATAATTTCTGTGCTGATAGGTACATCAACGGTTGGTGTTTACTCTAATTACCTTATGGTAAGCTCAAAGCTTTTATTAGTGGCACAAATTATCTTTTCGGCATTAACTGCAAGTATTGGCAATGTAATTGTAAAGGAAACTCCAGAAAAAAGATATGAGGTGTTTAGTGCTATGCAGTCAGCCAGCTTCATTTTTTGCGGAATAATCACAAGTGCCTTTTGTATATTATCAAATGATTTAGTGGAGGTATGGCTGGGCAGCAGCTTTAAGCTTTCTGATATTACTATTGTAGCAATAACCTTAAATACTTATTTGGGCTGTGTTTTACACCCACTCTGGATTTATAGGGATGCTACAGGTATTTATATGAAAACAAAATATGTAATGCTTGTAGGAGCAGCCCTAAATATTGTATTATCCTTATTACTAGGATATTTTATAGGACTGCCGGGAATAATTTTTGCGTCAGCGATTTCAAGACTTACAACATATTTCTGGTATGAGCCAAAGCTGTTGTTTAAGGAATATTTTAAACACAAGGTAATGCCGTACTATTTATCACTGCTGGGAAATATATGCTTGGTTGCAGCAACTATATTTTTAATGAACCTTTTAACAAAGGGCATGGTAGTCAATTCTTGGCCAACGCTGATTTTAAAGGGTGTAGTTATTGGAATAGGCTGTGTTGTAATTTTTTGTGGTGTATACTCCAGAACAGAGGGCTTCAAGATTATCTTAAACAAGATAAAAACTATCTTAAAGAGATAAATATAAATATTCAATAAAAATAATATTAATTTTTTGTTGACAAATAAAAATAATGAGCTATAATGAACACAACGATGACAAAGGCGTCATGAGAAATTCTCATGGCGCTTTTTTTATTGTTGTTATCCAAAGCTTTAGTGAATATGCTAGCGTTTATTTTAGCCATTGGATTTGATATTGACTTTCTTGGTAAGGGAAAGCAAGGAAAATGTAAAAATGGAGGAAAAAGCGATGGAAGTATTTAGTGTATGGTTCCTTATCGGAGCAGCTTTAGTATTTTTTATGCAATGTGGCTTCGCAATGGTAGAAACAGGTTTTACCAGAGCAAAGAACGCAGGTAACATTATAATGAAGAACCTTATGGACTTTTGTATAGGTACAGTGGTCTTCGTACTCATTGGTTATAGTTTATTATTAGGAGAAGATGTTGTGGGTCTTATTGGAAAGCCTGGCTTTGACATTTTCTCAAAATACAGTAATTTTGATTTTTCAGCATTTGTATTTAACTTAGTATTCTGTGCTACAACAGCAACAATCGTTTCTGGTGCAATGGCAGAAAGAACAAAATTCCTTTCATACTGTGTTTATTCAGCAGTTATTTCAGCTCTTATCTATCCAATAGAAGCTCATTGGATTTGGGGCGGTGGCTGGTTAGCTCAGTTAGGATTTCATGATTTTGCAGGCTCTACAGCAATTCATATGGTTGGTGGTATTTCAGCTATCATCGGTGCTAAAATGCTTGGACCTAGAATTGGAAAGTTTACAAAGAAAAAAGATGGTTCAATTAAGGTTAATGCTATTCCAGGACATTCATTAACACTTGGTGCATTAGGTGTATTTATTCTTTGGTTTGGCTGGTATGGCTTTAACGGGGCAGCAGCTACAACAGTAGAGGATTTAGGTTCAATCTTCCTTACAACAACTATTGCCCCAGCAGTTGCAACCTTTGTATGTATGGTATTTACATGGTTAAAATATGGTAAGCCGGATGTTTCAATGTGTCTTAACGCATCACTTGCAGGTCTTGTAGCAATTACAGCTCCAAGTGATGTAACAGATGCTTTAGGTGCAACAGTAATCGGTACTGTAGCAGGCTTATTAGTAGTATTTGGTGTATGGTTACTTGATTACAAATTACATATTGATGACCCGGTTGGTGCAGTTGCAGTTCACTTTATGAATGGTATCTGGGGTACTTTTGCAGTAGGTTTATTTGCAACCTCAAGTGCTCCTGGTTATAGTATTGCATTAGCAAATGGTGCAATAAGTGGAGAAGGATTATTATATGGTGGTGGTTTCAAGCAGTTCGGTTTACAGTTGTTAGGTTTTGTAGCAGTTGGTGCCTGGACAGCAGTAACAATTACAATTACCTTCTTTGTAATAAAGAAAACTATCGGCCTTAGAGCATCTGAGGAAGAAGAACTTCAAGGTCTTGATGCAACAGAACATAATCTTCCATCTGCATATGCAGACTTTATGCCAATTACAGCAAATGGATTTGTACCTGTTAAGGCTGCTGAGGAAGAAACAGCAGGCACAAGCGTTGTTCCAACAGAAACAAAGGCATCAAGCGTTGTTGGTGCAAAGCTTTCAAAGGTAACAATTATATGTCAGCAGGGTAAATTTGAAGCCCTTAAGGATGCACTTAATGAAATCGGTGTTACCGGTATAACAGTAACCCAGGTATTAGGCTGTGGTACTCAAAAGGGTGGTCCAAAGCTTTACAGAGGTGTTGAGGTTGAGGTTAAACTTTTGCCAAAATACAAGGTTGAGGTTATTGTAAGCAAGGTTCCTGTTGAAAAGGTTATTGAAACAGCTAGAAAGGTACTTTACACAGGCAATATTGGTGACGGTAAGATATTCTTATATAATGTTGAGGATGTTGTAAAGGTAAGAACTGGTGAAACTGGTTATGACGCTTTACAGGATTAAGTGGATTATTTATAGAAAATAGATATACATATTAATAGGAAGAAAGGACAATATTATGGTTGTAAAAAATCAAAATAATGTCCTTTTTCTGTTTGTTTTTTGTTTTGGATTTTATATTTGTTATATAACTTTTTGTGGGATAAGTAATTTATTTTCTTGTATGCTGATTTACAACTTAAAAGCTGGTAGAAATTTAATAATATATAATACACTATAGGAGTGTAAAAAAGAGGGTATAAGAGGGAAAAAAAGAGTGAAATGTGGAAAAAGTACTAGAAATAATGTAGATACTGTGATATATTAGAAAAAATGGCAGAATGGACTTTGCCTAACAGTGACAAAAATAGAATACGGTTTTTCCAAGGAGGGATTGCCATGGATGGATACAATAGAATAAAGGATTTTCTTATGAAACGAAAAAAAATATTTATAGGTTCTGCTATAGGTGTTGCTTTTTGCACATTTTTTGCAGTTATATTTATTCTTAATGTAAGTAAGGTACAAGCCTTGGAAAGTGTGTCTGTATCTGATACAGAATATCAGCTGCCATCAGATAATTTAGCAGTAGAGCTCAATGTAGTAAGCAATGGAAGATATGTTATTGACGGTGACGGAGTCTTACGAAATGATGTTTCTATTAAGGTTGTTCCAAACTCAGAGAGCGTTGATAATGTTGAAGTTGTTTTAAAGAATGTTCGTATTCAAAACTCAGTAGATGAGCCGGTTATTCAGTTTGAGGCAGCAAAATCCGGAACAGTAACAAATTATACATTATCTATAGAAGGAACCTGTACACTTGAAAACACAAGAGAAAGAGCAAAAAGCCCGATTATTTCTGTACAGGGCGTAAATGCTTCAGTTATTAAATTAGCAGAAAATGTACATACAGCAAGAAATTGTAAGCTGTCAGATTTGTTACAGGAAACAGAGGTTGTGTATGGCTCATCACTTAATATTAAAAATGTAGATGGCACAAATGGTATGCTTACATTAGTTACTTCAAGAAACAGCTATGGTGCTGCTATAGGTGGAGGAGAAGCCAACGCAGATGTAGATTTACACTTAAGTGAAGGAAATCCTAATATTATATTCTCTCCAAATTATCTTTTAAGAGAAGATGGCACAGCTTACAGTACAGTACAAAATGCCTTTGAATATTTAAATGAAAAGTACAATACCAATTATCCTTTGGATGCACAGCTGCCAGTAGGCAAGGAGTTTTTTGTAAGCTCAACTGTCAATGCTGGAAATATTACAATATCAGGTGATATTGAAATTAATATTAAAGGACAGGGCTATGGTGCTGGTATAGGTGGTGGTGGTAGTGCAAACGCAGCTGCAGCCTCCGGCAGAGCAGGAGTAGTTACAATCAATGGTGGTACAATAGCAGTTAATATGTTATCAAATGCACCTTGTATCGGAAGTGGAAGAAACAGTGCAGGTGGAAAAAACAGCAATGGAAATTCCATAATTATAGGTGGTGGCTCTTTATTTTTAAATGCTGCAAATACTCAGTATGACGGAAATATTACAGATGCCTCAGGCAAAAAACTGTATTTGTTCTGTGCAGACTTAACTTCAAATGGAAATACAGGCTTTTCGACAGCTGATTGGACTGACACTATTACCTTAGCAGATAACAAGTATACAAATACATATACAGCAAATATCCAGATGCAAAGCGAATATGCAACTGTTACTGTAGATAGCCTTACTTTTGAATATAAAGGCTATGGACATAAAAATATTTCTTCAGTCGGCATTAACAAAAATGAAGTAGCCAACAAGTTATATTTCTATTTGCCAGCTACACCGATGGCAGAGCTTACTATTTCAGATAGCAGCTACATAAAGCAAAATCAGAGAATGGAGGTATATCAGAATAATGTATTGATTTCTCCTTCAGCTCAGAACAAATATATATTATCAGCAGACCAATATGTAGATGTAAGAGTTTATGATGTTCCAGAGGAGCTAGATGTAGCAAATGTTACAGTTGCAGGTATGACCTATCCTGTTACAAAGCTAAATGATGCAAAGGGCGAATATTATGTAGTGTCCTTTAAAATGCCAGATGTAGCTACTTCGTTGCAGGTTAATTACGCAGGAAATATCCAGATAGTATATCATAACGGTTTTACAGCAACAGATAAAAATATTGACGGACATTCTTATGTTGCACCAACTGCTACTATGTATACCTATGGAACAACTATGTCAGTGCCAGCACCGGGTATTTCAGACCTTACCTTTGACGGCTGGTATGTAACCGGAACTGACAAGCGGGTTTCACAGATTACCTCGGCAGATATATTGGCAGGTGATATTTTAACAGACGGAAAAATAGATTTAACTGCAAAATGGAAATGCAGCGTTACATATATATATTCATATGGAGATAGTGGAGATATAGAGCTTCGTACAGATGAACATACATATGGCGAGCCATATACACTTGACCCTAATTCAAATGCAGTACCTACACCACCAACTATTGAATATTACGATTTTGTTGGCTGGACAGTAAATTCAGACAGATATTCAAAAGAGAATGGAAGAATTTATTATGAAAATTCTCTTACCTCAAACCTTGTTGTAAGAGGCGAATATTCAAAGAACAGGTACTATGTTTACATTGACAAGGAATTTTTCAATGCTACAAATGTAGAACTATTAATGGGCTCAACTACTCTTACCTTTGATAATCAGGAATTTGTAGAAAATGGAGTTACATATTACAGAACCTTAGTAAAGGACGCAGTTTCAAGTGTAACCCTTAGTATTACTGCAAAGCAGGGTTATGAGATTTCTTCAGCAAACTGGAGCGTAAGCATAAGCAATGCCTCTAGTGTAACAGATAGCTGGAGTGACAATTCAGTATCCTATAAAATGGGCTTGGACTCTAAGGATATTTATGTTGTAAATAATAATAGCGCATTTATTCCAAAGGTTTATACTATAACCTTCTATGACGGTGTGGATACTACAACGCCATTTAAAAGCGTTGAATATACTATTGAAAGCTTAAGCTTACCAGCAGAAATATCAAAGATACTTGGTGCTGATGCTATTAACATTAACAATAGATATGACAGATACCATAAGTTTAGTGGCTGGAAGGCAATTACAGCAAAAAATCCTACAGACCCATATGTAACACAAATTGATTCCTTAGGTAATTATATATTTGTAGCTACTTGGGAGGAAACTGAAAAATATCCTATTGATATTACAGTTTATGATGAAGAAACAAAACTACCTAGCAGGTATGTAGGTGCTGTTCCATATTTGTATGACCCGGTCTATGACAGTAAATCACCAATTAATGTGACAGATGAGGTTGATCCAGATAGTGGGGAAACCAGAAAGGTAGTATATGTTATCCCAGGAGATAATGTATATATTGAGTTCGTTGCACTTGATGAGGACGGAAATTACATCTATGAAGATGGTGATTACAAAGCTGTTCAAATAGGAAACGGAATAGATTTTGCCCAAATAGGTGATTATCCGGATGATTACACAATCAGATACAGCTATGAGAGCAAGGCACATGAGGATACAACTAAGAAAAATCGTTCGGATAAGAGATATATTACTATTCCAGAGGATGTTTTAGACGGAGCAACTATTAATGTAGATGTAAGAATTTCTCTTACAAGATTTACAATTCAGTATTGGGATTTAAGAGGATATACTACAAATAATCCAACCTCATATACAATATTTGATGAGTTTGAGTTTGCACCATTAGTTAAAAATGTTGGCTGGAAATTAGTAGTATCTGATGGTGATGATACAAACTATGACGATGTTACAACTGTTGATATTACAGGGGTTGATAAGTGGTCCTTCGGAAATCTTGTGCTAAAGGCTGACTGGCCACAGAATTATATAGGATATTACAATATAAATATTACAGTAGCTGAGTCACAAATGGGAACAGTGAATATAGTTTCACCTAGTGAAGAAGGTTACAAGGAAAGCCAGAGTGTATTTTTACTTGTAAAGCCAGAAAGGGGCTATAAGCTGGTACAGAATTCGCTTACATATGAGCCGGCAGAGGCAGCAAGCACTTTTTCTATAAGAAGCATTAGAGAGGCAGCAATGCCTGTAATAATATCTCCTGTTGATGAAAAACTAGGTCTGTATTTGTTGTTAATGCCTGGAAAGGATATTAACATAACAGCACAGTTTGAAATGGAGGTATACAACATCTTCTATGATGAAATGCAGGACGGAGATATAAATAATAATCCGTCTACATATACAGTAAATGATAATATTATTTTGGAAAAGCCTGCTAGAAAGGGCTATAAGTTCTTAGGCTGGAAAGACCAAAATGGAAATCCAATTACTGAAATAAAAAATCAGACTGGCGATATACAGTTGGTTGCTACCTGGAAGGCAGTTGAAGTTGAAACAACCACAAAGGAGGAGATAACAACCTCTAAGGAAAATGAAACAACTACAAAAAAACAGTTTATAGGTGGCAACACTAATAAGCCAAACAATGGAAGCAACTCAAATAATCCAAATAATGGAAACAATATTAATGGAAATGGTAATGGTTCAGACAATGGTAATTATTGGAATAATAATGGAGGATATGTTCAGACAGGTGACAACACAAATGTAGTAAGGTTAATACTTATACTTGCTTGTGCAGCAGTAGTATTAGTGTTTATTGTGGTGAAAACTAAAAAAAATGATGAAAAATCTGAAGAAGACGAGGATTAGACATGAAAAAGTTAAAAGTATTTAATAGTGCAAAGGTAAGCATTAGCGATGTTATATTAATGGTAGTATTAATTTTATCGGCGATTGGAATGTTTATAATGTCAATGTCAAACTACAGCGACACTTATGATGCAACAGTTGCTTATACTAAGGATAGCTTGTCAGAAAGAACGGTTCAATGCTCTAATGAAATACAGGCACAGTTCGATGAGAAGTTTGCTTTATTAGAGTATATTGCCACATTGCCAGAAATTAATGAAATGAAGTGGACAAACCAGTACAAGTACATAAAAGGTAAGGAAGCTTCTTTAGGCTTTGAACATTTATTTATAATGGACACGACTGGTCATGGATATTATGTTAGGGAAAATACAGTACAGAATCAGTCACGGGAGCAATTTTTTACAGATGTAATGGAAAATGACAAGTTTATTACAGAGCCATTTATGGACTACAACAACAATAAGTCAATAACAACTCTTTGTGTATCAATTTACAAGAATGGACAAAAGGTTGGTGCCCTTTGTGGAGCAATGGATTTACAAAAGGTATATGATTCTGTTGCAAATATGAAAATTGGTGATGGTCTTGCTGCTGTTGTAAATGCAGCAGGAGAATATGTTGCCAGCTCAGATATGACACAGGTACATAGAAAGCTTAATATATTAGATGTATATAGTGACACAAGCAAAAACGATATATCTTTTATTAAGTCTAGTCTGTCAGCAGAAGGAAATGTAACTGGCGAAATTACAATCAATGACAAGCAATACTATGTAGGTGTAACAGCAATAAAAAATTGTTCCTGGAAATTAATACTTACTATTGCAAAGGACGAAACTGGAAGTAATATGTCAAGTATTTTGTATACACAGGTTGCTTCTATAGTTATTCTTTTAGTTATAATTGCAGTTACAGTTAGATTTATTGTAAAGCTTATCAACAAAGAAAGAATGGCATTTGTAGACTCTCTTACAGGCGTTAGCAATAGGGCAAGATGTTCTATTATTCTTGATAAGCTTGAAACCTACAGAAAAGAGTCGGTAATGATTATAAGCTTTGACTTAAATGATTTCAAACAGATTAATGATGAATTTGGTCATAAACAAGGTGATGAAGCTTTAAAGACCTTTGCAAAGGTGCTTGATAAGACCTTTGGTAAGCAAGGCTTTATTGGAAGAATGGGTGGAGATGAGTTTATCGCAATTCTTCTAAATTCATCAAATGAAGAATTTGAAAAGCTTATTACAAATATGAAGGATCAGGTTAATACATCAAACTCAAATAGAAATCAGAAATACTTAATATCTCCTGCATATGGATATGCTATTAGAAAAGAAAATGAAGATATTACAATACAAAGTGTATATGAAGAAGCTGATAAGAAGATGTACTTATACAAGGAAGTATACAAATCAATGAAGAAGGGCGAATAATACTAAGATTAGTATTAAAAGGAGAGGCGTTTTTGATAGCCTCTCCTTTTTTGATAAATATATTTAAAAGAGTGTATAGATAAGTTAACCAAAAAATATTCAAATAAGCTTTTCTAAAATTTTGTTGCAATAAGGTATCTAATTAAAAATATTTTTTAAGAGTGTCATTGAATTGCATACACTAAGATTTAACATTTTTTGCTGCATAAGTCAAAGGAAGGGTTGATTGCATAGAAGTTATCGGAATCAAGATCCTCCTGCAACATTCTCAAAGCCTCGCCAAATCTTTGGAAATGAACAATTTCTCGCTCACGCAAAAACTTAATTGGAGCACATACATCTGGGTCTTTAATCATTCTTAAAATATTGTCATAGGTAGTGCGCGCCTTTTGTTCTGCTGCCATATCCTCAAACAAATCTGTAATAGGGTCGCCCTTACTTTGCATAAAAGCAGTAGTATAGGACATACCAGAGGCAGCCTGTGGGTATACGCCTAAGGTATGGTCAACATAGTAAGGTGCAAAGTTGCTTCCCTCAATTTGTTCAGGTGTAAGACAGTCTGTAAGCTGGTGGACAATAGCACCTATCATTTCTAAATGTGCCAGCTCCTCTGTGCCTATGTCATTTAAAAGACCGGCAATTCTAGGGTTGGTCATAGAGTATTTTTGCGATAAATATCGTAAAGAAGCACCAATCTCGCCATCAGGTCCACCATACTGTGAAATAATTATCTCTGCCAGTTTTGGATCACGGGTTTTAATATTTACAGGAAACTGTAATCTTTTTTCATAACTCCACATATTTACATACCTCCTTTTGACCATGGAAGCGGAGCCGAAGTCCAATCCCAGCCATTATCTGTGTCTACCATATACGAATAAATAGGGCCATATTTAGTAGTATATTGTTTCAAGACCATATGACGAAGTGTCATTAATTCGCTTATACATTCTATAGCATCCTCACAATTTGGGTGGGTATCGATAAATAAACGAAGGTCATCAATGGCAAAGCTTATAATTTGCAAATGCTCCATTAATTGACATTTAGGCATATTTTCAAATACAGAAGGGTTGTTTGCAGAACATATATAGTTTAAATATTTAAAGCTGTTGTTTCTAAAATTATTATTGCTGTTTCTAAAATTATTATTGCTACTGCCACAATTATTATTTAAACAACTCATTTTGAACACCTGCCTCCCATAAAAGGTTTATTAAGATCCTTGAAAATAGTACCTGCTATATATCCACATTTGAAATTGTCAAGATTTCTAAATTCCTGCCAGGGTACATATGCCATTGCAATATTCATATTTGTTCTATTGCATCTGGAATAGTTACAATTCATATTGTTATTCATAGAGAAGTCCTTTCAATATAATTACACTATTAATATATTCATTTATATAAGATTAGTGAGAATGTGATAAAAAATTTGTGAATATTAATATGAATGGTTGCAATGGGTAATAAAGTAGTATACTATTATAGATATTATAAAGGTTTGACTAAAAAAGATAAAAATCATACTATTATTAGATAAAATGAAAGGGAAAAAATGGAACAGGAAACACAAATAAAACAAAGAGTTATTAATGAGATTGGAAAAGCAGTTATAGGAAAAGAAGAGGTTATAATTAAAGCTTTTGCTACCATATTAGCAGGTGGACACATTCTTTTTGAGGATATTCCAGGAGTTGGTAAGACTACTATGGCTATGGCTATTTCAAAGGTGCTTAGTCTTCAGTATAATAGATTGCAGTTTACTACAGATGTAATGCCATCAGATGTATTGGGCTACTCCTTATACAATAAAGAAGCAGGTGTAATGCAGTATAAAAAGGGCGTTATAATGTGTAATCTGTTTTTGGCAGATGAAATTAACAGAACATCTTCAAAAACGCAGTCTGCATTGCTTGAGGCAATGGAGGAGGGAAGGGTAACAGTAGATGGAAAAACAATGGAGCTTCCAACACCATTTACTGTTATTGCAACACAAAATCCTACTGGCTCTGCTGGTACTACTCTGTTACCGGATTCTCAGCTTGATAGATTTATGGTAAAACTAAGTATGGGCTATCCAACCAAAAAAGACGAGATTAATATCCTTAAGAGTAAATTTGGTGGAAAAAACCCATTAGAAGATATAGAAAAGGTGCTTACAGCAGAAGAAATAATAGAAATAAAAAAGCAGGTTTCAAATATATATGTACATGATGCAATGTATGACTATATTGTGGATATTGTAAATGCTACCAGAAATACTGAGCTTTTAGATGTGGGCATTAGCCCAAGAGGAACAGTAGCACTTATAAATATGGCAAAGGCTATAGCTTTTATGAACAATAGAAATTATATAATACCTGAAGATGTACAATATGTATTCTTATCAGTTTGTTCACATAGGGTTATTCTAAGCCAGAAAGCAAGATTGGCAAAAATGAAGGAAGATCAGGTTTTAATAGAGATTGCCAAGCAAATTAGTGTAATTAGAACATAGAGGTAGCTATGATGATAGTATTATATTGTGTAATAGTCATAATCTTGCGTTGCATTGCTATTTTATTCAGCTCTTATCCAGCTTATTTAGCCTATAAATTATCAATAATTATACCAATTATTAGTATTGTAATATTGATTATTAATAGATTGTGCATAAAAGTAAGGATAAGTGTAAACGAAAAAGTGGTTTCAAAGGGAGATAATATTTCAGTATCTATACAGACCCAAAATATAGGAATATTCCCTTCAGGGGAAATAATTGCATATATGGAGTTGTATTATGGAGAGTATAGTCAGGCAAAGAAAAAAATTTGTTTTAGTAGTATGCCCTTTAAAAATACAGTGACCTTTCAAGTTGCTACAGAATATGCCGGAAATATGCGATTAATATGTAAAAAGGTGGAACTTTGTGATTACTTTAGAATGTTTAAATTTAAAATACAAAAAGGTAAGAGGAAATATGACATACAGGTATTACCAAAGCCACTTCCTATACAAATAACCTATAATCAATGTGAAAGTCATGAAATTATAGAGGCCGACAGCTATCATCCTTTAAAAAAGGGCTACGATAGAACAGAATTATTTAATGTAAGAGAATATGTTCCTGGGGACAATTTGCGAGATATACATTGGAAACTTACAGATAGAATGGGCAAATATATGGTGAAAGAGTATTCGCTGCCTATTAGTGTAGGACTGGGAATTATAACTGATTTTACGGAATACGCCATAAATTTTGACTCTGTTATTGTTACAGACAAAATAATGGAGATAGCTTATTCAATATGTAATAATGTTTTGTTAGAAGGCGGCAAATATAATATTTATTACTTTAATAAAAATAATGGAATAATGGATCAGCAGCTAATTGATAGTGAAGAAAAGCTGACAGAATCCATTAATATAATATTAGACACAGTATTATTAAAAACAAATGAAAAAATAGAGGACGAGAGTATTGTTTTTGATAGATGTAATCAATACAACATTATATATATTACTTCAAAAATAAGTGAGCTGTTAGCACAAAGGATAAAGCTGGATGCAAATAAGAAGATAGCAGTAGTGCTTGTTGCGTTAAATGAAAATGCTGCAAAGGATCAGATTGCACAGCTGGATAGTGGCGTACAATATTATGTTGTTAATGCAAAGGCACAAGGAATAGGTAATATTAATGAAATTAGATTTTAAACGATATATAATGGCAATTTTGTTTGCTGTTATGCCAGTTGTAATTTTAAATAAAGCCATCTATATAAAATTAGATTGGGTATCAATAATTATTACCGTATTTGTAACGGTTATATTTATTTCTTTATTTAATACTAAGAATAAGCATATAAAAAGTGCCTCTATAGCTGTTGCTATATTACTTTTGCTTTTAACAAATAAGCCTTCATTAATATATGAGGGAATAAAAGCAATATCAAAAAGATACACCTCACTTATAGAGCTTTATAATAGCAAACAGGCTGTAGAGCTTATGACAGAAAATATAAAAAGTGTAAATACAGTTGTCAGGTTATATTTTGAAATTATGATTCCGAGCTTATTTGTGGTGTACAAAAATAAGCTGTGGAAAATGGTATATTTAGATGTAACAATACCGTTTATTGTATTGATACTGGCTGTTGGTCTGACACCTTCTACTTTGGATGTGTATATATTTTCCTTTATGTATACAAATCTGGCTATTGAAAAAAACTATAAAAAGCGAGAGCTGGATTTAAATACAAATAGATCCTGCAACATAAAAAATGCTTATGTTAATGTGATTATGCTTATAGTGTTTCTGATAATTACAGTAATAAATGCAGTTAATCCTTATAAAAGAGATGAAAAAATGGACGAATATAAGGAAACTCTTAATGGATATTTGTCAGGAGAAAGGTCTTTTATTGAGGATATAAAGGAAACCTTTAATTTTAATAATGGC
The DNA here is from genome assembly GCA_900539455.1 of uncultured Eubacteriales bacterium. Lineage (GTDB taxonomy): Bacteria > Bacillota > Clostridia > Lachnospirales > Lachnospiraceae > SVEL01. The sequence continues at coordinate 62,285 of UQCD01000006.1, forward strand.
AATATTGGATCTGGTGGTATGAATAATGGTAAGCTAGGTACAGTAGATCAGTTAAAATTTACAGGTGAAGAAAAGCTAAGGCTTTCATTATCCAGAAGTGATTTCTTTTATGGTGATAAAATATATATTAAGTCCTATGTAGGAAGTATATATACTGGCAACTCGTGGGAAAATGCAGATAGTGATATTAATAATGCAGTAATTGAAATACAAAATCGTGAAGGTATAAGTATGTCAGAGGTGGATGAGATTTCAAATACCTTTCTTAAATATAGTGATAATTATAGAATAAGCTATGGCTATAATGGGGAAACAGAAAGAATGGAGATAACAAATCTGGATAAGAGAAATAATAATGTGTTTTGGCCTTATTATTGTCAGACAGGTCTGGAATCCAAAAGCGATGGACAAAGAAAAAATACAGACAATGCCAAAAGCTGGATATATGAAAGATATGTACCACTTGAAATTCCATCTACACTTGAATGGATGGAGTTTGTAGATTCGTGGGGAAAGTATCCGGCAGGTGCATACAGCATTTATGATAGTGGTGATGAAAGTGGGATAAGCCAGTTAACAAAGGCTGAGGATGTTCTTGACAGATATTATGCTAATGTAGCTGCTAAATACTATTTGGAAATACCAGAAAGCTTTAAGCAGACGGGAGATAGAATATTTGATCATAATATTTCTGATTATTTGGATTTGAAAAAATATTTTGCAGAATATTTACAAGGCAGCCAGAATTATATAGATTACGATGGCTTTACAGAAAAATATGACACAGCTAATAGTTATGAAGAACGATATGATGAGATTTTTAACAATTTAAATAAAAAAATCAAGGATTTTCCAACGGAAAAGTATGGTTATGAAATACCAATCGAATATGTTAAGGAATATCTGAATAAAACCTGTGAATATTCCTTGGAGCCAGGAAAATTAAAAAATGGTGAGGATTTTGTTAATAAGTTTTTAAATGAAACTAAGAAGGGCTACTGTACTCATTTTGCCTCAGCTGCAGTATTAATGTTTAGGTATATGGGTATTCCTGCAAGATATGTAGAAGGGTATGTATGCGATAATTTAGAAATAAGTACAGATAAGATTTTAAAGGATGACTCAGCTCATGCCTGGGTGGAAATATTTGTAAAGGGAATGGGCTGGATGGCTGTTGATGTTACACCTTCAAACTATCGTAAAATCATAAGAGAAGGTATAAACAACAATTATGCTACAAAAAATAACAATAATGATACAAATGACCAGCAAAAAACTACAGCAGAAACTGAAATTAAGCAGACTACCTCATCCGAAGAAACTACTAAATCAGATTCTGAAAACGAAACTACCAGTAAGACATCAGGTGAAACTGCTACTATAAAAAATACCGGTGGCACAGGGACAGACAGTGGTAATGGCAGCAGCACTAATATATCTGGTAAGTTAAATAAAAGTATATATATAATGCTTTGTGTTGTATTACTTATAGTTACCCTGTTAACGGCTTTTGGAATGATATATGCAAATGGAGCAGAACAGCAAAAGAAATATTTAGCTGTGTTAAAAGGCAGTGACAAAGAAAAAATATACAATATCTGTCTGGAACAATTAAGAACATGGCTGGAGATAAAAAAAGTAGATTTGAACTTATTTGAAAGCAGAGAAATGATTATTGAAAAAATAATGAAGGCAGATGCTGGTGTTGGCAAAGAAGATGCTGCACAACTGGCAGATATTATAGTTAAGGGGCAATATAGCCAAAAGCCATTGGGAGATGAGGAAATAACCCGGCTGGTTAAAACTGTTGGGGAAATTACAAAACATATATATACAGAAAGCAGTTTTGCCAGAAAACTCAATTTGTACTATATCAAATGCTTGTATTTATCCAAAAAATAGGCTATAATCAAAATGATGACTTAAGATACAAGTCAAGAATTATGATATACGGAGGTATAGAAGAACATGTTAGTATCAGCAAAAGATATGTTACAGAAGGCTAAAGCAGGTAAATATGCAGTAGGTCAGTTCAATATTAATAACCTTGAATGGACAAAGGCTATTTTATTAACAGCACAGGAATTAAATTCACCAGTTATCCTTGGTGTTTCAGAGGGTGCTGGAAAATATATGACAGGTTATAAGACAGTTGTAGGTATGGTTAATGGAATGATGGAGGAGCTTAACATTACAGTTCCTGTTGCATTACACTTAGACCACGGCAGCTACGAAGGATGCTTAAAGTGTATCGAAGCAGGATTTTCTTCAATTATGTTTGATGGTTCACATTACCCAATCGAAGAAAATGTAGCTAAGACAACAGAATTAGTTAAAATCGTAAACGAAAAAGGAATGTCACTTGAAGCAGAAGTTGGTTCAATCGGTGGCGAAGAAGATGGTGTTATCGGTAGAGGCGAATGTGCAGACCCTAAGGAATGTAAAGCAATCGCTGATTTAGGCGTTACAATGCTTGCTGCTGGTATCGGCAATATTCATGGTAAGTATCCAGAAAACTGGGAAGGCTTAAGCTTTGAAACTCTTGATGCTGTTCAGCAGTTAACAGGAGATATGCCATTAGTTCTTCACGGTGGTACAGGTATTCCTGCTGATATGATTAAGAAAGCAATCTCTCTTGGCGTTGCTAAGATTAATGTAAATACAGAATGTCAGCTTGCATTTGCAGCAGCTACAAGAAAGTATATTGAAGAAGGTAAGGACCAGCAGGGTAAGGGCTTTGATCCTAGAAAGCTTTTAGCTCCTGGATTTGAAGCTATTAAGGCTACTGTAAAAGAAAAAATGGAATTATTTGGTTCAATCGGTAAAGCTGAATAATTAAAATTATTTTTGGCCGCTACCTTAGTGTGTTATGCTAATATTAAGGAGCGGCCATTTCTTTTAAACGGATGTAGAGTAAAGGATGATGAATTTATGAGCAAAAGTAAGAAAAGAAAATCAACAAATAGAAAAAATACATACAAAAAAAATATTCAGACAAAAATTAAAACAGATATTACAGATAGCAGTAAATCAAAGGATATAGTTGAAACTGAAATAGAAAACAATACTGCACAAGGTGTTTTGGCAGAATCAGATATAGATGAAATAATAAATGACCAGACAGATGATGAGATAAATGCTGAAATTGAAAAGGCTGAAGAACAGCAGAATACAACTGTAGATGAGGCAATAGAAAAAGAAATCTCAAAGGTCAAAAAATCTACAAATACAAGTGAGACATCTAATACAGACGAAATAGAAATCGAATTTATTGATTTAGAAAAGAAAAAGTCAAAGAAGAGAAAAATTACATCAATGGATATAGTCCGGTATGCAGTAATGCTTATAGCACTTTGCACCTTTTCTTATGCTTCCTATGAGCTTACATTAATACATATTAATGCACAGGAGACTACTGAGGCCAGCAAAAAAGAGGCAGATATTTTAAAGGTAGATATTGATGATTCTATAGATTATTACAATGCCAATGGTGAAAAGATTGTGCTTAACAATTCTGGAGATGGCAAAGCCTTTGTATGGGATTTTGAAAAAATAAAAGCATACAACCACAATGCAAAGGGCTATATCAGACAAGGCAAAGGCACTTATATTGACAATCCGGTAGTACAGCATCCTTCCAATAATGAATATTACTTAGAGCATTATTCTAATGATTATCCAAACGGAATAGGAAGTATCTTTATTGATTATAGAATTAAAGATGGACTTAATGCAAAGAATTGTATACTTTATGGACATAATGTAAAGGCTTGGGCAAATCACATTATGTTTGGCAGCTTAAACTTTTATTATGATGACCCACAGTATGGAAAAGACAATCCAACAATGGATATATATGTAGACGAACATCATTATGTATATTATGTATATGCTATATTTAAGGCTGAAGCAAAAGGAGATCCGGTATACACCTGGGAATTTGAAAATTCAGAGGCATTTATGAAATATGTTAATGAAAATAAAGCAAGGACAAAATATGAATTTCCAGACGCACCAGCTATTACGCCTGAATCAAAGATACTTACATTATCAACCTGTACAACTGACCACGATTATAGAATGATTGTCCAGCTGGTACGCGGTGAGGAGATATTTGATGTACCTGTAAAGGAAACAAATGAATAAAAAATAAAAAAAGTACTTGATTTTTTTAAAAATATGAGTTATTTTATTTGTGTCAATAGAAATGACATACATATAAAAATAATAATTTTGATTTTAAGAACAAAGGCGTTCCACTTTAGGTGTGGACGCCTTTTTTTACAGCATTACAGTAGTTATTATAAAAAATGTGTCATTAAGTATATGAAGTTTTGGAATGTTCCATATTTAAACTAGCATTTTTTTGATTTATATGTATAATGTATTTAAGAGAATAGAAAGGAAGAAGACTATGAGCGAAGTATTAAACGTAGAAGAGATTTTTGGTGAAAATGTATTTAATGTTGGTAAAATGAGAGAGCGTTTACCAAAGAAGGTATTTCAGGAAGTAATGAATGTAATGGAAAATGGTGGGGAAATGTCAATCGCTACTGCTGATGTAGTTGCTAAGGCAATGAAGGATTGGGCAGTTGAAAGAGGCGCAACACATTATACACATTGGTTCCAGCCACTTACAGGCATTACAGCAGAAAAGCATGATTCCTTTGTTACAAATCCAGATTCAGAAGGCAAAATGCTTATGGAATTTTCTGGTAAGGAATTAATTAAAGGTGAACCAGACGCATCTTCATTCCCATCAGGTGGTCTTAGAGCTACATTTGAAGCTAGAGGATATACAGTTTGGGATTGCACATCACCAGCTTTCTTAAAGGAAGATGCTACAGGCGTTGTACTTTGCATTCCAACAGCATTCTGTTCATATACAGGTGAAGCACTTGATAAAAAGACTCCACTTCTTAGATCGATGGAGGCAGTCAGCGAACAGGCTTTAAGAATAGTTAGATTGTTTGGCAATACAGAGGCTACAAAGGTTACAGCATCAGTTGGACCAGAACAGGAATACTTCCTTGTTGACAGACAGAAATATTTACAGAGAAAAGACTTAATCTATGCTGGCCGTACATTATTCGGTGCACCTGCTCCAAAGGGACAGGAAATGGATGACCATTACTTTGGAACAATTAGAGAGCGTATCGGCGCATATATGAAGGACATCAATATTGAATTATGGAAGCTCGGTGTATCAGCAAAGACACAGCATAATGAGGTTGCACCAGCACAGCACGAATTAGCACCTATATTTGCAACAGCTAATGTTGCTGTAGATCACAATCAGTTGATTATGGAAGTTATGAAGAAGGTTGCAAGCCGTCATGGTCTTGCTTGTCTGCTTCACGAAAAGCCATTCGCAGGTGTAAATGGTTCTGGTAAGCATGACAACTGGTCGCTTACAACAGATAACGGCGTAAATCTTTTAGACCCAGGTAAGACACCAAATGAAAACATCCAGTTCTTATTGGTACTTGCTTGTATTATGAAGGCAGTTGATACACACGCAGATTTACTTCGTCAGTCAGCATCAGATGTTGGTAATGACCATAGACTTGGAGCTAACGAAGCACCTCCAGCAATTATCTCAATGTTCTTAGGCGAGCAGCTTACAGATGTTGTTATGCAGCTTGTTGAAACAAACGAAGCTAAGAGCTGTTTAAAGGGTGGAAAACTTGAAACTGGTGTATCTACATTACCAGATGTTACAAAGGATGCAACAGATAGAAATAGAACATCGCCATTTGCATTTACAGGCAACAAGTTTGAGTTCCGTATGGTTGGTTCTGCAGATTCAATCGCAAGTCCAAATACTACTCTTAATGCTATTGTTGCAGAAGCTTTCTGCGAAGCAGCAGATATATTAGAGAAGGCAGACGATTTCGATATGGCTGTACATGATTTAATTAAGGAATATATGACAGACCATCAGAGAATCGTATTCAACGGCGATGGATATTCAGATGCTTGGATTGCAGAGGCTGAAAGAAGAGGCTTACCAAATATTAAGTCAATGGTTGAAGCTGTAGAAACACTTACAACAGAAAAATCAATCAACTTATTCGGCAAGTTTGGTATCTTTACAAAGGCAGAGCTTGAATCAAGAGCAGAAGTATTATATGAAACCTATGCAAAGAGCATTAACATTGAAGCTCTTACAATGGTAGATATGGCTTCTAAACAGATTATTCCAGCAGTTGCTAAGTATGCAAAGACACTTGCTGATGCAGTTATTGCAGTTAAGGAAGCAGGCGCAGACGCATCAGTTCAGGCTGAATTACTTACAGAAACTTCTGCATTATTGAAGGCAGCAAAGGAAGCTTTAAAGAAGCTTGTAAATGTTCAAAAGGAAGCTGTTGCAATGGCAGAAGGAAAAGAACAGGCATTCTTCTACAAGGATGTTGTTAAGGCTACAATGGATGAACTTAGAGCTCCAGTTGATAAACTTGAAATGATAGTTGACAAAGAAGCTTGGCCAATGCCTTCATATGGTGATTTATTATTTGAGGTATAATCTTTCATATAGTAAATATGCCATTATAAAGATATTGCAGAATAAAAAATAATAATATATAATTCTCTTTAATAAAAGGGAGTAGCTTTCAGGCTAGCTGTTATACGATTTCGTCATCACGATTAAAAATCCGGAGCGTATATAATAAGCGAGACTTTTATTGCAGATACATATATGGATGTTGATATTTATTAGTATTGAAAAGTATTAATACAATATTAATGTTCATATTTGTATGCAATAGGTTTCGCTTCTTTGTTATAGTGACGAGAAATATGACGAAGGGCTTTGCCGGCAGAAAATTATATTACGCCATATGCTCGCAAGAGAGTGTATTATATTTATATGGGGCTTGTGCTTGCACAAAGTGACATATAAATATAATATGCAGAGCGTTTGCAGCAGCATAAGGCGAAAAATAAAAGGTTTGTTGGCAAACGCTGCGAGCATATGGCGACCACCGAACAGCGAGAAGCGTTAGCTTCGAGCTGTGTGAAGGCAAGCAATAAAACATATAAAGGCAAGTCATAAACCTAAGCAAACATACCAACCCACAGTATAAATGTAAGCCTTTTTATAATTAATAAGCAAAAAATATGTATTTTGGAGGAAAAAAATGGATATTGTAAAAAATGTACTATTACTCTTAGTAGGTTTTGTTCTATTAGTTAAAGGAGCAGATTTTTTTGTAGAAGGAAGTGCTTCTGTAGCCAGAAAACTGAAAATACCAAGCATAATAGTTGGACTTACTATTGTAGCAATGGGTACCAGCTTACCAGAATTAGCTGTTAGTCTTAGTGCAGCTTTAGAGGGGGCTAATGAAATTGCTGTAAGTAATGTAGTAGGCTCTAATATTTTTAATCTTATAGTTGTATTAGGCGTATGTGCAGTAATTTCACCTATTGCTGTTGATAAATCAGTTATGAAAAGGGAAATGCCATTTATGATTGGAATAACAGCCTTGCTTGCTGTTATGATTGGTGATTATTTTATACCATGGACTAAAGTTTCAAAGGCAGGAGAAATCGTAGGTTCAATTTCAAGATTTGACGGAATGGTTTTATTAATATTATTTGTGATTTTTATGGCATTTACTGTAAAAACAGCTCTTAAATCAAGAAAAAATGCTACCGAATCCAATGAAGAAAATAAAAAAGAAATTAGTCTTTTACTTAGTATAGTGTACATTGCAGGCGGTATTTGTGCTATAAAATTCGGTGGGGATTTTGTAGTTGATAGTGCTTCCTTTATTGCAACCAAGCTGGGAATGAGCCAGACCTTAGTAGGGCTTACAATAGTAGCTGTAGGAACCTCGCTTCCGGAGCTTGTTACATCAATAGTGGCAGCAAAAAAAGGAGAAACCTCACTTGCTATTGGAAATGTGGTAGGCTCAAATATATTTAATATTTTGCTTATATTAGGCGTTTCTGCTACAATTTGTCCTATAAGTGTGACAATGGAGGCTTTAATAGATATAGTGGTTGCATTGGTGGTAAGTATTGTAGTATTTATATTTGGCAAGTCAAAGGAAAAAATTAATCGTGCTGAAGGTGCAATTATGGTCTTGATTTATGTAATATATATGGTATATGCTATAATAAGATAATAAATAAAAACAAATACGGAGGAAGAAAATGGTTGGCACATATAAATGCCCTGGCTGTGGAGCTCCTATAGAGTTTAACAGTAAGGAAGGAAAGTTAGTATGCAGTTACTGTGGTACTCAGGTGGATGTAAGTCAAATGGACGCAGAAACACAAAAGTATGACTGCGTGGTTGAGGATTTAGAAAAGGAAGATGCACAGTATGGAGATTTTGCTGCATATAAGTGTGAAAATTGTGGCGCAGAGATTTTAACAGATGAAAATACTTCTGCTACTACCTGCAGCTATTGTGGAAGTCCTGCAATTATAAAAGGCAGACTTACAGGCCAGTTAATGCCGAAGTCAATTATACCCTTTAAGTATAACAAGGAGCAGGCAAAGGATACTTTTAAAAAGTGGACCAGAAAGGGACCCCTTACTCCGGGCTGCTTTAAGAAGGAGGCAACTATAGATAGTATAAAGGGTATATATGTACCTTTCTGGTTATATGATTATGCAGCCCATGTTGATATGAATGCAAGAGCTACAACAGTATCTACCAGACGCTCTGGAAATACAGAATATACAACTACATCCTACTATGCAGTTGACAGAGCTATGGATTGCAGGTTTGAAAAGATACCAGCAGATGCTTCAGAAAAAATGCCGGATAGTATAATGGATAGACTTGAGCCATTTAATTATACAGAGTTGGCACCTTTCAAGATGCCATATTTATCAGGCTATAGCTCTGAAAAATTTAATTATACAAAGGAAGAAATGAATTATAGAGCAGAGTCCAGAGCAAGGTCATATGCCTTTACAGAATGCAGAAATTCCATAACAGGCTATAATAGTGTACAGGTACAGCATTCCAACACCAGATTACAAAGACTTGACACTACATATGCACTGCTTCCGGTGTGGATGCTTAATTATGTATATAATGGAAAACAGTATATGTTTGCTCTTAACGGACAGACAGGAAAATTAGTAGGCACCCTACCTATATCAAAAGGAAAAGCGGCTGCGTGGTTCGGAGGTATCTTCGCATCTGTTTCAGCAATATTATTCTTATTAGGAGGGCTTTTAGGATGAGAAAATTAATGAAAAAAATCAGCCTGCTTACAGCAATGTTAGTAGTATTTATTTCTGTATGTGGATATGCTTACTCTACAAATCATAAGAAGGTATATGATGAGGCAGAGCTTTTTACAGAGAGTGAAATTGCAAATATAGAAAAGCTTGCAAAGCAATATGGTGATGAAGTACAAATGGACTTAGTTGTCTATACAATCAATACCAATGAGCATAAAACAGCCAGAGAAATTGCTGATGACTTTTATGATGAAAATAAGTTTGGCTGGGAGGACTGTGATGGCTCTGGTGGCTTATTACTTATTGATATGTATCAAAGAGAAATATATATTTCTTTTGCCGGCTTAGGTATAGCTTACATAGATGAAAATACTGAAAATGATATATTAGATGTATTGCAGGATGATGCTAAGGCTGGAAATTATTACGAGGCTGCTGTTCATTTTGTAAAATTAGTTAATGAAGCTGCAACTGAATTCCGTAATAATGATGATTATAAAGAGGTGCTTGAAAACTGGTATAATGGGGAATATAGTACATATGATGATATTGCTGCAATGGTTGAGCCAAAGGAGCCAACTGTTTTTACAACCTTTAAAAATCCACTATTTACAGTTGGAGTTGCGGGAGTAATAGCTATAATAGTTGTACTTGTAATGCTATATCAGGCAAAAACAAGAATGACAGTTGACAGCAGGACATATCTTGCACAAAACAGCTTGAGATTTCCTGTTAGAAATGATAGATTTATAAATAAGACGACTACTTCAAGAACAATAGAAAGCAGCAGTAGTTCGTCAGGTGGAAGTCATTCGCATCATAGCAGCAGTGGAAGAAGTCATAGTGGCGGAGGAAGAAGCTTCTAAGCATCAGGACTTTCAAACTGGGAGAAAGTGCGTCTGCTTTGAAATAACTGATGTTGTACACATAGATATAAAATTTATGTTTAGCAAATATAAAAAAGGAGAACAACAATGGAACAAAAAAATCCAGTAGTTACAATCACAATGGAAAATGGAGATATTATCAAGGCGGAATTATATCCTCAGATTGCTCCAAACACAGTAAACAATTTTATTAGTCTTATAAATGAAGGCTATTATGACGGACTTATATTCCACAGAGTTATAAGTGGCTTTATGATTCAGGGCGGCTGCCCAGACGGAACAGGTATGGGTGGTCCTGGTTACTCAATTAGAGGCGAATTTGCTTATAATGGCTTTGCAAATGACTTAAAGCATACAGAAGGAGTTCTTTCTATGGCTAGAGCAATGGATCCGGATTCTGCAGGCTCACAGTTTTTTATTATGCACAAAAACTCTCCACATTTAGATGGTCAGTATGCAGCTTTTGGTAAGGTTATTGAAGGCATGGAAAATGTAAACAAAATCGCAGAATGTATGACAGATTTTGGCGACAGACCATTAGAGGTTCAGAAAATGAAGAATGTTACAGTTGATACCTTTGGTGTAACATATCCTGAACCAGAAAAATGCTAAAGGCAATTATTTTTGATATGGATGGTGTAATTGTAGATAGTGAGGTCATTCATTATGAAGCAGATAAAAAAATGCTGAAGGAAGGCTTTAACATTAATCTGCAATATGACTATTATAATAAGTATATTGGTGGTACAGTTTCCAATTTATGGAAGTGTATTATTAGAGATTTTAATATTCAAAATGAAGATGAATATTCACTTAATACCTATGCCGACAAAATACTTGAGAAAATGCTTGAAAAAGAGGGCTACCCGGCAGTCGCAGGTGTAGTCCCTTTTATTAAAAAGATTAAAGAAGAGTACAACCTAAAGCTGGCTGTGGCATCTTCCTCATCTATGTCAAGAATAAAGAAAAATCTGAAAAATTTAGGTATAGACAGTTACTTTGAAGTAATAACCAGTGGTCAGGATATGGGAGTGTCAAAGCCAAATCCGGCAGTGTTTTTAGAGGCAGCAAGGCTGTTGCAGGTAAGCCCAAAGGAATGTGTTGTAATTGAAGACTCCTATAATGGCATACAGGCAGCGAAAAATGGAAATTTTACCTCGCTTGGCTTTATTAATCCAAATTCAGGCAATCAAAAGCTTAACGACGCCAATGCAGTATTTGAGGATTTTTCAAACTTGGATATAAATTTTATAAATCTGATATATTGTCATAATGTAGGAGAGCCGGCTGTTATAATGAAAACCAAGAGGCTTATTGTAAGAGAAATAACAGTAGAGGATGTTAGCAGGCTATATGAAATTTATGATGAAAATATAACTAAGTATATGCCAGGACTTTTTGAAAATATTCAGGATGAAATAGAATATACTAAAAGCTACATAAAAAATGTATATGGACTGTACCACTACGGAATATGGACATTAGAAAGAATTGAGGACGGAAAAATAATAGGCAGGGCAGGAATTGAATATAAGGAAATAAGTGGCAGCAGATATACTCACGAATTAGGATATATGATAGGCAGCAGCTATCAAAATCAAGGATATGCAGGGGAAGCCATAGCAGGTATTTTATCATATATGAAGGAATACTATGGGATAGCAGATATTTTTGTAAAGGTAAATGAGAATAATGAAAAATCAATGCACCTGGCGAAAAAATACGGCTTTGATTTTTCTAAGAAAGTATATGATGAAGGCTATATAGTAGGTGAGCTTATATAAAAAAAGACAAACAAAAAAGATGTGACAGACACATCTTTTTTGTTTGGTTATTTGGTTGACTTTGTATAATAAATAAAAGGGAGGAGTTTGTGCAAGCACAAACCGTAAAATTATGAAAAAACTCGAAGGACTGATGTCCTTTCGATGTATTCAGTATATTTTTCAAAAGTTAATAATCAATGTTTAATATTTTAATGTTTATTAAATAAAATATGAACAAAATATGAACAAATACTAATTTACACAAAAGATATTTACTTTTTTAAAAGGATTTGTTAAAATTGACATAACTTGATGATCGTAGAACTATAATTTAACTAATCAGATAAGGAAGAAAAAGACTAAGCAATAGGAATATTTATATCCAGAAATTAACGAAAGTATTTTAAGGTTGATAGTTTTTTATCTAATTGATTATAGTTCACAGACTATACTTATTTAGGAGGATTTATATTATGGCAAGATTTACTTTACCAAGAGATGTGTATTACGGAAAAGGTTCTATTGAACAGTTGAAGAGCCTTCAGGGAAAAAAGGCTATTGTTGTAGTGGGTGGTGGCTCCATGAAGCGTTTCGGCTTTTTAGACAAGGTTGTAGCTAACCTAAAGGAAGCTGGTATGGAGGTTGAATTATTTGAAAATGTTGAACCTGACCCATCAGTAGAAACAGTTATGCGTGGTGCAGAGGCTATGAGAAAGTTTGAGCCAGATTGGATTGTTGCAATGGGTGGTGGTTCTCCTATAGATGCTGCTAAGGCAATGTGGGCATTTTATGAATATCCAGATGTTACCTTTGAGGATTTATGTATACCATTTAATTTTCCTAAGCTTAGAACAAAGGCTAAATTCTTAGCTATTCCATCTACATCAGGAACAGCAACAGAGGTTACAGCCTTCTCAGTTATTACAGATTATGCAAAGGGTATTAAATATCCATTGGCTGATTTTGAAATTACACCTGATGTTGCTGTAGTAGACCCGGATTTAGCAGAAACAATGCCTCCAAAGCTTGTTGCACATACAGGTATGGATGCTTTAACACATGCTATTGAGGCTTATGTATCAACCTTGCACGGACCATTTACAGACCCATTGGCATTACAGGCTATAGAAATGGTATTAGATTATCTTCCAGCCTCATACAATGGAAATATGGAGTCAAGAGAGCATATGCACTATGCACAGTGTCTTGCAGGTATGGCATTCTCAAATGCTTTATTAGGAATTGTTCACTCAATGGCACATAAGACAGGTGCAGCATTCTCTACAGGTCATATTCCTCATGGCTGTGCAAATGCTATTTATTTACCATATGTAATCAAGTACAATGCTCATGAAAAGGAAGCACTTAGCAGATATGCCGAAATTGCCAGAAGAATGGGACTTGATGGTACCTCAGAAACAGCACTTATGAACTCTTTATGCAAGAAGATTGATGAATTTAATATAAGACTTAATATTCCAAAGACACTTAAGGAGTTTGGTATCAATGAGGACGAATTTAAAGAAAAAGTAAAGACTATTGCAGAATTAGCAGTAGGAGATGCTTGTACAGGTTCAAATCCTAGAACTATTACTCCGGAGCAGATGGAGAAATTACTTACATGTACATATTATGGAACAGAGGTTGATTTCTAAGCATATTTTGACAGAGTATTAAAACAAAGTGAAATATAGTTGAATAATGGGAGAAAATCCTGTATAATTAACAAAGGAACTAAAGCCGCTTAGATTTGAGCGGCTTTATGTTATGACAGAAAGCCTTAAGTGAGGACAGCGACAAATTAACGAAAGGACATAAGGAAATGTTTAAAATTCTTAAAAAACAGGTATTAAATCCTACAGTAACTCTTATGGATATTGATGCACCTCTTATTGCGAAAAAAGCAGAGCCAGGTCAGTTTATTATATTAAGAGTTGATGCTGATGGTGAGCGTATACCACTTACTATTGCTGATTTTGACAGAGAAAATGGAGTTGTTACAATTATCTTCCAGATAGTAGGAGCAACAACAGAAAAGCTTAATGCTAAAAAAGAGGGCGAATTCATAGAAGATTTCGTAGGACCTCTTGGTGTACCTTCTCATGTAGATGGATTAAAAAAGGTTGCTGTAGTTGGTGGTGGTGTTGGTTGTGCTATTGCTTATCCAATCGCAAAGAAGCTTCACCAGTTAGGAGCAGAAGTTCATTCTATAGTAGGTTTTAGAAATAAAGACTTAGTTATCCTTGAAGATGAGTTTAACGCAGTTAGTGATAAGGTTTGTATGATGACTGATGACGGCAGCCACGGTACAAAGGGTCTTGTTACAAACGCTTTAAAGGAGCTTATTGAGTCAGGCGAAAAATATGATGAGGTTATTACTATCGGACCACTTATTATGATGAAGTTTGTTTGTGCCTTAACAAAGGAATATGGAATTAAGACTACAGTTAGTATGAATCCTATTATGATTGACGGTACAGGTATGTGTGGCGGTTGTCGTCTTACAGTTGGTGGTACTACAAAGTTCGCTTGTGTTGATGGACCGGATTTCGATGGACATGAGGTTGATTTTGATGAAGCTATTGAAAGATCATCTATGTACAGACCATTTGAAAGAAAAGCACATGAAGAAACTTGTAACCTATTAAAAAAGGAGGTACAGTAGGATGCCAAATATGTCATTAAAGAAAAATGAGATGCCTTCTCAGGATCCAAATGTAAGAAATAAAAACTTCCTTGAGGTAGCATTAGGATATACAGAAGAACAAGCCTTAGATGAAGCAGCCCGTTGTCTTAATTGTAAAACAAGAAATTGTGTAAGTGGATGCCCAGTACAGGTACAGATACCTGATTTCATTAAAGAGGTTGCAGCAGGAGATTTTGAAAAGGCTTATGAGGTTATTTCACAGTCAAGTGCATTGCCAGCAGTTTGTGGTCGTGTATGCCCACAGGAATCTCAGTGTGAAGGCAGATGTGTAAGAGGAATTAAAGGAGAGCCAGTAGGTATAGGCCGTCTTGAAAGATTCGTTGCAGATTATCACAACGCACATGCTACAGGCGAGGTTAATAAGCCGGAGTCTAACGGACATAAGGTTGCTGTTATAGGTTCTGGTCCTTCAGGACTTACTTGTGCAGGAGATTTAGCAAAGAAGGGATATGAGGTTACTATATTTGAAGCACTTCACTTAGCAGGTGGTGTTTTAGTATACGGTATTCCGGAATTCCGTCTTCCAAAGGCTATAGTTCAAAAGGAAATTGATGGACTTAAGGCTCTTGGCGTAAAAGTAGAAACAAATATGGTTATCGGTAAGGTTTTATCTATCGATGAGCTTATGGAAGAATACAAGTTTGAAGCAGTATTTATCGGCTCTGGTGCAGGTCTTCCTAGATTTATGAATATCCCTGGTGAAAACTTAAAGGGCGTATATTCAGCAAACGAATTCCTTACAAGAGTAAATCTTATGAAGTCATACAAGGAAGATTCATCAACTCCTATTATGAGAGCTAAGAGAGTAGCTGTTGTAGGTGGTGGTAATGTTGCTATGGATGCAGCAAGAAGTGCTAAGCGACTTGGCGCTGAAGAGGTTTACATAGTATACAGAAGATCAGAGGAAGAGCTTCCAGCCAGAAAAGAAGAAGTAGAACATGCAAAAGAAGAAGGAATTATCTTCAAGTTACTTACAAATCCGATAGAAATTCTTCCAAATGATGAAAAATTTGTTGGAGCAATTAAGTGTCTTGAGATGGAACTTGGTGAGCCGGATGCGTCTGGAAGAAGAAGACCGGTTGAAAAGGCAGGTTCAGAGTTTGAAATTCCTGTAGATGCAGTTATTATGTCTATCGGTACATCTCCAAACCCACTCATCAAGTCAACAACAAAGGGACTTGAAACACAAAAATGGGGTGGAATTATTGTTGAAGAAGACACAGGTCTTACATCCAGAGAGGGTGTATATGCCGGTGGTGATGCAGTTACTGGTGCAGCAACAGTTATTCTTGCAATGGGAGCTGGAAAGACAGCAGCAAAGTCTATTGATGAATATTTAAGTGCTAAATAATAACATATAAGAAAAGCCATCGGTTTATGTGAGTTAAATCGATGGCTTTCTTATATGTATAATGTGAGGGAAAGTAAAAAAACGAAGATGTCCCTATCTGGAACATCTTCGTTCATAAAAGTATTATACATCAAAAATAAAATAAGTAAAGAGTTTTTTCTAAAATAATAACAAGACCGTATATTAAGCCTTCAAATCGTTATCATCTTTTTTTGTCAGGTTCTCCTCAAATAATTTGTCAGCCTCTTTTAAAAGCTTTCTTTGAAACTTGTTATTTTTCTTGCTTTTCTGCTTTTCAATTTTTTCAAGCTTTTCACGGATTTCCATTTCCTCATTAAGAATATCTAACTGTGAGTGAAGGTTACTTGTATATTGCTCGTATTCATTTTTCATTTTCCGGTTAAACCAGTCACCAAGCAATAGCTTTATGGAAGCGGCAACAGGAACAGCAATAAGCATACCTAACAGTCCGGCTAAATCGCCACCGATAGAAATAGCAATAAGTGTAAAGGCAGCATTTAAACCGACAATATCACCAACAATATTTGGACACAATATATTACAGTCAATTTGCTGAACAATCATTAAGGCTACAACAGCCCATACTATTGACCACAAATTTCCGGAGAATAAAGCCATAATGCCTGCAAAAACAATTCCTACAAATGGACCAATATAAGGAATCAGATTACAAATACCACATATAATACCGATTACAAAGGCATAATCAATACCTACAATATACAAAGCAATGGTAGATAATACAAAAACTAAAAAGGCTTCGATTAGCTGACCATGAATATATTTTGAAAAAGTGTTATTTATAATATTTAAGGAGTGACGAATGCTTTTTCCGATCCTTGATTTTCTAAAAATAAGAAAAAATAGCTGGTCCCACAGCTTTAAGAAATATTCATAGCTTGCAAGTATGTAAATGCTTAAAACTAAGGAAACTGCAAAGGAAAAAATATTCGCACCTATTGTTAATATAAAATCTCCGATACCACCTAAAAAGCCGGTAAGCATATCAGTTAAAAAGCTTGCAATGTCGCCTACCTTATCCTTTAAAAAATCACCAAAAGGAATATTCCATTTGTTAATCAGGTTTTGGACACTCTCAGCAGAAAGTGAATTGTTTGAAAAGTATTCAGTAATTGTATCAAATATATTAGCAACGGTACTACTGTTGGAGATTTGACCACCAATCATAAAGTACACACCACCAATGAGTGAAATAATAACCAAAAACATTGCCAAATATGAGGTTACAAGTCCAATAACACGACAAAGGGTCTTGTGATATTTAAAAAACTTTCTTTTTAGAAAGAAGCCCTCAATGGCTTTCATAGGACCATACAATAAATAGCAAATGACTAAGGCGATAATAATCGGGCTTAATATACTTAATATATTATTAAATATATTTAAGGTTGTAGAGAAAATATTAGGAGCGTAGTCGACTATTACTGTGAATAAGTAAATAGACATACAGGTAACTGCTACATATGCACATAATTTGACATATCGTTTATTAAGCTTGAATTTCATAAATATTCCTTTCTTTTTTGTGTAAACATAAATAAAAATAGTTTTATAAGTACAACTTATGATTATAGTATCAAAAAACTTTTATAAGTGCAGCTTACAATTTAATGTAAAAAAGTTCCATAATTATAATTTAAGATTTTAACATTTAAAGAATAATGTAAAACATCCTATATTATAACATAAAGAAAAAATTGAGAAAAGAAGCATAAACAGAAAAACAGTGAAAAACAGAAAAATAGCAGCAAACAAAAGATACGATAGGTAAAGAAAAAATATAGCAGTCTGGACTTACCACTATATGTTGTGAAAAATATAATATATAATTTCTTAATTTTTTTATATAAAATATACAACATATAGTAGTAATATTTCTATTGATTTGCTATAATTAGTTGGTGGCTTGGTTTTTTGACAAATTTTAGACAGAGCAAAGGCTGCAATTTAAACACAAGATGTTGACTTAAGGATGTTATTATGAAATACATATTTAATAAAACTATAGGTGGAAGCTATGAAAGAAAACTGCCTGTTATGAATATGAAAAGATGTACAATAGCAGCAGTTTTATTGGCACTTTTTATACCAACAATACTAATAACCAATATTGTTTTTTTAAACCAGACATTAATCAGACCAGAATACAACAAGTATTTAGGCAGTATTTTACTAATATCAGTGGTATTTCTGTTTGTAAGAGTTTTAGTAGGCTCAAAATATGAATATAGAAGATTTTATGGAATTATATATAGGAGCTTTTTAATAATTTGTAGTGGCTTTATGATATTGTTATGTAATAGTTATTTTAGAATAGAGGGTAGTCTGTTTTACTATTTTCTAACAATGCTGTTTTTTGCTATTATACCTGTATTTAATGTTGGTGAACTTTTGTTTTCCGAAGCAATAGTTATTGCATTTATGGCGTATCTAATAGGAACAAACAAGGCAGTAGTGTCAGTTGTATCACAAATTCTAATTTTTAACTTTGCAAGAATTATAGTTACAGTATGGAAATATGCTATTGTAGCAAGAGGCTTTAGAGCTAAAATGGCTGTGGAAAATTCGCCAGAGTATGTTACAAGGGACTTGGTTACAGGTTTTCTTAATACAGCAGGCCTTAACCGCCGTATGGAAATCATGTGGGATGTGTGCAGAAGAAACAAGGTTTCCTGTGGAGCAATGACTATGGATATATCATATCTTGTTTCAGAATATGAAATCTATGGATTTGAAAGTGCTGACGAATGTATAAAAGATATTGCAGATAATGTGAGAAAAACATTAAGAGATAAGACAGATATATTTGCCAGAACCGGAAAGTATCGCTTTACAATAGTGGCGTGCGATAAAAACCAGACAGAGCTGTTGCTTATGGCAAAAAAGCTGCAATATAATCTTGAGTGTGGAAAGTATACAAATATTGGAATTGTGCTTCTAAAGGACACAAGGAAGGATACATATGCAAATATTCTAAAGGTAGCCAATAATTCCTTAAGAGTAGCAAAACAGTCAGATGCTGGAGCTATTGCATATGGAAGAAAACTTGTCAGATAGTACAGAAAGGACGATTTATGGGTAAAAGACCAAAAATAGTAATAACAGATGGAAAGACTATTGCTGAGGATAGAGAGTTTTTTAAGCCTCTTGAAGAAATTGGTGATTTAACAGTATATGATTTGTCAACAGAGGAGGAAATAATAGAAAGAATAAAGGACTGTGACATTATACTTTGCAATAAAAATCAGTTTAATGAAGCAAATCTTAAATATGCTTCAAACCTAAAATATATTGGATTATTTGCTACAGGCTACAATAATATTGACATTGAATATTGTAAAAAGAAAAATATAACAGTATGTAATGCTGGCTCATATTCTACAGATGCAGTAGCACAGCATACCTTTGCACTCATTTTAAACTTTTTTAGTAAAGTAAGAGAATATGCTAATTTTTGTGACGAGGGTGGCTGGCAAAAAAGTGAGGTGTTTTCTCCATTTATATATCAGATGAATGAAATGGCAGGAAAAACCATAGGTATTGTTGGCTACGGACATATTGGCAAAAGGGTAGGCGACCTTGCCAAAGCCTTTGGAATGAAGGTGCTTGCAACTGCAAGAAGCAAAAAAAGTGATGAAGGTGTAACCTTTGTAGATTTAGAAACACTTATAAAAAATTCAGATGTAGTAACAGTGCATTGTCCGCTTAATAAGCAGTCAAATAAAATGTTTAATGAAAAGACTTTTAAAATGTTTAAGAACAGTGCATACTTTGTTAATACTGCCAGAGGCGGCATAATTGACGAGAGAGCTTTGGCAAATGCTTTAAACAATGGAGATTTGGCAGGAGCGGCAGTAGACTGCCTGACAGTTGAGCCGATGAGTAGGGATTGTGCATTAATGGGTGCAAAAAATATTACCTTTACGCCTCATGTGGCATGGGCTATGGAGGAAACCAGAAACAGATTGTTGTTAATTGTAATTGACAATATTAAAAATTATTTGAAGGGTATACCTACAAATGTAATAGTTTAATAAGTACAGCTATTTACAACAAATAGAATGACAATTATGTGGAAATATGGTATCATATAAGAATAAGAAGTGTGAACAGTATCAGAGGTAATAGGAGTGATTTGATGCATCCAATTATTAATTATGACATTTGTGCCGTTATTATATATTTGGTTTTGATTGGCACAATGATATTAAAGAAAATGACTCATGGTACTGATAATAAAGTATTTTTGCTGTTCTTATTTGTAGGAGCTGTAGATTCTATTTTTAGCCTCTCTACTTCGTTGTGGATAAGAAATGTAGGAACAAATCAATCAGCTATTATAGTTGCTTTGCAATGGACCTATCTGGCAATACGAAATTTGCAGGGACTTATGTATGCTGTGTACATTGTTGCTATAACCGATACATGGCATAAACTTAAGAAACACAAAATAGGTGCTGCTTTGTTATTAATACCATATATATTAGTAGTAATTCTACTATTTATAAACAATTTTACACATAGTATATTCTATTTTGATAATACTTTAGGATATGTGCGCGGATATTTGTTTTTTATATTATATGTTTTAGCTGCAACCTATATTGTATTTGGAATAATATATATTATTAAATATAGAAAATTAGTCAGAAAAGATAAGATAATAGCCATTACACTTATGGTTCCTTTTACAGTAATAGCAATGCTTGTCCAATATTATAATACTGCTATATCGGTAGAAATGTTTGCTGGTGCCGTAGCTACGCTGATTATTTTTATTATGGTACAAAGACCGGAGGATTATATTGAGCCGTATACAGGCTTTAAAAATGATGAAACCTACAAAGAGGACATAAAAAGATATTATGGTAGTGAAAAGTATGTAGATATTATTATCTTCAACATTAAAAATTATGAATCAATAATTTCTATGATGGGCTATGAAAAAGAGCCTGTCTGGCTTAAAATCATTAGTGAAAGAATTATTAGCTGTCTTGGAAAGCGAATAGGCTTAGCTAACATATATTATCTTGGCAGGGGAATGTTCAGACTGGTTGTGAGTGGTAGAAATATGAAATATACAAAGCAGATAGCCGAAAATATAAAAAGTGCCTTTAAGGAAAATATACAGTTTTATAAATCCCATATAAATATAGTATCCACTGTATGTGTAGTGCAAAATTTTGTTGACATTAAAAGCTACAGAAAATTTAGCTGGTTTGATAATGAGGTAGAAAAGGTTGTTCCATATTCAGGAAATGTGGTATGGGCAAAGGATATATTATCGAAAAATCATATTTTCATCAGTGATAAGATTGACAGTATAATAGAAGCAGCAATGGCAAACCAATGCTTAGAGGTATACTATCAGCCTATATACTCCATAAAGCACAATGATTTCCATTCGGCAGAAGCTTTGCTTAGATTAAAGGACCCGGAATATGGATTTATACCACCAGATGTATTTATTCCTGCCGCAGAGAAAAGTGGAGCTATATATAGAATTGGTGATTTCGTTTTTGAAGAGGTTTGTAAATTTGTTGCCAGTGAGCAATTTAAAACAAGTGGACTAAAATATATTGAAGTAAATCTTTCTACTGCACAATGTATGCAAAGTGAAATGGCAGACAATCTGATTAATATAATGAAAAAGTACAATGTGAGTGCTGAACAAATCAATTTAGAGATTACAGAAACAGTAGCAAGCTATGACCAGAATGTAATGATGGACAACATCGAAAAGCTTATCCAGAATGGTTTTTCTTTCTCTTTGGATGATTATGGTACAGGATATTCAAATATAAAGAGAGTTGCTTCACTTCCACTTAATATTATTAAACTAGACAAAACCTTCGTAAATATGGAAGAAAATCCAAAAATGTGGATTATACTTAAAAATACAATCCAGATGATTAAGGAAATGAACCTTAAAATAGTGATTGAAGGTGTAGAAACAAGGAGAATGGCAGAAAAGTTCAGAGAGCTGGATTGTGAATATATACAAGGCTATTATTACTCAAAGCCAGTTCCACAAAAAGAATTTATAGAGTTCTTAGCTAAACATAAAAAAGAAAAAGCTTTTGACAAATGAAAAAATTTAAGGTAAAATCTCAATTATCGAGTAGCGAAAGCGTAAATCCAGATTTGGATTTACGCTTTTTTTATGTATTCATTTGACTGCTGTTAATTAAGTAAGCACAATAAACATTAAAGCTGCCTCGATAATAAATAGAAGAGAGGAAGAAGCAATGTCTGAAATTAAGACAAACAAAATGGGTAGCGATGATATTAAAAAGGTAATGTTAAAAATGGGAATACCAATGATTTTATCAATGGTGTTACAAGCGTGCTATAATATAGTTGATAGTATGTTCGTAGCAAGAATATCAGATACAGGCGATATTAAGCACGCAGGAGAATTAGCAGTTAATGCCCTTACTTTGGCATTTCCAGTTCAGATGATTATTGTTGCACTTAGTATAGGAACAGGTGTTGGAGCAAATGCACTATTAGCTAAGTATTTAGGACAAAAGGATAAAACAAATGTTGCCAAAACTGCTGGAAACAGTATAGTATTGGCATTTGTAATATATATATTATTTTTATTATTTGGATTTTTGGGAACAGATATATATTTAAAAACCCAGACAAATAATGCAGTTATTTTAGATATGGGAAATACCTACCTAAAAATATGTTGTGTAGGCTCTTTTGGAATTGTATTCTTTTCAATTTATGAAAAGCTATTACAATCTACAGGTAAAACAATATTTTCCACTATAGCACAGGTAGCAGGCGCAATTACAAATATAGTGTTAGACCCTATACTTATATTTGGATACTTTGGCTTGCCACAGATGGGTGTAAAGGGAGCGGCCTATGCAACTATAATTGGACAAATAGTATCAATGGTTATTGCAATGGTATTTCATTATACTAAAAATAAAGAGGTAGAAAGCAGACTTACATACTTGAAACTTAATATAAAAATTGTAAAGGAGATATATACTGTTGGGCTACCAGCAATTATTATGCAGGCGTTAATGTCCTTTATGACATATGGAGTTAATATAATATTTAAAAATGTATCAACAGAGGCAGTTACAGCATATGGTATTTTTTATAAAATCCAGCAGTTTGTATTTTTTGCTGCCTTTGGATTAAGAGATGCAATAACACCTATAGTTGCCTTTAATTACGGAATGGGAAGCAAAAGCCGAGTTAAAGAGGGCATAAGGTACGGAATTATCTATGTTGAAATAATAATGCTTTTTGGAATTGCTATTCTGGAAATATTCGCAGATCCAATGGCAGGGTGGTTTAATTTATCAGGGGAAACAGCAAAACTGTGTGTGTATGCTATGAGAATAATAGCAGCAGGCTTTTTGTTTGCAGGAACAAATATTGCATTGCAGGGTGTGTTTCAGGCAATGGGAGATGGCTTAGCATCCTTAGTGGTTTCACTGCTTAGATTGCTGATTGTAGTACTTCCTTTAGCAAAGGTGTTTACATTAGTGGCAAATGCTTCTTTTGCAATATGGTTTGCTTTTCCTATAGCAGAATTAGTTGCCTTTGTGGTAGCCATATTTTTAGCAATTCGTATGAAGAAAAAGAGAATAGAGGTTATGGAATAAGCTGTTGTATGAATCCTCTATTTTGTTTGATGCTATTAGTTTAGCCATAAGTATAAAGAAATATTAGAAAAGTGCCGATACACAACACGTAATATTATGTGTAGAAAAAGGATTTTTTACGCTACTGGTGTGACAAAGCAATCATGGAGGATTTATTATGAATGTTAAACTTGTAAGAAATGATAATATATCTAATGGATATTCTAAAAAGGTAAATGACCAAAATCAGAATAAAAAGCATAAAAACAGATATTTTGTTGGGCAAGACAATACAGAGGATACTAAAAGTCTAGTAAGTGAAAAAAGAACAAAGGCTAGACAAAAGGCTAGAAAGCTGATAGATAGTGCTTGGAAAACAGAAAATAAGGTCAGTGATGGCATAGATAGTATGCGTAGTGAGCATACAAATGCTCTAAAGGATATAAAATTTTCATCTGATATGTTAAAGGATATAGAAAATACCAAGGAGCAGCTAAGAAAAGAATATGGAGTGGAATTAGACTCACAGGAGCAAAAGGATTTAGAAATTTTACAGAAAAAGCAGGACAGCAAAAATAAGCTGGATGTAGGTAGTTTTACTGATGAGGAAATGGACAGACTTAAGGAGCTTGAGGGTACACCTCTTACAGAGTATCAAAAGGCAGTTTTAGAGCTTAATGATACAGCAAGGGAATATAAGGATGTTGTATCAAAGGGTGATACAACCTTGCAGAATATTACAGGAAGTATAAGTCAGGCAAAGATTGAACAGCTAAAGCTAAGAGCTGTACAAAAGGCAAATAAGGCAGCAGAGCAGGTTATAGAGGCTGCCAGTGATGAGATAACAGGAATGTTAAGACAAGAGGCAGTAGATAAGGTTGAAGAAACACAGCAGGAGGAGAAGGAAAAGGCAGAGAAGAAGGAGGAGGAACAGCAGGCTAAGGAGGAACAGTTAGACAAAATAGAAGAGAAAAATAAGGAAAATGAAAAGACAATACAGGATGTTCAAGAGGAAATTAAAAAGATTAAAAAGCAAAATAATCTTACAGATGATGATTTAAAGGGAATAGATATAGATTATATGTTTTAATTAAATAAAAATTGAAGGATATGGAATAAAGGATAAAGGATATAGAATATGGGATAAAGAACGAGGGATTAAGAATAGGGGATTAAAAATAAATGATAAAGTGAAAAAGAATAACCCTAGTGATAGTGCTGTCTGGCAATTATGTAATTGTATATCAGGCAATATTATCACTGGGGTTTAATTTTGTGCTAAAGCTTTATGCTGCAAAATTTCATACAGTATTATTTTGTGCCGAAAATTCTATCACCAGCATCTCCAAGACCTGGGCAGATGTAAGCGTGTTCATTTAACTGTCTGTCAACATGACCTACATAGATTTGAATGTCTGGGTGGTCATGTTTAAGTCTTTCAAGACCTTCTGGTGCAGCAATAATACACATAAATTTTATGTTTTTGCCACCGTGCTGTTTAATGAAATCAATAGCCTCAGAGCCAGAACCACCAGTTGCAAGCATAGGGTCAACAACTAAAATAGTTCTCTGGTCAATAGGCTCAGGTAGTTTGCAGTAATATTCGTGTGGCTCGTGGGTTTCAGGGTCACGATAAAGACCAATGTGACCAACCTTTGCAGATGGAACTAAGCTAAGGATACCACCTACCATACCAAGACCAGCTCTAAGAATAGGAACTACTGCTAACTTTTTACCAGCAATAACTGGTGACATACAGGTTTCAATAGGGGTTTTTATTTCAATTTCCTCTGTAGGAAGGTCACGCAATGCCTCAAAGCCCATAAGCATTGCTATCTCTTCAACTAAAGTACGAAACTCATTTGTACCTGTGCGTTCATCTCTTAGTCTGGAAATCTTATGCTGAATAAGAGGATGATCCATTATTTTTACATTATCCATTTTAATTCCTCCAAGATAAATTCTTACCTTAAATTTTAGTTTAAATAGTAGTAATAGTCAACAAATAAAACCGATTAAATGACGATTTTTAAGATATAAATACTGGAAATTTAAAGAAATATATTGTCAAATACATAGATAATTATTATACTTCTATATAGTGGGCAATTATGGACAAAATACAAGTAAGGATTGCCAAAAGAGAAAGGAAAAAGCAATATGAATGAACAAAAAGCAATTCGTGATGCAAGGGTATTAGGCATACCTAAAATGCTGCTGTTGGGACTACAGCATATGTTTGCAATGTTTGGCGCAACAATTTTAGTTCCAATTTTAGTTAATCAATACTTTGGACAGGAAGTATTATCTATCCAGGTAACATTAGTCTGTGCAGGTGTTGGTACATTATTATTTCACTTTATCTCAAAGGGAAAGGTACCTGCATTTTTAGGTTCATCCTTTGCATTTCTAGGTGGATTTGAAACCATAGCAAATCTTAACACAGGAATATACAAGGATATGCCTGCATCAGAAAAGCTTTCCTATGCCTGCGGTGGTATAGTAGTAGCTGGTTTGCTTTACCTTGTTTTAGCACTTGTTATTAAGCTTGTAGGGGTAAAGAAAGTTATGAGATTTTTACCTCCGGTAGTTACGGGACCTATTATTATATGTATTGGTTTGTCATTAGCATCTTCAGCAGTTACAAACGCATCAAGCAACTGGCTGATTGCTATTGCAGCCTTTGCAATTATAGTAATATTTAATATATGGGGAAAAGGTATGTTTAAAATCATTCCAATTCTTTTAAGTGTAGTGATTTCATACTTATTTGCATTAGTATTGCATGGATGTGGTATTACAAATCCAGGTGGCTCAGAAATTCTTAACTTTTCAAGTATAGAGGCTGCAAAGTGGTTTAGCTTACAGCCATTTGAATTATGTAAGTTTGATATTACAGCTATATTAGTTATGGCACCTATTGCCATTGCTACTATGATGGAGCATATAGGAGATATGTCAGCTATCTCTGCAACAGTTGGCGAAAAATATATTGAGGACCCAGGCTTACACAGAACTTTAATTGGAGATGGTTTAGCAACCTCGCTTTCAGGTCTTGTTGGTGGACCAGCAAATACAACCTATGGTGAAAATACAGGTGTATTAGAGCTTAGTAGAGTACACGACCCTAGAGTAATAAGAATAGCAGCAATTTATGCTATTATACTTAGCTTTTTCCCTAAGATTTCGGGAGTTATAGGAACAATACCAAGCTCAATAATTGGTGGTATCAGCTTTATTCTTTACGGAATGATTGCTGCAAATGGTGTTAGAAATGTTGTTGAAAATCAGGTAGACTTTACAAAATCAAGAAACCTTATTATTGCAGCTACAATTCTTGTAAGTGGCTTAGGCTTTGGCAGTGGTATTACTATCAATATAGGCTCGACCTCTATTACATTAACAGCACTTGCTATAGCAGCAATTTTAGGTATTTTATTAAATGCAATTCTTCCTGGAAGAGATTACGATTTTGACACAGATATTAAGAAAAAAGAAAGTTAAAATATATCATATAAAGTGATTAAAATTAATCATTTTCAAACTATATTTTTTATGTTACCATATGACCATAAGTTAAAAGCAATGAAGAGGAATAGTAGTTTTCCTAGTTTTTTAAGAGAGTCATTGGTTGGTGGAAAATGATAAAACGAAGTTTGCGAACTCGCCTTGAAGCTGCCTTGGTGAAATAACAGTAGCTAAGGACGCGGGCCCTGCGTTATAGGGGAAGGACATGATGGTGTCTAAAGTGCATGATTAAATCATGAAGTAGAGTGGTACCGCGATTATTCGTCTCTACAGCAAAAGCTGTAGAGGCGTTTTTTTATATGGTGACAAGTCAAGCGCCGCCACCTTTCATAAAAAACGCATATTAACCATAGTCAATATGCTCGTTTTAATGTGTATCGTATTCATATGGAACTTGTGCTTGCACAAAGTGACATATGGATATGATGCACAAGGTGCTTGCAGTATAGGCTATATGAAAATAAAAGTTTTTGCCATGCAAGCACAGCGAGCATTTGACGACCACTAATAAGCGAGCAGCTTTGCTACGAGCTTATGGGCAAGCCATATAACAAACCTTATCCTATAGCCAACCAGAAAAATAAATATATAATGAAAAAGAAAGAAGGAATACATTTATGAAGAATTATGAAAAGTATAGAAAGCAATATTTTATGCCACCAGTAAGCTCTTATGACTGGGTTAAAAAGGATTGTATAGAAAAGCCACCTATTTGGTGTTCTGTAGATTTAAGAGATGGTAATCAGGCATTAATCGAGCCAATGAGCCTTGATGAGAAATTAGAGTTCTTTAAAATGTTAGTGGATATTGGCTTTAAGGAAATAGAGGTAGGCTTTCCGGCAGCATCAGAAACAGAATATGAGTTTATCAGAACAATAATTGAACAGAATATGATACCTGAGGATGTTACTATTCAGGTTTTAACACAGGCAAGAGAACATATTATTAAAAAGACCTTTGAGGCTATAGAGGGAGCACCACACGCAATAGTACATCTTTATAATTCAACCTCAGTAGCTCAAAGACAGCAGGTGTTTAAAAAGAGCAAGGAGGAGATTAAGCAGATTGCTATAGATGGTGCAAAATTATTAAAGAAGCTTGCTAAGGATAAAAAGAATATATCCTTTGAATATAGTCCAGAGAGCTTTTCAGGAACTGAAGTGGATTATGCAGTAGAGGTATGTAATGCAGTTATTGATATATTAAAGCCTAAAAAGACAAACAAATTAATAATTAATCTGCCTACAACTGTTGAAACCTCAATGCCTCACATTTTCGCTTCACAGGTAGAATATGTTCATAAAAATTTATTAAATAGAGAAAATGTAATAATTTCTGTTCACCCTCATAATGATAGGGGCTGTAGTGTAAGTGATGCAGAAATGGCTGTGCTTGCAGGAGCAGACAGAGTAGAGGGTACATTATTTGGCAATGGAGAAAGAACAGGAAATGTAGACATTATTACAGTAGCAATGAATATGTATAGTCACGGAGTTGACCCAAAGCTTGACTTTTCTAATATGCCAGAGATTAGAAAAACCTATGAAAGACTTACCAGAATGAAGGTACACGATAGAAGTCCATACGCAGGAGATTTGGTATTTACAGCATTTTCCGGCTCTCATCAGGATGCTATTGCAAAGGGAATGCAGTATAGAATAGACAACAAAAGAGATATTTGGGATGTGCCTTATCTTCCTATTGACCCGGTTGATGTGGGAAGAACTTATGACTCAGATGTAATTAGAATAAACAGCCAGTCGGGCAAGGGTGGTGTAAACTATATATTAAAGCAAAACTTTTCAATATCACTTCCAGAAGGAATGAGAGAAGAGGTGGGCTATAGGGTAAAGGGAGTTTCGGATAAGGAGCATAGAGAGCTTTCGCCAAAGGTAGTATATGAAATATTTGAAAGCAATTATATAGAAAATACACCATATTTCCAGATAAATGAATGTCACTTTAAACAGATTAATGGAATAATGGCAGAGGCAACTATTTTCTATGGTGGAAGAAAAACTATTGTAGATGCTAATGGTAATGGCAGACTTGACGCAGTAAGCAACGCCATTAAGCAATTCTTTGGAATTGATTATCAGCTTACAACTTATGAGGAGCACGCATTATCAGATGGTTCATCTTCAAAGGCAATAGCCTATGTGGGAATTATTTGTGATAATTGTAAATATTGGGGTGCAGGTATAGATGAGGATATTATTAAGGCTTCAATACACGCTCTTTGTGTATGTGTAAATAAGCTGCCTCAGATTGTGAAAAATGAATATGGTGATGATGAAAGGCTAATGGCAATTATGAATTACATTCAAAGTAATTATCAGACAGTTACCTTAGAGTCCTTAGCTAATGAATTTCATATTTCAGCACCTTATTTATGCAGGTATATAAAGAAAAAGTCTGGTAAAAACTTTGGAGATATTATTACAAGTGTAAAAATAAAAAAGGCTAAGACATTACTTAGAAATGGAAATATGACAGTTGAAAATATTGCTCACGCAATAGGCTATCAGAATGTAGAGCATTTTAACAGGACCTTTAAAAAGAAAACTAATATGACACCTGTACAATATCGTAACGGAGATTTTGATTAAGTAGTTGACAAATTAGAAACATAATATTATACTCCTAATTGCAAATGAAAATCGTTATCATTTGCAATTAGGAAATACTTAACCTTCTGTATTTTTAAGTATGGATTGTGAAATTTATATAAGAAAATTTAGAAATTGCGTATATAAGGAGGATTTATGTTTCTAGAAATTGGAGATTTAAAAAAGAGTTTTGGAAGTGGAGATAATGAAGTTGAAGTTTTAAAGGGTATAAGCTTTAGTGTTGAAAAAGGCGAGATATGTGTTTTACTTGGACCTTCAGGCTCTGGTAAATCAACACTATTAAATATTATTGGTGGTATTGATAATGCTACAAGCGGTTATGTTTCAATTAATGGCGAAAAAACAGGTGATATGAATGAAAAATCACTTACAGTATATCGTAGAAAGCATTTAGGCTATGTTTTCCAAATGTACAATCTAATACCAAACCTTAATGTTAAAGAAAATATTGAGGTAGGTGCTTATCTTAGTGACAATCCCTTAGAAATTGATGATTTATTAAAAACCTTAGGACTTTATGAACATAGACATAAATTACCAAATCAGTTATCAGGAGGACAGCAGCAAAGAACAGCTATTGGCCGTGCTATTGTTAAAAATCCTGATATTTTATTATGTGATGAGCCAACAGGAGCATTGGATTACAATACCTCAAAGGAAATCCTAAAGCTTATTGAGGATGTAAATAAAAAGTATGGAAATACAGTTATTATGGTTACACATAATGATGCAATTAAAAACATGGCTGACAGAGTAATAAAGCTAAGAGATGGACAAATAAGAAAAGATTACAAGAATGAAACAAAAATTCAGGCAAGTGAGCTTGATTGGTAAGGTGGTGAAAAGTAATGAAAAATCCATTAAGGAAAAGGTTACCGAGAGAATTTAAGTCGGAGTTTTCAAAATATCTTGTAATATTTTTGTTTATGGCACTTACAATCGGCTTTGTTTCAGGCTTTTTAGTTGCCGGCAGCAGTATGATAACTGCATATGATAACAGCTTTGAAAAATACAATATTGAAGATGGCCATTTTGTAGTAAATAATGAATTAGATGAGGCTGCAATTAAAAATATTGAAGCTGATGGGGTAAAATTGTATGAAAATTACTACATTGACCTTGATACGGATGTAAATGGAGATAGCAAGGACGAATGTACAGTAAGAGTATTTAAAAACAGAACAGAGGTTGATAAGATTTGTATTATGAAGGGAGAGCTTCCTTCAAATCAAAATGAAATTGCCATTGACAGGATGTTTGCTGACAATAACTCTTTAGAAATAGGCGACAAGATTACTGTTAGAGGTAAGGAGCTTAAGGTTACAGGGTTGGTTGCATTATCTGATTATAGTGCATTATTTTCAAGTAATACAGACCTTATGTTTGACTCTATTAAGTTTGGTGTAGCAATAGTAAATGATGAGTATTTCGATAGCTTAAGTAATGATATAAAAAAGTATAGCTACGCATTTACTTATAATGAGGCACCAAAGAATGAAACTGAATCAAAGGAAATGTCAGATAAATTTATGGAAAAGCTTGTAAAAGAAGTAATGGTATCAGGCAATTCCATAGCAGACTATATTCCGGAATATAGTAATCAGGCAATTCACTTTACAGGTGATGACATGGGTGGCGACAAGGCAATGATGATTGTCCTTTTGTATATTTTAATAGTAATTATGGCATTTGTTTTTGCAATTACCATAAGTCATACAATTACAAAGGAAGCTACAGTTATTGGTACACTTAGGGCATCTGGCTACACCAGAGGCGAGCTTTTAGGCCACTATCTTACATTGCCAATGATAGTTACTGTGGCAGCAGCTTTAATAGGAAATATTTTAGGATATACATTGTTTAAGGATATAGTTGCTGCTATGTACTATGGCAGCTATAGCTTACCTACATATGAAACAATATGGAATGGAGAAGCCTTTGTACTTACAACAATAATTCCTCTGATAATAATGTTGTTCGTAAATGTTCTTGTTCTTGTTAATAAGCTTAAGCTTTCTCCTTTAAAATTTATAAAGAGAGATTTAACAAAGAAAACTAATAAGAAGGCAGTTAAATTACCTCATTTTAAATTCTTTACCCGTTTCAGGATTAGAATATTAATTCAAAATAGAGTTAATTACATAATGTTATTTATTGGAATTGCACTTGCCAGCGTATTATTATTATTTGGTTTAATGATGAAGCCTTTGCTTGAAAATTATCAGGACGAAATAACTGATAATATGATTTCAAATTATCAATATGTTCTTAAAGGACAAGTTGAAGTAGAAAATAAAGATGCTGAAAAGTATAGTGTAAATTCATTAAAAATAAAGCAGGACGACGGAGAGGGAGAAGAGGTTAATGTATATGGAATTGCAAAGGATAGCAAATATGTAACGGACAAATTACCTGAAAATGAGGTTATTATTTCTAGCTCATATGCTGAAAAATATGGCATTGATGAAGGCGATGAAATAGAATTAGAGGAAATATATGATAGTAAGCAGTACAAGTTTAAGGTAGCTGGTATAAAAAAATATCCATCAGGTATAAGTATTTTTATGACAAGTGATATGTTTACAGATACCTTTGGAAAGGATGAAGGATATTTTAACGGATATTTCTCTAATGAAAAATTAGATGAGATTGACGAAAAATATATAGCAGCAACTATTACTATAGATGATTTAACAAAGGTATCAAGACAGTTAGACAAATCTATGGGTGAAATCTTCCAGCTTTTGAATGTATTTTCAATAGTGTTAGTAATTATTTTAATTTATTTATTAACAAAGCTTGTAATTGAGAAGAATTCAAATGCAATATCAATGGTTAAAATATTAGGATATAACAATGGCGAAATAAGCAGATTGTACTTAATAGCAACTACCTGGGCTGTAGTTATTTCAACATTGCTTAATATGTATATTGCAACAGTAGTTATAGATGAAATTTACTTTGAAATGATGAAGGATTATCCTGGCTGGCTTACATTATACATTGGACCAGCAACATATGTAAAAATGTTTGTTATGATTATGGCCGCATATATTGCAGTAGCATTATTACAGTTTAGAAAGATTAAGAAAATCCCAATGGACGAAGCATTGAAAAATGTAGAGTAAGGGCAGTTTATAAGTAAAAGATAGCTTTTGTAGGCAGATTGGTGTAAAACCGTCTGCCTATATTTTTGCTCTTATTAAGCGTTCTTATTTCTTTTACAATATCTTTTCATTTGCGTGAGCGTAGTAGATATGTTTAGGATTATAGCTCATAACAAGTTCCCAATCTGTCTTCAAATTAGTATTTTCTTCATAGGCATCCAAATAATCAATAGGTTCTAAATCACCTACAATACATATACCATTATCTAATATCAAAGATATGCTATCTTCACTATGGCTCGTTGTAGAAATAATTTCTCCTGCAATACCAATATTATTTAAAAATTCCCTACTTGTTTGACAACTAATAACTATGGCATCTTTTTCCTCTATAGGTTTATAAATTAATCGTTTATCTCTACTAAAAATTTCATCAGAATAATGAATTTGTGAGCATTGAGTATCAATCACAAGAAGTCTTACTCCTTGCTCCATTAATTCACTAACTAAGCCAATATGGTCTGGATGATAATGAGTAGCCAAAACATACAAAATGTCATTTACTTTTATGTTGTTTTTTTTAATTGCTCTATAAAACGCTGGCATTGTTCCTGCATAATCGGTATCAACAAGCAAATATCCGTTTTCTCCTTGAACTAAAAAGGTATTTGTATTACCATATCTTAATTTACTTACCATAATAACCATCTCCTGTTGTTCGTGGACCACTGACAACTTTATATCCGTCAGCCTTAAGCCTTGCAGTAAGAACATCAACCTTTTCTTTGCTACCTACGCTGAATGCAATGTGTGCATATCCCGTACGAGCAAGTTCCTTGGGAAAATCTGAAATTTTCGGCTTGTTCATAATTTCAAGTCGTG
Organism: uncultured Eubacteriales bacterium; assembly: GCA_900539455.1. Lineage (GTDB taxonomy): Bacteria > Bacillota > Clostridia > Lachnospirales > Lachnospiraceae > SVEL01. Next base: position 96,005 of record UQCD01000006.1, read on the forward strand.
TGCAATCATCAAATGAGAGAAAATATGAGCGAAAATTTGTATTGGGGTTGTAATAGCCGTCATTTGACTTTGCGTCAAAATACTTCATAAATTATCTCCATTCATTTAGGTTCTTCGTGTAGAAAAGAAAAGTTGTCCACTTATTCCCCCGCAAAACTTCGCTTAAAATCCCAAATAGAAATTCCTTGTCGATTCCACTCATTATATGGCTCTCCCATTAATGAAAATGCCTCATCGGCTATTTTCTTTCTATAATTGGATACATTTTCAGTAAAATGCAGGTATCCTTTTTCATCAACATGTGAATCGCATATAAATATATCGGAAATTATCCCAATAATATCACGAAGAACAGCATATATTACAATCTCTTTCCTCTCTGTTCTGTACTCATAAATTGTCACTCCTCTTTCCAATACATAAATCTTTGCCTGTTTCTGCATTACATCTACGTTTAACATCATGTCATACCTATTGGAACCATTAAATATTTTCTCAATATACCTTCTGTTTTCTATAGAATAACAACTCCATTTTTGCAACAATTTATCAGCTTCAATCATACACTCTTTAGCATTCATTCCTTTTATACCTCAAATCCAAAAATTCCGATTGAGATTTCACCTGTTTTAAGAAATTTAATAACTGTTATATTTTA